>NZ_JASNGE010000001.1:0-570949 GCF_030164735.1 Bacillus sp. RB3
AAACTCTCCAATAAAGTTAGTTTGTCTAGCATCTAAAATAAAAATTGACGTTTCACGTTGTTTGTTTCGTTTAGTTTTCAAAGTTCAACATCGCGTTTCAGCGACTTTTATAATATATCATAGTATATTATTTTCGTCAACAAGTTTTTTCGATAAGTTGTATCTCTCATTTGCTGACTCTGCCTATTATATAGGCTTTCTCTTCCCTATGCAAGTATTATTATAAAAAAATAAAGAGAGGGAAAATCCCCTCTCTTATTCTTCTGAAGAAACCTCTTCACTCGTTTCTTCCTCTTCATCTTTTTGTGCTTTTGCTACCGTCGCTACCTCTTGGTCTTCCTCTAATCGAATTAGACGAACACCTTGTGTATTACGTCCCATTTGGGAGATTTGATCAACCGGCATACGAATAATAACGCCTGCCGCTGTAATTAACATAATATCTTCTTCACCTGTAACAGATTTAACAGCTACTAATTTACCGTTCTTATCTGTAATGTTACAAGTTTTCAGACCTTTACCACCGCGGCTTTGCAGACGGTATTCATCAATCGGTGTACGCTTTCCGTAACCATTTTTCGTTACAATTAGAACATTTACATCCTCTTCGACAATTTCCATACCTACAACTTGGTCTTCATCGCCCAACGTAATAGCTTTAACACCTGCAGCATTACGTCCCATAGAACGAACATCTTGTTCATTGAAACGAATTAGCATACCGTTACTTGTCCCGACAATAATATCCTTATCACCCGATGTTAAACGTACAGATATTACCTCATCCTCTTCACGAAGAGAAATTGCAATTAAACCATTTGTACGTATATTTGCAAATGATGAAAGTGGCGTTCTCTTAGAAACCCCTTGTTTTGTCGTAAAGAATAAGAACTGATCGTCACCAAATTCACGAATCGGAATAATAGCGTTAATCCACTCACCCTTATCTACCCCTAATAGGTTAATAATTGGTAGTCCTTTTGCAGTACGACTATACTCTGGAATTTCATATCCTTTCGTACGGTATACTTTACCCTTGTTTGTAAAGAATAAAATATGATCATGAGTAGACGTTGTTAATAAATGTTCAACAAAGTCATCATCATTCGTACCCATTCCTTGCACACCACGTCCCCCACGGTTCTGTGTTTTGTACGTAGAAGCTGGTAACCTCTTAATATAACCGTTATGAGTTAACGTAATCGCAATGTTTTGTTCAGGAATTAAATCTTCATCTTCAATAAATTCCATACCGCCAATTGTAATTTCTGTTCGTCTCTTATCATTGAAACGCTCTTTTACTTCTGTTAATTCTTCACGAATAATCTCAAGAACTTTTTCTTCATCTGCTAAAATCGCTTTTAATTCAGCAATTAACTTCATTAAGTCTTGATATTCTTGCTCAATTTTTTCACGTTCTAATCCAGTTAAGCGTTGCAGACGCATATCTAAAATCGCTTGCGCTTGTTTCTCACTTAAACCAAAACGTTCCATTAAGCCTTGCTTGGCAATATCTGCCGTTTTTGAACTACGAATTAACGTAATAACTTCATCAAGATGATCTAAAGCAATTCGTAATCCTTCTAAAATATGAGCACGTGCTTCTGCTTTTTCTAATTCATAAGCAGTACGTCTACGAATTACTACCTTCTGATGCTCTAAATAATGATATAGATTTTGTTTTAAATTTAGTACTTGTGGCTCCCCATTTACAAGAGACAACATATTAATACCGAAACTTGTTTGAAGCGCTGTATGTTTATATAGATTGTTTAATAGTACGTTTGCATTAGCATCACGACGTACTTCCATGACAATACGCATACCATTACGATCTGATTCATCACGTAAATCTGTAATACCTTCAATTTTCTTATCGCGAACTAATTCTGCGATTTTTTCAATTAATCGTGCCTTATTAACTTGATAAGGTAGTTCAGTTACGATAATAGATTGTTTACCGTTTGACTTCTCTTCAATTTCAACCTTAGCACGAAGCATAATGGAACCGCGACCTGTTTCATAAGCTCTTCGAATTCCACTTCTTCCTAAAATTAAACCTGCCGTCGGAAAGTCTGGACCGGGAATGTATTCCATTAATTCCGCGATAGTAATATCAGGATTATGACTTAATGCCAGCACACCATCAATTACTTCGCCAAGCTGATGCGGCGGTATATTTGTTGCCATACCAACAGCAATACCTGTTGTACCGTTTACTAATAAATTAGGGAAACGCGCTGGTAGTACTATCGGTTCTCTTTCGGAACCATCATAGTTATCTTGATAATCAATTGTATTTTTTGAAATATCACGTATTAATTCCATAGAAATCTTAGACATTCTTGCCTCTGTATAACGCATTGCAGCTGCTGAATCTCCATCTACAGAACCGAAGTTACCATGCCCATCTACAAGCATATAACGTTGACTAAAATCTTGCGCCATACGTACCATTGTTTCATAAACGGCTGAATCACCATGAGGGTGATACTTACCGATTACTTCACCGACAATACGTGCTGATTTCTTATACGCTTTATCAGCTGTAATTCCTAAATCATTCATCGCATATAAAACCCTACGATGCACAGGTTTTAATCCATCACGAACATCTGGTAATGCACGAGATACGATAACACTCATTGCGTAATCTAAAAATGAGGTACGCATTTCATGACTAATATTAATTTCTCGAATTCGTGCTTGTTGTTGATTGTCTGACATCAACGAGCACCTCCTCTTACATTTCCGTTACACATACATTGATTTATATGTAGAAGACAGGAATACTTAGATTCCCGTCATTACTCATTTAAATATCAAGGTTCTTCACGTATTTTGCATTCTCTTGGATAAAGTTACGACGTGGCTCTACTTTATCTCCCATTAAAATTTCAAATGTTTCGTCTGCTTCAATTGCATCTTGAAGGGAAACTTGAAGTAATGAACGTACTTCTGGATCCATTGTCGTCTCCCATAGCTGAGTTGGATTCATTTCCCCTAGACCTTTATAACGCTGAATCCCTGGCTTAGGTTGGGCCGGTAATTCTGCTAAGATTTTTTCAAGTTCCTTATCGTTGTAAGCATATTGAATTTTTTTACCTTGTTGTATTTTAAACAACGGCGGCTGTGCAATATAGATATAACCACACTCAATTATTTGACGCATATAACGATAGAAGAACGTTAATAATAGGGTACGAATATGTGCACCATCAACATCGGCATCGGTCATAATAATAACCTTATGATAGCGTGCTTTTTCAATATCGAAGTCTCCACCAATATTTGTACCAATCGCCGTAATAATTGTACGAACTTCATCATTTGATAAAATCTTATCTAAGCGTGCCTTTTCCACATTAATAATTTTACCCTTCAGCGGTAAAATTGCTTGGAAATGACGATCGCGTCCTTGTTTTGCAGATCCACCCGCAGAGTCACCCTCTACGATGTAAATTTCACTAATTGCTGGATCTTTCGAAGAGCAATCAGCTAATTTACCAGGTAAACTTGAAACTTCTAACGCACTCTTTCGACGTGTCAATTCACGCGCTTTTTTCGCAGCTACACGTGCACGTGCAGCCATCGTACCTTTTTCTACAATTTTTCGCGCTACATTAGGATTTTCTAGTAAGAACTTTTCAAACGCCTCTGAGAATACAGACTCTGTAATTGTTCTCGCTTCACTATTCCCAAGTTTTGTCTTCGTTTGTCCTTCAAATTGTGGATTTGGATGCTTAATTGATACAATTGCTGTTAAACCTTCACGAACATCCTCGCCAGTTAAATTACTGTCCGCATCTTTTAAAATGCTATTTTTACGACCATAGTCGTTGATTACACGAGTTAAAGCTGTTTTAAAACCTACCTCATGTGTACCACCTTCATACGTATGGATGTTATTCGTAAATGAGTAAATATTATTTGTGTATCCCTCGTTATATTGAAGAGAAACCTCAACCTGAATACCATCTTTTGAACCTTCTACGTACACAGGCTCTTCATGAATCGGTTGTTTTGAGCGATTTAAATGCTCAACGTATGATTTAATTCCACCTTCGTAATGGAATTCTTTCTTTTGCTTATGTTCACGTTTATCTTCAATTGTTAATTTAATATTACGATTTAAAAACGCTAATTCACGCATACGAGTTGCTAGCGTATCAAAATCGTATACTGTTGTTTCTTGGAAAATTTCCGGATCTGGTTTAAATCGAGTTATTGTTCCTGTTTGATCTGTGTCACCAATGACTTTTAAATCCGCAACCGGAATACCTCTTTCGTATTTTTGGTAATGGATTTTACCTTCACGATGTACAAATACTTCTAATTCTGTTGATAGAGCATTTACAACCGATGCCCCAACACCATGTAAACCACCAGAAACTTTATAACCGCCACCGCCAAATTTACCACCGGCGTGGAGAACAGTCATAATAACTTCTACAGCTGGACGTCCCATTTTTTCTTGTATACCAACCGGAATACCACGCCCATTATCCGTTACACGAATACTATTATCTTCTTCGATACTAACATTAATTTCATCACAATAACCTGCAAGTGCTTCATCAATACTATTATCTACGATTTCCCACACAAGATGGTGAAGCCCTTTTCCACTTGTAGATCCAATATACATACCAGGGCGTTTCCGAACTGCCTCTAGTCCTTCAAGCACCTGTATCTGACTTTCATCATATGCATTTTCTTGCATTTGCTTTTGTTCCATTGACACAAAGATCACCTACTTTTCCATTTAAACAGGGGTTATTCCCTATCTATTTCACAATCTACAGTGCCGTTCGTTACATGAATTGTTTTCGCTTCTTTTAATGTTTCGTGTTCAATTCCGTCGACACTCGTCGTTGTAACAAATGTTTGCACTTTTCCTTGAATTGTATTTAAAAGATGTGATTGACGATAATCATCTAATTCTGATAAAACATCATCCAACAAAAGGATTGGATATTCTTTAACCTCTGAATAAATCAATTCAATTTCAGCTAATTTTAGGGATAGTGCGGTTGTTCGTTGTTGTCCTTGCGAACCAAAGACTTGAACATTTTTACTATTAACGAAGAATTGTAAATCGTCACGATGAGGACCGATTAAAGTCGTACCACGGAAAATTTCACGTTGTTTCACAGATTGAAAACTTTCATAGTATACTTCTTTTATTTTCGACAAATCCATTGATTCTGATACATCTACACTTGGTTTATAGACAATTTCTAACTCTTCTAATCCACGGCTTATACCTCGATGAATTGGAGCTGCCCATTCCTGTAGCAAATGCAAAAATTCAAAACGTTTTTGCAGTATTTTCGCACCATGCTCAATTAGTTGAAGTGTAAATACATCCAACATCGTTTCCTCATTCTTACTATTCCCTTGCATTTTTTTCAACAAGTGATTTCGTTGCGTGAGCACCTTTTGATATTGACTTAATTCATACAAATATACAGGAGCTATTTGTCCTAATTCCATATCTAAAAAGCGTCTTCTTACTTGAGGGCTTCCTTTTACAAGATTTAAATCTTCTGGGGCAAACATGACAACGTTCATCACGCCAATATATTGACTTAACTTTTGTTGTTCAAGTTGATTTAATTTTGCCTTTTTACCTTTTTTCGAAATATTTAATTCCAAAGACAAAGAACTGTTTCTTTTTTGTAATTTCCCCTTTATTTGACCAAAATCTTCATCCCAGCGGATAAGTTCGCGATCATTAGAGGTTCTATGAGATTTCGCCATCGCTAAAACATAAATAGCTTCCATCAAATTTGTTTTCCCTTGTGCATTTTCGCCGATAATTACATTTACCTTATCTTCAAAGGAAAGCTCTAATTTTTCATAATTGCGATAGTTTTTTAATTGTATTTCTGAAATAAACAAAGGGCTCCCCCTTTATGCCTGAACTTGGAAAGTTCCGCTTCCTGGAATTTCAATAACATCATTCGCATATAGTTTGCGACCTCTTCTATTTTCAAGTTCGTTGTTCACGTACACTTCATATTCTTGTAAAAACCATTTTACAGCGCCACCTGTATCAATTACATCAGCTAACTTTAAAAATTGTCCTAGTGTAATATACTCTGTTGAAATTTTAATACGTTTCATAAAATCGCTCACTTTCTGAAAGTGTTCATTCTTTCATTGTACTAAATAAACTAGCATTAGGAAAGTAATACCCAAAAATCAAATAAGGGCCACTAGCATCTTTAAACTAGCAACCCTTATTCCTTACCTAGTAAGTACGAACCGGTAAAATTAATTGAATAATTGAATCATCATTTACTGTACGAATTAAGAACGGTCTCATTGCCCCAGTAAAGCTAACTTTAATCTCTGTACTATCCAAAGCTTTTAATGCATCCATCATATATTTTGCACTAAAAGATATTTTTAACTCTTCTCCATCTACTTTTTCGCATTGTACTTCTTCGACAACTTTTCCGATTTCTGGTGAATTCGAAGAAATCTCTAGCATTTCTTGCTCTAAAGTTGATAATTTAACAACGTTATTGCGGCCATCTCTTGCTAATAGTGAAGCACGATCAATTGCTTGTAGGAATTCTTTTGTATTTACAAAAATATCCGTTTTACTCTCTGCTGGAATTAAACGTGTCGTATCAGGATAATTTCCTTCTAACAATCTTGAGAAGAATAATAAATGTTTTGTACGGAATAATACTTGATACTCCGTAATAACGATATCTACCATTTCTTCAGACTCATCTAAAATTTTACTTAATTCATTTAAGCTCTTACCTGGAATAACAACATTAGCTTGGAATTCATCTGCAATGTTATGTCCTTCAATTTTTGCTTTTCGAAGTGCCAGTCTATGACTATCTGTTGCAATACAAGTTAACTCGCTGTTATATACCTTCCAGTTTACACCTGTCAAGATCGGTCTTGTTTCAGAAGTAGAAACTGCAAATACAGTTTGTCTGATCATATGCTTAAGTAAATCTGTTGGTATCTTAAATACATGATGTTCTTCAATCTGTGGCAATAACGGATATTCTGCAGAATCTAAACCATTTAAGTTAAACTCTGATTTTCCAGATTTTATTTTTGTCATAAAATGATTTTCTACAGAAATTTCGACAGTGTCTTTAGGTAGTTTTTTTACAATCTCACTAAAATATTTTGCCTGTAAAACAATGCTTCCTGATTGAGCAATTTCTACGATTTCTTTTCCATCTTCTTCGACTGGAATAAACGATTCAATAGAAATATCAGCATCGCTTCCTGTTAATGTAACCCCTTCTTCAGTAGCTACAACTTTAATTCCCGTAAGGATGGGGATTGTTGTACGAGAAGAAACTGCCTTCATTACATCTTGTACACCTCTTACAAGATAGTCTTTTTGTATTGTAAAACGCATAAAGAAAAACCTCCGGTAAGTATAAGATTTTATTTAATTAATAAAGATAAAAAAATAGTAGTAATAGTAATAGGGCTTGTGGATATGTGGATAACTCCTATAAAGGATGTAAAAACAGTCTATCTACATGTGGATAGACTGTGCGTAAAACAAGGTAAGTTATTCACACTATTCAGCTACTACTTTAAAATACCATTAATTTCTTCAACTTGCTTTTGTAATTGCGTATCGGTTTTTAGTAGTTTAGAGATTTTTTCATGGGCATGGATAACTGTTGTATGATCACGTCCACCAAATTCTTCACCTATTTTTGGTAAAGAGGAATCTGTAAGCTCGCGCGATAAATACATTGCAATTTGGCGAGGAAACGCAACTGATTTGGTACGTTTTTTCGCTTTAAAATCTTCTAATTTCACTTGATAAACATCCCCGACAGCTTTTTGAATATCATAAATAGAGATAATTTTTGGCTTAGAATTTGGAATAATATCTTTAAGTGCTTCAGCTGCTAAATCAGCATTAATATCTTTATTAATTAAAGATGAATAAGCTACAACTCGGATAAGTGCACCTTCTAATTCACGAATATTTGAATCAATTTGATTTGCGATATAAAGCATAACTTCATTTGGTATATCAAGCCCTTCAGCTTTTGCTTTTTTGCGTAAAATCGCAATTCGTGTCTCTAAATCTGGCGGCGTAATATCTGTAATAAGCCCCCATTCAAAGCGGGAACGAAGACGATCTTCTAAAGTCGGAATTTCTTTTGGTGGTCGATCACTAGAAATTACAATTTGTTTACTTTCTTCGTGTAATGCATTAAATGTATGGAAAAACTCTTCTTGAGTTTGTTCTTTTCCAGCAAGAAATTGAATATCATCTATCAATAAAACATCTACGTTGCGATATTTATTACGAAAATCAACAGCCTTATTATCACGAATAGAGTTAATAAATTCATTTGTAAATTTTTCTGATGATAAATATACAACTTTTGCATTTGGATTATGTTCAATTACATAATGACCAATTGCGTGCATTAAATGCGTCTTTCCAAGCCCAACTCCCCCGTAAATAAAGAGTGGGTTATACGCTTTAGCTGGCGCCTCGGCTACAGCTAATGAAGCTGCATGGGCAAAACGGTTACCAGAGCCGATAACAAATGTATCAAATGTATATTTTGGATTTAACATGCTCTGTGGTAAATGAGCTGAATCATCTTGTGCTGGATTCGGCTTAACTGGAGGCAGATCAATATCCTCTTCAGCTTGACTTTGAGGAATAATAAAGCGAATTGCTAATTTTGCCCCTGTTAAATCGTATAGTGTTTCTGAAATTAGTTCGGAGTAATGAGATTCTAGCCAGTCACGAGCAAATTCATTTGGAGCTGTAATCGTTAATACGTCTTTCTTCAAGTTATGAGCCGTTGTTGATTTTAACCATGTCTCATAACTAGGCTTGCTTACCTTTTTTTCTAATTCTTTTAAGGCACTATTCCATAAATCAGAGATATTTTCCAAAGGTGTCCCTCCTTTACTAAGATGGTAAAAGAATAAGGTTGCGCAACAAATGTACAACCCAATAAATATAAAATGTATATTTATACGAAACGTATTTTAAAACCTAAAAACGTCGTTTGTATATGAGATAGGGTTTTCGACAAAAAAAGCAAATGTGGACAACTATTTACCCACATGTGATTAAAACTGTCCACATGTTATACACAAACTGTGGATAAAATAAAGGTGTGGAAAACTTATTCAAAGTGAAAACACAACTATAATATCAAAAAAAAGTGGCTATAGCAATGAATTTAAGAAAGTTATCCACAAAATCAATACCTTGTGGAATAAACTTGTCCACAACACGATATACTGTGTAAAAGTGCGAAAAAAGTTTGTGGATATAAAAAACGTGAAAAAACATTTATCCACAAGGAAATATAGGTACTGTGTAAAAGTATGTGAATAGGTTCAAAATGAATATTTGATGAAAATTTCTAGAACCATTGACATTTTCCTAGTTGATTAACTATAATTTATAGGACTGTCTTTAACAGATATTCCTCAGGGAGGTGTCATATAATGAAAAGAACTTACCAACCAAATAAACGTAAGCGCAGCAAAGTACATGGTTTCCGCAGCCGTATGAGCACAGCGAACGGACGTAAAGTGCTAGCAGCTCGTCGTCGTAAAGGAAGAAAAGTATTATCTGCGTAGACCACTGATCGTTCAGTGGTCTTTTTTTCTAATAATAGTGAATTTCCGCTGATGAAATACAGGAGTGTCAATTGATATGAAGAAAAAACATCGTATAAAGAAGAATGATGAATTCCAGGCGGTTTTTCAAAAAGGAAAATCAAATGCGAATCGTCAGTTTGTTGTATACCAATTAGATAAAGAAGAACAGCCAAACTTTCGCATCGGCCTTTCTGTTAGCAAGAAAATTGGAAATGCAGTAGTTCGTAATCGAATTAAGCGCATGGTCCGTCAGGCTATTACAGAGTTAAAAGATGAGATAGATTCTGGGAAAGATTTTGTTATAATAGCAAGGAAGCCTTGTGCAGAGATGACATATGAAGAAGTAAAGAAAAGCTTAATTCATGTCTTTAAACGCTCTGGTATGAAAAGAATAAAAAAGTAGCGTAAGGAAATGAATTACACTATATACATACCGAAACAAGGAGGAGCAGGCTTTGAAAAAGAAAATAGGTTTACTGGCCATGGTTATTACATTAATGGCAATTGCTACCGGCTGTAGTGAAACGGGTCAGCCGATTACATCGAAGAGCACTGGGATTTGGAATGAATATTTCGTATACCCGCTTTCTCAGTTAATCACGTATTTTGCGACATGGCTTGGTGATAATTACGGTTTAGCGATCGTTATTACGACCCTTATTATTCGTTTTGCATTATTACCATTAATGATTAAGCAAACGAAGAGTACGAAAGCTATGCAGGCGTTACAACCAGAAATGGTAAAGTTAAAAGAGAAATATAGCTCGAAAGACCAAGCAACACAGCAAAAATTACAACAAGAAATGATGCAGCTATATCAAAAAAATGGTGTAAATCCATTAGCCGGTTGTTTACCAATATTTGTTCAGATGCCTATTTTATTCGCATTTTATCATGCGATTATGAGAACATCAGAAATTAGTAAACATACATTTTTATGGTTTGATTTAGGACAGGCAGACCCTTACTATATCTTACCGGTTGTTGCAGCGATTACGACATTTATTCAGCAAAAGCTTGCAATGGCAGGAACTGCTGGTCAAAATCCACAAATGGCAATGATGATTTGGCTTATGCCGATTATGATTTTAATCTTTGCAATTAACTTCCCAGCTGCATTATCACTTTACTGGGTTGTTGGTAATATCTTTGGTATTGCTCAAATGTACTTTATCAAAGGGCCAGAGATTAAGGCTAACAAAGCTGGAGGCTCAAGCAAGTGAGTATAATTACTGCTAAAGGACAAACAGTCGAGCTGGCAGTAGAGGATGCTTTAAGGCAATTAAACACATCAAAAGATCGAGTAGATATAAATATTGTCGATGAGGGTAAAAGAGGGTTCTTAGGTTTATTTGGGAATCGTCCTGCAGTAGTAGAAGTTGTATTGAAGAAAGATCCAATTCAGGAATGTGAAGAATATTTAAGAAATGTTATTCACAATATGGGTGTGGAAGTTGAAATTAGTAAAATTGTAAAAGGACGCGAGATTGAATTTACAATTTCTGGTGATGATGTAGGAGTTTTAATTGGAAAAAGAGGTAATACATTGAACTCTTTACAGTATTTAACAAAACTTGTCGCAAATCGTAACACGAAGCAGTATATCGGTATTACACTAGATGCTGAAAATTATCGTAGTAAAAGAAAAAGTACGTTAGAATCACTTTCTTATCGATTAGCGAAACAAGTATTTAATACGAAAAAAAGAGTTATTTTAGAACCGATGCCATCTTTTGAACGAAAAATTATTCATCAGGCATTATCAAATCATCAAGGTATCAATACAACTTCTGAAGGAAATGAACCACATCGGCATGTTGTAATATCTCCTAAATGACCGGTTGCTCAAATGAGTGCCGGTTTTTTTGAGCGGAAAATAGATGTGGATAACTAAAAAACACTAAACTTATCCACTGTGAATAAGTTTAGTGTTTTTTACATGGGGATATAATAAAATGAGTTATTCTTCTTTTGTAGATAGGTTCGTTATGGTATCCTAATAATTTAGTGAAAGAAATAATCATGTTGAAATAGAGATAAATAAGCAAGTGAGGTGAAAGGACATGGAATTTGATACAATTGCTGCGATTTCCACAGCGCTTGGAGAGGGTGCAATTGCCATTGTTCGAGTAAGTGGGGATGATGCGGTTGAGAAAGTTAATCGTATTTTTAAGGGGAAGGATTTAACAGAGGTTCCTTCTCACACTATTCATTATGGTCATATTGTTGATTTAGATACAAATCAAGTTATTGAAGAAGTTATGGTGTCTATTATGCGCGCACCAAGGACTTTTACACGTGAAAATATAGTGGAAATTAACTGTCACGGTGGACTTGTTTCAGTAAATAAAGTATTGCAACTTATTCTAGCACAAGGAGTACGATTGGCAGAACCGGGCGAATTTACAAAACGTGCTTTTTTAAATGGACGTATCGATTTATCACAAGCAGAAGCTGTTATGGATTTGATTCGAGCAAAAACAGATCGTGCGATGAATGTAGCAATTAATCAAATGGAAGGGCGATTATCTAAATTAATTGGTCTTTTGCGTCAAGAAATATTAGAAACATTAGCTCATGTTGAGGTAAATATAGATTATCCAGAATACGATGATGTAGAAGAGATGACACATAATATTTTAATTGAGAAAGCGACGCATGTTCGTTCGGAAATCGAAAAAATATTAGAAACATCAAAACAAGGGAAAATTTTACGTGAGGGTATTGCTACAGCAATTATCGGTAGACCCAACGTTGGGAAATCATCGTTATTAAATAGTCTTGTTCAGGAGAAAAAGGCAATTGTAACTGATATTGCAGGAACAACTCGTGATGTTATTGAAGAGTACGTTAACGTGCGTGGTGTACCTCTTAAACTTATAGATACAGCCGGTATTCGGGAGACAGAAGATGTTGTTGAACGAATTGGTGTGGAACGTTCAAAAGAAATGATGAGCCAAGCGGATTTAGTATTAGTTGTTGTCAACTATAGCGAGGCTTTAACAAATGAGGATGAAGATCTATTCCGTGCGGTACAAGGAAAAGACTTTATTGTTATTGTGAATAAGACTGATTTACCGCAAGCGATTGATATGGAACGTGTTACAGAGTTAGCCGCGGGAAATCGTGTTATTACAACATCCTTAATTGAGGAACAAGGAATAGATGAACTCGAAAAGGCAATAGCTGATTTATTCTTTGAAGGAACAATCGATTCTGCAGATATGACATATGTTTCTAATGCGAGACATATTGGATTATTAACACAAGCAGGAAAAACAATCGGTGATGCAGTTGAGGCGATTGAAAATGGTGTACCAATTGATATGGTACAAATTGATTTAACAAGAACGTGGGAAATACTTGGTGAAATTACTGGGGACACAGTGCATGAAAGCTTAATTGACCAGTTGTTCTCTCAATTTTGTTTAGGAAAATAATATAGTGAAGTTGTAGAAAGATAGAGATTATTAGGAGGAATAAACAATGGGATACAATGCCGGTTCATACGATGTCATAGTAATCGGTGCAGGTCATGCAGGATGTGAAGCTGGTCTTGCGGCAGCACGAATGGGCTCAAAAACATTAATGTTAACAATTAACTTGGATATGGTAGCATTCATGCCATGTAACCCTTCTGTTGGTGGACCAGCAAAAGGGATTGTTGTTCGTGAAATTGATGCATTAGGCGGAGAAATGGGACGTAATATTGATAAAACTCATATTCAAATGCGTATGCTAAATACAGGTAAGGGACCAGCCGTACGTGCACTTCGAGCGCAAGCTGATAAATTCTCTTACCAACATGAATTAAAGAAAACAATTGAAGAAACACCAAACTTAACGTTGTTCCAAGGAATGGTAGAGCGTTTAATCGTTGAAGAAGGTGTATGTAAAGGGGTAGTTACACAAGCTGGTGCAGAATATACAGCAAAAACAGTTGTAATTACAACTGGAACATTTTTACGCGGCGAGATTATCATGGGCGACTTAAAATATTCAAGTGGTCCAAATAACCAGCAACCGTCTATTACATTATCTGAGCATTTAGAGGAGCTTGGATTTGATCTTGTGAGATTTAAAACAGGGACACCTCCTCGTGTAAACAGTAATACAATTGACTACAGTAAAACAGAAATTCAACCAGGTGATGATAAGCCACGTGCATTCTCTTTTGAAACAACGAAATTTATTATGGATCAAATTCCATGTTGGTTGACATATACAAGTACAGAAACACACCGTTTAATAGATGAAAATTTACATCGTTCAGCTATGTATTCTGGTATGATTAAAGGAACAGGTCCTAGATACTGTCCTTCTATTGAAGACAAAGTAGTAAGATTTAATGATAAACCACGTCATCAAATTTTCTTAGAGCCAGAAGGGCGTAATACACAAGAAGTATATGTACAAGGTTTATCCACAAGCTTACCAGAAGATGTACAACGTGACATGCTTAGAACAATTCCAGGCCTAGAAAATGTTGAAATGATGCGTACAGGTTATGCAATTGAATATGATGCAATCGTGCCAACACAACTATGGCCAACACTTGAAACGAAAAAGATTAAAAATTTATATACAGCAGGACAAATTAATGGAACTTCTGGTTACGAAGAGGCGGCCGGACAAGGGCTTATGGCTGGAATTAATGCAGCATGCCGTTCTTTAGGTAAAGAAGAAGTTGTTTTAGGTCGCGAGGATGCTTATATTGGCGTCTTAATTGATGATCTTGTAACGAAAGGTACAAATGAACCATATCGTTTATTAACGTCTCGTGCAGAATACCGTCTATTATTACGCCACGATAATGCTGATCTTCGTTTAACTGAAGTTGGTCGTAAAATTGGATTAATTAAAGAAGAGCGCTATGAGCGATTTACAAATAAAAAATTACAAATTGAACAGGAAAAGGAACGTTTAAGCAGCATTATTATTAAACCACGTCCTGAAGTTCAAGAATTAATTCGCAATATTGGCGGAAGTGAATTGAAAGATGGAATACGTGCAAGTGACTTATTACGTCGTCCAGAGATGACATATGAGCATATTCATCTTTTAGTACCAAGTGAAGTAGAATTAAGTGATGAAGTTAAAGAACAAGTTGAAATTCAGATTAAGTATGAAGGATATATTGAAAAATCTTTACAGCAAGTAGAGCGTATGAAGAAAATGGAGAATAAAAAAATCCCTGTAGATATTGATTATGATGCGATTTCTAGCATTGCTTCAGAAGCTAGACAGAAATTGAAAGATGTTCGTCCACTTTCAATGGGGCAGGCTTCACGTATTTCTGGCGTAAATCCAGCGGATATTTCCATTTTACTTGTGTATATAGAACAAGGAAAAATTGCACGCGTATCGAACCAATAAATAGTAAGGAGATATTGCTAGATGAACATAGAACAATTTCAATCTATGCTAGAAGAGAAGGGAATCACCCTCTCTTCTAGACAGTTAGAGCAGTTCAAAATCTACTTTGAAACATTAGTAGAGTGGAATGAAAAAATGAACTTAACGGCTATTACAGAAAAAGAAGAAGTATATTTAAAACACTTTTTTGATTCCATTACAGCTGCTTTTTATTATGATTTTTCAAAACCATTCTCAATTTGCGATGTTGGTGCAGGGGCTGGATTCCCAAGTATTCCTTTAAAAATTTGTTTCCCGCATTTAAAAGTAACAATTGTAGATTCGTTGCAAAAACGTATTAATTTCTTAAATCACTTAGCACAAAAGTTAGAATTAAGTGATGTTGCATTTTGTCACGATCGTGCTGAAACGTTTGGGAAAAAAGAAGGTGTACGTGAATCATACGATATTGTAATGGCACGTGCAGTTGCGCGTCTTTCTGTATTAAGTGAGCTATGTTTACCGCTTGTAAAAGTTGGAGGAACATTCATTGCAATGAAAGGTGCAGCAGCAAACGAAGAAATTGAAAATGGCAAGTATGCTTTAGAGGTGCTAGGCGGAGAGTTAAAAGAGATGTCTACGTTCCAATTACCGTTTGAAGAGAGTGAACGTAATATTTTATTAATCGAGAAAAAGCGCAAGACACCAAAGAAATATCCACGCAAACCGGGAACACCCAATAAATTACCTATTGAAAAATAAATCTTATTAGACGTAAGATTAAATTATATAAATGAAAACGTAAATGTTTCATAGGAAACATTTTATGGAGAATAGTCAATAGGCCTAAAAGGTGGTGGAATATGTATGAAAAATACGTTTTCTCGTTTATTTGGCTTTGGAGATAAAGAGAGCGAATTCGAATTACAAGACGAAAGCCATGAAGAGATAGATAAAAAGGTATATGAAGAAATACAAGAAATTCCGATAGTAAATATTACCCCTAACCGTTATCAACCAAGAACAGTTTTTGATGATGCACGTATTGATGAGCTAGCATTAACAATTCGTACACATGGACTTATTCAGCCGATTGTTGTAAGGCAATATGAGGATGATAAGTACGAGATTATTGCTGGAGAAAGACGTTTTCGCGCGGCAACAAAGTTAGGTTGGGAAAAGGTTCCTGCAATTATAAAGAACTTAAATGATACAGAGACAGCTTCTGTAGCTTTAATTGAAAACTTGCAACGTGAGGAACTAACGGCAATCGAGGAAGCTGTGGCATATCAAAAGCTGATTGAGTTACATAATTTAACACAAGAAGCATTGGCACAACGACTTGGAAAAGGACAATCTACAATCGCAAATAAGTTGCGATTGTTAAAGTTGCCTGAAGAAATAAAAAGTGCATTATTAGAAAAAAGCATTACAGAACGTCATGCCCGCGCTCTCATTCCTTTAAAAAATGAGGAATTACAACTGAAAGTTTTACAGGAAATTGTGGAGAAACAACTAAATGTAAAGCAAACAGAAGAACGAATTGCGAAGTTACTAGAGGAAGCGAAACCGAAGCGTAAGGCAAAGCAAAAAGCAGTAAGTCGAGATACGAGGATTGCTATGAATACAATTAGACAATCTTTACAAATGGTTACTGAAAGTGGTTTGAATGTTAATTCTGAGGAAGAAGAATTTGATGAGTACTATCAAATTACAATTAAAATTCCAAAGAAAAAATAATAATGACGTGCTAGAGACCTTATCCTATTGGAGAGGTCTCTTTTACTATATTTTCTTGTTAAATGAAGAAGGAGTTTAGAAATAAATTTTGAAGTTTAATAAAGGACGTAAAAGAAAAAGTTTTATTTCATGTTACAATAAACGTAATTGTTACTAGAATAAGATAGAAAGGTTGAAAGTAGGTGACATCATGGGAAAAATCATTGCTATTGCTAATCAAAAAGGCGGTGTTGGAAAAACAACAACATCTGTTAATTTAGGGGCTGGATTGGCGCAAGTAGGTAAAAAAGTCCTTCTTGTAGATATTGATGCTCAAGGAAATGCAACGACTGGTGTGGGAATTGAAAAATCTGAATTAGATCAATGTATTTACAACGTTCTTGTGGAAGATGCAGATGTTCAAGGGGTTATACAGAAAACCGCAACTGAAAACTTAGATGTTCTACCCGCTACAATTCAATTAGCTGGTGCTGAAATTGAATTGGTACCGACTATTTCCCGGGAAGTACGTTTGCAAAGAGCATTACAGCCAGTTCGTGATGAATATGACTATATTATTATCGACTGTCCCCCATCTTTAGGGTTATTAACGATTAATGCATTAACAGCAGCAGATTCTGTTATTATTCCTGTACAGTGTGAATATTACGCACTAGAAGGGTTAAGTCAGCTATTAAATACAGTTCGACTTGTACAAAAACATTTAAATAAAAATTTAGCAATTCAAGGTGTATTGTTAACAATGTTGGATGCCCGTACAAATTTAGGAATCCAAGTTATAGATGAAGTGAAAAAGTATTTTAGGGATAAAGTATATCGCTCGATTATTCCGCGTAATGTACGCTTGAGCGAGGCTCCAAGTCATGGGAAACCTATTATGCAGTATGACGCTAAATCAAGAGGAGCAGAAGTATATATAGATTTAGCAGAGGAAGTGATTGCAGGTGGCTAAAGGATTAGGAAGAGGAATTAATGTGTTTTTTCCTGATTTAGATGTGAAAGAAGAGGAAACAATTCAGGAGATTCTTGTAACTGAATTAAGGCCGAATCCATATCAACCGCGTAAACACTTTAATAAAGAGGCGATTCAGGAATTAGCAATTTCGATTAAGGAACACGGTATTCTACAACCATTAATTGCTAGGAAGAGCATTAAAGGATATGAAATTGTTGCAGGTGAAAGACGATTTCGTGCTGCGAAAGAGGCTGGTTTAGAAAAAGTACCTGCGGTTGTAAGACAATTAAATGAACAGCAAATGATGGAATTTGCTTTGTTAGAAAACTTACAACGAGAAGATTTAAATCCTATGGAAGAGGCAATGGCATACCAGATGTTAATGAATGAGCTAAATGTAACGCAAGAACAATTAGCGAAACGTCTTGGTAAAAGCAGACCTTACATTGCAAATTATACTAGGTTATTAAGCCTACCTTCTTTCGTACAAGATATGATTGCAAATGGTCAACTTTCAATGGCTCATGGGAGAACTTTACTTACGATAAAAGATGAAGAACAATTGAAGTCCTTATTGAAACGCATTGAAAAAGAAGGATTAAATGTTCGTCAATTAGAGAAAATCGTCCAAGAGATTAATCAACACGTTTCACGTGAAACAAAAAAAGTGAAAAAAGAGCGAAATATATTTTTCGTAGAACGTGAAACGTTCTTAAGAGAAAAGTTTGGCACAGATGTGAAAATTAAAGAGACGAAAAAAGAAAAAGGTAAAATCGAAATTGAATTTTTTAATAAAGAAGATTTAAATCGTATTTTAGAACTATTAGCACAGAAAAATTAAAAAGCAAACCATCTTATTATTTATAGATGGTTTGCTTTTTTTAATGCGGATAATTTTTGATCCGTCTCTTTTATACTTTGTGCGATTACATCAGCCATTTTCATGACTAAACTTAATCTTGTATTTTGAAGAACGAAAAACTCCATAAACCCATTTAGATTGACGATACCGTGTATGTGCAAATCACCAACTGCAGGTAATTTCTTATTCATAGCAGCTCCAGGTTTACTAGGTCCCTTTCCAGTAGTGATTGATCCGATATTTTGGGACTTTCCTAAACATGCATCAACAGCAATTATAAATGCAGTAGGATATTCTTTCTGTATATTCTGAATTTTCTCTTCTAAATTTAGCGCATGTACTGGCTCATCTAGTGTACCGAATACTTGGAGGTTTTGGATGTCTATTTGTTCAAGTTTTGTACCAACTAATGGGCCGAGTGCGTCACCTGTAGAGCGATCTGTGCCGATACAAACGAGAATGAGTGGTATATTAGTTTTAATAGGAATATGGGTAAGTAAGAAATTACTGATTATCTCGGAGGCTTCTAGATCTTGGTGCATAACGTTTTGAGTTTCTTTCTCAAAAAATGGTAAGCGAAAACTTCCAATATTCATGAAGCACCCATCCTTTTAATAAATTTTCAATATATGTTATATGGTGAGGAAAATGGAAAGTTATAAGTGCGTAATTTTTGCAAAATGTGAATGAAAACGGAAATAATAGTACTAGTATATATATATTCGTTCCATTTTATACCTGGATGTCGGGGATAAAATAGGATTAAAATCATAAAATTTTTTCAGCAATTAGGGGACTTCTGATACAATAATAAGGGTAACTAAAAAGAAATTTTAGCTAGAGAGGTAGAGGTACATGGATTTATTAGCGAAGTGGTTTAATTCTATGAAACAGTATTTATTAGATGCTGATCGTTGGGCTCATATTGGAGTTGCGACATTAAAAATATGTATTATTTTAACAATTGGTGCAGTTGTTGTGCGAATTGCAAGAGCGGTTGTACGAAATGCGTTTCGCATGGGAAGTCGTTCTCCAATTCAAATTTCAGAACGTCGTACAGTTACAGTAGCGAAATTACTTGAAAATATTGTAGCGTACGTTGTTATGTTCATTATGCTAATTGCGATTTTAGGTGTGTTTGATATTAATGCATCAGGTTTATTAGCGGGTGCTGGGGTAATTGGTTTAGCAGTCGGATTTGGTGCTCAAAGTTTAGTGAAAGATGTTATTACAGGTTTATTTATTTTGTTAGAAGATCAGTTTTCGGTTGGCGATTATGTTAAAATCGGTCAATTTGAAGGAGTCGTTTTAGAAATTGGACTTCGTACAACGAAAGTAAAGAGTTGGACAGGTGAAATTCATACTTTACCAAATGGAAGTATTGTTCAAGTTACTAACTACTCAGTTAGTAATAGTGTAGCGTTTGTTGATGTATCTATTTCATATGAGGCTGATATTGCGAAAGCAGAGCAAGTTATTGAAGATTTATTAGTAGAATTACCTTCAAAGTACGAAAAAATGGTAACAACACCTCAATTATTAGGTGTGCAAACATTAGCTGCATCAGAAGTTATATTACGTGTTATTGCTGAAGTAGAACCGATGCAACATGCAGTTATTGCAAGGGCACTTCGTAAAGAGATTAAAAATCGTCTTGATTTACATGGAATTGAAATTCCATATCCACGTATGGTTTTATATAATCGTGAAGAATTAGTTAGTGGAAAAGCAATTTAGTATGGAGAGGAGTTTGGAGAGTGGAGCAAAAGGAATATAACTTGTATGATGTTGTGGAAATGAAGAAAGCCCATCCATGTGGCGAGAATCGTTGGAAAATTATTCGTATGGGAATGGATATCCGCATTAAGTGCGAGGGGTGTGACCATTCAGTAATGATTCCTCGAAGAGAGTTTGATCGTAAGGTGAAAAAAATACTTGTGAAGCACGAAGAATAGAGGGAGAGTAACAGTTATAGTAGGTAACTGTTACTTTTTTTCGTTTGGCGGAAACTTGTCATTTTTTTCGTTACTATCTATAATGATGAAAGATTGAGACATAGGAGTGAAAAATATGGGATTAACGGCTGGGATTGTTGGATTACCTAACGTAGGGAAGTCCACTTTATTTAATGCAATTACACAAGCAGGAGCAGAATCTGCGAACTATCCATTCTGTACAATTGATCCAAACGTAGGGATTGTAGAAGTACCAGATGAGCGTTTAAATAAATTAACGGAATTAGTAGAACCGAAAAAGACTGTTCCGACTGTATTCGAGTTTACTGATATTGCAGGTATTGTAAAAGGTGCTAGTAAAGGTGAAGGTTTAGGAAATAAATTCTTATCTCACATTCGTCAAGTAGATGCAATTTGCCAAGTTGTTCGTTGTTTTGAAGACGAAAATATTACGCACGTTTCAGGGAAAGTAGATCCAATTGATGATATTGAAACAATCAATTTAGAGCTAATTTTAGCGGACTTAGAGTCTGTTGATAAGCGTATCGAGCGTGTTGCGAAATTAGCAAGACAAAAAGATAAAGAAGCGGTATATGAGCATGAAATTTTAGTTCGTTTAAAAGAAGCTTTTGAAGAGGGAAAACCAGCTCGTACTGTTGAATTTACAGAAGAGCAGATGAAGGTTGTTAAAGGCCTTCATTTACTTACAACAAAAGAAATGTTATACGTAGCGAATGTAAGTGAAGACGATGTTATCGATCCTTCGGAAAATAAATACGTACAAATGGTAAAAGAATTTGCAGCAAATGAAAATTCTCAAGTAATCGTTGTATGTGCAAAAATCGAATCAGAAATCGCTGAATTAGACGAAGAAGAGAAAAAAGTATTCCTTGAAGAATTAGGAATTGAAGAGTCTGGTTTAGATCAATTAATTCGTGCAGCATATGACCTATTAGGACTTGCTACTTACTTTACAGCTGGCGTTCAAGAAGTACGTGCTTGGACATTTAAACAAGGAATGAAGGCACCGCAATGTGCTGGTGTTATTCATACAGACTTTGAGCGTGGATTTATTCGTGCAGAAACAGTTTCTTACGATGACTTAATGACAAACGGTTCTATGACAGCTGCAAAAGAAGCTGGAAAAGTACGTTTAGAAGGAAAAGAATATATCGTAAAAGACGGAGATGTTATGCACTTCCGTTTTAACGTTTAATTTAATATTTCCTAGGAAAAATAAAGATATGAGCTTGGCAAATATATTATATGTTTGCCAAGTTTTTTATGTATTGGTGAGTTGATTCATATAACTTACTATGATATAATCTAAACTCGTGAGTAATTACTATAAATTAATTGCTCCTTGCCCATTACGGGCCGTTTAGACCAAAAGGAGGTGAAAGTGTAATGAGAAAGTACGAAATTATGTACATCATTCGTCCTGGCGTTGAAGAAGAAGCTCAAAAAGCTTTAGTTGAACGTTTTGCAGGTGTTTTAACAAACAATGGTGCAGAAATCATTAACACGAAAGAGTGGGGTAAGCGTCGTTTAGCTTACGAAATCAACGACTTACGTGAAGGTTTCTACATGATCTTAAACGTGAAATCTAACGCAGAAGCGATTAACGAATTCGACCGTTTAGCTAAGATCAACGAAGACATCCTTCGTCATATCGTTGTTAAAGAAGAAGAAAAATAATTGATATATAAGGGAGAGTGGTTCGATTGATGAATCGTGTTATCCTCGTTGGTCGTTTAACTAAGGACCCTGACTTACGTTACACGCCCAATGGTGTTGCAGTAGCTACTTTTACGTTAGCTGTGAATCGCGCATTTGCCAATCAACAAGGTGAGCGTGAAGCTGACTTTATTAATTGTGTAATATGGCGTAAACAAGCAGAAAACGTAGCAAATTATTTGAAAAAAGGTAGCTTAGCAGGCGTAGATGGACGTCTTCAAACTCGTAATTACGAGGGACAAGATGGTAAACGTGTATACGTAACAGAAGTTCTTGCGGAAAGCGTGCAATTTTTAGAGCCGCGTAATGGCGGTGGGGAGCAACGTGGTTCATTTAATCAGCAACCATCAGGAGCTGGTTTCGGTAACCAAGGCTCTAACCCATTTGGTCAATCTAGTAATTCAGGTAACCAAGGTAACTCTGGATTTACGAAGAATGACGATCCATTTTCAAATGTAGGTCAACCGATCGACATTTCCGACGACGATTTACCGTTCTAATACAGTAAATTTGTTAGTTTTAACAAAGAATGGAGGGAAATAGACATGGCAGGACGCAAAGGTGGACGTGCGAAACGTCGTAAGGTGTGTTTCTTCACAGCTAACGGCATCACTCGCATTGACTATAAAGATGTTGATTTATTAAAACGTTTCGTTTCTGAGCGTGGTAAAATTTTACCTCGTCGTGTAACAGGAACAAGCGCGAAATACCAACGTAAACTTACAGTTGCAATTAAACGTGCTCGTCAAATGGCACTTTTACCATATGTTGGTGAATAATAGCGTATGAAATGCACAGTAGAGTCGGACTCTACTGTGCATTTTGCTATGCTTTTCTTTTTTGAAAGAGAGGTTAAAATGTGAAACAAGCAAGATTTATTACTGAAGGTGCCGCGTTGTTGGCTATATATGCAATGTTATTGCTTATATCTATGTATGTTCCGATTTTGGGTACAGTTGTAACTTTTGCGTTGCCGTTACCATTTATACTATTAATGATAAGACATAAACTATCTAATGTGCTCGTGGTTTTTGTAGCGGCACTTTTTGTTACTGTTATTGTGAGTCAACCGATGAATTTAGTGAAGACAATTATGTTTGGATTGATAGGGATTGTTTTAGGATATATGTATAAAACAAGAAAAAAGCCAGTGGAAATCTTAATAGCTGGGACGCTTGCATACTTAATTGGTTTTGTACTTATTTATGTTGCGAGTATAAAGTTTTTTAACATAGATATAATGAAGCAAATGCAAAGTATATTTAGTGAAAGTATGGCGAAAAGCGAAAAGATAGTAAGTGCTACAGGTATGCCGATTAGTAAGGAACAAAAAGAGTTACTTGCACAAATGAATGATATATTACAATCGTTACTTCCGAGTATACTTGTGCTAGTTTCAGTATGTTTTTCTTGGATTACAGTGATAATATCAGGTAGTGTTTTGAAAAAGTTAAAACATGACGTTATATCTTGGCCTAAATTTAAAGATATACAATTACCAAAGAGTATCATTTGGTATTACGTTATATTTATTTTGTTAGCAACTTTTATAAAAGTAGAACCAACATCATATTTACATATGGTATTTTCCAACCTAAATGTCATATTTGCACTATTGCTTGTACTGCAAGGTCTGACATTTATCGCCTTTTTAGCGTATAGAAAAGGTTTTACTAAAGGGGTTCCTATTATTAGTTTTATTGCATGCATGTTTATTCCGATGCTGTTTCCTCTTGTGACAATCTTAGGTATAATTGACTTAGGGATTTCATTGCGTTCTAAAATAGGGGGATAAAATAATATTCCTTATACTATTTTAATCTGTTTAACTAACTGGAAGGTGAGTTAGTTTTACTTTATAGGAGTTGTATACATGCCTGAATTTGATAAGAAACAGTGGTTTTTATATCCTGTTTATGTATTGGCATTTTTTGTGTTTGTGCTCATTTCAATTCTCTGTTATTTTCATTTAATTATGGGGATAGCTGCTTTTGTCATTTTTTGTATCGTATTCTTTATCGTTATACGATTTGAACTTAATTTTCAAAGGAATTTCGAAAAGCATACGACAGATATGATTACAAGAGTAAAGAAAGTAAGTAATGAAGCATTTAACCAAATGCCGATTGGTATTTTGTTATACAATAAGGATTATGGGATTGATTGGGCAAATCCTTATTTATCTTCATGTCTGGGACAGCATGCATTAGCTGGATGGCACCTTTACGATGTATCAGAAACATTACTTCTTTTCATTAAAGGAGAAACTTCTGATGATATAGTCTCTTTAAATAATCGAAAGTTTCGCGTTTTTGTAAGGAAAGAAGAAAAGTTAATTTATTTCTTTGATGTAACGGAACAAACAGAAATCGAAAAGATGTACGAGGATCAAAGGACTGTTTTAGCTGTCATCTATTTGGATAATTATGATGAAGTTACACAAGGATTAGATGATCAATTACGTACGAATATAACAAGTCTTGTGACATCGCGACTAAATGAATGGGCACTTAAGTATGGGGCGTATTTAAAACGTGCCTCTTCAGAAAGATTCTTCGTTGTGCTAAATGAAAGTATTTTGACGCAGATGGAAAAAGGGAAATTTAGCATTTTAGATCAGGTGCGTGAAGAAACATCTAAAAGGAATATACCACTTACATTAAGTGTGGGTGTCGGATCAGGTGATTTACCTTTATCAGAGCTTGGAGCAATGGCTCAATCTGGTTTAGATCTTGCGCTTGGGCGTGGGGGAGACCAAGTAGCTATTAAACAAGCGACAGGTAAAGTTAAGTTCTATGGAGGTAAGACAAATCCGGTTGAAAAACGTACCCGTGTACGCGCTAGGGTCATTTCGCATGCGTTAAAGGATTTAGTATTAGAAAGTAGTAATGTCATTATTATGGGGCATAGGGCTCCCGATATGGACGCAATTGGTGCTGCGATTGGTATTTTAAAAGTGGCTCAATTAAATGAGCGTAAAGGATATATTGTGTTAGATGAAAATGATTCCGATAAAGGAATTAAGCGTTTGATGGACAAAGTGAAACAAAATGAGGAGTTATGGTCTCGTTTTATTACTCCAGAGCAAGCGATGGAATTTGCAAATGATGAGTCGTTACTTGTTGTTGTCGATACGCATAAACCTTCTATGGTGATGGAGCAAAAACTGTTACATAAAATTGAAAATGTAGTAGTTATTGATCATCATCGCCGTGGAGAAGATTTTATTGAAGATCCATTGCTAGTTTATATGGAACCATATGCTTCTTCAACAGCAGAATTGGTTACAGAATTACTTGAGTATCAACCTAAAAATTTAAAGATGACAATGTTAGAAGCGACGGCATTGTTAGCGGGTATTATTGTCGACACGAAAAGTTTCACATTCCGGACAGGGGCTCGTACATTTGATGCTGCTTCTTATTTACGCTCACATGGTGCAGATACTGTACTTGTACAAGAACTTTTAAAGGAAGATATGGATCAGTATTTACGGGTTGCAAAAGCTATAAAAAATGCGTACATTTATAAAAATGGAATTGCGATTGCTAAAGTTGATAGTGATGATTACTACGATCAAGTGCTTATTGCGCAATCGGCAGACACGTTATTAACGATGACAGGGATTATTGCATCATTTGTTGTTGCGAAACGTGGCGAGAATCTCATTGGAATTAGCAGCAGGTCTTTAGGTGAAGTGAATGTGCAGCTAATTATGGAAAACTTAGGCGGTGGCGGGCATTTGACGAATGCAGCCACACAGATGAAAAATGTTACAGTAGATGAAGCTGAGGAGAAGCTTCGATTTGTTATTGATGACTATTTACAGGGAGGCACACAATCATGAAAGTAATTTTTCTAAAAGACGTAAAAGGTAAAGGTAAAAAAGGAGAAGTAAAAAACGTACCAGATGGCTATGCAAATAACTTCTTATTAAAACAAGGATTAGCTGCTGAAGCAACAAATAGCAGTATGAAAACTTTAGAAGCTCAAAAGCGTAAAGAAGAAAAAGATGCAGCAGCAGAGCTTGAAAATGCAAAAGAGTTAAAAGAGACTTTAGAGAAATTAACTGTAGAATTAAAGGCGAAATCTGGAGAAGGTGGCCGTTTATTTGGTTCTATCACAAGCAAACAAATCGTAGATGCAATGCAAAAATCACACAAGATTAAGCTTGATAAACGTAAATTTGAAATGGACGATGCAATCCGCGCGTTAGGTTATACAAACGTTACTGTGAAATTGCATCCACAAGTAACAGCAACAGTAAAAGTTCATGTTAGTGAACAATAAAAATAAATTAAGCAAGGAGGATTGCGTATGAGTGATGTACTTGCTGATCGTACCCCTCCGCATAATATAGAGGCTGAGCAGGCGGTTTTAGGGGCCATATTGATTGATCAAGATGCGTTAACTTCAGCATCAGAGTTATTGGTACCTGATTCGTTCTATCGAACGAAACATCAAAAGATTTTTGAAGTCATGCTTGGGCTATCTGATAAGGGAGAGCCGATCGACTTAGTAATGATGACATCAGCAATGGCTGATCAAGGATTACTAGAAGAAGTTGGTGGGGTTTCTTACTTGGCAGAGTTAGCAGAAGTTGTGCCAACTGCAGCTAACGTAGAATATTACGCACGCATCATCGCTGAAAAGGCGCTTTTACGTCGTTTAATTCGCACGGCGACTCATATTGTATCGGATGGATACGAGAGAGAAGATGATGTGGATGGTCTTTTAAATGAGGCTGAGAAAAAAATATTAGAAGTATCCCATCAAACGAATGCAAAAGCATTCCAAAACATTAAAGATGTTCTTGTAGATGCTTATGACAAAATTGAACTTTTGCATAATCAAAAGGGTGAAGTTACTGGGATACCAACTGGGTTTACTGAATTAGATAAGATGACAGCAGGTTTCCAACGAAATGATTTAATTATCGTGGCAGCACGTCCATCAGTAGGGAAAACGGCATTTTCATTAAATATTGCACAAAACGTAGCGACGAAAACGGATGAAAATGTAGCGATTTTTAGTTTGGAGATGGGTGCTGATCAGCTTGTTATGCGTATGCTTTGTGCAGAAGGGAATATTGATGCACAAAGACTTCGTACTGGTTCATTAACTTCCGATGATTGGGCAAAATTAACAATGGCAATGGGGAGTCTCTCAAATGCTGGTATATATATTGATGATACGCCAGGTATTAAAGTAAATGAGATTCGAGCAAAATGTCGTAGATTAAAGCAAGAACAAGGTCTTGGTATGATTTTGATTGACTATTTGCAGCTTATTCAAGGAAGTGGGAAATCAGGAGAAAACCGTCAGCAGGAAGTATCTGAGATTTCTCGTACCTTAAAAGGGATTGCACGTGAATTGCAAGTGCCTGTTATTGCTTTATCACAGTTATCTCGTGGTGTAGAATCTCGTCAAGATAAACGCCCGATGATGTCTGATATTCGTGAATCTGGAAGTATTGAGCAGGATGCTGATATTGTAGCTTTCCTATATCGTGAAGACTACTATGATCGAGAAACGGAAAACAAAAATACAATTGAAATTATTATTGCAAAACAACGTAACGGTCCAGTAGGTTCAGTGGAACTTGCATTCGTCAAAGAGTTCAATAAGTTCGTTAACTTAGAACGTCGTTTTGAGGATGGACATGCTCCACCGGCATAAAGGCAGTATAAAAAAGAAACACATTTCTTATAATAAGATGTGTTTCTTTTTTTTTATAAGAAAGATAAGGCTTTCATAAGTTAAATATATAATTCTTACGAACGAAAATGTTTTTTTGTGAAAAAATGTTCGCTTTTCGGTTGACTTCTCTTTCGGTTTTGGTACAATTATATTGTTTGAATAGATCGTTTGAAAATTGCGGAGGTGCTTTAATAATGTCTTCAGTAGTAGTTGTAGGAACACAATGGGGCGATGAAGGAAAAGGTAAAATCACTGATTTTCTTTCTGAGCATGCGGAAGTAGTTGCAAGATATCAAGGTGGAAATAACGCGGGACATACAATTGTTTTCGGCGGAGTTAAATATAAATTGCACTTAATTCCATCTGGTATTTTCTATAAAGAGAAAATTTGTGTAATCGGAAACGGATTAGTAGTAGATCCAAAAGCATTACTTGAAGAGTTAAAATACTTACACGATCGTGGTGTAAGTACTGATAATTTACGTGTAAGTAACCGTGCACATGTTATTTTACCTTACCACTTAAAGCAAGATGAGTTAGAAGAAGCAAGTAAAGGTGATAACAAAATCGGTACAACGAAAAAAGGTATCGGTCCTGCATATATGGATAAAGCTGCTCGTATTGGTATTCGTATGGCTGATCTTTTAGACCGTGAAGCATTTAAAGAGAAGCTTGAGCGCAATTTAGTAGAAAAAAATCGTTTATTTGAAAAAATGTACGATACAGAAGGTTTCACTGTAGAAGAAATTTTCGAAGAGTACTTCGAGTACGGGCAACAAATCGCGCAATATGTATGTGATACATCTGTTGTATTAAATGATGCATTAGATAATAATCACCGTGTATTATTTGAAGGTGCGCAAGGTGTTATGCTTGATATTGACCACGGTACGTACCCGTTCGTTACATCTTCTAACCCAATTGCTGGTGGTGTAACAGTTGGAACTGGAGTTGGTCCTGCGAAAGTTACTCGCGTTGTAGGTGTATGTAAAGCATATACAAGCCGCGTTGGTGATGGTCCATTCCCTACTGAGCTTCATGATGAAATTGGTCATCAAATTCGTGAAGTTGGTCGCGAGTATGGAACGACAACTGGTCGTCCACGCCGCGTAGGTTGGTTCGATAGCGTTGTTGTAAGACATGCACGTCGTGTTAGTGGTTTAACGGATCTATCATTAAATTCTATCGACGTTTTAACAGGTATTCCAACTCTTAAAATTTGTGTTGCTTACAAATACAATGGTGAAGTTATTGATGAAGTTCCAGCTAACTTAAACATTTTAGCAAAATGTGAGCCTGTATATGAAGAGCTTCCAGGTTGGGAAGAAGATATTACTGGTGTAAAATCATTAGATGAACTTCCTGAAAATGCACGAAAATACGTAGAACGTGTTTCTGAGTTAACAGGAATTCAAATATCTATGTTCTCAGTTGGACCAGATCGTAACCAAACAAATATTGTTCGTAACGTATACGAAGCTTAATTAATAGTATTTAGAAAAAACTCATGTCCGCATGAGTTTTTTCTTATTCTTTTATAAAAAAACAAAAAAAATATTGCAATAAATACAGAATACATGTTATGATATATCTTGTCGTCACGAAAATATGACGTTGGTGAGTATGAGCCATTAGCTCAGTTGGTAGAGCATCTGACTTTTAATCAGAGGGTCGAAGGTTCGAGTCCTTCATGGCTCACCATTTTATTTTTCGTGGCCCGTTGGTCAAGTGGTTAAGACACCGCCCTTTCACGGCGGTAACACGGGTTCGAATCCCGTACGGGTCATGTTTTTTTTGCTTATTTTTGGTCCCGTGGTGTAGTGGTTAACATGCCTGCCTGTCACGCAGGAGATCGCCGGTTCGACCCCGGTCGGGACCGCCACTTTTGTTTATACCACCATTAGTGGTTTTATATATAGTTTTGGCTCGGTAGCTCAGTCGGTAGAGCAGAGGACTGAAAATCCTCGTGTCGGCGGTTCGATTCCGTCCCGAGCCACTCTCAGGATATTAAGTGGGCCCACTTAATATCCTTTTTATTTATGTAATTTTACAAAACTGAGTAGTTATTTTAAAATAGAACGAGGAGCCTCTAGCAGTTGAAGCTAGAGGTTTTTCTATAGATCGTATAAGATGCCGTGTAAAAGTGGATCATACATGAGTCTATGAGAATAGAGGAGAAAATACTTAAACAAAGGATGCGATCATATAGGACATACTATGTAAACATCAATATGTTTAGGGATTATTGACCATATTTTTATAAGGAGGAAATAGACGATGATGGGAAAGAAAATTTTAGTAGTTGATGATGAAAAGCCGATTGCAGATATTTTGAAGTTTAACTTAGAAAAAGAAGGTTTTGAAATAGTAATGGCACATGATGGTGATGAAGCAATTGAAAAGGCTAATGAAGAGCAACCAGATATGGTTTTATTAGATATTATGCTACCAGGTAAAGACGGCTTAGAGGTTTGCCGTGAAATACGTAAAAGCTCAGAAATGCCGATTATTATGCTTACAGCAAAGGACTCTGAGATTGATAAAGTATTAGGGCTTGAGCTTGGGGCAGATGATTATGTAACGAAGCCATTTAGTACAAGGGAATTACTTGCTCGTGTGAAGGCGAATTTACGCCGCCATCAACAAGGTGGTGCTGCGGAAAAAGAAGAAAATACAGAAATGGTTATTGGACCAATTGTGATTAATCCAAATGCATATAGTGTAACGAAGCGCGAGGAAAATATCGAGCTTACACATCGTGAATTTGAGTTGCTACATTATTTAGCGAAACATTTAGGACAAGTTATGACACGCGAACATTTATTACAAACAGTTTGGGGTTATGACTATTTTGGAGATGTGCGCACAGTAGACGTTACAGTACGTCGTTTGCGTGAAAAAATTGAAGATAATCCAAGCCATCCTACTTTAATTGTAACTAGACGTGGAGTAGGGTATTACTTGCGTGACCCAGAGCAGGAATAGTATATGAAGAAAGTTGGTTTTTTTCAATCTATTCATTTAAAATTTGTGCTTATATATATGCTATTAATATTAATAGCGATGCAAGTTATTGGAGTATATTTCGTAAGGGAATTAGAGAAGAGCTTAGTACAAGGTTTTAGGGATTCTTTAACGCAGCAAACAAACTTATTATCATATAATTTGAAGCAAGAGTTTAAAAAAAGTTATACAAAAGCAGAAACAGAGTCAACAGATGAAACGATTAAAACGTCAATTCGAAAATTTGCCTCTGATCAGAAGAAAGTTATACAAGAGGTAAGTGTATTTGATTCGCACAGAAAGTTACTGGCTATTTCAGATGAATCAAAGCAGAATAAGGTGAATCGAACATCAACTGATATAGCTGTTCAGCGAGTGTTAGTACAAAAAAAGCCAGAAGTGAAAATTGAGAAGGATGGTAGTACAGGTCATCGTGTTCAAGTTATGCTTACTCCGATTCTAGATGATAACGGTAAGGATGCGCTTGGTGTTATTTACATTGTGGCATCTATGGAAGATGTATATAAACAAATGAAGGATATAAATCAAATTTTTGCTACGGGAACAGTAATTGCTTTATTAGTAACGGCCGTACTTGGGATTTTATTGGCTCAAACAATTACAAGACCAATTTCAGATATGCGGAGACAAGCAATTGAAATGGCAAAAGGAAATTATTCCAGAAAAGTAAAAGTGCATAGCCATGATGAAATTGGACAACTGGCATTATCCTTCAATAATTTATCGAAAAAATTACAACAAGCTCGTTCTTCTACAGAAAGTGAAAGGCGTAAATTATCATCTGTTTTATCACATATGACAGATGGAGTAATTGCTACTGATCGAAAAGGGGATATTATTTTACTAAATGACCCTGCGGAAAAGATGTTAAATGTTTCTCGTGAAACAGCGCTCGATCAATCTGTTTTAGAGGTATTAGGGATACAGGAAGAATTTACGCTCGATCATTTATATGAAGAGCCAGATTCTGTTTTATTAGATTTTAGTACGAGAAATGAACCATATATTTTACGTGCTAGTTTCTCTGTTATTCAAAAAGAAACAGGGAAGGCAAACGGCTTAATTGCTGTACTATATGATGTAACAGAGCAGGAACGTATAGAACGGGAACGCCGTGAGTTTGTGGCAAATGTCTCTCATGAATTAAGGACGCCATTAACGACGATGCGCAGTTATTTAGAGGCACTTACAGATGGAGCATGGCAGGATCCAAATATTGCACCACAATTTTTAACGGTTACACAAGAAGAAACAGAAAGAATGATTAGACTTGTAAATGCGTTGTTACAGCTATCTAAACTGGATAGTACAGAGCATCGTTTAATGAAAGAATGGGTCGACTTTACTGATTTCTTTAATAATATTATTGATCGCTTTGAAATGTCTAAAGAGCAAAATGTAAGTTTCAAACGATCTTTCTCTAAGAAATCTAGATTTATTGATATGGATACTGACAAAATTACTCAAGTGCTGTATAACATTATTTCTAACGCATTAAAGTATTCACCAGAAGGTGGAACAGTAACATATCGTTTACGTGATCGCGGTGATTTATTAGAAATTAGTGTAAGTGACCAAGGAATGGGTATTCCAAAAGAAAACGTTGATAAAATCTTTGAACGTTTTTATCGCGTAGATAAAGCTCGTTCAAGACAAATGGGTGGTACGGGACTTGGATTAGCAATTGCAAAAGAAATGATTGAGGCACATGGTGGCTCTATTTGGGCGAAGAGTGAAGAAGGAAAAGGGACAACTATTTATTTCACGTTACCAATGGCAGCAGATGAAGAGGACGATTGGGAATGAGTATGGAAAACTTTAAAACAATAGTTTTAATTAACCTAGTTGTAATTAGCCTATTTCTTACTTTTAATCTATGGACGTATGTGCCAGATTCTACATCCATGCAAAACGCGAAATTTGTACAGGGGAATGAAGGAATGAACCAAACTAAAATTTCCGATGTTGTCCGTCCTACTTCTATCATCGTGCATAAAGATAAAAATCATTATGGGAGCAGAAGAGAGGCAGATATAGAATCAATCTATAAGCCCCTGGAAGTAGGGGAACTACATGATTTTAGAGAGATATCAATCACTAAGGGTGATTTCCTTTCATATGTGCATGGTGAAGGGAAAGTTGAACTTGTTTTCCCTACCGATATCCCATTTGATGCAGTAAAATCCATGTTTAACATGAAAGAGAAAAGTACAGATAAGCCTAAACATTTTAATCGTATTCTCCTTGATCCTTCTAGAAGTAAGGATCAAGAAATTAAAATTAACTTTGTTTCTGATGGTGATAACTTTAAAATATACGAGGCAAAATTAAGTGGCTTGTATTTAAAAGATATTGTAAATGCCCAAAATCAATTTATAGTATCAGCAAAACCTTATTTTGATTATCAACTCAATGATATGAAAAAATTATTTTTACCAGATGGAACGACAGAGTTAAGCAATATAACATATATTTCATCTAATTTAGCAGTTGATACGTTTAAGAATGCTCTGTTTAGTGATCCTCGTTATTTAAGTCCGATTACCGAGATGTCGAAAGAAACATTTACAGATGGTATTAGATCCATGGAAATTGAAAACGATCGTCACATGCTAAAGTATAAAAACTCTTCTGTCTTAACTGAGAAAACGATAGATAATTTAATGCTTTTACAAAAAAGCTTTGAATTTGTAAGTGGTCACAGTGGGAGTTTGGATTCATATCGTTTGGACTATATGAATAAAGGAGAGACAGTATTTCGCTTAAATGAAGATGGATATCCAGTATTCAATGCAGATGGATTAGCGGAATTAAGACAAGTATGGGGATCAGAAGAAGTAATGGAATATGAAAGACCATTGCTGTCTTTAAATACTAAAGGTATAGAACAGAAGGTTACTCTTCCGTCAGGGCATGTTGTAATAGCATCCCTAGAAAATAATCCAGAGATAAAGAAACAAGTAATTAAGGATATTGGCATTGGATACAAGTTATCACTAGATGGGCAAGTGGTTCGACTACAACCAATTTGGTATGTAAAGCTTGTTGAAGATGAAACAGGTAAACAGAAAATCTATGAGTGGAGTGAGGGAGGACTAAATGGATTGGGATCGGATTAAAACCATATTTATTGTGACCTTTTTTGTTTTGGACCTCTTTCTCATTTTCCAATTCATTCAAAAGCAAGATAGTAATCAATTGGAGCTTATTGCAGAAACAAAGATAGATCAAGAATTAAAAGCAAATAAAATTACGATGGGAAATATCCCTAAAGAACCGAAAAAAGAGTCATTTATTAGAGCGGAAAATAAAGCCTTTAAAGAAGAAGATATACAGTCTTTGAAAAATCAAACGGTGCATATACAAAATATGTACAAGATAGAAAGTAAGCTAAAAGAGCCTTTTTTAAATACGAAATCATTATCAAAAGATAAGTATAATGAATTTTTGAAGAACTATGTATTGGATGGACAAAAGTATGAATTTGGAGCGGTGAAAGACTCTAAAATTTATTTCTTCCAAAAATATAAAGATAAGCCTATTTTCTATAATAATCAGGCGATGATTGTTGTGGAATTAAATGAAAAAAATGAACTTGTTTCATATACGCAGACAATGCTAACTGATTTAAAAGAAATGGGCGAAGGTGAAAAAACGAAAGAGCAAGAAATTATTACGGCTCAAACAGCTTTAGAAAATTTGTATTTAAAAAATAAAATTCATGGAAATACGCATGTTAAAGAAGCGCAAATTGGTTATGCCACTCTTACCGCATCTACTTCTAATAACCAAGTACTTGCTCCAACGTGGAATTTAAAAACGGAGCAGAAGCAGGACTTCTTTGTGAATGCAATTGAAGGACAAGTTATGGAATTAGGAGAAAAGGAAAATCAAGTGGTTGATGAACATACTGGAGTGAGAAAGAATGGGGTTGCATTTTAGCGTACTTGCAAGTGGAAGTACAGGAAATATGCTATACGTAGGAACCGATGAAAAAAAATTACTAGTCGACGCAGGTTTAAGTGGTAAAGCAACAGAGGCTTTATTTAAACAAGCAGAACTAAATATAAATGATGTATCAGGTATTCTTGTAACGCATGAGCATAGTGATCATATTAAAGGATTAGGTGTATTGGCACGTAAATATGATTTACCTGTTTATGCGAATGAGAAAACATGGAATGCAATGGAACATTTAATAGGAAATATCCCAACTGAACAAAAGTTTATTTTCTCAGTTGGTGATGTGAAAACATTTGGTGATATTGAAGTCGAGTCATTTGGAGTTTCTCATGATGCGGCAGAACCGATGTTTTATGCTTTCCATAACAATAATAGGAAATTAGCGCTTATTACAGATACGGGATACGTAAGTGACCGTATGAAGGGCGTTATTAAGGGAGCTAATGCTTTTGTATTTGAAAGTAATCATGATGTAGAAATGCTTCGTATGGGACGTTATCCATGGAGCATTAAACGACGTATTTTAAGTGACGTTGGGCATGTTTGTAATGAGGATGCTGCATTAGCGATGGCAGATGTAATTACAGATGAGACAAAGCATATTTATTTAGCCCATTTAAGCTTAGATAATAACATGAAAGAACTAGCGCGTATGTCAGTATCACAAGTACTAGAGGAAAAAGGATTTGGAGTGGGTGAATCCTTTGAAATTCACGATACAGATCCAAAAATGCCTACAAAAATTCAATACGTATAATTCTTCATTTTAGTAAACAATAAAGGTGAATATAGTTGTTTTCAGGAAGATAGGTGAACAAATATGTCCTTTATTGATGAAGAAAGTTATCGTATGAAACGTGCAGGAAAAAAGAAGCACAAAGGTATAGTTCTTTCGAGTATAGCGGGAACAATTGTAGGAGCTTCTTTATTTGCGTTTGGAGCGCCTTTATTTTCGAATTCTGCTGATACGCTTCCGCAAGCTGAAGCAAGCGGAAGTAATATGACTGAAGCTCAAGGGATTAAACAGATTAGCTTTGTAGATGCTGTTGATCGTGCATCTGAAGCTGTTGTGGGTGTTATTAACATTCAACGAGATAATTTTTCAGAGGCAGATTCAGAGGCCGGTACAGGATCAGGAGTAATTTATAAAAAGACAGATGGTCAAGCTTATATTGTAACGAATAATCATGTTGTAGCTGGAGCGAATCGTATTGAAGTAAGTCTAAGTGATGGTAAGAAGGTTCCTGGAAAAGTATTAGGAACCGATGTAGTCACAGATTTAGCTGTATTAGAAATAGATGCAAAGCATGTGAAAAAAATAATTGAAATTGGCGATTCTAATACTGTTCGCAGAGGAGAACCAGTTATTGCGATTGGAAACCCACTTGGACTGCAATTTTCTGGAACAGTTACACAAGGTATTATTTCAGCTAATGAACGTATTGTCCCTGTAGATTTAGATCAAGATGGACATTATGATTGGCAAGTAGAAGTGTTACAAACAGATGCAGCGATTAATCCGGGGAATAGTGGTGGTGCGCTTGTAAATGCAGCAGGACAATTAATTGGTATTAATTCAATGAAAATTGCTGCAAAAGAAGTAGAAGGAATCGGCCTTGCTATTCCGGTGACTAGAGCTGTTCCGATTATGAATGAACTTGAGAAGTATGGAAAAGTAAGAAGACCGTATGTTGGGATTGAACTTAGGTCATTAAATGAAATCCCAAACTATTATTGGTCAAAAACATTACATTTACCAGGTACTGTAACAGAGGGCGTTTGTATTTTGGATGTGAAAAGTCCTTCGCCAGGTGCGGATGCTGGTTTAAGAGAACATGATGTTATTGTGGCAGTAGATGGAAAACCGATTCGCGATATTATTGGATTCCGTACGGCCTTATATGATAAGGAAATTAATGATAAAATGACTCTTACGTTTTATCGTGGTACAAAAAGAGTAACAACAACAGTGAAATTAGGCATTCAAAAGTATTAAAAACAGGAGGGCCTACCTCCTGTTTTCTATTGTAGAAAAGTGAGGTGTAGAAAATGAATTTACCTTGTTGTTTAGAACATGTTGAATTAGCGTTAGATATTATTGTGGATGAGTGTGAAGTTGCACCAGTTATCAACAATGTGGATAACTCGGGAAAAGAGAAAAAAACATGTGAATTTTGTCAAAATGAGGCGACATATGTTGTATCGAACACAGATTCCCACACAATATGTGGGTAGTATTTGTGGATATGTGGATAAGTTTTGTGGATAACATGTTTGTAAGGTGGAGGATACGTGTGAATATCTCGATTATTTCAATTGGGAAATTAAAAGAAAAATATTTGAAACAAGGTATAGCAGAATACTTAAAACGATTATCTGCATACGCAAAAGTAGAAGTAATTGAATTACCTGATGAAAAGGCGCCAGAAAATTTAAGTGAAGCAGAAATGTTAATTGTAAAGGAAAAAGAAGGTATACGTATACTCGATAAAATTTCTGATGACACGCATGTGATTGCATTAGCTATAGAAGGAAAGCAAAAGTCATCAGAAGAATTTGCGGTAAGTCTAGATCGCCTTGCTACATACGGAAAGAGTAAAGTCGCATTTGTAATTGGTGGATCACTTGGACTAAGCTCAGAAGTGATGAAGCGTTCAAATGAGTCACTTTCTTTTTCAAAGATGACATTACCACACCAATTAATGCGATTAGTGTTGCTTGAGCAAGTCTATAGAGCGTTTCGGATTAATCGTGGAGAACCGTATCATAAGTAATGTATTCTATGTAAAACACTGATATTATCATATTTATTTTATTATGCCTATAATTGGAGGCTATGTGAATGGTAAGTGATCAGACGAGATATTCTAGACTCGCAAATATAACAAAAATAATAAATACGAAATTAGAACTACGTGACGTATTGCAGCGTGTGACAATGGCGATATCAGAGGAAATTGTTAGGTGCGATGCTGTTGGAATTTATTTACCCCAGGAAGATGGAACATTTAGAGGGTTTGCAGGAAAACCAGAGACTATAAATGGCGTAACGCTCGATACTCAAGTAATTGATCCTGAAATAGACTTACTGGCAAAAGAGGTTATTGAAACGAAAAAAACCATCTATATTCCTGATACCTCAAAGGATCATCGACCAGATCCGAGACCGGTTAATGCATTCAAAATTAAGTCCTTATTAGCTTTGCCTATCTCATTTGGGCAAGAGTTATTTGGTCTAGTTTTTTTATTTGATTATGGAATTCCGATGAACTTAACAGATTCAGAAATTCAAAGTGTTGAAGCTTATGTAAATATGGCTGCGGTTGCAATTCAAAACACAAATAATTTAAAACAAAAGGAAAACCTTATTGCTGAGAAGCAGCTGTTACTAAATGTTACACGTGATTTATCAATGTGTTCCTCGATACAGGAGAGTTTTGATAAATGCTTTTTTTATCTAGAACAGATTTTAGAGAGTAAAAATATGACTGCCCATCTTCTAGATCCGCTAGATAAAACAACAATTAAAACAACGAAATTAAGTAAGGGTTGTCATTGGACAGAAGCGGATTGGACACAGAAAAGCTATGAAGCCAAGATTCAAGAAGTTATTCAAACAAAAAATATAGATAGTAAGGGTCTATTGATGATTCCATTGGTTTCAATTGGAGAAGTATTAGGGGTAATCGTCGTTGGCAAAGAAGGAAAAGCTCACAATTATGATCATTCTCAACTTCAACTAGCAAAATCTATCGTTGATGCCACAGCCCCTACGTTTTCGAATTTGTCATATATGGATCAACTAGAAAGCATAGTGGAAGAGCGAACGAGAGAGCTAGCTGCTGCTAATGAAAAAGTTACAAGTGTGATTGAATGTATTACGGATGGATTTTTTATTTTAAATAATAAATGGGAATTTACGTACGTAAATAAGCACCAATATTTTCCGCAAAGAAAAACAGCAAAAGATGTATTAGGAAAGAATATATGGGATGTTTTCCCCAGTGAAATCGACACAGTTATGTATAAGGAATTTCATCGTGCGATGTCAGAGCGAACTACAGTTCATTTCGAATTTCTTTCTACTGCAGATGAATATTGGCACGAAGTTATTGCATACCCGTATGATGATGGTATTTGTTGTATTTTTAAAAACATAACGGAAAAAAAGAAATATGAACAGGAATTGAAAAGATTATCCAACATAGATTTAATAGGGCAAATGGCAGCAGGTATCAGCCATGAAATTAGAAATCCAATGACAACAGTACTAGGATTTTTACAGTTATTAAAAGAAGAGAATACCTATGAGAAACATAATAAGTACTTTCATTTAATGATTGAAGAACTTAACCGTGCCAATTCTATTATTACTGAATTTCTCTCAATGGGTAATACAAGGAAATCGGATTTGCAGATGTTAGATTTAAATTCAATTATCCGCGATATTATTCCTTTAATAAAGATTGATACGTACAATCAAAATAAATATATTCAAGTCGATACAAATGACATTCCAGAATTACTTTTAAATCGTAATGAAATACGGCAATTATTAATGAATCTATATCGTAATGGCTTAGAAGCGATGAATACAGGGAAAGTTCTAACCATTAGCACTTACAAGGAAGGTCAAAATTGTGTGGTGCTTGCAGTGCGGGATCAAGGAAAAGGTATCAGGCCTGAAGTGTTAGAGAAACTGGGTACGCCGTTTTACACGACCAAAGATAATGGAACTGGATTGGGGTTAGGTGTATGTTATGCTATTGCTGCCCGCCATAATGCAAAAATAGAAATTCAAACAGGATCGGAAGGCACTACCTTTTTTGTTAAATTTAATTATGAAAATAATAAAAAATAACCTTATTTAGAATAGTTACGATGAACCGTATCATAAATAAATTTATTCTTTGCATATAAAAGGATAAAAAGACCATTGGACAAAAATTACCGATGGTCTTTTAAATATTATTAGATGGTATGTAGATTTCCTAAAATAAGTATGTTTCTATTTCCATAAAAATATGCTGTAATATGAAGAGGAAAAAGTATAAGTAGTTAGAGAAGTGAGGAATTAAAGGTGAAGAAGTTTAAGAAGTTTTACTTGGAGATTACGAGTGTATGTAATCTTGCGTGTAGCTTTTGTCCGCCGACGGAAAGGCAGAAGCAATTCATTTCTGTGGAGGATTTTGCTAAAAGATTAGACCAAATTAAACCTCACACAGACTACATTTATTTGCACGTGAAGGGTGAGCCGTTGCTCCACCCGAAAATAGATCAACTATTAGACTTAAGTCATGAAAAAGGGTTTAAAGTTAATATTACAACGAACGGAACGTTAATTAATAAGAGAAGACATAGGCTGTTAAATAAGCCTGCGTTAAGACAAATGAATTTTTCACTGCATAGTTTTGATGGACATCCAGGTTCGCAAGATAAAGAGGGCTATGTAAGGAGTATACTTTCCTTTATTAGGGAAGCGACAAGTCAATCAGATTTAATTGTATCGTTAAGGTTATGGAATTTAACTCAGGATAATAAAACGAATGCTGAAATCCAGAAAAATAGAGAGTTATTATCTATAATTGAAAATGAATTTGATCTATCTTATCAAATTGAAGAGAAGCTTACACCAGGAAAAGGTATAAAAATTGCAGAACGTGTCTTTATTAATCAAGACTATGAATTCCAGTGGCCAGCATTACATGAAGAAGAGGATGATGGGAAAGGATTCTGTCATGGACTTCGTAATCAAGCGGGTATTTTAGCGAATGGAACAGTTATTCCTTGTTGTTTAGATGGTGAAGGGATTATTAACCTTGGGAATATTAATAATGATTCATTTTCTAACATTATCGAAGGTGAAAGAGCAACAAACATTGTCGATGGATTTTCGAAAAGAGTTGCGGTTGAAGAACTTTGCAGGAAATGTGGATATCGCAAACGGTTTGGGAAGTAAATATGAAATAAGCCCTCATAAAGCGAGGGCTTATTTTTTATACTTGATAAGAATGCTCTAATTTATCAATTAATGAACCAACGTAAGAAACAGCTTTACGGATTGCGTCTGGTTTTGACATATCTACTCCGGCATGTTTCATTGTACCACCAGCGATCAATAGCAGGTTGTCCTTCCTCTTTAATCATTTGAGCTACTGCAGTGGATGCAGTGTGTGCTGCCTTTTTTGTAGTATTTCTAGTAACGATTTACGGAAAGGTTCAAGTTTTGTTTCTTCAGTTAAATATTTTTCAATTGTTCCTTCGCCGAATATGAGGATTTCATTATGAATAAAGGATAGTGCAGTATGTACTTTCGTCCATAAAGCAGAAATTTTGGAAGAGTTCGCTTGAATACTTGGATTTGTACGATCAGTAGATTCTTTTAAATTTGCATATGAGTACAGTTTTGTTAACGTCATTAAAAGTTCTTCTTCTAAAAGTAGGCAATTTAATAAATTGTGGGAGCTAGTATGTAAATGTCCTTTAAATGAATCAAGTTTCTGTATATCATTTTCCAATGCGTTTAATGCAGTATGCTATTCGGCATCAGAATTATACAAATCGGATAAATCCCATGTTAGTTCAGCAGGTACCTCTGCGCAATTAAGACGATTTTCTATTACATTTTTCAAGTCGTATATCCTCCTTATTAAGACTATCTAAAAATATAATGATAGAAAATTCGGTTAAATTAAAATATTTTTCATTTTTATATACAAAAAAGAAGGACAAGCATGAAAATGCTTGTCCTTCAAGTTAATTTAAGAATTAATATACTTTGTCACCATTGAAAATCGAGTTTTTCACGACAACATAATCTACAGTACGAATAGCATCTAATTTTGTTCCACCAGCGTAAGAGATAGAAGATTGAAGATCTTGTTCCATTTCGATTAACGTATCTTCTAAAGAACCTTTATGCTCAACGAACATTTTCTTACCTTCAACGTTTTTCTTCTCACCCTTTTGGAATTCAGAAGCAGAACCGAAGTATTCTTTATAAAGTTTGCCATCTCTTTCAATTGTTTCCCCTGGAGACTCTTCGTGACCAGCGAATAGAGAACCGATCATGACCATAGTTGCCCCAAATCGTATAGATTTAGCTACGTCGCCGTGTGTACGAATACCACCATCAGCGATAATTGGCTTACTTGCAGCTTTTGCACACCAGCGAAGTGCAGCTAGCTGCCAACCACCAGTTCCGAAGCCTGTTTTAATTTTAGTAATACAAACTTTACCAGGTCCAATACCAACTTTTGTTGCATCGGCACCAGCATTTTCTAATTCTCTTACCGCTTCTGGAGTTCCAACGTTTCCAGCGATAACGAAGCTCTCTGGTAAATGTTTTTTAATATGTTGAATCATGTTGATCACAGCATTAGAATGACCGTGTGCGATATCAATCGTGATATATTCAGGTGTCAGTTGCTCAGCAGCTAATTGTTGTACGAATTCATATTCGTCCTCTTTTACACCAACGCTGATAGAAGCGATTAATCCACGTGATTGCATATCTCTAATGAATGAGATTCGTTTCTCTGGTTGGAAACGATGCATGATATAGAAGTAGTTGTTCTCAGCTAAATAAGTTGCAATTCTTTCATCAATAATCGTTTGCATATTTGCAGGTACGACAGGTAATTTAAATTTATGTTTTCCTAAAGTGACAGTTGTATCACATTCAGAGCGGCTATTTACAATACATTTTGCAGGAATTAATTGAATATCTTCATAGTCGAATACGTTTTCCATCATTTACACCCCTAAAATACGAATATTTTATTTTTATTAATCAAAAATGTTCGTCCATAGGATAATTTACATTATTTTTATTAAGAAGTCAAAGGATTTCTTAACGTTTTTTGAAAAAGTAGATTTTATATCTGAAAAAGAACGTTAAAAACGAATTTAAAACGTTTTTTCATTTGTATTGTTCGTTTATGAGAAGGGTTGAAAAATTAAGATAATTATACAAGGTTGTATGTATTCTTTTTATCTTTTTTGAGTGGATGTAGGATACTATGAAAAGGTTAATGCTAACAATACGAGCAAAAGATGTTATCAAGTAGTTGAACATTATATGAAATGATAAGGTTTATTTCTATATAAAAAGATGAATCTGGCATGATCCACCTTTTTATGTGAGGTTTCAAGTATAATAAGTAGGGTGATAGTAATGTATACAAAAGATAAAAAAGAAAATAATATAAAATAAAATGAGGTTAATATATGAGTAAAAAAAGTTTTTCTGATTATAAACTAAGTACGGAAATCGTAAGGGCACTTACTGGGTTAGGATATAATCATCCAACAGAAGTACAAGGTGAGGTTATTCCAGTTGCATTAGAAAAGAAGGATCTTGTTGTGAAGTCCCAGACTGGAAGTGGAAAAACAGCTTCATTTGGTATTCCACTTTGTGAAATGGTGGAGTGGGAAGAGAATAAACCACAAGCATTAGTTTTAACACCAACGAGAGAGCTTGCGGTACAGGTAAAAGAAGATATTACAAATATAGGTCGATTCAAAAGGATTAAGGCTGCGGCAGTTTATGGGAAATCTCCATTTGCACGTCAAAAATTAGAATTAAAGCAAAAGACACATATTGTAGTTGGTACTCCTGGTCGTGTGTTGGATCATATTGAGAAGGGTACCCTTTCTTTAGAGTGTTTGAAGTATTTAGTTATTGATGAAGCAGATGAGATGCTAAATATGGGCTTTATCGATCAAGTGGAGGCAATTATTGATGAATTACCTACAAAAAGAATGACGATGTTATTTTCAGCAACACTTCCAGAAGATGTTGAGAAATTGTCTCGTACATATATGAATTCACCAATTCATATTGAAATTAAAGCAGCTGGGATTACGACGGATAAAATTGAACATACTCTTTTTGAGGTGATAGAAGACGAGAAGCTTTCACTACTTAAAGATGTAACAACGATTGAGAATCCTGATAGCTGTATTATTTTCTGTCGTACACAAGAAAATGTAGATCATGTATATAGACAATTAAAACGAGCTAACTATCCTTGTGACAAAATACATGGTGGTATGGTACAAGAAGATCGTTTTGAAGTCATGGATGATTTTAGAAAAGGAAAATTCCGTTATTTAGTAGCAACAGATGTAGCTGCGAGAGGAATTGATATTGATAATATTACACATGTTATTAATTATGATATTCCACTTGAAAAAGAAAGCTACGTACATCGTACTGGAAGAACGGGACGAGCTGGAAATAGTGGAAAAGCTATTACATTTATAACACCATATGAAAATAGATTTTTAGAAGAGATTGAGGAGTATATTGGATTTGAAATTCCAAAGGCAATTGGACCTTCAAAAGAAGAAGTTATGAAAGAGAAAGCTGCATTTGAAGAAAAGATACATGCTAAACCAATTATAAAGAAAGATAAAAATGCAGATATCAACAAAGGCATTATGAAGCTGTACTTTAATGGCGGGAAGAAAAAGAAAATTAGGGCGGTAGATTTCGTCGGTACAATTGCTAAAATTAAAGGTGTTACAGCAGAAGATATAGGTATTATTACGATACAAGATAATGTTTCTTACGTTGAAATATTAAATGGAAAAGGACCACTTGTCTTGAAAGTCATGAAGACTACAACGATTAAAGGGAAACAACTAAAAGTTCATGAAGCAATTAAGTAAATAAAAAACTATCCACTTTAATAGGTGGATAGTTTTTTATTTATGATTCTTTTAAATCATCCACTAGTTGCTCCGCTAAACGTCTATACATATTACTCATAGTGACGAAGGATGTTAGTAGTAGAAATTTTTCTAGCTTTGTATCTTCTAAGGAAGAAATCTCATTTACTTCTGTAACACGGTTATTTACGTCTTGTTTAAAGCTTTCGACATTGCTTTCAGTAAGAGCAAGATAATTTTTGTATAACGTATTTAATTCGAATGAATCATCATTTAATAAGGAGTCATTTATAGTTTCTAATGAACTTTTTATGTCGTTAATGGAGAGAGCTCCCTTTAATTGATAAATTAGGCTAATTAAAATCATATGCTCTTTTGAATACTTTTTATTTTTGATAGGGATGAATAGTTTACCTTTTGCGTAATTATTAATCATCGTTTTTGTTAATACTTTTTCATCATCAGTTCTCGTTGTATCTGCATAAGTATTCTCAAATAGTTGGACAACTTGGTCTACATATAAGTCAACATTTGGAATATCCTCAAGTTTAATGTTTTTTTCTAAATGTAATGTCTTAAGTAATTCATTTATATTTTCCACGTAGAATCCCTCACTTTTATAACTTAGTGGAACTTAATGTTTAATATATCTTTAAATATGGTATTACGAAACAAATGAATTGTAAATGTTGACCTTAAAAAGAAATGTGTATATAATTACATGTAGTTATTAAAACTACATGTAATTATATGAGGGGTGTTATTATGAATGCTTATGTAAGGGAACCAGTTAATGCATTTACTCACTTAGGTGGAGCGATATTATCATTTATTGCGTTATTAGCTATGCTTGTGAAAGTTTCTATCAAGATGCCATCATTTGCTGCAATTACAGCTGTTATTTTGTTTGGTATTGGAATGATGGTCCTTTATACGGCGTCAGCTGTATATCATAGTGTTGTGGCCAATGAACGTGTTATATACTTCTTTAGGAAGCTAGATCATTCTATGATTTTTATATTAATTGCAGGTACATATGCACCCTTTTGCTTAATTACATTAAATTCAGCAAGTGGTTTGCTATTATTTTGTTTAGTCTATGCAACTGCGATTTGTGGCATTGTATTTAAAATGTTTTGGTTTAATTGTCCAAGGTGGTTATCGACAGCAATTTATATTACGATGGGTTGGTTAATTGTTTTATTCTTTGCACCGTTAGCTGAGAATTTAAGTACAGGAGGCATTATTTTCTTAGTACTTGGGGGCATTTTTTATACAATTGGTGGATTTATTTATGGAACAAAGCCAAAATGGTTAGAGTTTAAATACATGGGGCATCATGAAATTTTTCATGTTTTTGTATTATTAGGTAGTCTTGCGCATTTTCTAAGTGTATATTGTTACGTAATTTAATAAAAAAATGCCACATAATTTTTATTATGTGGCATTTTTTTATTACCTGATTAGAATCGTATATGTTATAAAATTATTATGGGATAAAATGTAAGTTTCTGTGTTCGCATGTTAAACATAGGATAAGAAATATGTGATATACTTTGAGAAGTTTATAATGAATGAAATATGGAGGACTATAATTATGGCAATACTTGTAACAGGTGGAGCAGGATATATTGGTAGTCATACATGTGTAGAATTACTAAATAGCGGTTACGAAGTTATAGTAGTGGATAATCTTTCGAATAGCTCGGTAGAATCTATAAATCGAGTAAAAGAAATAACAGGAAAACAATTTAAGTTTTATAAAGAAGATGTTTTAAATCGCGAAGCGCTTGACGCAATTTTTGAAGAAAATTCAATTGAAGCAGTTATTCACTTTGCAGGATTTAAAGCTGTAGGGGAGTCAGTAGCGATTCCATTAACATATTATCATAACAACATTACAAGCACGTTAGTGCTATGTGAAGTAATGCAGAAACATAATGTAAAGAAGATAATCTTTAGTTCATCTGCAACTGTATATGGTATCCCGGAAACGTCACCGATTACGGAGGAGTTTCCATTAAGTGCAACAAATCCATATGGTCAAACGAAATTAATGATTGAGCAAATTATGCGTGATGTAGCATTTGCAGATGCAGAATGGAGTATCGCATTACTTCGCTATTTCAATCCATTTGGTGCACACGAAAGTGGGCGTATCGGAGAAGATCCAAATGGAATCCCAAATAACTTAATGCCATATGTAACGCAAGTAGCGGTAGGTAAGTTAAAAGAATTAAGCGTATTCGGAAATGACTATCCAACGAAAGATGGAACAGGAGTCCGTGATTACATCCATGTTGTGGACTTAGCAAATGGTCACGTAAAGGCGCTTGAGAAAGTACTGAGTACAACAGGAGTAGATGCTTATAACCTGGGCACAGGCATGGGCTATAGTGTACTAGAGATGGTTGAAGCGTTTGAAAAAGTTTCGGGCAAGAAAGTTCCTTATAAAATTACAGAGCGTCGCCCAGGTGATGTGGCAGTATGTTTTGCTGATGCATCGAAAGCAAAGCGTGAATTAGGCTGGGAGGCAACACGCGGATTAGAAGAAATGTGTGCTGACTCTTGGAAATGGCAATCAAATAATAAAAATGGCTATTTAGAAGTTTAATGATGAATATAAAAAATGACCTTTGCATAAAAGCAAGAGGTCATTTTTTATATTCATTTTCTACTAAGTTTATTAGCGAACCTAGAAAAGAACGTTCGCTGTTTTAAATGATATGATTTTACAATATCTTATGCTAGAAGGTAGTAGAATGAGATAGAGTAATGTATTATTTTATTAATTTTTTATGGGAATTGAAAGCGTATTATTGAAATGTATTCCAACACTTGTATCATTGCTAGAGTACGTTTATAATCAAGGAATCCTAGTTCATGTTTTGATAGGATTATTTATTATTGAAAGCGTTTTAAGTTCACTCCTTTTTTGAGGTAGGAGGTCTGACTTATTTAGGTGAAAAATTATGTATGTAGTTTTAAATGGGAAGAAAAATAATATAAGTATCATTTTATAGTGTGGGGAGGTTAAAAGTGTGAAAGGTAAAGATTTTCACACGAATATATATGGGTTATGTAGGATTATTACTTTCAGGGGCAGCTTTATTTTTAAATAGTCTTGTTATATTAGGGAAAGCAGAGATGAAAAGTGCGGGTGTTTTTAATTTATTTGTGGGTGCACTACAAATTATTATTCCGTTTTATTTGATTATGATTTCTGACCAAAGCAATTGGACAGTGTATTCATATGCGGCTACTTTCTTATTTGGATTAACTTATTTATATGTAGGTGTTACTTTTATAAAAGGAATGGATAGTAGTGGTCTAGGATGGTTTTGTATTTGGGTAGCAATTATAGCCTTATTCTATATGGTTGTTTCATTTGTTCAATTCCATGATGTTGTTAATGCATTAACGTGGTTTATGTGGGCATTACTTTGGTATTTATTCTTTGTATTAAATACACAAAAGAAGAACATTAATCAATATCTTGGAAGGATTGCCTTCGTACAATCATGGGTAACATTGACTTTACCTTCACTCTTTTATTTTATGGGAGTGTGGGGAGAGGGATTCGTATATGAATTATGGGTTTATGTATCTGTAATTTCTATTTTATACTTCTGTTATTGTATTTATAAATATCGAGTGCGTTAATATATTATCTGTATAAAGGCATGGAATCGTTAAACGAATTCCATGCTTTTTATATGTTAGCACTTATAATAGAGAGGTAGTATTTTACAATTTGCTAAAGTGGGGATGATGAAGTTGAAAAAAGTATTGGTGCTAGGGGGAACAAGATTTTTTGGTAAACATTTAGTAGAAGCACTTTTGCAAGAGGGGCACGATGTAACGATTGCGACGAGAGGAATTACGGAAGATTCTTTTGGCAGTAGAGTAAAAAGACTTATTGTAGATAGGGAAGATGAAAAACAACTAGCAGAGCGTCTAGGAGATAAAAGTTATGATATTGTATACGATAATTTATGCTATAGCTCGAATGCAGCGAAGGTAATATGTGAAGTGTTACGAGGGAAAACGAAGAAATATGTTATGACATCTTCAATGGCCGTCTATGAACCTGCCCTAAGCTTATCAGAAGAAGACTTTAATCCGTACGAGCATGCAATCGCGTATGGAGATAGGAATGACTTTAATTATGGTGAAGGAAAGAGATTAGCTGAAGCCGTTGTATTTCAACATGCAACATTCCCAGTCGTTGCAGTGCGTTTTCCAGTTGTTATTGGAGAAAATGATTATACGAAAAGGTTACAATTTTACGTTGAATGTATTGTGAACCAAAAACCTATCGTTGTGGATCATGTAGATGGAACTTTGTCATTTATACATGAAAAAGAGGCAGGAGAGTTTCTAGCTTGGTGCGGAATGGCAAATGTGAGAGGACCAATTAACGCCTGTAGTAACGGAGTAGTTTCTATGGAAGAAATTATTCATTTCATAGAAGAGAAGACAGGAATAAAAGCACTCATTCAGAAAGCTGGGGGAAATATAGCTCCTTATAATGAGGTAACTAACTGTACGTTACATAATGGAAAGGCTCGTGAATTCGGATTTTTGTTCCGAGAGCTGAAACTAGAAATAAAAAATATTTTAAAACATTATATAAATACAATGAAGTAATCATAAATCCCCCGGTGGCAATCCGGGGGATTCTGGAGGATTTCGACAATACTGATTTTACATTACCAAATTTACCTTATACGTACGACTAATGTTTTTGTGATTGAATTGCTTGTAAATACTTCTCGTTTACTTGGTCCCAGTTTACTGTATGCCACCAGTTGGTAACAAACTCTGGGCGCCTATTTTGATACTTTAAATAATAAGCATGTTCCCATACATCAATTACGAGTAAGGGGATTTTCCCTTCTTGCAAAGGCGTATCTTGATTTGGTGTACTCATAACAGAGAGTTCCTCACCGTCAAGAACAAGCCATCCATAGCCACTTCCAAAACGACTAATAGCTGCTTTGGAAAGTTGATCTTTTAAGTTGTCAAAGGTATTGAAATAATAATCAATTACTTTTGCAACGTCTCCATTAGGCTCACCGCCACCTCGTGGGCTCATCACTTCCCAAAAAAGACTATGACAATAGTGACCACCACCGTTATTTCGTACAGCTGTAACAATTTCCTTCGGTAAAGCATCTAAATTACATAGCAATTCTTCTAAAGATTTATTATGTAATTCAGTATAATTTTCTAAAGTAGCATTTAAATTGTTTACGTATGTCGCATGGTGCTTTCCATGATGAATGGCAAGTGTATTGCTATCAATATGTGGCTCTAGTTCATCATAGTCATATGAAAGCTTTGGCAATTGAAATGAAGACATAACATTCCCTCCTTTCGACTTAAAAAGTTGGTCTAGGTAAAAATACTTTACCTGAGTCAAAAATACACCCATTTTCCATATAAGTCAATAGTAATTCTATTAATTTTCTGAAAAATATTACAATAAAAGTAACACTCTCACTTTCATTTGTGACTCCTATCCTTTTTGCTTATACTGTAAAGTAGCAGGGTTTTGTTGAAATAGAAGGAGATTGTTTATGAGTAAAACGAAACAATTAATAGAGGAAGCAAGTAATTTTATTACGATTTGTTATAAGGAGCTTCATAAAGAACAATTGATAGAAGAACGTATAAAAGAAATTCAAATTGAGATAGAGAAGACAGGGACATATGAGCATACATTTGAAGAACTTGTTCATGGTTCACGAATGGCATGGCGTAACAGTAATAGATGTATTGGAAGACTATTTTGGAGTAAGATGCACATATTAGATGCGCGCGAAGTAAATGATGAAGAGGATGTATATAATGCATTAATTCATCATATTAAATATGCAACGAACGACGGAAAAGTTAAACCAACCATTACGATTTTTAAGCAATATCAAGGTGAAGAAAATAATATAAGAATTTATAATCACCAATTGATTCGATATGCAGGATATAAAACAGAAACGGGAGTGATTGGTGATTCTCATTCCGCTACATTTACGGACTTTTGTCAGGAGCTTGGTTGGCAAGGAGAAGGTACGAATTACGATGTATTGCCACTTGTGTTTTCTATAGATGGAAAAGCGCCTATATATAAAGAAATTCCGAGAGAAGAAGTAAAAGAAGTGCCAATTGAACACCCAGAATACCCTATTTCATCACTTGGAGTAAAATGGTATGGTGTTCCAATGATTTCAGATATGCGTTTAGAAATTGGCGGTATTTCTTATACAGCCGCTCCGTTCAATGGATGGTATATGGGAACAGAAATTGGGGCGCGCAACTTAGCAGATCATGATCGTTATAATTTACTTCCGGCTGTTGCGGAGATGATGGATTTAGATACATCGAGAAACGGTACCTTATGGAAAGATAAGGCGCTAATTGAGTTGAATATTGCCGTACTACACTCCTTTAAAAAACAAGGAGTTAGTATTGTTGATCACCATACTGCTGCACAACAATTTCAGCAATTTGAGAAGCAAGAAGCTGCTTGTGGTCGTGTTGTAACAGGTAATTGGGTATGGCTTATTCCACCATTATCTCCAGCTACCACCCACATTTATCATAAACCGTATCCGAATGAAATTTTGAAGCCAAATTTCTTTCATAAATGATATTTAGTGTAGGTTTTTTCTGTGAAATATAATTTTTTAAAATTACTGTTATGTAGCAAATGGAAGCCTTTACTCTCGGTTATTTTTGGAAGAGGCTTTTTGAACCAAGGAGTTCCTTATGTTATAATCAAAGTTCTGTTTCGAAGACCTTATAGAAATATAAGGTCTTTTGTTTTGCTTTTTTATGTAAGAGGAAGAGATTCTTTCTTTTTAATAAGGGATTTGGCATATTTTTAGGGACAACATAAGTATGTGGGAAGTCGATAAAATGTTATGCATATATAATTATTGTGTTTTGGTTTTAAACAATAAAACATAATAAAGTTGTTTTTTTAGATTGCTGAGGAAGGAGGAAGTGTAAATGAGGATGAAGAGTCGAAAAACTGATTGGCCTGTATTTATTATTAGTGGTGGTTCACTTTTATTATTTGTAATTGCAGTTTTTTTGAACAAGGATTATGTAGAGAGTGCGATTAATAAAAGTTTCGCTTTTTCAATTAAATATTTCGGTGCCTTCTGGCAAATTTTATTATTAGGTACATTTATTGTTGCGATGTGTATGGCGTTCTCCAAATATGGGAGAGTTAAGCTTGGAGGATTAGAAAAACCTGAGATTAGTACGGCAAAATGGCTTGCTATTATTATGTCTACATTACTTGCCGGAGGTGGCGTTTTTTGGGCAGCAGCAGAGCCAATGTATCATTTGATGACGGTGCCACCAATACATGATGGTATATCTGCCGGAACGAAAGAAGCAGTCAGGCCTGCTTTAGCACAAAGTTATATGCATTGGGGATTTTTAGCATGGACGATTTTAGGTACAATTAGTGCGGTAGTTATGATGTATGGACATTATCATAAAGATATGCCGCTAAAACCTCGAACGCTTTTATATCCTATTTTTGGGGAAAAATTAAGAAAGAGCCTGCTTGGAACGATAATTGATGCAGCTGCAATTATTGCAGTAGCTGCAGGTACAATTGGCCCAATTGGATTTTTAGGTTTACAAGCAAGTTATGGATTACAAGAATTATTTGGAATTTCTGATGTGTTTACTACTCAATTAGCAATTATTGTTTGTGTGGTGGCCGTGTCTACCATATCGGCAGTAACAGGTATTGATAAAGGGATTCAAATTATAAGTAATTTAAATGTTAGATTAGCAATTGTATTAATGGCATTCATATTACTATTTGGGCCAGGTGGATTTATTATTGATTCGTTTGTTTCTTCGTTTGGATTTTATGTAAATGAATTTATACCGATGAGCACATATCGTGGTGATGCAAGTTGGTTAGGATCTTGGACAATCTTTTTCTGGGGATGGTTTATTGGATACGGACCAATGATGGCAATTTTAGTGAGTCGAATTTCAAGAGGGAGAACGATTCGAGAAATCATCGTTGCAATTGGAATTATCGCACCTATTATTACAACGTTTTGGTTTACTATATTAGGTGGATCAGGCGTGTTTTATGAGTTGATGAATCCTGGGTCTATCTCGGACGCATTAAGTGAATCTGGTATGCCGGCAGCTATGATTGCAATTACAGGACAATTGCCACTTTCTAATATTATTGGACCAGCATTTCTTTTATTAACAATTTTATTTGTAGTGACAACAGGGGATTCAATGGCGTATTCCATTTCAATGGCAGTGACTGGAGACGGAGATCCTAGAATTAGTTTGCGAATTTTTTGGTCGCTTATTATGGGCGCAGTTGCAGCAATTCTTTTATATATGGGTGAAGGAAGTATTAATGCGCTACAATCGTTTATCGTGGTGACGGCAGTTCCGGTATCAATTTTGTTATTCCCAATGCTATGGTTAGCGCCTAAAGTTGCGGGAGAATTAGCATTAAAACAAGGTATTGTAAAAGAAGAAGATAAAACTGCATTCTTATTTCAGAAGGCTAGTAAATCAAAATAAATAAAAACGTAAAAGAGGAAGCATCTTAAATGAGATGCTTCCTCTTTTACGTTTAATCTAATACTTTTCCCTTTGTTTCTGGTACACATAGTAGCATTGTAATTAACCCGATTGGGTAGATGATAAAAATCAAGGACAATGCTCCAAGTAGGTTGCCACCTGTAGCGAGTAAGCCAATAATAACAGGCCCAAATCCAGCTAACCCACGTCCTGTACCGAAAATAAAGTTTTCAGCGGTAGAGCGAGCTTCAGCAGGATAGTTTTCAGCTAAAATTGCCCCAAATCCTCCCATCATTCCATTTGCAAAGAATCCAAGCAATGCACTTCCCCATAATAATAATGTTGAATCTGTGAATAAGAAGAAGTAAATGAGACAGTATACTGTACCGCCAATATAATAGATTGCAAAAGTTTTACGGCGACCAATTTTATCAGCTAGAATACCAAAGATTGCAATTCCAATTAGCATACCGATGGTAGAAATGAACATCCAGCCACTTGCTTTTGCTAATGTATAGTTATATTTATTTGCTAAAATAGTGGGCATCCATGTGAAGATTCCGTAATATCCGAAGTTTTGGATAAACGACATAATAATAAGACCAATTGTTGTAATTGTTACTTTTTTATTGGCAAATAACTTTCGAAGTGGGAATTTTTTCATATGTTTTAGTTGTTCTGCTTCAGTAGTTGTTAATTTACCTGTAGCTTCTTTTTGCAACAGTTCCTTTTTGTAGCGTTGTTTTTGCTCCCATATTTTCGGTTCACTTAAACTTTTACGGACATAGACAGCTAGTAAAGCTGGAATTAATCCAAATAAGAAAACGGCTCTCCATCCAAAGTGTGGGACAATAAATGCTGGAAGGAGTGAAGCAATCAGTACACCAAATTGCCATCCAAGTGCAACAACAGATGTCGCTTTAGCTCGCATTTCTTTAGACCAGGTTTCTGTTACGATGGCCATTCCGATTCCGAATTCACCACCAACTCCCATTCCAACTAAAAAGCGCAGAATTAATAATTGCCAGTAGTCTGTTGCGAAATAAATGAGTGCGGTTGCTAGTGAAAACAGTAAGATTGTGAAGGCCATTGTACGAATACGGCCAAATAAATCAGCAATAAATCCAAATAAATAAGAACCAATTAACATCCCTATTGTGGTAGCTAATGTTAAGTTTCCACCTTCAACAGGACTTAAGTGAAACTCTTTTAAAATATAGACAAGTACGAAAGATAATAGCAACATATCTAAACCTTCTGCTGCATATCCTAGCGCAGAACCAAATAATGTTTTATATCTTTTCGCTTTCGTCTCCTCTGTTGTTTGTTGTACATCAGTAGTGACGTTCATTATTACTCCTCCTTATTTTCTACAGTCGCTATGGAAGAATAACAAAAGGCCTTCTCACCTGATATGATGAGAAGGCCAAAAAAGCATACGTATCCCCCAAAAAGAACATACGTATATTATATTCCGACTTCCTTCTCAACCTCACGGGGTTGGGTTAAAGGACTGTATTATATTACTTTATTTTTAGCACTCTTCTATTGTATTGTCAAATAAAGAGGAAGTTATTATGTGTAAAATATTTCAAAAAATATTTCGTTCTTCTTGACGCCGACTTCATTATTTTCCCATAATAAAACTAACTAAATAAAAAGGAATGAATCAAAGATGCTAAATTTAGTACTCATGATGATTGAACGAGTCGGACTTATAGTTATTTTAGGATTTTTACTCTCTCATATTAAAACTTTCAGACGCCTCCTTCATAAACAGGATGGCTATGTAGATAAGCTGAAGCTTATTTGTATTTTTTCGGTATTTACAATTGTAAGCAATTACACTGGGATTGAAATAGCAGGAAATACGATTATGAATGAAAACTGGTTACAAGGTGTTTCTTCGTCAAGTACAATTGCGAATACGCGTATTATGGGTGTCGGTATTAGCGGCTTACTTGGTGGCCCTATCGTAGGGGTTGGAGTAGGATTTATTGCTGGTATTCATCGTTATATGCTTGGTGGTACGACAGCGCTAAGCTGCGCAATCTCTTCTATTTTAGCGGGGATTATAACTGGTTATATTGGATATATTTTCAAAAAATATAATCGTACAATTACTCCTAAGTTTTCAGCAGTTTTAAGTGTTTTTATCGTATCTTTAGAAATGCTAATGATTTTATTAATTATAGAGGATGGAATTAGCGTTGTGAAAACAATAGCGATACCAATGATTCTTGTAAATAGTTTTGGAAGTTTTATTTTACTTTCTATGATACAAGCTATTTTGCGTCAGGAGGAGAATGCAAAGGCACTTCAGACCCATAAAGTATTACGTATTGCAGATAAAACGTTACCGTATTTCCGCCAAGGCTTAACAGAAGAATCATGTAAGCATGTGGCACAAATTATTCACCGTTTTACAGGAACAGATGCGGTATCCTTAACAGATACAGAGAAAATATTAGCTCATGTTGGATTAGCATCAGATCACCATATTCCTTCACATAGTTTAATAACCGGTTTGTCGAAAGAAGTGTTAAACACAGGGAAAATAATGAAAGCGAAATCACGTGAGGTTATTAATTGTCAACATGAAGGCTGCCCTTTGCAAGCGGCGATTGTAATTCCACTAACTTCGCATGGAAATACGATAGGGACATTAAAACTCTATTTCAAAAATCCTAACCAGTTAAGTCGTGTGGAAGAGGAATTAGCAGAAGGGTTAGCAAAAATATTCTCCACGCAGTTAGAGTTAGGAGAAGCTGAGTTGCAAAGTAAATTACTTCAAGATGCGGAGATAAAAGCATTACAAGCGCAAATTAACCCACACTTTTTATTTAATGCGATTAATACAGTATCAGCTTTATGTCGAACAGATGTAGAAAAAGCAAGGAAGTTATTATTACAGCTTAGCGTATATTTCCGTTGTAATTTGCAAGGGGCACGTCAGTTATTGATTCCACTAGAACAAGAATTAAACCATGTACAGGCATACTTATCACTAGAACAAGCAAGGTTCCCAAATAAGTATGAGGTAAAGATGTATATTGAAGATGAGCTAAAGACAACTTTAGTACCACCATTTGTTCTTCAACTATTGGTTGAAAATGCATTGCGACATGCTTTTCCGAAGAAGCAACCAGTATGCGAAGTGGAAGTGCATGTTTTTGAAAAAGAGGGTATGGTTCACTTTGAAGTAAAAGATAATGGACAGGGAATTGAGGAAGAACGTTTAGAACAATTAGGAAAGATGGTAGTTTCGTCAAAGAAAGGGACTGGAACAGCTTTATATAATATTAATGAACGTCTTATTGGGTTATTTGGGAAAGAAACGATGCTTCATATTGAAAGTGAATTAAATAAAGGGACGGAGATTACCTTTATTATTCCAAAAAAAGTAGGGGAGGAAGAGCCGGGTGTTAAAAGTATTAGTAGTTGACGATGAAATGTTAGCACGTGATGAACTAAAGTATTTATTAGAGAGAACGAAAGAAGTTGAGATAATTGGTGAGGCTGATTGTGTGGAAGACGCATTAGAAGAACTAATGCAAAGTAGACCAGATATTGTGTTTTTAGATATTCAATTATCCGATGATAACGGATTTGAAATCGCGAATATATTAAAGAAGATGAAAAATCCACCTGCAATTGTATTTGCTACTGCCTATGATCAATATGCGCTGCAAGCATTTGAAGTAGATGCGTTAGACTACATTTTAAAACCATTTGATGAAGAGCGTATTGTGCAGACATTAAAGAAGTATAAAAAACAAAAACAAGCGCAAATAGAAACGAAGCACGAAATAAAGGGGACAGATGTAACAGCAGAGATGCATAAATTAGCATTACCAATTGAAGAATCAATCGTACTTGTGAATATTGAAGATATTATATATGTAGGGCTTGTAGATGGGAAAGTAACAGTAAAAACAACGAGGGAAACGTATGTAACACATGATACACTTGTAATTTTAGAGAAGAAGTTACCACAAGCAAGCTTCATGCGCGTACACCGTAGCTTTATTGCGAATATTAATCATATTACTGAAATTCAGCCATGGTTTAATTCTACTTATAATTTAATCATGAAAGAAGGATCGAAAGTACCTGTTAGCCGTACATATGCAAAAGAACTCAAGAAGCTGCTTCGTATTTAAGAAGCAGCTTTTGTATTTCATCCTTTTATATTTGTAACTGATTCTGTATATTTGACGTTCTGTTATGTAAACGCTTACTTATACGTTTGTATCCTATACAATAAAGGTACCAAATCGAAAGAGGTGGCCAAAATGAGTACGAAAAAAGTATATAGTTTCTTATCACAAGCATTCATATTCTCAGCTATTATGTTAATTTCTAATATTATTGCAACACATTTACCAATTCCAATGCCTTCATCGGTAATCGGGTTAGTTATTTTATTTAGTCTATTATGTTTAAAAGTTATTAAATTGGAGCAAGTTGAATCACTCGGAACAGCTTTAACAGGTATTATTGGATTCTTATTCGTCCCATCAGGTATTTCAGTTATTAATTCTCTTGGTGTAATGGGGCAATACTTTGTACAAATTTTAACTGTAATTGTTGTAGCAACAGTTATTTTACTTGCTGTAACAGGGTTATTTGCACAATTTATTTTAGGAAAAGATGAAAAAGAAACAGAAGATACAAAAGAATTGAAAGTAGTAAATAAAGGACGCAAGCACGGAAAGGTTGCGTAACCATTGCATTTATATATTGTTAGGAGGTAATGAATATGACAAGCACAATGACTCCATATTTCGGAATCGTCGTTTCATTAATCGCATACGGAATCGGAACATTATTATTCAAGCATTCAAAAGGGTTCTTCCTATTTACACCATTATTCGTAGCGATGGTATTAGGGATTGTCTTTCTAAAGGTAGGTAACTTTACTTTTGAAGAATATAATACTGGCGGAAAAATGATTAGTTTCTTTTTAGAGCCAGCAACAATTGCATTTGCTATCCCACTCTATAAACAAGTTGATAAGTTGAAAAAATATTGGTGGCAAATTTTATCAGCTATCGTGGTTGGATCTATTTGCTCAGTAATTGTCGTGTTCATTGTTGCAAAAGCAATCGGTTTAGATACAGCAGTAATGAATTCAATGCTACCACAAGCAGCAACAACAGCAATTGCGTTACCAATTTCAGAAAGTATTGGTGGTATTCCAGCAATTACATCGTTTGCAGTTATTTTCAACGCAGTTATCGTATACGCATTAGGAGCATTATTCTTAAAAACATTTAGAGTGAAACATCCGATTGCAAAAGGTTTAGCACTTGGAACAGCGGGTCATGCATTAGGAGTTGCGGTAGGAATTGAAATGGGTGAGGTAGAGGCAGCGATGGCAAGTATTGCTGTAACAGTAGTTGGGGTTGTAACAGTAGTTGTCATCCCAATGTTCATACCATTCATTGGATAGTAAAACTTACTTAAAAAACAAGAAAAGCAAGCTATTTGTAGGACAGATTTCTACTGATAGCTTGCTTTTTATGTTACAGTAGTGGTAAGACCTATTTAAAAAAATGTAAGTTTCCTTAAATCTTCATTAATACTATGTAGAATACGTTTTGAATTAGGTCATTGTATTGTAAAATAAGAAGTAAGCTACTATATACCTGTTAAGGTAGGCATATAATGAGTTTATAAAAATCTTAATATGAATGAATAATTAAAAGTAGAAAAGAGAGAGAAATCTACTTATTAACGTTTTAGTTTATAGGACAGGAGAGAGTATTCGTCGATTATGCAAATAAAAAACCTGTTTCAAAGTAAAGGATTTCAGAGGTTACTCGTATTAGTAATACTTGCTCTCGTGTTATACGGGCTGCAAAGTATGTTGAATTTAATATTAATTACGTTTATTCTCACGTATTTAATGGATCGATTCCAAAAGTTTATTTCCCGCAAATTAGATCATTTCATGCCTATTAATCGAAAAATTATTATAGCATTTCTATATGTAATGTTAATTGGTGGAATTGCTATTACGCTATTTAAATATTTACCAGTATTGACGATACAAATTTCACAACTGATTTACCAATTCAATGTATTTTTAAGAAACCCACCAGATAGTGAACTAATTAAGTATGCAGTTAATGCTGTCAATCATATGGAGCTTTCTAAATATGTAGGACAAGGCGTAGACATTTTGTATAAATCGATTACGAATGTTGGTAAATTTGGCCTTCAGGTTTTACTTTCTTTAATTTTGAGTTTGTTTTTCTTATTAGAAAAATCTCGTATTGTTGGTTTTACTGCAAAGTTTAAAGAAAGCAGGCTTGCAATTTTCTATACTGAAATTGAGTACTTCGGAAAGAAATTTGCACGTTCATTTGGAAAGGTAATCGAAGCACAATTTTTAATTGCTGTTGTTAACTGTGTTCTTTCAGTTATCGCATTATGGATATTAGGATTCCCGCAATTATTAGGTTTAGCATTAATGATTTTCTTGCTTGGATTAATTCCAGTAGCGGGGGTTATCATTTCGTTATTCCCACTTTGTATGATTGCTTACAATATTGGCGGTATTATGTACGTTGTTTATATTTTGATTATCGTAACAGTGATTCATGCGCTTGAAAGTTACGTATTAAATCCGAAGTTTATGTCGCAAAAAACAAATTTACCGATTTTCTATACTTTTATGGTATTAATTTTCTCAGAGCACTTCTTAGGTGTATGGGGACTGATTATCGGTATTCCAATCTTCATTTTCTTACTAGATGTTTTAGACGTGACAAGTGATGAAATGGAGAAGGATGTTGGAAAAAATAAAGTGAAGTAAGAAAAAGCATCGATGTTCGATGCTTTTTCTTTTATAACATTATGTTTCTTATGCCATACTGTAAGGAGAATATAGAATAGGGGTGAAGTAATGGCTGTAAATGAAAAGGTAGAGTTAGCTACATTTGCTGGAGGGTGTTTCTGGTGTATGGTTTCTCCATTTGAAGAGATGGAGGGCATTATACAGGTTATTTCAGGTTATACAGGCGGTCATAAAGAGGACCCAACGTATAAAGAAGTGTGCTCAGAAACAACAGGACATTATGAAGCGGTACAAATTACATTTGATGCAAATAAAATGTCGTATGAGGAATTGTTAAATATATATTGGAGACAAATTGATCCGACCGATATTGGAGGACAATTCCACGACCGCGGACAGTCTTATGAAACAGTGATTTTTTATCATAATGAAGAACAACATAAAAAAGCAGAAGCCTCAAAAGAAGAACTTGAGCAGAGTGGGCGCTTTTCAAAACCAATTGCGACAAAAATACTACCAGCAGCTACATTTTATCCAGCTGAAGAATATCACCAAGGATATCATAAGAAAAACACATTCCGCTATGAGTTATATCGTAAAGGCTCAGGACGAGATGCTTTTATTAAGCAACATTGGCCAAAGGATAATGCCCATTTAAAAGAAAAACTCAATGAGATGCAGTTTTATGTAACGCAGGAAAATGGTACAGAACCACCATTTCGAAATGAGTATTGGAACCATAAAGAGGAAGGCCTTTATGTAGACATCGTTTCAGGTGAGCCGCTATTTACTTCTCTAGACAAATTTGATAGTGGATGTGGATGGCCTAGTTTTACAAAACCAGTTATGTCAGCAAGTGTGAAAGAAAAGATGGATGTGAGTCATAATATGACACGTACAGAAGTGAGAAGTAAAGAAGGAGACTCACATCTTGGGCACGTATTTCCAGACGGTCCAGGACCAAATGGCCTTCGTTACTGTATTAATTCCGCAGCTCTTCGATTTATTCCAAAAGAGGAATTAGAGAAAGAAGGCTATGGCGATTTCCTAATCTTGTTTGGATATAAAAAATAACCTCGCAGTTAGCGAGGTTATTTTTTGTTATTTTGTTTTTTTCTTTTTAAATTTGCTTAATACTTCATAAACGATTGGAACAATAAGAAGTGTTAATAACGTTGAACTTGTTAATCCACCAATTACCGTTACACCAAGTCCTTTAGAAATTAAGCCACTACCTTCAAATCCTAATGCAAGCGGGATAAGAGCACCGATTGTTGCAATTGCAGTCATTAAAATTGGACGAAGGCGTGTTGCACCAGCTTCTAATAAAGCTTCACGTGTTGATAGTCCTTCATTTTCTTTATGAATAACGCGGTCGATAAGCACGATTGCGTTTGTTACAACGATACCGATTAACATAAGCGCACCAATCATTGCAGACACACTTAATGTTTCACCGGAGATTAATAAGGCAACAAGAGCTCCGATAATTGTAAATGGTAGCGAGAATAAAATTGCGAATGGTGCAAGGGCACCGCCAAATGTAACGACAAGAACGAAGTATACAATGGCAATCGCAGCTAACATCGCTAAGCCAAGTTGCTTAAATGATTCTTGAATATCTTTAGTAACACCGCCCATAGAAACATCTACGCCAGAAGGAAGATCCATTTTATCTACTTCTTTTTGAACAGCGGCAGATGCTTTTGAAACGTCATCAGATGTTAGTTTTCCACTTACTTCTGCATAAACACGGCCATCGCGGTGTTTCACTGTATTCGAAGTTTCACCTTCTTTTACAGTCATAACATCTTTCACAGCCACTTCATTACCAAGTGGTGTTGTAATTTTACGATTTGTTAAGTCATCGATTGTTTCATAATTTTGTTTTTCAGCTTCTACATATACATTGATATCTTTACCGTCTTTTTTAATTGTTGTCAGAACAGGGCGATCATGTTGATTAGAAAGTCCCATTCCAATTTGAGCAGCCGTTAAGCCCATTTTACTCAGCTTTTCTTGATCTGCGACTAAAGTGTACTCTGCATATGTTTTTGCAATACTAGAATCTATATCTTTTAAGTCTTTATTTTTCTTCATGATATTTTGAATATCTTTTACAACAGGCTTAATGTCTTCTGAGCTATCTCCGTAAACGTATAGTTTAATTTCGTTACTACCGCCACTTGCTCCGAAGTCTTGGTTTTTCCATTCGCCTTTGCCAGACATCTTCTGTAAATCTTTAACGACTTGTTCTTTCTCTTTTTCAAAGTTTTTCGTGTCGTTATCATATTGCACGAAGAACATTGCTTGGTTTGATTGACCAGGACTCATTGGATTTTCGCCACCTAATGAGAATTGAATTGTTTTGACGTCTTTATTATTTTGGAAGTGCTTCTCAGCTTTTGTTGCAATTTTTTCAACGTCTTCTAACGTTTGACCTGGTTCAGGGTTGTATGTTGCGATAATCATTTTTTCTTCTTCAGAAGGTAAGAAACTTACACCGATAACTGGTACAAGTGCAAGACTACCAACTAATAGAAGGACAGCGATACTTGATGTAATAATTTTGTGATTTAAAGCCCATGCAAGTATGCGTTTATACCCATTTGCTAATTTACTTGGTTTTTCTTCATGATGTACTTCTTTTTCCCTCATACTCTCTTTCTTAAATAAGGAATGAGCTAGCATCGGTACGATTGTAACTGCTACTAGTAATGATGCTAATAAAGCGAAGACGATAGTTAAGGCGAATGGTAAGAACATTTCACCAATCATACCTTTTACTAGTCCAAGTGGTAAAAATACAGCAATTGTTACGATGGTAGAAGACATAATTGGGATAAACATTTCTTTCGTAGCTTCACGAATTAAATCTTTTCCGCGCAATTTCTCTTCTGATAACGACATACGTCGGTAAATATTTTCAATAACAACAATCGAGTCATCGACAACGCGGCCTATAGCAACGGTCATTGCTCCAAGTGTCATAATGTTAAGCGTAATATCCATTTGCTTTATGACTAAAACAGCAATTAATAAAGAAAGTGGTATTGAAACGACAGAGATTAACGTTGTTCGAATATTTCGTAGGAACAGCATAATAATAACGATCGCAAAGATAGCACCGAAAATTGCTTTGCTTAGCATTGTTTCAACTGATTTTTCAATAGGTGCACCTTGGTCGAATGTTGAAATGATCTCTAAATCTTTATATTTTTTCTCAAGATCTTTTACTTTATCTTTTACTGCATTTACAACATCAACTGTATTTGCATCAGAGGCCTTCACAATTTGAATTCCAATTGCTTCTTTTCCATTTGTTCGAGAAATAGATTCTGCTTTCCCAACTTCTTTAATGTCAGCAATTTCTTCTAATGTAACTGTTGGAATCCCGTTCATAGCAGCTGGATTCATTTGCGGCGTTTGTGCACCAGCGCCAGCATTTTGACTACCTTGACCGTTAGGTGAGGAAGGTATAGCTGGGATTTTAAGTTCTTTTAATGCTTTAATCGTTGTAATATTGCCATCTACAACAACTGATTTTTCCGTGTCTTTAAATGTGTATAAGCCAAGTGGTAAAGATACATCCGATCCCTTAATCACATTTTTTACAGTATCTTCACTTAGTCCTAGTTCTTTCATTTTATCTTTCTTGAAGACAAGCTGTACTTCATCTACTTGTTGGCCAGCAATTTGGACAGATGCAACACCATCAAGTCCTTTTAATCCTGGTACAACATTCTTTTCTACATTTTCAGTTAAGGTAGCTAAAGATTCATTCTTGCTTGCTACGCTTAACGAAATAACAGGAAAGGCATTGAAGTTTACTCGTGAAACTTTAGGATCTTTAACACCTTCTGGGAGCTTTACATTTGTGAGAGCTTCTTTAATTTCTGATTCTGCTTTTTCCATATTTTTATCAAAATCGTATTCTACTTGAATAGAAGATGCGTTTTGAAAAGATGATGAGCTCACAACGTTAACACCACTTAAATTTTGTAGTTGTTCTTCCATCGGCTTTGAAACTTTATCAGCTACTTCTTCTGGTGTAGCACCAGGATAGACCGTAGTTACTGTCACAATCGGTGTTGTAATATCAGGAATTGTTTCCAGCTTCATATTGAGTCCAGAGTAGATCCCGGCAATAGTAACAATAATGGTTAGTAGCCAAACTGCGAACTTATTTTTTAACGAGAAATTGATGATTTTGTTCATGTTTGCGCTCCCTTTTTATTATATTGACCAACTGGTCAGTCTAATACATAATATAACTGACTGTTCGGTCAATCGTCAATAAAAAGAGATGGTATAATACATTTATAATAAGATGCGAGATTAAATTTAGGAGAGAAGATATGAAAGAAAAAGAGCGTTTGATTATAGAATCGGCTATGAAGTTATTTGCTACTAAGGGTGTAAATGCGACATCAGTGCAGGAAATTGTGACAGCTAGTGGTATATCTAAGGGAGCTTTTTACTTATATTTTAAATCGAAAGATGAGCTTTTATTAGCGACACTTCGATATTATTATGACAAAATCCAAAAGAAAATGCTGGATATTGAACAAGAGTCTTTATTACCGCGTGAAAAATTTGCAAAACAATTACATTGTCAGTTTAATGATATACAAAAGCATAAAGAATTTATTATTATGCATGCGAGAGAAAATGCAATTCCGTTTAATAAAGAAGTAGAAGAATTTATGATGCGGATGAAGTTAGAGTCTCATGCATTTTATCGGAATAGTTTATTGTCCATTTATGGTGAAAAGGTTATGCCATATTTATTGGATTTAGTAATTATAGTAGAAGGCATATGCCGTGGTTATTTAGAATTAATTATTTTACAAGCACCAGAAATTGACTTATCGTATGTCGCTGCTTTTATTTTAAAAAGAGTAGATCATTTAGTAGATGGCTTGGTAGAATCTTCGGAAGAACCTATTTTACATGAAGAAAAGCTTGGAGAATTCCTTTGTAAATCAGAGCTTATTAAGGAACAAGTTAAAGAGCATTTTTTAAAAGAAATTATTGTATTTAAGCGTAGTTTAGCTGATCAATTAGAGGATGATGAGTTGTTAGTAACGTTAGATGTTTTAGAGGCGGAAATACGATTGCTTAATCCAAGAATTCCAGTAATTAGAGGTATGTTAGCAAATTTAGAGGCGTATCCGGAATTAAAAGAATTTCGATTACGACTTATAGGATACTACAATATAAAAAATTCTTAATAAAAATAAGTAAAAAACTCCTTGTCTACACAAGGAGTTTTTTCTTAAAGACTATTTACTATTTTGAGACCATTCTTCAACATCCCAAACTTTTGTAATCCAATCTTCATAGAAGTCCGGTTCGTGACATACAAGGAGGATTGTTCCTTTATATGCTTTCATAGCCTTCTTAAGTTCCGCTTTTGCTGTAACATCAAGATGGTTTGTCGGCTCATCAAATAGTAGCCAGTTACTTTCCTCACCCATTAGCTTACATAAACGAACTTTTGCTTGTTCTCCACCACTTAATTGACTTAATGGGCGAGAAATATGTTCATTTTTTAATCCGCATTTTGCTAACATCGCACGAATTTGATGCTGGTCTAAACCAGGGAATGTATTCCATACATCATCAATTGGTGTTATATTGTCAGCTTTAACTTCTTGCTCAAAGTATGCAGGCTCTAAGAAGTCACCAAGGCTTGTTTTACCGCTTAAAGGCTTAATTTTACCTAAGATTGTTTTTAGTAACGTTGATTTACCAACACCGTTACATCCAACAATAGCAATTTTTTCACCACGTTCGATCGTCATTGATAGCTTTGGTAGTAGCGGATGTGTATATCCGATTTCTACATTTTCACCTTCAAAGACGAAGCGACTACTTGCGCGACTTTCTTTAAATGAGAATTCAGGTTTAATTGCTGTTTCTGGGCGATCAATAAGTTCCATGCGATCAAGTTGCTTTTGACGACTCTTTGCACGACCTGTCGTTGAATAACGAGCCTTGTTTTTTGCAATGAAGTCTTCTTGCTTTTTGATAAACTCGCGCTGCTTTTCATAAGCGTTTATATGTTGGTTTTTATTGATTTCTGCTAGTTCTAGGAATTTTTCATATGTCGCTGTATAGCGTGTCATTTTTGTGAATTCTAGATGGAAAATAACATCAACACATTTGTTCATAAATTCCGTATCATGAGAAATTAATAAGAATGCATGTGGGTATTCTTTTAAATAATTTGTTAACCAATGAATATGTTCAACGTCTAAATAGTTAGTAGGTTCATCAAGCAATAATACTTCTGGCTGTTCAAGTAATAGCTTTGCAAGCAATACCTTTGTACGTTGTCCACCACTTAGTGCTGAAACATCACGATCTAAACCAATAGCATCAATTCCAAGACCACGTGCAGCCTCTTCAATTTTCATATCTAGTAAATAGAAACCACCTGCTTCAAGTGCATCTTGTATTTCTGCCATTTGTTCAAGAAGTTCTTCTAGTTCTTCTGGTGTAGCAGTTCCCATTTTTTCTGTAACTTCATTTAAAGCTTTTTCCTTTTCGAATAACGGTAAAAATGCATCCGCTAGTACGTCACGGATCGTACGTCCAGGCGTTAAAACAGTATGCTGATCTAAGTAGCCGTAATGTGTGCCCGGTGTCCATTCTACACGACCTTGGTCATGAATAAGCTGACCAGTAATGATATTCATGAATGTTGATTTACCAACACCGTTTGCACCAACTAATCCAACGTGCTCACCTGCTAATAATCGCATAGATACATCTTTAAATAATGTACGATCACCAAATGTATGTCCTAATTTTTCAACTGTTAATAAGCTCATAGTATCCTCCGTCCAACTTGAAATAGTACCTTGAATCATGATACTAAATTCTTTCATATAATGCCATCATTTCAAAATGTATATTTTTTCAAAAGAAGTGTTTGTAAATGTTAGTATATAAAAAAGTTACTTCTACCTACAGAAGTAACTTTTTGGTTATGCCTTTTGTTTAACTTCACTAACTTTCTTTTCAGCTACAATAAAATGCGGTCTACGTTTTGTTTCATAATAAATACGACCGATATATTCACCAATAACACCTAGGAATATGAGTTGAATACCGCCAATAAATAGTATAGCGGAAATGAGAGTAAAGTAACCAGGAACTTCCACACCACCAAGGATGATTTGAACGAACGTAGTGATTACGTATAAAAGTCCTAAAATGGTTGTTAGTAATCCGAGATATATAGATAGACGTAACGGTTTATTATTAAATGAAATTACACCATCAATTCCGTAATTTAATAATTTCGAGAAGGTCCATTTACTTTCTCCATCAGAACGTAATACATTTTCATATTCAATGATTAATTCGTTATAACCGATCCAAGAAAATAAGCCTTTTGAAAATCGGTTGTATTCACTTAAAGATAATAAAGAATCTACTGCTCTTCGACTTAAAAGTCTAAAGTCACCAATACCGTCTACTAATTCAATATCTACAAATTTATTCATCACTTTATAGTAAAGACGAGAGACGAAAGAGCGAACGGGTGAATCACCAGTTCTTGTTCTTTTTGCAATGACTTGGTCGTAGCCGTCGTTATATCCTTCTAACAGTTCTTTTATTAACGTAGGAGGGTGTTGTAAGTCAGCATCCATAATAACAATTGCATCGCCTGTAGCATATTTTAAACCAGCTAACATTGCAGCTTCTTTTCCGAAGTTTCGACTAAATGATATGTAGTGTACTGACGAATCTGAACTAGCTAAATCACGTAAAATATTTAAAGTATCATCTTTACTACCATCATTAACAAAAACAAATTCATAATCGGTAGTTAATTTATGAATTTCAAGAGAAGTCTCTGAATAAAAGGCTCGAAGCACCTTTTCTTCATTGTAGCATGGTACAACGATTGAAAGAGTCATTTTTGACACTCCTTGTTTGTAGTGGGTTAAAACAATGTTATGCGTTTTTATATGAATCTATCCAATTGGATAGATTCATGATTCATTGATTGCTCATTATTGCTTTTTAAAAGAAAATTTTCGTCGTGCTTTTGGATTTTTGAAAATTAGTAAAGCTATACAGATAATTAGTGAGATGATTGATATAATCATACCTAATTTGAAGTAAGGTGTAACGTAAGTCATTTCGATTACATGTGAACCTTTTGTAATGGGAACACCGATAAAGGCAGAATTCGCTTTCGTAAATTCTGTTTCTTTTCCATCAATTTTTATAGTCCAGCCTTTACTATATGGGACAGATAAATATAAGAGCCCGTCTTTATTTGATTTGATATCCCCTTTTAAATAATTGTTCTTATAATAAATATTTTCAAGCCTATTTTCAGTTAGTTTTTTTGTTTCTTTTTGTACACTTTCATAGTTTACAATATTTGCTTGCAAGTCACCTAATTCATACTCACCTGCCATATCAATAGAGATAGTTAGGTTTTCTGGACGCTCATTGCCCAAATTGTAAACAAACCTTTCTAACGGATAAGAGTATGCACCAGCATCGTCCCCTTTTCCTATCGTTTTTCCATTAACAGTTGCATTGAATGTGCCTGCATTTTTTAATTTTAATTCTATCAGTAGATCACCAGGTGTATCAGGATAATTGATAGGTACAATCATATTTCCAAAGCCATGAACAATTAGTTTATTTTCTTGTTTTTCCATGTTTTCGAATTTTGCTTTTTCCGTTTTAATAGATACTGCCTTTGATTTGAGGTCTTGTTTATTAAAATGGTTTAATGAAAATTCTTTTGTATTATTAACGACAACAGCATGTAATAATAATTGATCACGCTGAGCGAAGTTTAATTTAGAAAATTCTTCTTCACTTATAGCCGAATCATATACATATCCTAACGGTAAAGCATAGTCATTTTTGTAAATATTATATGGTCCTACTTGCTGTAATAGTTTATATCCATAAGGTACATTCTTTGAATCTGTATCAGCACTTAATACGCGATATTTTATACCTAGCATATTTTCGAGTAGTAGTCGACTATCAGCTTGATAAAACATTGAAGGTGTATCGTACATTTGGAATACACCATATTTATTTTTCATAAAGTCATGGACATAATAATTAACTAAGCTTTGATACGTACTTACGCCATGATATCCTTGTAGCATCGGTGTGTTATATTCGCTATATGGATTAAGAATACGATAAAAGTCTTTATCATTTTCTTGTATGTAGCGAATTGCAGCAATTTCTTCTTTATTATCATAGCCTGGTTCGTGTAACTTTTCAGTTGAAATCTGGCTCTGTCCGTAAACGGTGCTAAGTATATTATTCGCATACATATAATTCATAGAAATTGTGCTAACGAGTACATTCAATACAACTAAAAATTGTATGAAAGGTTTGGAAATATAACGCCATAAACATACTGTAATAACAGAAAGAACGACAGTTCCGAGTAAAATGTTATCAACGTCTTGTAAAGGTTTATCAGTTACATTTATATTTGCTTTTCTATAAAATGCATAAATGAATAATCCAATAGACACTAATAAACTTATTAAATAAGGTAATTTGTAGTCTTTCTTATGAATAATCATCCAATCTAGAATGTATGCAATTGTTTGGGCAATTACAAATACAAATAAATAGAACCATCTAGATTGCATTGCTGAAAAACCATTAAACACAGAATATGTATATGGAAGCATAAACAGAATGAACATGAATAACGTAAAGAATACTTTATTTTTAACGAGTTTATCACGTATAAACATTCCAAATACGATTAAGAATAAAATTAAAGCTGGTAAAGCTAATTGATGATTTTCAGCATTATACATGAAGAAAATATTTTCCATTAAATCTTTATAAAATTTATCTTCAAATAATAATGGTATCTCAAACTTTTTTGATAGTCGATCAGCACTAAATACGGCATTAACTGATGGGAGGAAGCAAACGGCGGCTAAACCGAGTGATAATCCATACAATAAACCGATTCTAATATAATAAGTTAGAAAAGAGACAATCGTTTTATTTTGTTGTGTCGCAAAGTATTGGAATAATGCATAAATAAATATGAAAATACTTGTGATAAAAGCAAAATAAAAGTTTGATGCTAACATTAAAGTAGCAGCGATTAGGAAAAGTCCGCACTTCTTTTCAATAATATATTTATCAAGTCCCCATATTACTAATGGTAAAAATACAATGGCATCAGCCATGAAATCCCATAGTAAAGAGTGGCGGATGAAAGTAATACAACCACCATATATAATAGCAGCAACAAAAGATGAGAATGCTGTTTTATTATGGTAACGTAAAGAACCATACATGAATACCATAGCTAAAAAGTTTTTTAAAATACTCATGTATAATTTCACGTCATATACTTGCTCAAGACTTAGTTTAGGTAGTAACAGTGTAATCCAGAAAAACGGTGATGTGCTGTAATAATAACTAAACTCTCCAAATAAATCTCCACCTAATCCATAATCAAAAGACCAAAAAAGGTTGCCATCTTTAAAGGCATGTTGTAGAAGAAACGTAAAAAAACCAAATTGACGTAACGCATCCCCTGTACCAGAAAAGGCTTGATTAGATGTTAAAAAGAAATAATGAAAAGCAAAAGCGCACAATAATAATATTGGCATAATTATTATTGTTTTCTTGGAAAAGAATTTATTATTCGGCTTTATGCTCATAAAAATTGATAATCCTCCTTTGAAAGTCGTTACATGTAGCAACTAGTTTTTAGGTAGCATATAAAAACACACCAATTTTTAAAGGTGTGTTCTTTAGTTTTAACATGAGAAAATATATATTTTTGTTGAAGCATATATATTTTTACAAGCGTTGAAGTTCATAGTTTACATGTAATTTAGTATAAGGCATTTTCAGAAAGTAAGTCAATTTGAGCTGGAATATATAGCATTTTTTTACTGAAGAAAAATGATGGTATATAAAAAAGCAAAAAGCTTTTCCATTTTTAAATAGGAAAAGCTTTTTGCTTTTAAGCATGTTTGCGAATAAGCTTTTGTTTTATAAATCCTAAAACGAATCCACGTATTTGAGGATCAATTACAATTCCGATTATACCGTATAGTATACCAGTAAGAGTTAAAGCAACTAATGGTGGTAAGTTGATTAATGCAATTCGGTATATACCGTAACTAATAATAAAGGCTAAGGAATTAAATATAATTCCTTTAACTAATAATTGCATGCCTTTACGAATAAAGAGGGTAAATCCAATTAATAGTGTAATTTCGGTAATGATGGCTGCGGCAGCTGCCCCCATCATTCCATATTTACTACCTAATACAATATAACCTATGATGGCAACAACTAATCCAATAGTCATTGTTGTTGCACGTTTCCATTGCTGGCCAATCGTTGTTAAATTATCGGCTAGTGGATAGTTAATTGATTGTAAAATAACCATAAACGCTAGAATAGCAAGAGCGTCACCAGCGGGAGCGTATTTTTCTCCTAATAAACTAACAATCCAGAAACTTGGATCAGCAATAAAGGGGATAGAAATTCCCATTCCTAAAAAAGACATAAGTTTTAATTCAAAACTTGATAATTTTCTATGTTCTTCAATATTTTTCTCATTACCAAAAGCAAAAAGTCTTGGATAAAAAGCAGCTGCAATTACTCCAGGTATTTGATATAGTACAGCAGGTATTTTAGATGCAGCACCAAAGAATCCAACTTGCTTATATGTTGAAACCTTTTCTAATATAATAGGGCCCAATTGTGGTAAGAGCATAATAATGATTCCGTTGATCGTGAAAATAAGTAGTTGATCTAAAATGCCTTTATCCCAACCCTTATGGACTTCCGTGTAACGTATTGTCATTATAAAGGCGATAACACCTGTTACAAGACTAGATACCCCGTACATGGCAGCAACCATCATAAGTGACCATTGGAAAGACATCCCTAGTAATAGGGCAGCAGCAGCTGTTACACCTTGTAGTACAGAAATAATAGCTGTAAATTGCATGCGTTCTGTTACTTGGAAGTAAGCCATACCAACACCTTGTAAGGTTGCTCCGAACATTGTTGGTAGGACAACCCAATATACCATCGCACGTAAGTAAGCATCGGGATAGAAGAACTGGGCAAAAATAGCGAAAAGTACAGAAATTACGATAGCTAATATTAAACGAATACGTAAATAACTACTTATTAGCACACTAATATTAGCATCGCTTCTCGTTCCTTCACGCATAAACGTATGTGTTAAACCTGCATCTGTAAAGTAACAAATAACAGCTGAAACTGCTAACGCAGTTGTAAACATACCGTAATCACTTGGAGAAACATATCTTGCAAAGAAAATTGTTGCAATAGCCAGTACAAAGCGGACAGTAATGTTTCCTACAAAGAGGTAGGATGCGTTTTTTAGAATTTTATTTGTTTTCATGAGAAAAGACCTTTCTATTCTTTAGGACCCGGTTAGTTTGTCCTATTTGTAAATTTAATTTGTTCACAGAAAGAGAGAGTATCGTTATATTTTCAGTTTAAGAAAACAGAAATTTAATTCGTACAAACCAAAGCATTGCATATAGTTTTTTACTACGCTTTCCATTCTTTGAATAGATTTTACGGCAATATTTCCTTATATCTTTTTTGATTAATTGAACTTGTGATTTATCTAATCGAGAGTTTTCTTTAATATATATACAAGCGTTATTGATGACTGTATAAGGGAATAAATAAGTCTCAAGAATCTCAATCAGTGACTGAGGGTCTTTCGTAATGAAGTCTTGAGATTTATTATGTACCCAATCTTTCATACGATTGAATACTTCTAGCTCTTTTGTTGTTTTTAATTCATAATCTTTATACTTAGAAGAAAGATTTCCTTCTGATAAGATTCTATAATAAGTTAAGTATTCATCGACATAACATACATTTGTCAAACTCATAAGTTTAAATAAAAACTCTAAATCTTCTCCCCAACTACATCCTGGTGTAAAACGAATGTTATGATCCATTACGATGGATCGTTTGAAAATCCAAGTACTTGTTTGAGCAACAACTTGATGTGTTAGGAATGCTTTTGCCATATCACCTTTAATAAAGTTTGTTGTATGCTCAAGCTTTTCGCCTGTTTCTTCGTAGAAATTCATATAACCACAATAGCACGCGTCCATGTTGTTTTTATGCATACTCTCGATTTGTTTCTCAATTTTAGTTGGATGCCATAAGTCGTCACTATCAAGGAAAGCGATATATTCTCCGCTAGCATTTTCGATACCTGTATTACGGGCTACCGAAACACCTTGGTTTTTTTGATGAACGTATTTTACTTGCCCTGGGTATTTTTCAGCAAGGTTTTTCACAATAGAAGGTGATTGATCTTTACTTCCATCATCTACAATTACAATTTCAATGTTTTTATATGTTTGATCTAGTATTGACTGCGTCGTTTCTTCAATATATTTTTCCGTGTTATACAGGGGTATGACAACAGAAACAAGTTGCTTTTGTTCCATCATAGAATTTTTATCTCCTCAAGTTTTTTATGTCTTGCATCATATATACAAGCCTTTTGGAAGGAAGAAGATTACAAGAACATCTGTATAAGTTTAACGCATATAAACTTTGTAAATCAACTTTCTATTGTTGTACTTTGTATAAAAAGTATTTATTATAGAACGTATTGTGTTGTAAAAATATAGAAATATATTTTGAAAATTATGTATCTGAAGGGAGAAGATGAGATGTTAGGGCGATTTACTCGCAAATCTAATATAATCCTTTTAGGGATTATTATGATAGTCGGTTTTGCACTTCGTTTTGCAACTTTACAAACACATGGTGCAGATCTATCTATAGCTAGCGATGATATAGGTTATCAAAAAACGGCAAATATTTTATTGGAAACAGGGATGTTAACATATCATGAACCAGATAAACCAACGATTCATATTATGCCGGGTTTTCCAGCTTTATTAGCTGTTGTATTTTATTTTTTTGGAAATGGCAGTGAAGGTCTTTTTGTAGCAAAATTAATTATTATCCTATTAGGAGTACTTAGTATTTTGCTAACTTATAAGATTGGTACTTATTTATTGAATTCTGCTGCAGGATTAATAGGTGCTTTCTTATTAGCTGTGTATCCTCCAGAGATTGTTATGGAAAATTTAACTTTAACAGAAGGACCGTTTCTATTCCTTTCATTAGGATTAGTATATTGGAGTTTAAAATTAGCTGATACTCATAAAACGAAACATCTTCTGATTGTATTAATTTTCTACTTTTTAGCACTGTACCTCCGTGTACAAATTGCCTTATATCCAATCTTACTATTTGGGTATCTTTTAATGAAACGCTACCCATTCCGTATTATGATGAAGCAAGCGATTATAAGCATAGGAATAGGACTTATCGTACTTGGACCATGGTGGGCTCGCAATTACATTCAATTTGATAAATTTATCCCACTAACTGCTGGGGCAGGGAATCCGTTATTACTTGGAACGTATCAAGGGAAAGGTTACCCAGAAGGTAAGGATATGGGGGAACTTGAAATAGAGTTACATGCAAAATACCCTAATCTTGAAGCACATGAATTTATGGAATTAGAAGAAAAAATAGCGATTGATAAAATGAAGGAATGGTGGAAAACTGATAAGGAATCTATGATAGAGAGTTATTTAGTTTTGAAGCCAGAAATTCTTTGGAAAAAACCGTATTATTCTATAGAGCATAATATTGAAGTATTCAATGTTTCTGCAAAGGATATGAATGAAATATATAATTTTATTAAGACGACGTTTTTAATATGTACAGTACTTTCATTTATTTTCCTTTTAAAAAGGTGGAGAGAGACTACATTTTTATGGTCAATCCTTTTATTGCAAACAGCTTTAACATGTTTTTATGTTGCATATGAACGATATGCATTACCGTTAATACCATTCTTATTTATTATAATTGGAGTTGGGACCGTGGCAACTGTTATGAAAATTAGTAAATTATTAATTAGAAAAAAATAGTTTGCAATAAAAAACATCTTAATTTTTTTAAAAAATTAAGATGTTTTTTTGTATATATTAATATTTAAATAGAAAACTATTCTTTATCGGTTTCAGGTTGCGTTACTTTTAATTTTTGCTTTAATAACGCATAATCTTGCGTTAACGTTACAAGTTGATGATGTAATTTAGAAATTTTTCTTGTTAAGTCAAAAATTAATATGAAACAGAATAATAGTCCAAATAAGAATAAAACAGATGGAGGATATTCTACGTGTAATAGTTGGCCAATCCAATTTATAATTTTTTCAGTAGAACTTAAAATAGCCATTGCAACACAAACAAAAATCCATAAAATAGCATATTTAGTTTCTAAAGCTCCACGACGAATGGAATTAATAATTAATAAAAATAATAATAGAATGAAGATAAATGAAAAGGTAATTATAGGCATTTATTATCAACCTTTCACAATTTTTTGCATCAATATAGCAAGGCTTACTTTAATCATGTAATATGCAGATTTAAGAGGTGTGATAGAAGATTGTCCCCCTTGACGCTCTTGCATATTTACGGATATTTCATTAATGCGTAATTTTTTCTTTTTTAAATGAATAAGGACTTCTGGTTCTGGATAATCTTTTGGATAATTATGTGCAAAAATCTTAATTACTTCTCTATTGATAGCACGATACCCAGAAGTTGGATCCATAAAGGTTTGTTTTGTTAGTACTTTCAGTAGAGCAGTAAAATAAAAAATACCAATTCTTCTAGAAATACTACCTTTATAGGCTGTTTTCTCTGTAAAACGTGAACCTAGCACCATATCGCATTGGTCTTCAGCAATAGGTTTTATAATTTTGTACAAATCATCAGGATTATGTTGCCCATCAGCATCGAACTGAATCGCAATATCATATCCATTCTCATAAGCGTATTTATAACCAGTTTGTACAGCTGAGCCAATACCTAGGTTATATGGTAAGTTCACAAGGTGAACAGGAAAATCATTTACGATTTGAGCTGTTTTATCATGTGATCCATCATTAATAACGCAAATGCTTAATTCTGTAAAATGCTGTTTTAGTTTTAATAATCTTGTTAATGTATCTGCAATTGCTTCTTCCTCGTTATACGCAGGAATAATAATTAACGTTTTTGGTATTGAAATTGGTACCTCAATAGACATTATCGCACCATCCCTTATATACTTAATTATATTATAGTTATTTTTAAACGAACCTTATCTAATATACCATTAATAGTATAGCAAAATAAAGGAAAAACTGGTGGATTATTTTAGGAGACAAACAGTAAATAAAAGATAAGAGGTGGAATTTTTTACAATAAAAAATACATGCAAGGATGAAATAAACCTGTGCATGTATGAAGTGAGAGTATCGTATTATATATTCCATGGCTTACTTAAAGTTAAAACTTCAGCCATCTCTTTACTTTTTAAACGTCCCTTTTTTCGGTTTTCCGCGCGTTCTAAACCGGTTGTGTGTAACCAATGTTCTTCTTCAGTTTCAGGAAGTACTTGTGGTACGGATGAAGGTTTTCCATCTTTTATTGCCACAAATGTAATGAAGCAAGTAGCAGCAATTCTACGCTCGCCTGCTAATAAGTTTTCTGCGATTACTTTTACGAAAACTTCCATTGAAGATTTCCCTGTATAACATACAAATGCTTCATAACAAACAGAATCAGCTTGGTGAATTGGAGTTAAAAAATCAACTGAATCAATAGATGCTGTTACGCAATGTTTACGACTATGTCTTGCAGCCGCAATTGAAGCAATACTATCAATTTCTGCTAATAATTTCCCTCCAAAAAGTGTTTGGTGATTATTTAAATCGTTAGGAAAAACACGTGTTGTCTTAATTGCTTTAGATTCTCGCATGAATTTCTTTTCCATATATTCAGCCCCTATAGTCTGTTTTCAATCAGAATAATATGTGTAAGCAGATTACTCATATTAGATATTTAATGAAGTAAAGTGTATTCCAAAAGAGGATTATTTAAACTTCTGTATTTGTATTCATGTAACTGAAAGAAAATTTATTTTATCTAAAATGTAGTGTAAAAGAGGATTCGCTTACATTGCAAGTAAAAAGTAATGACTATGTATTTGTCATAGAAATTCCCTATCAGCCGTGTACCCATTCATGATAGAATCGTTTTGTTATGAATGGAAATAGAGGTGCAATGGACATATGAATCATATACAAACAAATTTTTCATCTTTCTTCAATAAAATTACAATCGGTGCGATGCTCGCATTTTTTGTTTATAGTTGTTGGGCAGCATTTGAGACAAGTAAGCAATTTTTTGGAGGAAGTACAACAAGTGTAACAATCATATTAGCAATTTTTATCATACTTATTTTGTTAGTGGCATCAATTCTACAATATCGTTTTACAGATAAACAATTTCTTATTTTTCTTATAAGTATATCTATAGTTGTGAGGGTTAGTATGCTGTTATTTGTAGATGCTCCAATAATTGGTGATATGAAAGTGATGTATGAGTCTGCAAAGCAGATTGCAATTGGTAATAATATAGGGACTGTAACTCATTTGCCTTTTATTATATATGAGTCGGTAATTATTCGTATATTTGGTGATTCATTATTCGCTTTACAACTATTTAATGTGCTATTTTGCACAGGAACAGCATTATTTATTTATCGTATTGCGGGAATGGTTTTTGGAGAAGAATGCGGTCGTATTGCTTCTATCTTTTATGCTCTGTATATTCCAAATATATTCATGAGTTCCGTATTAACTCCTGAATCACTTGCAATATTTTTATTTTATTTTGCTTGTTACATACTTTTATATAAAGGATTAGATCATCCTTATATGTGGGTGTTTTCAGCGATTTTATTTGCATTTAGTAATATGGTTTTCCCAATGGGATTATTTCTTCCTATTTTTATTACGGTATATGTATTATTAATCGAAGTATTTCAATCAGCAACGAAACAAAAGGTGTTACTAAAAATGATAGGGATACTTATTCTATTTTATAGTGCCCATTTTAGTGTGAATTATGGAATTAAGGCAATGGGATTGTCACAATATACGATTTCAAATGAGACGTATGTTCAATCCGTTTTAATTGGAAAGACGCAACATGAAGAAAAAATATCGAAAAATCAAAGTGTAACAGAGCATATTGATCAAAAGTTAAAAGAGATTGAGGGAGAAAGATTTAAACTTTTAGAACCGATGATAAATCAGTTTTCAGATGAAGGGGTAAATTCTATTCTTTTCAAATGTGAAAAACTGATATATATAGCCGTAACATTGTTTATGACTATAGCTCTATTACACTTCCTTATTAAGAAACAACAAAATGAGGGATATATGTTGTTCTTATTTTTAATTAGTGGCTACGTATTGTTAAAGCTCTTTCAAGTAGATATGGCATATTACAATGTAATTATGCCGGCATTGTTCATTTTGCAGAGCTTTGGTGTTTATATGAGTTATGTGTATTGTCAAAAAATATTTTTCAGAAAATAAAAAGAATCCATTCTGGATTCTTTTTTTGATGGAAGATGAAATTTAGTAGTCAGTGCAGATGAAAAGTATGCCTGACTTGAATTTGATCCCGCTATTTTCCAGGCAGTAAGACCCCCACCTCAAAATCAGCGAAAGCAAAGAAGTTAGGTGGGGGGCGGGCTGCCCGTAAAAGCCCGATTGGTGAGGGCTGATAATCAACGGGGGATGAACAAAACCCCCGTTGATTAAAGTTTCACTTTATCTTATCGATTTAGTTCTAGTTGTAAATTATCGGCTGTTAGAGCCATTTGTGAGGAATCATCTTGAATTCCTTTCATTACTTGTGAAATAGCTTGTAGCTCGTGTTCAATTTTCTTATTCTGTTCTTTTGAGTTAGACATATCTTTTACAATTTCTTGGAAGTATCGATCTGTTGCTGACATACTATCCGTTCCTTCCGATACGAGAGAGCTAATTTGTTTCACGGAAGACGAGACACGGGTAATTTGTTCATTTGTTTTTTCAACGAGCTTTGTAACGTTAAATATAGATTCTTTCGTTTGCTCTGATAATTTTCGAATTTCACCAGCAACAACAGAAAACCCCTTCCCAAATTCTCCAGCACGTGCAGACTCGATAGCTGCATTTAGTGCGAGTAAATTGGTTTGCTCCGCAATCGATTTAACAATATCTATGATTTCATTAATTTTGTTAGAAATATTAAGGAGTTCATGAGTATCTGTAATAATCGTTTCCATATTCATTTGAATAGATCCCATTCGTTTGTTTTGCTGGTTTAATTGTTCTTTCCCTTTATTGGCTTTTTCTTCAGATGTTGTAGCTAATGATGTACCTGTTTTAGCAATCTCTACAATAGTTTCAGATTTGGCGGTTAGTTTTTGAATAGAAGAGCTTGTTTTTTCAGATACAGCAGCTAGTTCTGTTGCGATATGCGTAATTGTCATAGCAGTTAGTTCTTTTTCTTTCTCATGCTCTTTTTGCATTCTTTCATATTCAGATTCATAAGCTGCAAGAACAAGTTCTTGTTCAAGAGTAAATAATTTATTTATAACATTTATAGAATAGGAAAAATCATCGATTGTTGTTATTTTTGTTTGCAAAATCTTCATGATAGAGCGGAACAATTCTTGATAAGCAGCAGTATACCATTTTCGATGTAAACCAATTTGTACATGCCTTTTGGCAATCCTAACACGCTGTTCAATAAAATCTTCATGCATATTGCCGCTGAATAATTCTTTAATATGTGTTTTTAAAGTTTGTTTTAGTTTTGGAATAGAGCTGTAACGTTCAATAATAGTAATTAAATTAGGTTGTTTTGTAATGTTGGCATAGAATTTTTCAGTAATCCAATCAATTTCTGCATAAATAAAAGGCTGTAGTACTTTTACAACTTGTAAATCTTCTTTTGAAATATGTAGCATATCCATTTGAATTTTTAATTCAGAATTAGTAGGGACATTAAAAGTTATTTGTTGGTCCTTACTTAATTCGATTATACTGGCATTTGTTTTATTAATATTTTTTTTGAAAACCCCAAGCATCATTCTTCCCCCTGTATATAAAACGTTTTCAATTTTAAAACTAATATAGAGTAATTATATATGCTTATATATAATTACTCTATATTAGTTCGTTGAATAGTATATAAATTAAGAGAATTCTATCTAGAATTCTCTTAATGGCCTTTATTAATTTTAGCATGTGTTTTAAAGAAAACAGGGAAATGAACATTATATATTACAGTGACGACACGAATAATGAATGTTACTAATAAACAAACATAGAAAGCTAACACGTGCGCCCCCATAGCGTGTGTGATTAGGAAGCTAATTGCTCCTAAGATAGAAGCGATTGCGTAAATCTCTTTTCGGAATACGTAAGGGATATCTTGAGCACAAATGTCACGCAAAATACCGCCTCCAATACCTGTAATGACTCCCATTGAAACAACTAGAAATGAGGCGTCAACATGATGTGACATTGCCGCATTTGCACCAATAGCTGTAAAAACACCTAAGCCAACAGCATCAGAAAGCATAATAACGACTTGAAGTTTATTGATGCGCTCAAAAAACATACAAGTAAATAATGCTGATAATACACTTACGAAAAAGTAAATGGGTTTTACAAATGCGACAGGGGGCAGGTTACCAATCATGATATCACGAATAATACCGCCGCCGAGCGCAGTAGCTACAGCTAAACAAAGGACACCAAATAAATCTAAATCTTTTTTTAAACCAACTAATGTACCAGAAATGGCAGCGGCGATAATGCCAAGAAACGTAAATATATCGATTAATAACATGGCCTTAATCCCTTCCTCTTAAAGATGTTCCAGAGAAAAAATATACACTAAAGTATTGGAAATAACAATTACTTTTCGCTACATGTAGAAAAACAGATAAAATTCATAAAGAAAGCGTTTGAAAATGTTTGGAAAATAGCCATAAAGTAATTTGAAAAAGATATGAAAAGATTAATTTTACATTTTTTGATGTTGTTTATTTGGTAAAACATTACAATTATAGGTAGGTTATTTATATTTGTATAAAATGATAAAAAAATATTTATATACTGACAAAAATAAGGGGATGGTTGTTAGATAGATTTTATAAAAATAGGGGAGTATAGCTAAAGGACGATAATTTCTATTAGTGATTAATACTTGTCCTGGCTAGTTTTAGCTGGAAAAATAGTTCTCGATTTGAATATGAGTTATGTTATAATTGCTAGGTGTGTTTGAATGATAAAAAATTATGATTAAAAGATAATGTTAAGATTTTGTATGGAGGTCTTGGAATGTTAGCAAATCAAGCTAGGGTTAGATTTGAGCATTTTTTGCTCTTTTTTATTATTTTACAGCCTGTTTTAGATTTATTAACGTCTCTTAGCATCACTTTATTAAAGTCAAATGCTACCGTTGGAATTTTAGTAAGATTCCTTATTATGGCTGTTGGTGGTATTTACATTTTAATTCAGGCAAAAGAGAAGGAAAATAGAAAGTTTTTAATTTATCTTATATTGTTAGCCGGAGTTTTAGGGATAGGATTTATTAATAACAAACTAGTTAAGGATCCTATTGTACTTAGTGAAGAGGTTAAATTCGTTGCGAAAGCATTATATATATATATCATGCTGGGATCATACATTTTAGCTTTAAAATCATTGAAAAAGACAGTTAATATTAGTGATAAGGTTCGAAATAGTATTGTATATTCTACATTAATCATTAACGCAATTATGGTTATTTCTATTTCAACATCTACTGACTTTGGTAGTTATGAATGGATGAAGGTTGGTTCTCGAGGTTGGTTCTATGCAGGGAATGAACTAGGTTCAATCTTAGCTATTATTTTCCCTATTGTAGTACTATATTCTATTCAAAAAACAAAGAGTTGGAAACACATTCTATATTGGATTCCATCACTTTTAATGATTTATTCGCTAATTCAAGTTGGTACAAAAGTAGGAATGGGCTCAATTGGTGCTACGCTAGCGGCAGCAATCGGGATTATTTTACTACAATTATTATTTGATAGAAAAAATCCGAACAAAAAATCCCTTGCACTTAATGCAGTAATTGCTATTGTCCTATTAGCTGGTGTAGTCGGAACGTTTAAACAAACGCCATTAGCACAAAATATGGGTATTCACAATAATTATTTATCAGAGCAAAATGTGGCACAGCAAGGTCAAAAAGAAAAAGAAATTAAAGAGAAGCTGAAAAAAGAGCAAGAACTTAAAGCAAAAGAAGAAAATCATCATAAAGTTGAAAAGCCAGAAGAAAAGGCGAAGATAGAAGAGGAAGTTAAGAAAGAGCTTGAGAAAGAGCAAAAGAAAGAAAATCAAGAAAATCTTATTTTCAGTGGACGTCAAGTATATGAAGAAAGACATAAGCAGTTCTTTAAAGAAGCGCCAATGTCACAAAAGTTATTAGGAATGGGTTATGCAGGTAACTTTAAATACAATGAACAAAAGCAGCCAGATCCAAAACTAATTGAAATGGACTTCCATGATTGGTTTTATGATTTCGGGATTATTGGCTTTGTATTACTAATGATTCCATTTATTTATTACGGGCTAAGAATTCTACTAGCATTTGCTACGAGATTTAAGGACATATTTAATATAAAATATGGAATGATTTCAGCAAGCTTATTGTTAGCGTTAGGTATTGCTTATATTGCAGGACATATTTTAACAGCACCAGGAGTTGGGATTTACTTTGTAGTGGTGTTAGCTTATCTAATAGTAGACCTAGAAATTGAATGATAAAAATAAAAGCTAACTTTTGTTAGCTTTTATTTTTTAGTACAGTAAAATAAAAATAGATGGAAACGTAGCGAGGATTTAAAGGAGGAAAAAATATGAAAATATTGCATATGAATGCAGGAGCAGAAGATGGAGGAGGGAAAACACATATTATTTCACTTCTCGATCAGTTTCCAACTGGTGAAGTAGAATTAGCAGTATTTGAAGATGGAATTGTTGCGAAGGAAGCAAGGGAGTTAGGGATAAAAGTCCATGTGTTTTCACAAAAATCGCGCTATGATTTATCCATTTTAAAGAATATAAGTGAATTTATTAATAAAGAAAAATTTGATGTAGTTCATACACATGGCCCTAGGGCTAATTTCTATGTTTCTTTAATGAAAAAGAGAATAAAGGCAAAATGGGTAACGACTATTCATAGTGATCCATTTCAAGACTTTACTAAACAGGGCTTAAAAGGTTGGATTTTTACGAAATTAAATTTGAAAGCCTTAAAAAATATAGACTTATTTTTCGTTGTAACAAATAGATTGAAAAAAAGCCTGGCAGCATTAGGTATTTCAAATGAAAAGATGCATGTTATTTATAATGGAATTGAATACGATAAGGAAAAAGCAGAAGGCTATAATAAAAAAGAAATGTTCAATATTGATGAAGATGTATTTACGGCAATCCAAGTAGCACGATTACATCCTGTCAAAGGACATGAAGTTTTATTCGATGCGTTACAACAAACAAAATTAGAGAAAATTAAAGTATTATTAGTTGGCGATGGCCCATTAGAAGAAAATCTAAAGTCATTAGCTACTGAAAAAGGGATTAACGATAAAGTAGAGTTTTTAGGACATCGTCAAGATGTAAAACAATTATTTGCGTCGTCACATGTAAATTTATTAACTTCCCATAGTGAAGGGTTCCCACTAGTTTTATTAGAAGCGGCAAATCAACGCGTACCATCAATTGTGACTAGGGCTGGAGAAATTGAACCATTAATCGTAGATGAAACTTACGGATGGATTGTGCCAACAGGTGATGGAAAGGCATTAGCATTAGCTTTAGAAGAAGCGTATGATAAGTGGAAAACTGGAGAGTTAGCAGCAATGGGTAAACATATTTATGAGCATGCTACTATGAACTTCTCACTTCAGAAACTATATGAAGATACAAAGGAAACATATAAGCAATTAATAGCGAAAAACTTGTAATGATAGAGAGGATAGTTAACTATGGCAGTACAAACAGTTGATATTCTAGGCGTTCCTTTTTCTACAATGACAATGGATGAAACGGTCCAATATTTAAAAGAACAACTAGAAGCGGAGCGAACTCATACGTTTCAGGTAGTAACAGCAAACCCTGAAATTGTTATGTGCGCAAAAAAGGATGAAAAGTTCTATCAAACATTATTGAATACAGATTTAATTACACCTGATGGTATTGGGGTTGTAAAGGCAAGCGGGATGCTTGGTACACCTTTAAAAGAACGTGTAGCAGGTTTTGATTTAATGTGTAATTTACTTGCGAAGTTATCAGAAGATAGTAAGCCGGTATCTGTTTTCTTATTAGGTGCAAAGCCGCATGTTGTACAAGCTGCAGCAGATCATTTAACAAAGACATATTCAGCTGTATCAATCGCCGGTATACAAGATGGTTATTTTAAACAAGAAGACGAAGAGAATATTATTTCTCGCATTCAAGAAGCAAAACCAGATTTATTACTTGTTGCACTTGGTTTCCCGAGACAAGAGAACTTTATCCAAAACAATAAGCATCGTTTAGAAACGAAAATGGCTGTTGGAGTAGGTGGAAGTTTAGACGTATGGGCTGGAGAGGTAAAACGTGCACCAAAATGGATTCAAGCGATTCATTTAGAGTGGTTTTATAGATTATGCAGTAATCCAACACGCTGGCGTCGTCAGTTAGTATTAGCGGAATTTTTAAAAGAAGTAATGCGTTCGAAAAAGTAGCGAAATATCGCTGCTTTTTTTATTTGTTCATTTTTAATAAATTGAAACTTTAATCAGTGAGGCATCCCCACAGATTATTAGCTCTCACCAATCGGGATAGACGTTTTACTTTTTGGGAATGATGAAGGAGAATTTTTTACACAAAAGTATTTTACTTATACAATTCACACATGTAAAATGATGTGTAAAGACACCTGTGTGAGGAGGACTTCTAGTGGGCAAGGTTAAAGAAATTTCGAAGCGCAAACTACTAGGTATAGCTGGGCTTGGATGGCTATTTGATGCAATGGATGTTGGAATGCTTTCATTTGTAATGGTAGCCTTGCAAAAGGATTGGGGATTAAGTACGCAAGAAATGGGCTGGATAGGCAGTATTAACTCAATCGGTATGGCAGTAGGAGCGCTTATTTTTGGGATACTATCAGATAAAATAGGGCGAAAATCAGTCTTTATTATTACATTATTATTATTTTCTATCGGTAGTGGTTTAACTGCATTAACAACAACACTTGCGATGTTTCTCGTTTTACGCTTTTTAATTGGTATGGGGCTTGGCGGAGAGCTTCCGGTTGCCTCTACACTAGTATCAGAGAGTGTTGAAGCGCATGAACGTGGGAAAATTGTTGTGTTATTAGAAAGTTTTTGGGCAGGTGGATGGCTAATTGCAGCTCTTATCTCGTATTTTATTATTCCTAAATATGGTTGGGAAGTTGCGATGGTATTGAGTGCAGTTCCAGCATTATATGCTTTATATTTAAGATGGAATTTACCGGATTCCCCAAGGTTCCAAAAAGTTGAAAAAAGGCCATCTGTTATTGAAAATATAAAATCAGTTTGGTCTGGGGAATATCGTAAAGCAACAATTATGCTATGGATTCTATGGTTTTGTGTTGTTTTTTCCTATTATGGAATGTTCCTTTGGTTACCGAGTGTAATGGTGCTAAAAGGATTTAGTTTAATAAAAAGTTTCCAATACGTACTTATTATGACATTAGCTCAACTTCCAGGATATTTCACAGCTGCTTGGTTTATTGAACGTCTCGGTCGTAAATTTGTTTTGGTTACGTATTTAATCGGGACAGCTTGCAGTGCTTATTTGTTTGGGGTTGCGGATTCATTAACAGTATTAATCGTGGCAGGTATGTTACTATCCTTCTTTAACTTAGGTGCTTGGGGAGCATTATACGCCTATACACCTGAGCAGTATCCAACGGTTATTCGTGGTACAGGTGCAGGAATGGCAGCGGCATTTGGTCGTATTGGTGGTATTCTTGGGCCACTATTAGTGGGATATTTAGTTGCCTCAGAAGCTTCACTATCATTAATATTTACGATTTTTTGTGGATCAATTTTAATTGGTGTATTCGCTGTAATAATACTTGGACAGGAAACGAAGCAACGAGAATTAGTATAAAGTGAAAATTTAAACGTATCCCTGACCGTTTATTATCCTACACTACTCGGATCTTTATAGGCAGTTAGTGCGGGATAAAAGGGGAGAGGAAACCGAAGTGGTTTCCTTTTTTCTGTTTTTTTAGATAAATAATGGTATAGTAAGAAAAAGGGATTATTTCTTATAAAAGCGAATGTATACAACAGGACATATGGACAAAGAATTAGGTGGTTGAAGAAATGAAAATTTTACTGATTATGGAAGAGGCAGAAGAGAGAAGAGAGTTAGCTGAAAATTTCACTGAAAATATGAGAAATGTAGAATGTTTTGAAGCAAAGACAGGAACAGAATCTTTATTTATGATGAAAAAACATATACCAGACTTTGTTTTTTTAAGTTCCAAATTACTAGATGGTACTGGTTTTGAATATGCAAGTTTATTACGAGAAATAAATTGCTATACAAAATTTATTTTTGTAGGTGAAAACATAGAAGAATCTATTACAGCTTTTCGTTTCCAAGCATTTTATTATTTATTGCGACCATTTCGTGAAGAAGATTTACAATTTCTTTTATATAAAATAGGTAAAGAACAAGGTGAGAAAGCAAAGAGTTATTTGCGGAAACTACCGATAGAAAGTCAAGAGGGTATACGATATATTCTCCCAGAAGATATTGTATATGTAAGTAAAAATAAAGAAAATAAAACTGTTTCAATTTACACAACGAATAATCAGTATATTTCAACATATACACTTCAGGAATTAGAAAATAAGCTAAATGCATATGATTTTTTACGTGTACATAAAAGCTATTTAATTAATATGTCATATGTAAAAGAACTGAAACCTTATTATAATGGCACGTATAATTTGTATTTAGATAGGTATGATGAGCAACCGATTCCAGTCAGTCGTAATTATGTAAAACGCCTTCGAAATAACATTGAATTATAGTAGGTAATGAGAGTATTTTAACATGATAAACTGAAAATCCTTCATGATAGGGAGGATTCAAGTTAAATATTCAGAAAATTTAGTACAATCTCCACTAAGAAATAGTATTGGGGGAATTGTATGTGAAGACATTGAAATCGATCTTACTTTGGGGCATTATTACAGCAGTAGGAGCAGGTGCTTTTGGGGTAGTAGCTTTATCACAAGGTGAAACCATTAATGCTGTATGGCTCTTAGTAGCTGCCGTATGTGTATATGCAGTTGCTTATCGCTTTTATAGTAGATTTATAGCGAGAAAGGTTTTTAATTTAGATGATAATCGGCAAACACCAGCCCATACATTAAACGATGGGAAAGACTATGTTCCAACAAATAAGTGGGTATTGTTTGGACATCACTTTGCAGCGATTGCTGGGGCGGGACCTTTAGTAGGACCGATTTTAGCAGCACAAATGGGATATTTACCAGGAACCATTTGGATTATTGTTGGGGTAGTTGTTGCGGGGGCTGTCCAAGATTTTGTCATTTTATTTGCTTCGATGAGACGTAATGGTAAATCGTTAGGAGAAATGATTAAGGATGAGATTGGACCTGTTACAGGACTAATTGCAATGATAGGTATTTTAGGAATTATGATTATTTTATTAGCAGTATTAGCGTTAGTCGTAGTAAAGGCACTAATCGGAAGTCCTTGGGGAATGTTTACGATAGCAGCAACGATTCCTATCGCTATTCTAATGGGAGTTTATATGCGCTATATTAGGCCTGGTCGTGTTGGAGAAGGATCAGTAATTGGTATTATCCTACTTATTTTATCTCTTGTTGGAGGACAGTATGTAGCAGAAAATCCAACACTTGCAAGTATGTTCACATTTAGTGGTGAAACAATTGCTATTATGCTTATTGTATATGGATTTATCGCATCGGCATTACCAGTTTGGATGCTTTTAGCACCACGTGATTATTTAAGTACATTTTTAAAAGTCGGAACAATTGTAGGGTTAGCAATCGGTATCTTAATTGTAGCACCAGATTTACAAATGCCAGCAGTTTCGAAATTTATTGATGGAACTGGTCCTGTGTTTTCTGGAAACTTATTCCCGTTCTTATTTATTACTATTGCTTGTGGTGCAGTGTCTGGATTCCATGCTCTCGTTTCATCAGGTACGACGCCGAAGATGATCGAGCAAGAGGGACACGCACAGCCAATCGGTTATGGAGCAATGTTAATGGAGTCGTTTGTAGCAGCGATGGCGATGATTGCGGCTTGTGTATTAACACCGGGAACGTATTTTGCAATTAATAGCCCCGCAGCACTTATCGGTACAGATGTTTCGCAGGCAGCCCAAGTTATTTCCTCATGGGGATTTGCTATTACACCAAATGAACTAAAAGATCTCGCTGTAAATGTTGGAGAGCAAACAATTTTATCACGTACAGGTGGTGCGCCAACATTAGCGATAGGTATGGCATATATTTTCTCACAAGTAATAGGTGGAACGGCCATGATGGCATTTTGGTATCATTTTGCGATTCTCTTTGAAGCTCTATTCATTTTAACAACAATTGATGCCGGAACGCGTGTCGGCCGATTTATGATTCAAGATATTTTAGGGCATGTATATAAGCCATTTGGGAAAACGGATTCTACATTAGCGAATGTAATCGCTACAACATTATGTGTATTAGGGTGGGGATATTTCTTATACCAAGGGGTAATAGATCCGCTCGGTGGAATTAATACATTATGGCCACTTTTCGGTATTGCAAATCAAATGCTAGCAGGTATTGCATTATTACTTGGAACGACAATTTTGTTCAAAATGGGAAAAAAGGCGTACGTTTGGGTAACACTTATTCCAACTGTCGGGTTGCTGATTGTAACGATGACGGCGGGATATCAAAAGCTATTTCATGAAAATCCTAAAATTGGATTTCTATCGCATGCAAAGGTATTTCAGGGAGCATTAGATGAGGGAAAAGTGTTAGCGCCAGCAAAAAATGTTGCTCAAATGAAGCAAATTATTTTCAATGATTATATCGATGCAGCGCTTTGCGGAATTTTTATGATAGTTGTAATCGCTGTGTTAATTTCAGCACTTCGAATTTGGATCCAAGTATTAAGAAATAAGCCAATGCCGTTAAAAGAGGCACCATATATTCCTAGAGATGAAAGTGAGTCGAGGAACTATGCTTAAAAAGTTGTGGCAAGTATGGGGTGAAAGAAAACGCTTTATTAGTTTGCTCGTTGGGGTACCAAGTTATGAAGTATATGTGGAGCATATGAAAAAGCATCATCCTGAAGAAGAGGTTGTATGTCAAAAGCAATTTTTTGCTGAGGCACAAGAAGCAAGATTTAATGCAAAGGGTGGAAAAATATCACGCTGTTGTTAATGAAAAAGGGCGAGTTTTCGCCCTTTTTATTTTTTTGCTGTTTCACGTGGAACAGCAAAAATAAACAAAATATTTGGGAATTAAAGGTATTTCGTATACAATAAGGTGAGGAAGGGGATAGATGGAAAAGTAGGGAGATTATTTTATGTTAAGGGACTTATTTGTAAATACAACAATTATTCTTTCCTTTATTTTTATTGGAGGTCAGCTTTTAAGGGATAAGCCGTTAAAAGAAGGATTCTCTTTTGGGCAGAAATGTGTAGTAGGCATTTTTACTGGGATACTAGGTATAGTATTAATGTATTTCAGTGTTCGTGTTGGTACCATTCTATTGGATTTACGCTACTTAGCTGTTATTCTAGCTGTTATTATTGGAGGACCGATAGCGAGTACCATAACAATTGGTATGATTTTAGTAACTAGGCTGTTGTTTATGGATTATTCATTAGCTTCTCAAGTGGCTTTTTATACAATCATTGCGATAGGAATAGGGAGTATCTTTATTTCGCGCATGAAGCTTTCTTTAGGGGGAAAGTGGGTATGGTTACACACATATATTTTATCTATTCTAATCCCAGCGTTATATATATGGTTAATTAAAGAGATCCACATAGTGGGATTATATTTAATTTCTAGTATTATTACAGGTTACATAACATTCATAAGTGCAAATTATGTTTTACAATCCAATGAGTTATTTCAAAAGATGAAACAATACGCAACGATAGATGCATTGACAGGTTTAGGAAACGTAAGACAGTTTGATTTAGAGATGAATCGTCATATTAGTAATAAGAACATGAAAAATGATTCGTTTTGTTTACTACTTATAGATATTGACCACTTTAAGTATGTAAATGATACGTACGGGCATCCTGCAGGGGACGAAGTGCTAAAACAAGTAGGATGTATTTTACGAGAAACTTCACAATTTCCAGATTTGGCTTTTCGAAAGGGTGGAGAGGAGTTTGCGCTTTTGATACCGAATAAGGGATTAGCTTACGGAATTCTTACGGGCGAGCAAATTCGTACAGCTGTTGAAAGTCACTCATTTCAATTGTTAGATGAAACGAAAATAAAAATTACAGTTTCGGTGGGGGTTTCAGAATATGAAGGATCACCGGAGCAATTTATTCAAGCGGCAGATGATGCGTTATACTACTCGAAACGAAATGGTAGAAATAAGGTCAGCTCTGTATCTTAAAGATAAGATGACCAGAAGACATAAAGCTTATAAAAAACACTCACAGAGGCAATGTATGAACTTTGTGAGTGTTTTTTATTTATATATTAGACAAGTTCTTTTGATACAACAAATTTACGATATGCACCATGGTGAGTTGGACCTACGTATTCGTTAATTTTGAATGAGTAACGAATAGCAGCTGTGATGAATTCTTTAGCAGTTTTTACTGCTTCTTTCACAGGTTTTCCTTTTGCAAGTTCTGCTGTAATTGCAGCAGAATATGTGCAACCTGCGCCGTGTGTATTTGTCGTATCAATTTTTTCTGATTCTAGAAGGTCGAATGTTTCTCCATCATATAGGACGTCGATTGCAGTTTCCGTACCAAGTTTGCTACCGCCTTTAATTAGGACGTATTTCGCACCTAAAGCATGGATCTTTTTCGCTGCTTCTTTCATGTCTTCAAGAGAATTAATCTTTACGCCACTTAATTGGTAAGCTTCAAATAAGTTTGGTGTTACAACTAATGCCTTTGGAACAAGAACGTCACGTAAGCAATCATTCGTTTCAGGATGTAATGCTTCATCAGCACCTTTACATACCATAACAGGGTCAACTACTACATTTTTGAAATTGTGCTTTTCGATTGTTTCTGCAACCATTTCAATAATTTCTACTGATCCAAGCATACCTGTTTTTAAAGCGTCTACGCCAACACCTTCAATTGTTGTTTCTAATTGTGGTTTTAATGTAGAAGCTGGGATTGGAAATACGTTATGTGCCCAACCGTTATGTGGATCCATCGTTACGATTGTTGTAAGAGATGTCATTCCGTATACGCCCAGTTCTTGGAATGTTTTTAAATCTGCTTGTATACCAGCACCGCCACTTGTGTCAGAACCAGCGATAGTAAGTGCTTTATTTAATGTCATTATGAAAGCCCCCTCGAGTGATATAATGAAAACTATGTTCTCACCATTATATCAATGTTACGAATAAGTACAAAGTGAAAAGTAGATGATTTATTTTTAAGAGCTATTTAAAATCTTGTATGCAGGAGACTGAGTATGTTTCGAGATAATCGTACAAATGAATTAGTTATATTAAAGGAAATTGCAGAAACATTAAATACATCAAATGATACATATCATGTATTGCAAGCTGTCCTAGAGAAATTACTAAGTGTAACAGGTTTAACGACAGGATGGATTTTTCTTGCGGATGAAAATGGGAAGTATACGAAGTTAATTGATTATCAATTACCAGAGGCACTTACATATGAAAATAAACGCCCGATGTGCGAAGGTGAATGTTGGTGTTTACGAGGTTTTGTAGATGGAAAATTAGAGAGAGCCGTTAATATTATTGAATGTAAAAGAATTAATAATGCAATTGAATATAATTGGGGGGATACGGAGGGCATTCTTCATCATGCTACGGTTCCTTTAAAAGCTGGGGGAGAAAAATTTGGGTTGTTAAATGTTGCAAGTCCGGGTAAAACACATTTTTCAGAAGAAGAATTAGTATTACTCCAATCGGTTGCCTTCCAAATTGGTACGGCTTTAAAGCGAACAAAATTATATGAAAATGAAAAGAGAAGAGCACATTATTATGTGAAATTAGAGCGTTTCATTCAAGATTTAAAAACGATTCATAAGTTTAATGTACTACCTGAAAAAGTGGTAAATCACGTAGGTGAAGTATTTCAATGGAATCAAGTAGCGCTTTTTATTAGGGAGGAAAAAGAATTATCTCTGCGAGCGTCTTACGTTCAGGAAGAGTTAAAAGAGGATATAAAAGAGGCGGCCAAGAGGGCGTTAGAACAAGATGAACCAGTTCTAATAAAACATCAAATAGGACATAATGTACATCTAAATCGAGCTGTTATTGCTACACCAATACATATTCAAAACCATATATTTGGTGTTTTATGTGTTAGCCTGAATAATGGAGAGTTTGATGCTAATACAATAGACGTAATTCAAGCATTATCGAACCATGTTTCGTTAATAATAGAGAATTTGAGGTTAAACGAGCAGCGCCGTGAACTTGTGCGAATGGAAGAAAGAAATCGGTTAGCAAGAGATTTACATGATTCTGTTTCGCAAAAATTATTTTCATTAACCTTCATGACAAAAGGCGCCGAGGCAGTTTTAAAAGGTAAAAATGAAAAGGTAGATCAATCTTTGCATGAGATGCGTGAACTTGCGCAAGGAGCTTTGAAAGAAATGAGGACATTAATTTGGCAGCTTCGTCCGGCGGGATTAGAAAAAGGATTATTGCCAGCTCTAAAGCAGTACGGTGAAAATTTGGGACTGAAAATTAGGGAGCAAGTTACGGGTGTTCGTGATTTACCTCGTGTAGTAGAAGAAGCTTTGTGGCGCATAGGCCAAGAAGCACTGAACAATGTAAGTAAGCATGCAGGTATAAAAGAAGCGACGATTTATTTTACAGTGAATGAGAAAAATGTATCATTAGAAATAGTTGATCAAGGAAAGGGATTTGTGGAAAAGAATATAAAAGAAAAGAAATCACTAGGTATGACTACGATGCGTGAAAGAGTAGAATTAGTTGGTGGAACAATTAAAATTGTAAGTAGTAATAAACGAACGAGCGTAAAAGTAAATGTACCATTATGATGTGAAAATGAGGGAAGTTTGTGAAAATAAAAGTATTGTTAGTTGATGATCATACAGTCGTTTTAAAAGGATTAGCATTTTTCTTAAGTACACAGGAAGATTTAGAGTTAGTTGGAGAAGCGAATAATGGGAAAGAAGCGTTAGTGAAAGTAGGAGAAACAACTCCCGATGTTATATTAATGGATTTATACATGCCTGAAATGGATGGTGTTGAGGCGACGGCATATATTAAAAAAGAGTATCCAAATGTGAAAGTAATTGTATTAACTAGCTTTTCTGATCAGGCGCATGTGTTACCTGCATTAAGGGCTGGAGCAAGTGGGTATATTTTAAAAGATGTAGAACCAGATCAGCTTGTTGAGGCTATTCGAAGCGCATATAAAGGTAATATTCAATTACATCCGGATATAGCAAATGCTCTTCTCTCTCAAACATTACCTGTAGAAGAAAAGGAAGAAGAACCTTCTATTCAAGTGGATGTGCTAACAGCGAGAGAAAATGAAGTATTGCAGCTATTAGCGAAAGGGATGAGCAATAAGGAAGTTGCATCTGTTTTAGTTATTACAGAAAAGACGGTTAAGGCGCATGTAAGTAGCATTTTGAGTAAGTTGAATTTATCTGATCGTACGCAAGCGGCATTATATGCAGTGAAAAATGGAATTGTATAAGACGAAAGTCGTAAGACCAAGTTCGCCTTTGGAAGGTGGACTTTTTTTATGGAAAAATACGTCTATGTGAGGACGAAATTGTCATTATATAAAGATAAAATATGTTTGTAAGCAACAAAACAACAATTACAAGGGATACCTTTTTTGAAAGCATATAACAACATAAGAGTGAGTACTAGGAGGAATAAATAATGGCAACAGTTTTATTCGTTAAAGCAAATAACCGTCCAGCGGAACAAGCAGTTAGTGTAAAATTATATGAGGCATTTTTAGCAAACTATAAAGAAGCACACCCAAATGATACAGTAGTAGAACTTGATTTATATAAAGAAGAATTACCATATGTAGGCGTAGATATGATTAATGGTACATTCAAGGTAGGTAAAGGATTTGATTTAACAGAAGAAGAGGCAAAAGCAGTAGCAGTTGCTGATAAGTATTTAAATCAATTCCTAGAAGCTGATAAAGTTGTTTTCGGCTTCCCATTATGGAACTTAACGATTCCAGCAGTATTGCACACATATATTGATTATTTAAACCGTGCTGGTAAAACGTTCAAATATACGCCAGAGGGTCCAGTTGGCCTAATCGGAGATAAGAAGATTGCATTATTAAATGCAAGAGGCGGCGTATATTCAGAAGGTCCAGCAGCTGAGGTAGAAATGGCTGTTAAATATGTAGCAAGTATGATGGGCTTCTTCGGCGCAACAAACATGGAAACAGTAGTTATTGAAGGGCATAACCAATTCCCAGATAAAGCAGAAGAAATCATTGCTGCAGGTCTTGAAGAAGCAGCTAAAGTAGCAAGTAAATTTTAATTAAAAGTATAATCGTCACTCGAAAAAACAGCATTAACATGTAAACGTTAATGCTGTTTTTTTATATTTTTAGTTCATCAGCAAGTTTTTCTAATGTATTTCGATCTTGTATATAATATGTTCGGCCTTCTTTTCTTAAATAATTTTGTTGGCAAAACTGATTTAATACATATAAAAGATGACGGTAGCTGACATTTAAATATTCCGAGGCCTCGGTATGCTTTTCTATATAACAATTATTTTGCTCTGTTAATAAAATAAAAGCAGCTAATCGATTTTCAAAAGGATAACTATAGTTTTTTGCGTGATTTTCAGTGCGAGTAATTGTCTTTTCTCCAATAAATTTACATAAGTGCTGTAAAAACGTTGCATCTTGTAATAAAAGTTGCTGACAATCTTTAAGAGGAAGTGCCAAACACACACAATCTTCTAGTACTTCAACGGACTTAGTAATATTTTCTACTCCTATTAATCCTAATTCCCCGATAAAAGATGGTGCTTGAATAAAATTAATTAATGAAACCTTCCCGTTTTTATGACTCATATATATTTTTGCTTTCCCAGAAATTAAGTAATAGAGATAAGGGAGAGCATTTCCTTCGCTACATATCATCTCTTTCGTTTGAAAAGAATGCAGCTCTACATATGGCAAGACATGAAATGAAAATAGGGTATGGAATTGATGGATTTGCATGTATTGATAAATTTCTTCCTCATTTTTGCTGATTTTCATATTTTCACCCCCATGTATAGTATGAGATATCTCCTATTATCTTTACAAGAAGGAATGATACGATTTATGTAAATTTGTTTTTGTAGAAAAGAGAGTGTGATGAATTTATGAAAAAATATAAAACATTGTTATTTGATGTAGATGATACATTACTAGATTTCCAAAAGGCTGAAAAAGTGGCTTTACGGGTGCTTTTTGAAGAGAAGGGAATCCCTTTAACAGACGAGATAGAGGCTCGTTATAAAAAAATAAATAAAGGTCTTTGGGATGCTTTTGAAAAAGGAGAACTATCACGCAATGAAGTTGTAAATACAAGATTTTCTCTGTTGTTTAAAGAGTATGGAGAAGAAGTAGATGGAATATTATTCGAAAATAATTACCGTAACTACTTAGAAGAAGGAAATCAACTCATGCAAGGTGCGTTTGAATTTATAAATCAAATTCAAGGGGAGTATGAGTTGTATATAGTGACAAATGGTGTTTCTAAGACGCAAGATAAACGTTTGCGTAATGCAGGGTTACATTCATTGTTTAAAGATGTTTTTGTTTCGGAAGATACAGGTTTTCAAAAGCCGATGAAAGAGTATTTTGATTATGTTTTTGAACGGATTCCTAACTTTGCACCTGAAGAAGGGCTGATTATTGGAGATTCATTAAGCGCGGATATTAAAGGTGGATATGTAGCGGGAATTGATACTTGTTGGTTTAATCCAGAAAGGAAATTAAATGATAGTGGGATTATACCGACATATGAAGGGCATAATTTTGAGGAGTTAGAAGCGTTATTAAAGCAGCATGTGTAATAAAAAAATAGGCAGTGGAGCTTTCATCCCCACTGCCTATTTTTATTAATTTTTATTTTCGTTATGTTTTGGGAGCGGAAAGGCATTCCCGATAGCAGCTGCACCAAGCATGGGCAATAGTAAATTAAGCGGGAAAAACATAAGTAATAGTAATGTTATAGCTATTGGCTTTCGTAACGCATAGCTTGAAATTGCTGTCGTTACGATGGCAACAGATGCTACTGGATCTATAGGAAGAATAGATGCTACAGCGTATCCGATACTTGACCCGGAAAATATAATTGGGAAGATATGTCCACCTCGCCACCCTGTGTTCAAACAAACGGCAGTAATGCACAACTTTAAAATCCCTGAAAGAAGTAGTATCCAAAAAGATAAATGGCTCCATTCAACAACTAATTCTTTTAATTGATGTTCACCTGAAAATAATGTGTACGGAAGAAAAGTTCCCGCAATTCCTAATAAAATACCACCGATAATTCCGAGTGTCAGTTTGTATTCCCTAAAAGGGTGAATTAACTTCTCTAATGTGAATTCTAACTTGAAATAAAAGAAACCAACTATAGCACCGATACTAGCAAGTGGAAGAAATGCGATCCATTCATTGAAAGAAAGTGCACCTTCCCCGAAATCAACAATAAAGGATCCACGATTATCGAGTTTACTCAGTAGTAAATAAACAGAAAAACCTGCGAAAGTAGTAGCTAAGTATACAATCGCCTTTTTTCCTTTAGAAAAAGCAGCAATTTGTTCCCCCTCATTTTCATTTGGTGCTAAATAACCGAATAATGGTGCGTTAAAAATGATACTTAAAGTAGCTCCAATTCCGATCTCGGTTAGCTCATTCATACTCTTTAAGGCAAATTTAAAGCGATCCCCTACCCATGTGCACAGTCCGCCTATAATTCCAACTAGTGCGGCTTCTGGACCAAGACTAGCACCGAAAATTAAAACAATAATCGCTGTTAAAGTAGCCTGATGGACAAAGCGATATTCGATTCGACCAGTTTTTTTATATTCAGCCATCACTTCAGGCATAAGGCGTGGGTATGTACCGAAATGTTTTTGTGATAGACCAACAAGGACCCCGCCAATTATTGTTACGCAAAGGGTGTAATAAGAGGGAAAAGAGAGAACTTCAGGCAAGTATCCCCAAATAAAGTGGATTCCAATATTTATTGTGACTAAAAATAACCAGACTGTAGCTCCTACTATAGATCCTAGAAGAATGCCATATAGAGCAAGTATGTACTGCATATCTTTTTTATTTGTCATGTTATACCTCCGTTATGTAAATCTTAGTAGGTAAAAAAGTGAAATATACTAGTGAAAAATGGATTGAATATATATAGTATCTTTTTGAGAAGATGGCCTATTCAACATATAGGCTAACTTTAGGGGAATTTGAATTTATAGGTTAAATTACTTATTTAATTTTATAGACTGATTTGAGGTTTTTAAAGGTCTTTTTTGAAATAGACTAGAATATATTTCTTTTGTTGCTTTATATGAAACTGTTAACATTTATTTTAGAACATTCAGAAAAACCGTTTGACATTAGGAAATTATTGCTATAAAATCAACGGTAATTGCATAGTCTTATCAAGAAAAGGTGGAGGGACAGGCCCGATGAAACCTTGGCAACAGCCGTATAACGGAATTGTGCCAAATCCTGCAGGTAGTAATCCTGAGAGATAAGAAAGAGCCTTTAGAGCGTGTTTTCAAACTGCTCCTTTCTTGTTTTCAGGAAAGGGGCAGTTTTTTATTTTGTATAAAAGAAAGGAGAATGAGAGATGGGAGAATCATGGGGAAAAGGAACAATTTGTGTGCAAGGTGGCTATACGCCAAAAAATGGTGAACCACGTGTTTTACCACTTTATCAAAGTACAACATATAAATACGATACTTCAGATGATTTAGCAGCCCTATTTAACTTAGAGGCAGAAGGATATATTTATACACGTATTGGAAACCCTACTCTAGCCGCATTTGAGCAGAAGTTATCAGATTTAGAAGGCGGTGTAGGAGCTGTTGCAACGGCTTCTGGGCAAGCAGCTATTATGCTCGCAGTTTTAAATATTTGTAGTAGTGGGGATCATTTACTTTGTTCTTCAACGGTTTACGGGGGAACGTTTAATTTATTTGGAGTGAGTTTGCGTAAACTGGGCATTGATGTTACGTTCTTTAATCCAAATTTAACGGCAGATGAAATTACGGCGCTTGCTAATGACAAGACGAAACTTATCTATGCAGAATCGTTAGGAAATCCAGCGATGAATGTTTTAAATTTTAAAGAATTTTCAGCTGCTGCTAAAGAATTAGAGGTACCTTTTATCGTTGATAATACATTAGCAACTCCTTATTTATGCCAGGCGTTTGAACATGGGGCAAATATTATTGTTCATTCTACGACGAAGTATATCGATGGGCATGCGAGCTCCTTAGGCGGTATTGTAATTGACGGTGGAAACTTTGATTGGACAAATGGAAAGTATCCTGAACTTGTTGAACCAGATCCAAGTTATCACGGTGTAAGTTACGTTCAAAACTTTGGTGCAGCAGCGTATATTGTGAAAGCACGTGTTCAGCTATTAAGAGATTATGGAAATTGTATGAGCCCATTCAATGCATATATTAGCAATATTGGCTTAGAAACATTGCATTTACGAATGGAACGTCATAGTGAAAATGCTCTTGCAGTTGCTAAGTGGCTTGCTAATCATGAACGTATTGAATGGGTGAATTATCCGGGCTTAGATAGTAATGAAAATTACTCATTGGCACAACAGTACTTGAAAAAAGGTGCTAGTGGTGTTTTAACTTTCGGTATTAAAGGCGGATTAGAAGCAGCAAAAGAATTTATCGCAAATGTAAAACTAGCAACTCTTGTAACACACGTAGCTGATGCACGAACTTGCGTTATACATCCTGCTAGTACGACGCATAGACAATTAAATGCTGAAGATCAGCGTTTAGCTGGTGTTACATCTGATTTAATTCGTTTATCAGTTGGTATAGAAGATGTTTCTGATATTATTGCAGATTTGGAAGCAGCTCTAGTTGGGGGCAAAACACATGCCGATCATAATTGATAAAGATTTACCGGCTCGCAAAGTGTTACAAAAAGAAAATATTTTTGTAATGACGAAGGAGCGAGCGGAAACACAAGATATACGCGCTTTGAAAATTGCTATATTAAATTTAATGCCAACGAAGCAAGACACAGAGGCACAATTACTTCGCTTAATTGGAAACACACCGTTACAATTAGATGTTCATTTGCTTCATATGGAATCACATCTGTCTCGTAATGTAACGCAAGAACATTTAACAAGCTTTTATAAAACGTTTCGTGATATTGAAAATGAAAAGTTTGATGGGCTCATTATTACAGGAGCGCCAGTGGAGACCCTTGCTTTTGAAGAGGTAGATTATTGGGAAGAGCTTAAACATATTATGGAGTATTCAAAAACGAATGTAACATCTACGCTCCATATTTGCTGGGGAGCACAGGCTGGCTTGTACTATCATTATGGTGTTCCAAAGTATCCCCTTAAGGAAAAAATGTTCGGTGTATTTGAACATGAAGTTTGCGAGCAACATGTGAAATTGTTACAAGGATTTGATGAATTGTTTTTTGCTCCGCATTCTCGTCATACAGAAGTACGAGAGAATGATATTAGAGGAGTGAAAGACTTAACATTGTTAGCAAACTCTGAAGAAGCAGGTGTTCACCTTGTTATTGGGCCAGAAGGAAGGCAAGTGTTTGCCCTTGGACATAGCGAATATAGTTGTGAGACGTTAAAACAAGAATACGAACGAGATCGTGACAAGGGATTAAATATTGATGTGCCAAAAAACTATTTTAAACATAATAATCCAGATGAAAAGCCGCTTGTTAGGTGGAGGAGTCATGGTAATTTATTGTTTTCTAATTGGTTGAATTATTACGTGTATCAAGAAACCCCTTATATATTGTAAAGAAGGATTGTGTAACACGTGGCAACGTTTTCCTTGTAAAGATTAACCTTTATTTTTCCGAATGTTCAAAATGCATTGTTTTTCAGATTTTTTACTCATATAATTTCATCTAAACACAATTTTTGAGGGGTGGACAGTACTATGAAAGAAATTCAAGTTGGGTTATTAGGTCTTGGGACAGTTGGCAGTGGTGTGGTTCGTATTATTACGGATCATCAAGAACGACTCATACACCAAGTAGGTTGTCCAGTGAAGGTAACGAAAGTATTAGTGCAAAACATTGAGAAAGAGAGAGAGGTAGAGGTACCTTCTACTCTATTAACACAAGATGCAAATGAAATTTTAGATAATCCAAATATTGATGTTGTCATTGAAGTGATGGGTGGCATTGATGATGCAAAATCATATATTTTACAAGCTTTAAAAAGCGGAAAGCATATTGTAACTGCAAATAAAGACTTAATGGCATTACATGGAGCTGAATTATTAGCGACAGCAAAAGATAATAAGGCTGATTTATTCTATGAGGCGAGTGTGGCAGGGGGAATTCCAATTTTACGCAGTATCGTAGAAGGACTTTCCTCAGATCTTATTACGAAAGTAATGGGAATTGTAAATGGAACGACAAATTTTATTTTGACGAAAATGTCAGACGAAGGGAGAGCATATAACGACGTGTTAAAAGAAGCCCAACAACTTGGATTTGCAGAAGCAGATCCAACATCAGATGTAGAAGGTTTAGATGCAGCAAGAAAAATGACGATTTTAGCTACTCTCGGTTTCTCTACAAATGTAGAGCTTGGAGACGTGAAAGTAAAAGGGATTACCTCTATTACAGAGGAAGATATTGAATATAGTAAGAGCTTAGGTTATACAATTAAATTAATCGGTCTTGCAAAACGAGATGGTGAAAAATTGGAGGTTACAGTTGAACCAACTTTACTTCCAAATACACATCCTCTTGCGGCAGTACAAAATGAATATAACGCTGTGTATGTGTATGGTGAAGCAGTTGGGGAAACGATGTTTTATGGACCAGGCGCAGGAAGTTTACCAACAGCGACAGCTGTTGTTTCGGATTTAGTTGCTGTAATGCAAAATATTAGATTAGGGGTAACAGGAAATAGTGCTGTAGTCCCACAATATCAAAAAGTATTAAAAGAGCCAGACGAAATTGTCGTGAAAAAGTTTTTAAGACTGCATGTAAAAGACGAAATTGGTGTATTTGCAAAAATTACTTCATTGTTCTCTGAGCGCGGAGTTAGCTTTGAGAAAATTATTCAAATGCCGCTTGAAGAGAAAGGAAAGGCTGAAATTGTAATTGTAACGCATCGTGCGTCTCTTGCTGATTATGATTATATTCTACATACGTTGCAAGGGTATGAAGAAATAGATTGTTTGAAAGCGAACTATCGAATTGAAGGGGATGCTAAGTAGTATCCTTACCATAAAACAGAAAGAGCCTATTAAGCAGCTTGCTTAATAGGCTCTTTTCTATTTAAAATCTGCGTACCAACTTGAATAAATGCTTGGATAATCCAGCCTGTTGTAAAGGATAAGATGATTGTTCCAAAATAGATAGGTCCGTCTAATAAAAAGCTTAACGTTAAAAATAAAAAGGCTAATGAAATCTCTGTTCTTCTAAACGTCCATTTTTTCTTCTCAGCAACCGTTAAAACGAAAGCTTCTTGAGGCGCTGTGCAAAGGTTTGTAGAGACGTAAAGACCAATTCCAGCTCCAACGAATAGATTTCCGCAAATAAGTGTTATATATTTTGGAAGAGAGCGGATAGCGTCCATAATAGTTGTAATGGAACCAATCCAATCAACAAAAAGAGAAATAAGAACCATCGTTACAATTGTACCGATTGTAATTTGTTTTTTATTCCAAAAGAGTACGATAAGTGTAAAAGCAAAGTTAATCATGAAAATCCAAAAACCAATACTTATGCCAAAATTTTGATATAGTGCAATAAAGAAGGAATCATAAGGGCTAAGTCCAAAGGAAGTAATTGTCGTCATCATATTAATACCGATGGCAAGAATGAGTAAACCGCCAATGAAAAATATATATTCTAATTTGAATCGAAGCATAGTTGTATATCCTTTCTAAATGTATTTGCTAGGAAAGGATATATTGTGGAAAGCTTACCAGGTCAAGGGAGAATTTTTGTGAGAAGGGGAAAATGAGATGACAAATATAAGAAAGATTGCTGAACTTGCTGGAGTATCTGTTTCAACTGTTTCACGTGTACTAAATAATCATCCGTACGTAAATGAACAGAAACGAAAAGAAATTTTAGCGATTATAGAAGAATTAAATTACACGCAAAATGTGAATGCAATTCATTTAGTGAAAGGAAAAACGAATGTAATTGGCGTTTTATTGCCACACGTAAATGATCAATATTATAGCGCTATTATTGAGGGGATATCAAAAGAGACAGCAAAGAATAATTATAATATGATGCTTTGCCAGACGAATTATAGCGAAGAAAGAGAACTAGAGATTTTAAATATGTTAAAAATGAAAAAGCTTGATGGGGTTATTATTTGTTCTCGGGCAAATAGTAAGGAGAAGCTTGAAGAATATACAAAATTCGGCCCGATTGTTATGTGTGAAGAAATAGATTCAAAATGCATTTCAAGTGTCCATATCGATTACTACAAAGTATTTTCACTTGGGATGAAAAGCTTAATAGATGCTGGTCATACACATATTGGATATTGTATTGGAAGAAGTAATAGTGTTAATAGCCAAAGACGAAAGAAGGCATATGAAGATTCGCTTCAACAGAGTATCGTAACACCGTTAGACACCTGGAAATTTGAGGGTTGTTTTACAGTGGAAGATGGACGCAATGTAATTAGAGAATGGGCTCATATGTCAGTAAAACCGACGGCGTTCCTTGTATCTTGTAACCATATTGCAGCGGGGATGGTTACAGAAGCAAAAAAACAAGGAATTCGTATTCCAGAGGATATTACGATTATCGGGTGTGATGATCAAGAGGTGGCAGATATATTGGGTATAACGACGATTTCGCATTCTAGTAAAAACGTTGGAGTAAAAGCGTTTGAATTATTATATGAAAAGATTAATGAAGAGAAATTAGATGTGAAGCATATAGAGTTATTACCAGAGTTAGTAAATAGAGAAACGACGTAATTGAGAAGGTGTGAAAATCGCTTTTCAAAATTTCGTTTGGTATAATTATGGACAATCTATGAGGGCTAAAAGGGGTTTTGATATGAGATCAAAAGTAGTAAAAGTAATTCTACTCATTACAATTGCATCTTTCTGTTTATTTGCATATGGCTTTGTTTCAGGTGTAAATGATGTATTAAATCCGAAAGCTTCAAATTTAATTAAAAAGACCGATGTAGTGGCAAAAGAGAAAGAGAAAACGGGAACGTTACAAATCGTTAGTTTAGGTGATTCATTAACGCGTGGCGTTGGTGATAAAGAAGGAATTGGCTATGTTGGGCGAATGAAAGAGGATTTACAAAAAGATTATAAGCAAAAAATTGCATTAACAAATTTAGCAGTTAGTGGTGCAAAAATGCCCGATTTATTAAAACAAATTGAAAGTAATGGCGCTCAATATTCAATTAAGCAAGCAGATGTAATCGTGTTAACGATTGGTGGGAATGATTTGTTCCCAGGCTGGGAATCGCTTGGGAAAATAGATTTAGAGACGTATCGTCCTGACACAGAAACGTTTCAAAATGAAGCAAAGAAAATTATAGAAGAAATTCGTAAATTAAATACAGATAGTCCGATTTTTTGGCTTGGTTTATACAATCCTTTTGAAGATGTAGAAGATTTAAAAGGGTCTTCAAACATTGTTGTGGACTGGAATGCATCTTTAGAGAAGTTAGCGCTAAACGATAAAAATGTATATATTACACCGACATTTGATTTATTCCAAAACCGTGGGAAAGATTTATTATACTCTGATCATTTTCATCCGAACGAAGTAGGTTATACGTATATGGCAGAACGTTTAGTTCAAAATGTTGTAAGTAAATTAAAACTAGAACAAGGAGGGGTAAAATGACGACGATACTTTCCGTACGAGATTTGAAGAAGGTAATTGGAAAGAAGACTCTTGTAGAGAATATTTCCTTTGATGTAAAGCAAGGAGAAGTGTTCGGGTTCTTAGGACCAAATGGTGCTGGAAAGACGACTACCATTCGAATGTTAGTCGGATTGATTAAGGCGACAGAAGGTACGATTTCTATTGGTGGTTATTCGATTAAGGAAAATTTCAGAGAAGCGATGCGTCAAATTGGGAGTATCGTTGAAAACCCAGAGTTGTATACATATTTAACGGGATGGGAAAATTTAAAGCAATTTGCTCGTATGTTAGGTGATATATCAGATGAACGTATTATTGAAATTGCTGAAATGGTTCATTTAGATGAAAGAATTCATGACAAGGTAAAAACGTACTCACTTGGTATGAAACAACGCCTTGGAATTGCGCAGGCGCTCCTTGGGAATCCAAAATTGCTCATATTAGATGAGCCAACGAATGGTTTAGATCCAGCAGGGATTAGAGAACTTAGGGAATTTATACATAAGCTTGTAAAAGAAGAAAATATGAGCGTGTTTATTTCAAGTCACTTGCTAAGTGAAGTGCAAATGATATGCGATCGCGTTGCTATTATTTATAAAGGAAAAATGATAACAGTTGCCAAGGTTGAAGAATTAATTAAAACAGCAAGTGATCGTGTAGAATGGATTGTTACACCAATTTCTAAGGCGAAAGATATGCTAGAAGCGGCCGAAGAAGTAAGGGAAGTGAGTGTAGAAGGCGATCGATTACTATGCCGCATGGATATTGCATCTATAAGTAGTTGGAATAAACACTTTGTCGAAAATGAAATAGATGTACATAGCGTTAAGGAGCTTGTATTTACGCTAGAAGATTTATTTATTGAACTCACAAGGGGTGAGCAGCATGCGTGAATTTGCGAATCTAGTTTTAAATGAATCAGAAAAGATTTACCGCAAGAAACGTATTTTTGTTGTCATGCTTATTTTAGCAATCTTGATCCCGCTTTTTGTGTATGCGCAGTATCGTGAAATAGAAACGACACAAAAAAGACTCGGTACAACTGATTGGAAGGTTTCATTGCAACAGCAAATTGTTGATTCTCAGAACCGGTTGAACAATTCTAGGTTGCCAGAAGAATGGCGTGATTGGTTAAAGGTAAGAGTTGAGCAACAACAATATTATTTAGATCATGATATTAATCCGATGGCACCGGGTGCACCGACTTTTGTCAGAGCATTTATTGAACAAGGAATTACATTATTTATTCCGCTTCTTGTAATGATTGTAGCCATTGATATCGTTTCAGGAGAACGAAGTGATGGGACGATGAAGATGTTACTTACGCGGCCAATTCGGCGTTGGAAAATACTCCTTAGTAAATACGTGACGATGTTATTTTTCATTTCGCTCATACTGTTTCTTGTAGGTTTGTTTGCTTACATATTATCAGGGCTTGTATTTGGATACTCGGGATGGAATTTACCTGTTTTAACAGGATTTGTTATTGATAAGGAAACGCTAAATACGAACTTTGTGCATCTTATTCCGCAGTGGCAATACATCTTAATGGCGTATGGACTAGCATGGTTTGTTGCTATCGTTGTCGGAACTATATCATTTATGGTCTCTGTTTTAATTCGTAATACACCAGCTGGTATGGGCGTTATGCTAGCTGCATTAATTGCAGGCGGTATTTTAAGCTCGTTCGCAACATCTTGGGAAGGCGCCAAATATATTTTTAGTGTGAATTTATCATTAACGGATTATTTATCAGGAAAATTACCTGCATTACAAGGTTTATCGATGGGATTTTCTTTGATGAATTTAACTGTTTGGGCAGTTGTTTCTCTTGTTATTTCGTTCGTAGTATTTACAAGACAGGATATGGTGAATTAATTAGACAGGAAGTGACAGTATGGAAAATGTTTTAAAGAATGATTGGGAGCCACTATTGGCACCAGAATTCGAGAAAGAGTATTATCTTACTCTATCCAGTTTTTTGACAGAAGAATACAGCACGCATGTTGTTTATCCGAAGGTAGAAGATATTTTTAACGCTCTTCAGTATACAAGTTATGAAAATACAAAGGTTGTTATTTTAGGACAAGATCCATATCATGGACCGAATCAAGCGCATGGTTTAAGCTTTTCTGTGCAACCTGGTGTTAAAACACCACCGTCATTGTTAAATATGTATAAAGAACTTCGAGATGAATATGGTTATGAAATCCCGAATAACGGTTATTTAGTAAAATGGGCGGAACAAGGAGTATTATTACTAAATACCGTATTAACAGTTCGTCAAGGCGAAGCAAATTCTCATAAGGGAAAAGGATGGGAGCACTTTACAGATCGTGTAATTGAACTGTTGAATGAACGTGAAAAGCCAGTTATTTTCATATTGTGGGGGCGCCATGCGCAGGCGAAGAAGAAGTTAATTACGAATCCGAATCATCATATTATCGAATCTGTACATCCAAGCCCATTATCGGCAAGACGTGGTTTCTTTGGTAGTAAGCCATATTCTAAAGTAAATACGATTTTAGCTAATATGGGCGAAAGAGAAATTGATTGGGAAATTCCAAATTTATAAATAGAAAAGGTAGTTAACAGTCGTTAACTACCTTTTTATTATTATTGTTGCTCGTTCTTTAATTTTGCATCTAGTACAAAAGTGCCAAATGGGATAACTGATGAAACAAATGCTCCAAGTGCCCATAAAATTGATTTACGGTGTACGATTGTTACTTGAATTACTGCAAAGATGAATAGAATAAATAGAACACCATGAGCCATGCCTGTAATTTTAACAGCTGTTGCAAATCCTGCGAAATATTTCAATGGCATTGCTACAAATAATAGTAATAGGAAAGAAATACCCTCAACTAGTCCAATTGCTCTTAATCGTCCGATTGGTGTAGATAACATAAAGTAGCCTCCTTTAACGTATGCTTGTATATAGTAAATTTGTATTCTTTTTCAAAATAAAATAGTCTATTTTGTTTCATTATATACAAAAAGAAAGTTTACACTACGAGAATAGTGCAAAGTTCAAAATATAGTCACAAAAGCATGAGAATTTAAATAAAAACCTATTTGAAGTATTTGACTTCAAATAGGTTTTGTGAATGAAAATATTAAACAAGTACATCCGTTTTTAAAACGAATTTCTCTACAACTTTTGCAACACCATCGTTCATATTTGTATCTGTTACGTAGTTTGCAATTTCTTTAATATCATCAGGTGCATTGCCCATTGCAACGCCAAGACCAGCAAATTCAATCATCGCTTGGTCGTTATAGCTATCGCCCATTGCGATAACTTCTTCACGCTTAATGCCAAGCTTTTGGATCAGTTTGTTTAAGCTCGTTCCTTTTGTAACACCAGCTTCAGTAAATTCTAAGAAGAATGGTTTCGAACGCATCACGCTTAATTGGCCTTCTAGCTGTTTTTGTAGTTTTTTTTCAACTTCAACAAGGCGTTCAGCTTCTTTATTCATTAATACTTTTACTACGGGCTCTTTAACTGCAGCTTTAAAGTCATCTACTACAACAATTGGCATACCAGTAATATCGCCCTCAATTTCAGTATAAGGATTATTTTCTTCCGTTACGATATCATCGCCCATATAAGTATGAATCCATACATCTTCAGTTTGACTAATTTCAAATAGGTTGTGAACGATTTCAGGAGATAGTGTACTACTAAAGATTTCTTCGTTTGTTTTACAGTTAATAATTTTTGCACCATTAAAAGATAAAATGAAACTGCCGTATTCTTCTAAACGAAGTTCTTTCGCTACATTGCGCATACCGAACGTTGGACGTCCAGAAGCAAGTACAACCTTTACGCCTTGCTCTTGTGCAGTCATTAACGCTTCTTTCGTACGAGGTGAAATAGTATGGTCATCACGTAATAAAGTATCATCTAAATCTAAAACAATCATTTTATAAGTCATATAGAAAATTCCTTTCTTTAATTGAAATCAAAATACATGTTCATGAAGAGATTGAGGAATAATAGTAAGACATCAAACCTCTTTGAAAAGAAGTAGATAAATTATTATGAGTGTGTTGCTCATAATATTGGTTAATAATCATTGGGGATGAATAAAACCCCAATGATTAAAGTTTGATTTTATCGTAACAACTCTAAAGGTAGAGTGCAATAATGGAAGTTTTCCAATTTAAGATATTTGTTTTGCTGTGGAACGAGAAAATAGTATTTCTAGCAAGATTGCCATTACAGATCCAAGAACGAGACCATTACTTAAAAACGATGCTAGAAATGGTGGAAGTGTGGAATATGCTCCTGCTGGAACAAACATAACTCCGACTCCTGTAAAGATTGAAAGACCGGCTACTTTAAATAATCGTTCTTTATCCTGGACAGTTTCGTATTCTCGAAAGGCGAGGCCAATCATGCTTGCGAATACAGGATAAATAGCGGCATAACCAACTGCAACAGGGATTGCTGCAAAGAATGAAGTAATCTTTGGAAATATACTAACGACAATAATAAAGCTTGACCCTAATATAAACGGGAGACGTTTATAAATATTAGTCGTTGCAATAAAACCTGCTGATCCAGAAATAGCGACAGGCCCAATAGCTGAAAATAGGCCGCCTAGCAATTGGTTGATTCCTGTTATAATGCCAGCTTGTTTAAAACGATCTGATGCAGCGTTTTCTTCATATTTAGAGACAACCTTTTGTACAACGCGAATACTTGCTAACATATTTGTTAGAAGTAAGAGCGTAACGAAAATGACCGTAATTACCATGTTCCATTCAACACGAGGCATTCCGAAAACAAATAAGGATGGAAAACGGATTATGTCTGTCACTGGTGTTATTGGATTAGATAATCCGAAGCATGCGAATAATATCCAGCCACATACGATACTGAAAAGAACGGAATATTGTCCAATAATAGGTAGCTTCATGATGAAAAAGGATAGTAAAATAACAATGAGTGAAAGAATAAATACGTTAGGTTGTACTTCTGTATGTTTTCCATCAAGGCCAAACATTCCCTTTAAGAAGGAGCCACTAAGCTGCGCGACAAGAAGAAATAAATACGTTCCAATGACTGTCGGTGTAAAATAGCGAACGAGTTTATCAATAAGTCCAAAAACGCTAAGAATAATACAAATAATACCACTTAATAAGAAAGCATATTGAAGAACTTTAAGTGTCTCATTATTTGATCCAAATAGTACGACGCCTAAACTTGCGTAAAGGGAGAAAATTCCCCACCAAAGGCCAGCAGGACCTTCTTGAATAGGAAGTTTATGCCCAAATATAGCTTGCAAGAGACCAGCAAAACCTAGAACAAATAATGTTCTTTGTACAAATGCGATGGCTTCAGCGCCATTAAGACCATAACTAGTTGCGACACTAATTGGTACAATAAGGCTTCCAGCTAAAATAAATAGTGCCCATTGTAAGGCGGAAAGAAATGTCTTCATTATATCAACCTCTTTCATAGATTCCGTATCTAGTATATACGTATTTTATTTCCACTGGCAAAGATTGTAGATAGAGAAAAGAGTTGAAACACAGTATGAATGCACGTAAGCAATTATGGATAGCAGTTATATGTATGACTGTTGTTGTAATTCTAGGAACGATAGGATTTATGACGATTGAAGAGATTAGTTTGTTTCAAGCATTTTGGATGACAATGATTACTGTATTGACTGTTGGATACGGAGATGCCGTTCCTGTAACGCAAACGGGGAAAGTATTTGCGCTTCTTATTATTCCTGTTGGCGTAGGTATTGTTACGTATGCAATTGGGGTAGTGGCAGCTATGATTATTGAAGGGAATTTATTTCATGCAGTATGGAGGAAGAAGATGGATAAACAAATAGCGCAGTTGAAAAATCATATTATAGTATGTGGTTGCGGTAGAGTGGGGCTTCAAGTTGTACATGAATTGCAAGAAAAGAATATTCCATTTGTCGTTGTTGATAAAGATGAAAGTATATTGGAGCAGGAAAAGCTTTTATTTGTACATGGAGATGCAACGGAAGATCAAGTATTACATAATGCCGGAATTTTAAAAGCAGCTGGTTTAGTTGCTATTGTTGCAAATGATGCCGAAAATGTATTTATTACATTAACAGCAAGAGGGTTAAACGATACGATTAAAATTGTGGCGAGATCTGAAAAGCCAGAAACTGAAGAGAAATTAAGGCGTGCTGGTGCAAATAAGGTTATTAATCCATCTAGTATGGCGGGTATTCATATCGCAAAAGGTATTGCAAATCCATTAACCGTTCATTATATTGATACAGTGTTGTATGGAGTAGAACAGTCATTTGTCATTGAAGAAATTCTAGTTGGAAAAGATTCAATATTAGTTGGTAAATCGTTACTAGAGAGTAATGTAAGGAATCAGTTTGATGTAACAATATTAGCGATTTCAAGAAATGGGAATATTATACATAATCCGGCAGGGCAGGAAAAATTGAAAGAACGTGATATGATAATATTATTTGGTTCAGTAGAAAAATTGGGACAATTCGAGAAAGAATTACAAAGTACGAGGTGATAAGGAATGCAAATATCTAGCGACAAGATTTTAAATAAAATGGCGAATGAAATTGCGAAGGCAAAAAGTAGTGAAGGACAAAAGTCAAAAGAACATTTATTAGTTGTGCGTGCTTTATGTGACTTATTATTAGATGAACAAGTTGAAACATCTACATATAGAGAACCGAAAATTCAATCGCAAGTAATTGGATCACAGCCAGTAACAACTATGCAACCAATTGCACCTGTGTCTGGGGAGCCAGTATATATAAAAGAAAGTGATGCAAACGGTAATTCTTTATTTGATTTTTAGAAGATAAATCGTTTGGCTTATATGCAAAAATTGCTTATGATAAAGGTAAAAAAGGGGAATTAAGATGAAAATTTTCTTTTTACTAGGTTGTATTGCAGCGGGGCTATCTGTTGCGTTAGGGGCCTTTGGAGCACACGGTTTAGAAAATAAAATTTCTGCAAAAATGTTAGAAGTTTGGAAAACAGGCGTTACATATCAAATGTTTCATGCAGGTGGACTATTCGTAGTTGCTTTATTGATGGATAAGGTTCAATCATCACTTTTAACTACTGCTGGTTGGCTAATGGTAGCTGGAATTATTATGTTCTCAGGTAGTTTGTATGCATTAAGTACGACAGGCATTAAGTTCTTTGGTCCAATTACACCTCTTGGTGGTGTAGCGTTTATTGTGGCGTGGATTCTAGTAGGGACTGCAGTTGTAAAAGGATTATAAAAAAACAAAAGCTGGCATTTGCCAGCTTTTTTTATGGTCTTGGAGTATAAGTTGCTTGTTGACTAGGTAAATACGTAATTTCTTCTGGAAACTCTACGTAATCTAAGTAGATCATTAGTAGTAAATAGCGTTTTCCTGATTGCGGTTCACTAATAACAATATGGTCACGGCCAGCTGCTTCAATAATACCTGTATAAGATTGTGTACCAAGGGAACTGCCACGTTCATAAGTCATTACAACCGTAGCTTGCTTACCTTTGTTTAAACGAAGGATATTTTCAATATAGGATTGCTCTAGAGGTAACATGCCTTGAGAAATTGCATATTGAGCTTGCGCAGCTTGAGCTGTTTGTTGTTGCATCGCTTGCTGCTGTTGTTGAGTCATTTGTTGCGGTTGTACATAAGTTCCAGATGGTTGATAAAAACCTGTTCCATAGTACGGATTTTGTTGCTGTGCCATTCAAAAATCCCTCCTCATTTTTATTCCTTAATATACGCTAGGGCAGTCTCCAGCAGATGGCTGGAAGAAGCAGTGCTTTTTAAAGCGACCAGAGTTTTGTTGGTTATACCAAGTCGGTGGACATGCCCCTTCAGGTCTAAAGAACCATAAGGCAAAGTTGGCAGGCCAAAAACGTTGCCCTTGAATGGTCCGTCTTGCTAGGGCAATATCTTGTTCACGTGCCCGTTGATAAAAGTATCCTTTTTGCGTTGCTTCAAAACCGCCGGGGTTTTGATAAACCATTTGACGTAAATTACGAATGCTTTTAAAGTCTAAACAATTTCCGCGGACACGATTTACCCCAACGTTTCCGACCATTAACATTCCTTGTTGTCCTTCTCCTTCGGCTTCAGCACGCATCAGTCTAGCTAACAACTTTACATCTTCTTCGTTATAAGCAATAACTCCCATTATGTGTCACCTCTCTTTTTGGAATACCTTTTGGAAAGAGGTTTATCTCTAGATGAAGTGTGTAACAATTACTAGTTCATACGTATGAGGAAAAGGGCTCAGATATGACAACCAAACGAAGTTTTACATTGAGAGCGGAAAATAAAAAAAGCTAGCGTGAGCCAGCTTTTTTATTAAAAAACTTTAGACCATAAGTTTGAGGAGAAATCACCAATAGAGCGCATTGTTAACACAAACCAATTTGCTTTTTCAACTTCCTCTGTCGTTTTTGCAGTAACTTTCATACTTTTACTACCGTCTAAGAAACCATATTTATCAGTTGATTCTAAAGTAATTGAGCCTACTTTGGCATCTTTCTTAATAGGAGCAACTAAATGTCCATCTTCAGCAAGAGATTTATCTAATTCAGTCCCAATTTTATAAGGTTCTTTGCTACCTTTTTTCGCAATTACTGTTATTTCTTTTTCGGGTGCAACAGTTACTTGGTCTTCTTTCCCTTTTACTACAGAGATTGTATTGTTCTTATTAACTTTTAGTTTTTGTTTTTCAAAGTTATTAAATCCATATTCGATTAATTCACGAGATTCTGTGAAACGTTCATCCATTGATTTTGTTTTAATAATAACCGAGATAAGACGTACATCACCACGTTTAGCAGTAATAGTAAATCCGTATCCAGCTGTATCAGAACTTCCAGTTTTTAAACCATCAGTACCTTCATAAGCGAAAGCAGCTCCTGGTAACATCCAATTCCAGTTTTCCATACGAATTGGTTTTGGGTGATTGTCTGGGAAGTTTCTAAATCTTTGTTTTGTATCCTCTAGCATTTCTGGATACTTTGTAATCATTGCTTTTGAAAGCATACCCATATCACGAGCTGACATAGAGTTTTCTGCATTTGGATCAGTACCCTCAGGATGTTTTCCTTTTAAGTCAGCGTTATTTAAGCCCGTAGCGTTTACAAATTTATATTTCTTTAATCCTAGCTTTTTAGCATGTTCATTTGCAAGATTTAAGAAGTTTTTCTCACTTCCTGCAAGAAGTTCTGCTAAAGCGATACTAGATCCATTTGCAGAAAATATAACAATAGAATGATATAATTCTTTTACAGTATATTGACGTCCTTTTTCGAACGGTACATTAGAGAATTCATTATTACGAGAGACTTCATAAGCGTAATCAGAAATATTTACTTTCGTATCCCATGTGATTTTTCCTTCTTTAATTGCTTCTAAAACAGCGTAAACAACAATTAATTTCGACATACTAGCAATAGCTAGCAATTCATCGGGATTTTGCTCGTGAAGTATTTTTCCTGTATCTGCATCAAATAAAAGTGCAGCGGCTGCCTCAATATGTATTTTTTCTTCCGCATGGGATGTTGTTACTCCTAAGGAAGAAATTGACAATACAAGCAATAGTAAAATAGACAAAATTTTTTTCATATAGATTATCACCTTCGCATCGTTATTTAGCATATAGCTCGTATCATTTTAGCATATCTTTACATATAAAAAGGTTACAATTTTACAATAAATTTGAAAAAATGTCGGTTTTTCTTCAAAAGTGCAGAAAAAAGGGGATTTTTGAGGATAAATATAGAGAAGAATAAAAAAAGGAACGAATTTCGTTCCTTTTCACCATTTATATGTGTAAAAATTTCTCTACTTTTTCGTCTGGTAAAATGTTTCCAACGAAGAATGTTCCAAATTCACCATAACGAGCACTTACTTCATCGAAGCGCATTTCATATATAAGTTTTTTAAATTGAAGAACATCGTCAGCGAATAATGTTACGCCCCATTCGAAATCGTCGAATCCAACAGATCCTGAAATCACTTGGCGTACTTTACCTGCGTATTGACGGCCAATTTTACTATGACTGTACATCATTTTTTTACGCTCTTCCATAGGAAGCATGTACCAGTTGTCATCACCTTGGCGACGCTTATCCATTGGATAGAAGCAAATATGATTTGCTTTCGGCAATTCAGGATATAAGCGAGCTAAAATTTGCGGGTTTTGGTATGGATCCTCATCAGCTGGAAGATAGTTGCTTAATTCAACAACAGATACGTAAGAATATGCAGGAACCATATATTCAGCTAAAGTTGTTTTATTCAATTCTGTCTCAATTTCATTTAACTCTTCCATTGTTGGACGTAAAATCATAAGCATAATATCAGCTTTTTGGCCAACAACTGTATACATTGCGTGACTACCTTTTTTCGCAGTAGCTACTTCGTTCCATTTTTCAACGACATTTAAAAATTCAGACACTGCTTGTCCGCGTTCGTCGCTAGATAATGTTTTCCATGCAGCCCAATCAATAGAACGTAAATCATGTAAACAATACCAGCCATCTAACGTTGTTGTTGCTTCACTCATTCTATTCACCTCAGTTAATGATAGTTTTACACGTTAACTATAGCATATATAGTTTTAAAATCATCTATATAAAACCTTGGCGCATAAAATTGTCACATTTAAGTGTTTAAGCAAGGTGAATTTAACGGCTGAATTTTATGAAAATATAATCATTTTTATTTTATCTATTTTTTGGGAGCTATAAGTTTAAAATATAGAAGAAAAGCAGTATTCTTAAAGATAGAGTTTTTTTAACATATGTAGGAGGGTTTATTCGTGAGCAACTTATTTACAACAGTAAAAGAAAAAGTTCAAGGAAAAGGCATTTCTATCGTACTTCCTGAAGGAACTGATGAAAGAATTTTAGGCGCTGCAGAGCGTTTAGCAAAAGAAGAGTTAGTAAAACCAATCTTAGTTGGTAATAGAGAAGAAATTAGCGCAAAAGCTGCTAGCATGAATTTAACATTAGCAGGCGTTGATATTTACGACCCAGCTACATACGAAGAAATGGATGCAATGGTAGCATCTTTCGTTGAACGCCGTAAAGGTAAAGCAACTGAAGAAGACGCTCGCAAAATCCTTAAAGACGAAAACTACTTCGGTACAATGCTTGTATACATGGGCAAAGCACACGGTCTAGTAAGTGGTGCAGCTCACTCTACAGCTGATACAGTTCGTCCAGCACTTCAAATTATTAAAACAAAACCAGGCGTTACAAAAACTTCTGGCGTATTCATCATGGTACGTGAAGAAGAGAAATATGTATTCGCTGATTGCGCAATTAACATTGCACCAAACAGCCAAGATTTAGCTGAAATCGGTATCGAAAGTGCGAAAACTGCTGAGTTATTCGGCATTGATCCACGCGTTGCTATGTTAAGCTTCTCTACAAAAGGTTCTGCGAAATCTCCAGAAACAGAAAAAGTTGTAGAAGCAACTCGCATTGCAAAAGAAATGGCTCCTGAGTTAACTTTAGATGGAGAATTCCAATTCGATGCTGCATTCGTACCATCTGTAGCTGAGAAAAAAGCTCCAGGTTCTACAATTAAAGGTGATGCTAACGTATTCGTATTCCCAAGCTTAGAAGCTGGTAATATCGGCTACAAAATCGCTCAACGTTTAGGTAACTTCGAAGCAGTAGGACCAATCTTACAAGGCTTAAACATGCCTGTAAATGACCTATCTCGTGGATGTAACGAGGAAGAAGTGTACAAGTTAGCTTTAATTACAGCAGCTCAAGCACTTTAATTCTATAATGAATTGAAATAAAGACCGTCGCTATTATAGCGACGGTCTTTATTTTTGTAAACCAAGTGCTTTATTATTACGATCAATAATACGTTGTAAATTCGTCTCATATAAAGGAATCTCATCTATTGTTAATTGAGATGGTGTTAACTTTGGAGCGAATTGCTGCAATGTTTTTAAAAGACGCATCATTAAATCTTGTACTGTAATGGTTTCACCAAGTAATTCTGAGAGTGAGGCCATCGTACTTGGTACAATTTCAGGGTACGTAAAGCGTGTTTCTTCCCCTTGAATTGCTAGGTTGTAGAAATCACGAACGAGTGCGGCACGCTCAGAGCCACTTCCGGTAGCGCAGAGATAGATTTGGACAGCGACACCTCCGCGAATACGACGTTGTGAAATACCAGCGAATTTTTGATCGCGAATACTTAAGTCATAACTACCAGGACAGTAAGAGCCGACAATTTCTTTTGCCTCGATAGTAACGTCGTAATCCTTTAACATCTCCTTAATCAAATGCCACATTGTATCGTATCCAAGGTCAATATCGATACCTTTTTCTGTTTCTTGGAATAAAAGTGATACGTTTAAAACACCTTCATCAAGCACGACCGCAAGCCCGCCAGAATTACGGACAATAACATTGAAGTTGTTTTGTTTTAAAAAAGAAATACCTTCTTCTAAATGCGGAAGGCGTGAATCTTGAATGCCAAGGACAATTGTATTGTGATGAACCCATGAACGCATTGTTGCCGCTGACTTGCCATTTCCAATGCTTGTGCATAATGTGTCATCCATTGCGAATGACTGAAGTGCATGGAATGTTGGTCCTAAACTAGATTGATCTACAATGCGCCACTCTGGCTGAGATAAAATGGAACGGGAATTGCTCATATAACTAACCCCTTATCTTTAAAATGACAATCTCTATTATAGCAAAAAATGAAGAATGGAGTTTTCTCACATATAAAGGGGGAGCTTATAGGTGAAATAATAAAAAGGATGCATTACATGCATCCTTTTTATTCTGCAATTTTTTCTAAATTACCGTTTCGGTCCATTCGGAAAGATGTTTGAGAACGTTCTTCGTCATCCATGACTGCCAATTTACGAGCTCGGTTCATAATGTTCATAAGTGTTTCGTAATCTTCTTGTACAGTATGAGATTGCTTTTCTAATTTTTCTAGTTTCTTTTCTAGTTCCTCATTCCGAAGGATTTGTGCTTTAATTTCTTGTTTCAATCTCGTATTCTCGTTTTCAAGAGCTGTCACTTTTATATTTGAAGATCCGACTGTTTGTAAAAAATAAATAACATCTTGCATTGTTATAGAGCTTCTTGCAGCAGGAGCAGTAGATTCTTGATATGGAATAGCTTCTTTATATTGTACGATTGATTCTTCTTGTACTAATTCTTCATAATCAGTTATCGAATCTGAAGCTGGTGGTGTATAAAGTAAACGTTTTTTCGCTTGTTCACCGCTTGCAGCACGCATTTTATCTTTACGATGTTTTTTTGCTAGTTGAAGAGCTTGTTCATAGCTATAGCGAACAACAGCATTCCAGCGGAAACCACAAGCAGCAGATGTACGATTTAACTGATCCCCTACTTCCTCAAATGCATTTAATTGCGTACTTCCTTCTCTAACATGACGAAGTACCGTTTCAGCAAGTAATAAATCATCCTCATCTGTCCAAGCATCTTGTCTTACTTTCATAGATTCAACTCCCTTTCTTTTTATGAACTTCCTATTTTTATAATGGGCAAAAAAATAAACTTTTATACAAAGCTTTTAAAAATATGGTAGATTTCGATGAAAGGTAAAAATTTTCCCATGAATGGTGAGCGCTTCTGTAGGAGAGCATATAAAATATGTAGCATTATGTAGAGAATAGGCTTTGTAGGGAAACTTGCAACGAGCTTCAAAGAGCGGTAAAATACCATTTAGTGTTTATTTTTAAACGTACTTGAGAAAAGTTTAAAATAGAGGAAGTGTTATATAATGGGAAACGAGTTTCGCGTGTGCGATGACTGTCAGGCAACGAACGTTAAAACGTTAGTTCCGAAGTTAAAAAAAGTAGATTCATGTGCAACGATTGAAGTTGGATGTCAGTCTTACTGTGGTCCTGGTCGTAAAAAATCATTCGCATTTGTAAATAACCGTCCAGTTGCGGCTCCAACAGAAGATGAGTTAATCGCAAAAATTGAAGCAAAGTTAAATAAGTAAGAAAAAGAAGAGTGAAAAGATTACTCTTCTTTTTTATGCCCATAAGAGGAATAATTTATTCTGCGAAAGTACTCTCGTATGGACGAACGTTTTCTAAAGGATAGACACAACTTTTGTATTAAAATTCCAATTTGTATAAATTTATATTTCAAAATAATGGTTGACAGTCTTTTAAAGCGATAGGTAGAATAGAAGTGTCTGATTCTGAGAATCATTATCAGGAAAATAACAATTCACCTAATTTTTTTATTACTATTTGAGAATAAATTTCATTTCAATAAATATATGTTGTTAGTTAGGATGGTTGAGGGATGGAAGCGAGCGCAAGCAGTATAGAACAGCAAGAAGAGAATGTTAAAGAGATTAAGAGCAGACCGCTTATCGCTTCTATTATTTTAGTAGCGGGTACAGTTTTGTTAGCTTTAAGCATGGCAGTTTCTATTTCTTTTGGGGCTGCAGATATTAGTTTAAAGACTGTATGGCAAGCTGTATTTCAGTTTGATGGATCTATTACACATCATAATGTAATTCAAGAGCTTCGCATGCCTAGAGCAATAGGGGGCGTAGTTGCAGGTGCCTTTTTAGCGGTATCAGGAGCAATTATGCAAGGTATGACGCGAAATCCACTTGCTTCGCCATCGTTAATGGGGATTACAGATGGGGCTGTATTTGGAATTGCAATTATGTATGCATTTTTTCCTAATTCACCTTATTTAATGTTTGTTATCGCATCTTTTATTGGAGCTGCGTTTGGTGCAAGCATTGTATATGGAATTGGGTCTTCTTCACCAGGTGGATTAACACCTGTAAAATTAGCTTTAGCAGGTGCAGCTATTAGTGCTTTATTAGGGGCGATTTCATCTGGAATCGCATTGTATTTCAATCTTGCCCAAGAGGTAAGCATGTGGAATGCAGGCGGAGTTGCTGGAGTGAAATGGCAAAGTATTAATATGTTAGTGCCAATTGGCCTTGTTTGTCTTTTTATCGCAATTATGATGTCGAGATATATTACAATTTTGAGCTTCGGTGAAGAAATTGCAATTGGACTTGGTCAAAATACGACATTAATTAAATTTATCGGAACAGTACTTGTTCTTGTTTTAACGGGTTCCGCAGTTTCCATGGCAGGATCAGTTGGATTTGTTGGTCTTGTAATTCCGCATATGACTCGTTTTCTTGTAGGCTCGGACTATAGATGGGTTATTCCATGTTCTGCGGTCTTAGGCGGGCTGTTAATTGAATGTGCAGATATGTTATCTCGCGTTATTAACCCGCCATTTGAAACGCCAATTGGAGCAATTACAGCGCTAATTGGGGTTCCATTCTTCCTCTACTTAGCACGTAATGAAGGGAGAGGAAAGATGTGAGGACGAGTGTCTTAACAAAAAAGAACATTTCTATATTAACGATTTTAGTAGGACTAATCGTTTCTATATTTCTTATTAGTTTAAATACAGGAACTTTTAAAATCCCGCCAATGGACGTATTAAAGTCATTGGTTGGACTAGGGGCTGAAGATCAGTCTGTTATTTTATTTGAATTCCGTATGCCACGTATGGTAATTGCTATACTAGTCGGATCTGCTTTAGCTATGTCAGGTGCGATTTTGCAAGGTTTATCACGAAATCCGCTTGCTGATCCAGGTATTATAGGTATTAATGCTGGAGCGGGATTAACAGTTGTTATATTCGTCTACTTCTTCTTCGGGAAAGTAGGGACTGGTACATTTTTATCTGTATTCATTCTTCCATTCTTTGCACTAGTTGGAGCGATATTAGCAGCGGTAATTATTTATTTACTAGCATGGAAAGACGGCGTTTCATCGACTCGATTAATACTTGTCGGTATTGCCGTTGCAGCTGGATTTGGAGCTGTTAGTTTAATTTTCTCTATGAAGATGACATCTAACGATTTTCGTTTTGCTACGATTTGGCTGGCGGGAAGTCTATGGGGTACAGATTGGAAATTCGTATTAAGTGTACTTCCATGGATGGTTATTTTCTTACCGCTTGCTATAAGTAAAGCACACATATTAAATGTAATGAACCTAGGCGATTCTACAGCAGTTGGCCTTGGTGTAAACGTAGAAAAAGAAAGACGTAAATTATTATTTATTGCAGTTTGTTTAGCAGGTGCATCTGTTGCTGTTGCGGGCGGAATTGGCTTTATCGGTTTAATGGCCCCGCATTTAGCAAGGCGCCTTGTTGGTGGTAAACATCAAATTATGTTGCCCACCGCTGCGCTAATAGGAACGTTTTTACTTTTATTCGCAGACGTAATTTCAAGAAGTGTATTAACAACTTCAGAAATACCAGTCGGTCTTGTTATTTCTGTAATTGGTGCACCATATTTCATTTATTTACTTATGAGGACAAAATAAAGGGAGGCTTTTCGTATGGCAACTTTAGCGGTGGATGCGGTATCTGTTGGCTATAATGAAGGTTTAATTATTGACGGGTTAACAGTTGAAATTCCGGAAGGGAAAATTACAACAATTATTGGACCAAATGGTTGTGGGAAGTCCACATTATTAAAAACGGCGTCTCGTATTTTGAAGGCAAAGCAAGGTACTGTTTATCTCGACGGAAAAGCAATTGAGAAACAGCCAACGAAAGAAATTGCAAAGAAAATGGCGATTTTACCACAAACTGCAGAAGTACCAACGGGTCTTACTGTATTTGAGCTTGTGTCATATGGAAGATTCCCTCATCAAAAAGGGTTTGGCACGTTGAAAGAAGAGGATTATCGCTACATTAACTGGGCACTTGAAGTGACAGGAATGAAAGAATTTGCGAATCGTCCAGCAGAAGCGCTATCAGGTGGCCAACGTCAACGTGTTTGGATCGCAATGGCTCTTGCACAAGGAACAGAATTACTTGTATTGGATGAACCAACAACGTACTTAGATATGGCTCATCAATTAGAAGTATTAAACTTATTGAAAAAGTTAAATGAAGAAGAAGGTAGAACGATTGTTATGGTTATCCATGACTTAAACCACGCTTCTCGTTTCTCTGATCATATGATTGCATTAAAAGCGGGTAAGTTAATGAAACAAGGAACGCCAGATGAAGTTATGACAAGTGAAACACTTCGTAACGTATTTGAGATTGAAGCTCAAATCGTTCCATGTCCAGTAAACTGTAAGCCAATTTGTTTAACATATGATTTAGCGATGATTAGTAATCAATTGCGTAAAAAAGCATAAGTAGAACCCCCTCTTGAAGAGGGGGAATTCTAATGGACGTTGAGCTTCTTATATAAGAATGGGAAGTTGAACGCCCGTTAGAATGGGTTGTTAACAATAATTAATAAATATATATTAATTAATTGTTATATTTGTTTCTTATAGTTCATTGTAACTTATAAGATAAATACAGCTAGAAGGAGTGGGAACATGAAGAATTTTAAAATGGCACTATTAGCAATGGTACTAGTTGTGACTTCTGTACTATTTGCAGCTTGTTCTAACAAAGAAGAAGAAAAGAAAGCAGATGCAAAGACTGAAGAGCGCACTGTAAAACATGCAAAAGGGGAAATTAAAATTCCTGCAAACCCAAAGAAAATTGCTGACCTTAGTGGTTCAACAGAAGAATTATTAATTTTCGGTATGAAACCGGTTATTACTGCTAATACATCTCAAGAAAAAATTGATGCACATATTGAAAAGAAACTAAAAGACGTTAAACCAGTTGGTTCTGCTTGGGGCGATAAAATTAACATTGAAGCAGTAGCTGCTGCAAAACCAGATTTAATTCTTGTAAATAATCGTCAAGAAAAGATTTATGATCAATTATCTAAAATTGCACCAACAGTTATGTTAAACACTCCATTAGATCAATGGCGTCCAAAATTCGAAGAAGTAGGTCAAATCTTCGGTAAAGAAAAAGAAACAAAAGAATGGTTCAAAAAGTATGATGAAAAAGCAAGCAAATTACATGACAAAATCGTCGCTAAAACTGGTGAAGCAACATTTATGAAAATGGCTGCATATCCAAATGCTTTCCGCGTATATGGTGATTACGGTTACGGTAGCGTAATCTTTAATGATTTAAAACTACCAGCAGTTAAAGGTACACCAACTGATAAACCGTTAGTACAAGTACAAAAAGAAGCTTTAATCGATTACAACCCAGATTACTTATTCGTATTTACAACTGGTGACGGTTCTCAGCGCTTAAAAGAATTCCAAGAAGAATCAATTTGGAAAAACATGAACGCTGTTAAAAATAACCACGTATTTACAATTAAAAATGAAGACTTAAACAAAGGTTACTTCCCACTAGGGAAAGATATGATCTTAGACGAAGTTGCTGAATTCGTTTTAGGTAAATAATGTATAAAGGAAATCACTTTTACTTCGGTAAAGGTGATTTTTTCTTTTTATAAAGGGAATTAATACAGTCTTTCATTTCTTTCTGTTTCTCATTTCGTTTATAATATAAAGTAAGAATGTAGTAAAGAAAGGGGGATGTCGGAAAGTGGTATATTTAAACGACAAACTCAGCGAAACAAAAGTGTTTAAAGACCCAGTACATAAATATGTGCACGTGCGTGATCGTGTTATTTGGGATTTAATCGGAACGAAAGAATTTCAACGCTTGCGCCGTATTAAGCAGCTTGGAACGACATTTTTTACATTTCACGGTGCAGAGCATAGTCGCTTTACTCATTCGTTAGGTGTATACGAAATTATTCGTCGTATGATTGATGATGTGTTTGATGGCAGACCAAATTGGAATGCTGAAGATAGATTGTTATGTTTATGTGCGGCATTACTTCATGATGTCGGTCACGGCCCATTTTCTCACTCGTTTGAAAAAGTATTTTCATTAGATCATGAGAAATTTACGCAAAAGATTATCGTAGGCGATACGGAGATTAATGATGTATTAAGTCGTGTTGATAAGGAGTTTCCACAAAAGGTAGCAGATGTAATTGCAAAAACATCTACTAATAAATTAGCGATTAGTATGATTTCGAGCCAAATTGATGCGGATCGTATGGATTATTTATTAAGAGATGCTTATTTTACAGGCGTAAAGTACGGAAACTTCGATATGGAACGTATACTGCGTGTAATGCGTCCGTATGGGAATCAAGTAGTCATTAAAAATAGTGGTATGCATGCTGTTGAGCATTACATTATGAGTCGTTATCAAATGTATTGGCAAGTATATTTCCACCCGGTAACGCGAAGTGCAGAAGTTATTTTAACGAAGATTTTACACCGTGCGAAATCACTGCACGAGAAGTATTATACATTTAAAAATCATCCTGTTCATTTCTATTCTTTATTTGAAGAAGAAGTAACAGTAGAGGATTATTTAAAGTTAGACGAGAACGTTATGTATTACTACTTCCAAGTATGGCAGGAAGAAGAAGATTCAATTTTAAGCGATTTATGCCGCCGTTTTATGAATCGAAATCTATTTAAATATGTAGAGTTTACAGATAAACACGGTTTAGATAATTGGATGGAATTAAGTAGTTTATTTAAAAAGATTGGACTTGATCCGGAGTATTATTTAGTAGTTGATTCAACATCAGACTTACCGTATGACTTTTATCGTGCAGGAGAAGAAGAAGAGCGTCTACCAATCCTACTTCTTATGCCAAACGGAGAGCTTAGAGAGCTTTCACGTGAGTCGGATATTGTTGAGGCGATTACAGGTAAGAAAAGAACGGATCAAAAGCTATTCTATCCACATGATTTAATCTATGAAGATGGAAGAAAAGGAAAATATAAAGAGAGAATTATTGAGTTGTTAGAAGGAAAGAAATAAGAAGCAGCTAATGGCTGCTTCTTATGAAAAAACTTGAAATTATTTGTCACTTAAGCGTTTTCCGCCAACTGCATAATGGTTTTTAGACATTTCTTCGATGAAAACAACGATGTTTTCTTCAGGAGCACCAGTTGTTTCGCTTACTGCTGCTGTTACTTTCTCAGCAAGAGCTTTCTTTTGTTCTTCTGTGCGTCCTTCTAGCATTTTCACTGTTACGTATGGCATGTACAATCGCTCCTTTTATGTAAGTTACACTCTTATTATAGCGGATTATGGGGAAGAACAATCGAAAAAACAAATAATTTCTTTTTTTGACATATGGAAGAGGAGATGAAGCATGGATCAGTTATTTAGATACCCGTTGCACCAAATTCCTTTGGTAGCAATGGCCATTATTATCGCATTATCAGTTCATGAATTTGCACATGCATATGTAGCATATAAATTTGGAGACGATACAGCAAAGAGACAAGGCCGTTTAACGTTATCACCGATGGCACACTTAGATCCTATAGGTTTGATTGCAGTATTAATTCTTGGATTCGGTTGGGCAAGACCGGTTCCTGTTAACCCATATAACTTTAAAAGACCGCGTCTTGCAGGTATATTAGTTTCAATTGCAGGGCCGATTAGTAACTTAATTTTAAGCGCAATTGGTTTAATTATTTGGTATAGCTTATTAAAATTTGGTGTATTATACTCAATTCCATCTGCAGTAGCAGATACGTTAGCTCAATTTTTCCAGATTTTTATTATGCTGAATATCGTTTTACTTGTCTTTAATTTATTACCGATACCGCCACTTGATGGGTATCGCGTAGTGGAAGATTTAGCACCAGCAAATATTCGCGCGAAAATGACACAGTATGAAAAATACGGGGCAATTGCGTTATTAATTCTTGTTATTACACCGCTTAGTAATTACACAATTCAGCCTATTTTTAATGTTGTTATTCCGTATGTATTAATATTTTTACAGAATATCATTGCGCCTATTTTCGGCCTTTAAACGAGGAGGAACTTACATATGACAGAGAAAAAGAAAAAAATCGGTTTTAATATCGTGAAAAATGATTCAACAGATGGACATGGTGGATTTGGTGTTGGGGCATTAAGCTTAGAAAACATTTCACCTGTATTTGTTGATGTACTAGAGAAAACTGCATTCGTTGATATTGGTGCGATGCACGCGCGTAGTACAGTAGAAAAAGGTATTAAGTTTTTAACAAATAAAGATGAAGTTCCAAACGGAAAACCATTTTGGCTTGTTTGGGTAACGATTGAAAGAACTGCGACAGGTGCGTATTATGCAGGTGTAACAGCTTGTGAAATGACAGTAGACCGTGAAATTCGCCGCGGATATAAATCACTTCCAGAGCACGTAAATAAAATGGATAAATCATTGAAGCGTCACATTATGGTTGACCATATGGATGAATCATCTAAAAAGGTACTTGGTACGTTCTTGAAAGAACATAATGAAGCGATTTGGAACGAATCTAGTGAAGAATTGCGCCGTGCATTATTAAGTGAATAAAAAATAGCTGACGGATGCCCGTCAGCTATTTTTTTACCAAGGAAGATATTTTTTCCACCAACTTGTTTTTTTCTTTTCTTCAGTCGTTTTTTCAAATTCTTCTTTATCATCCACGTGATCCATACAATATTCAGTCGGTTCGGTACCTTTAGCGAAATACATTTTCACAGAAATAGGACAATTTTTTGTAGCAATTTTACCGTTCTCTGGATTGATATTAACCGCTACGACGTCACTTGGTTGTTTAAATCCTTTTTTAGGCTGTCCATCTAAGCCCTTCTCCATCGTATCAGTCCATATTTTCTTGGCATACCCTTGTTCTGCTACGTTTGAAATAGATTTAGGTTGATCATATCCGACCCATACACCTGTTACGATTTGCGGAGTAAATCCGATCATCCAACTATCCGTTTCAGTAGAACCGGATTTTCCTGCATATGTTCTTGATAATTTTGATAACATCGATTGGCCAGTTACAGCAGCATAACTGCTTAGTTTCTTATTAAACATACCAGTCATCATTTCTTCCATTACAAACGCTTTGCTCTTGTCGAGAACTTGTTTACTCTCTAAATGAGCATCGTATAATATATTTCCTTCATGATCCATAATGCGGCGAATGAAAGTAGGTTTTACTTCTTTTCCACCATTTGCGAACATGCTATAAGCGTTAACCATTTCAATTGGTTTTACTGGTGATGTACCAAGAGCTAGAGAAGGCACATCTTTTAATGCACTTTTAATTCCAAATTGTTTCGCTGTTTTTGCAAGCGCGTCATCTCCTAAAAACAAATTCGTTTTCACAGCATATATGTTATCAGAGACTGCGAGAGCTTGTGCCATCGTTACGAAATCATCTGCATAATAATCTTTATAGTTCTTCGGTTTATACTTTGAAACTCCGTCACCTAAGGTGAATACAGTATATTCGCTTTTTAAGCGCGTAGCAGGCGTGAATCCTCGTTCTAATGCCGCATAATATAGAAATGGCTTAAATGTAGAACCAGGCTGACGAACGGCTTGTGTAGCCCTGTTAAATTGACTCATATTATAATCAGTCCCACCAACAAGAGCAGCCACTTCACCTGTCGTTGGATTCATAGAGACGAGAGCAGTTTGTATGTTTGTTGTATCAGGTATATGATCTTTTACAGCTTGTTCTGCTACAGCTTGTAGTTTAGGGTCTAGCGTTGTATAAATTCGCAAGCCACCCCGTTGTAAAGCTTGTTCGTCTAATCCAACATCACGAAGAAGCGAAGCTTGTACAGCATCTTGGAAATATGGTGCGACCTCTGCTACTTTTTTCGTATCCAATGAGGCAAAAGTTAGTGGCTCTTTCTTCGCTAAGGCTGCTTGTTGCTTCGTAATATATCCTTGTTCTACCATTTCATCTAATATGAGAGCTTGTCGTCCTTTCGCACGATCCTCTTTCAAAAAGGGAGAATAGACACTTGGCCCTTTCGGGATACCTGCGAGCATACTAGCTTCTGCTAATGTTAACTCTTTTGCCGTTTTATCGAAATATAGACGGGACGCAGCTTCGATGCCATAAGCGCCATGTCCGTAATAAATTGTGTTTAAATATCCTTCTAAAATATGATTTTTATTATAGTTTACTTCAAGGCGGACAGTGTACATTGCCTCTAATAATTTACGTTTCCACGTTTTATCATGATCTAAATACAGATTACGCGCGTATTGTTGTGTAATTGTACTAGCTCCTTGTACTTTTGCCATCGCTTTTAAATCAGCAACAATTGCACCCGCAATCCGTTTCATATCGAAGCCGTGATGTTTATAAAATCTTTGATCTTCAATAGAAAGGGTCGCTTCTTTTACATAAGGTGAAATTTCATTAAGAGATACATTGTAACGTTTTTGCATTTCATTACTTTGTCCTATAACAGTGTCATCATTTGCGTAAAAGACGCTTGTTTGCGGGACCGCAACAGGAGGAGGTCCCATAATTTTTGCAACTATAATAATAATAAAAAAAGAAAAAACGAAGAAAAGGACGCAAGAAAACATTGCGGTGAAGAAAAGACGTTTATATTTTTTAAGTTTTGGATTCATAGTTTGATCCATCTTTTTTCAGCCCCTCATTAATACAAGCGTTATTGTATTAGTATTGAGGGTTTTCGTTTATTTTAAACAATGAAATTTCGAAAATAAAAAAGCCCCTTCCATTAAGAAAGGAGCTCAAAGGCACGTGCTGGCCAATCGGTAATGATGACATCTACACCATAATCAATCATAGTTTGTAAATCTTTGTATTCATTAATTGTATATGGACGGAAAACATACCCTTGCTCTTGTGCTAACTGCACAAATTCTTTCGTTAATAACTGGAAGTTTGGATGTAATCCATTTGCTTCTCTATGTTTTGCTTCGGCAATTGGATCAGCAAGTGGTGTATCATATAAAATTGCTCTTGGGATTTCAGGAGCAATTTCTGCTAATAATGAAACAGAGTCATGGTTAAATGATGAAAATACAATTTGATTAGAAAGATGATATTCACGCACAAGTGCAACAGCTTTTTCCTCAATATTTGGGTAATGAATAACATCTGTCTTTAATTCAATATTTAGTTGTAAGTTCGTTGTGGAAAGCCAAATGAAAACCTCACGCAACGTTGGGATTTTTGCTTCATGGAAAGAAGGGTCTTTATAGCTACCAGCGTCCAATGATTGTAGTTCCTCTACCGTTTTTTCCGAAACAAGTCCAACGCCATTTGTTGTACGATCGACGGTTTCATCGTGAATTACGACAAGTTCACCATCTTTTGATAAGTGGACATCGAGTTCAATTCCGTGAGCGCCAATGCGTTCTGCTTCTTGGAAGGCAATCATCGTATTTTCGGGATGTGTTCCTTTTACTCCGCGGTGAGCGAAAATAAGTGGTTTACTCATGTGAAATTCTCCTTATTATCTCTTTTCTTTCATTATGAAACTGCTTTAGGGAAAATACAATTGAATATGACAAACATTTACAAAAGTCTAACAGTTGCACAAAAGTTAACGTTAACGTAAAATGTAATAATTAAGTGAAGGGAGGAATAAACATGTATAAAATTGATGAAGTAACAAAGCAAGTTGGTTTGACAAAACGTACACTTCGTTATTATGAGGAAATTGGTTTAATTCATCCCCCTGAACGTAGTGAGGGGAACATTCGCCTGTATACAGACGGGGATATCGCCAGAATTAAAAAAATTGTGGAAGCGAAAGAAGTGTTAGGAATTACGCTTCAAGAGATGCAGCATTTTTTATCGTTAAAAGAAAGAATGGAGCAAAGAAGAAATAGCGAAAACCCTCGTGATCGTGAAGTGATTCAAGAAATTAAAGATATGCTTGAAAAACAAGTGGAAACGCTAGACGAAAAAATGGAGCAAATGCAACGTGTAAAGGCAGAACTAGAAGATAGTTTACATCGTGCAGTAACATTTTTAGAGAACACAAAAGGAGAGTAATCAAAATGGAGAGCAAACAAAAACTAGGGAGATTGATTACAGTGGTGGCTACCTTCCTTGCCTTTTCGGGTATAGGGGTAGTTGACCCAATTTTGCCAATTATTGCTGAGAAAATCGGTGCAACGCATTGGCAAGTTGAAATGTTATTTACCGCTTATATTTTAACGATGGCAATCATGATGTTACCAGCTGGTATATTTGCATCGAGATTTGGTGATAAACGGATGATGACAATCGGTCTTGCGATTGTGACTGTATTTGCGTTTATATGCGGTATATCGCAAACGATTGCTCAATTATCTCTTTTCCGCGCTGGATGGGGATTAGGAAATGCGATGTTTTTTGCTACAGCAATGACGCTATTAATAGCATTAAGTAAAGAAGTTCATGAAGCAGTAGGATTATACGAAGCAGCTATCGGTTTAGGCATGGCTGGCGGACCATTATTAGGCGGGATATTAGGTGGTCATTCTTGGCGTTATCCGTTTTTCGCGACAAGTATTTTAATTTTCTTAGCATTTATTTTAGTATTCTTTTTTGTAAAAGAACCGGAGCGAAAAGTGAAGCGTAAGGCTGCTGGGGTAGGAGAATTACTTAACCTGGTGAAGTATAAACCGTTTATGCAAGGTGCGATTTCAGGAATGTTATACTACTACGGATTTTTCGTTGTGTTAGCATATTCACCACTTATTATGCATTTATCAGCTATTCAATTAGGCTTTGTATTTTGCGGATGGGGGCTCGCGTTAGCTTACGGTTCTGCAATTTTAGCACATAAGCTAGAAGGGAAATATGAACCAAAAACATTATTAAAGGGTAGTTTACTCGTATTTGCGATTTTCTTAATTGCACTATTCTTTGTGAAAATTATGTGGTTACAAATTACTCTTATCGTTTTATCAGGATTGGCATCTGGCTTAAACAATGCATTATATACAAGTTATGTAATGGATATTTCACCTTATGAAAGATCTGTTACGTCAGGTGTTTATAACTTTGTTCGTTGGTTAGGTGGTGCGATTGCTCCAATTTTATCAGGAATTATCGGTCATACTGTTTCACCACAAAGTCCGTTTTTAGTAGGTGGAATTGTTGTGTTAGTTGGTTGTATTATGATCCTAATTCCAATTCGTAAACCAGTAGAAATAGAGACAAAAGCCCTTTCTTAAGAAAGGGTTTTCTTTCCTTTTGCGGTGCAAACCCTTTTCGCACATATGTTAGAACCCTCTGACTAAAATATATTTTCGGTATTTTTGTACTTTTAACTATACATTTTGGATGTTTTGTTTTATTTTTGTTAGGGGACATTAATGATGTCCCTATTATAAATTTGCATTGAAAGGCGTGATTGTACGATGGAACTATGGTTCACTGAAAAACAAACAAAACATTTTGGGATTACGGCGCGTATTAACCGCACATTACATACGGAGCAAACAGAATTCCAAAAACTTGATATGGTCGAAACGGAAGAGTTCGGAAACATGCTTATTTTAGATGGCATGGTTATGACAACAGAAAAAGATGAGTTCGTTTATCACGAAATGGTAGCACACGTACCTTTATTTACACATCCAAACCCTGAAAACGTATTAGTTGTTGGTGGCGGTGATGGTGGTGTTATTCGTGAAGTGTTAAAACACCCAAGTGTAAAGAAAGCAACTCTTGTTGAAATCGATGGAAAAGTAATTGAGTACTCTAAACAATACTTACCATCAATTGCAGGCGCATTAGATAATGAGCGTGTAGAAGTAAAAGTAGGAGACGGTTTCCTACATATCGCAGAAAGCGAAAATGAATACGATGTAATTATGGTAGATTCTACTGAGCCAGTAGGACCAGCAGTAAACCTATTTACAAAAGGCTTCTACGCTGGAATTTCAAAAGCGTTAAAAGAAGATGGTATTTTCGTTGCACAAACGGACAACCCTTGGTTTACACCAGAACTAATTACAACTGTGTTTAAAGACGTAAAAGAGATCTTCCCAATTACTCGTTTATACACAGCAAACATTCCAACTTACCCAAGTGGTCTTTGGACGTTCACAATTGGATCTAAAAAACATGATCCATTAGAAGTAAGTGAAGAGCGTTTCCACGAAATCGAAACGAAATACTACACAAAAGAATTACACAATGCAGCATTCGCATTACCGAAATTTGTTGGGGATTTAATTAAGTAAGAGAATTGTATCAAACAAATAAAGTGTAAGTAGCTCATTTAAGGTGTTTGTCCAGAAGACTTGAACATGCTAGCTACTTACACTTCTGTAGAGAAAATCGTCTTCTTGTTGTTAAAAAGAAGACCCGGTAAATCGAGAAAGAGGAGCAATTCGCTCCAAATTTGAGAAATAGTGAAAGGTTGGGATACCTTAAGTTCCACATAAGGAGGAAAAGAATATGCGTTTTGATGAAGCTTATTCAGGTAAAGTATTTATTAAAAGTCATCCAAGTTTTGAAGAGTCAAAGGTAGTTATTTATGGGATGCCTATGGATTGGACAGTAAGTTACCGTCCGGGATCTCGTTTTGGCCCTGCACGTATTCGTGAAGTATCAATCGGTCTTGAAGAATATAGCCCGTATTTAGATCGTGAACTAGAAGAGGTAAAATATTTTGATGCGGGTGATATCCCATTACCATTCGGAAACGCACAACGCAGCTTAGACATGATTGAAGAGTATGTATCAAAACTTTTAGATGCCGATAAGTTTCCACTAGGTCTCGGCGGTGAGCACCTAGTGTCTTGGCCAATTTTTAAGGCAATGGCAAAAAAATATCCGGATTTAGCAATCATCCATATGGATGCTCATACTGATTTACGTGAATCGTATGAAGGGGAGCCTTTATCCCACTCTACACCAATTCGTAAAGTGTGTGATTTAATTGGTCCGGAAAACGTATATTCTTTCGGAATTCGTTCTGGAATGAAGGAAGAATTTGAATGGGCGAAAGAAGTAGGTATGAACTTATACAAATTTGACGTATTAGAACCGTTAAAAGAAGTATTACCGAAACTTGCTGGCCGCCCAGTCTATGTCACAATCGACATTGATGTATTAGACCCAGCTCACGCTCCAGGAACAGGAACATTAGAAGCTGGCGGTATCACATCTAAAGAATTATTAGATTCCATCGTAGCAATTGCAAATTCAAATATAAATGTAGTTGGAGCAGACTTAGTAGAAGTAGCTCCAGTCTACGACCATAGTGATCAAACACCAGTCGCAGCAAGCAAATTCGTGCGGGAAATGCTGCTCGGTTGGGTGAAATAAAAGTGAAGCCGACTGTTTAGACCCGGTGACTAAGGTTCTTTCCTGCAAAAGGTACTTTTTACCTTTTGGCAGGGAAGGTTCTTAGACGCAAGGGTCTAGGAGGCGTAACTGGATAGTAATAAAAGCGGAGGCAGCTCGCTCAGAATCGCAGGTCATTGGAACGCTCGACCGAGAAGCACTTTTGGCGTAGGCCGAGAGTGTGAAATGGCTGGAGATTCTAGCCGCTGCAGCTAGATAAAATAAGAGCCCTCTATATGATTAGAGGGCTCTTATTTTGTCGTTATGTGTCGGTAAGTCGATATATTAAAAAAATCGCTGATATAATTCGAGTTGCGCTGATATATTTAAAAAACCGCCGATATAATTTCATTTACCGTTACGCAACACAAAAAAAAGCTATTCTCAAACGATGGGAATAGCTCTTTTTCTTATGCAACCTTCTCTTCCGAAGTAACTCCGCGAATTTCATCAGCAGAGCGGATTGGATATTTACGGAACACAATAGATCCAATGTATCCGACAATAGTGGTAACGATTCCACATAGTACGGCAGCAATTGTTACTTTTATAACGTCATTAAATCCGAATAGGACAAGAAGTCCTGGGATTGGTGATGCTGTTCCTGGTGCATTATTAACAAGCTGGAATAGCGATGTAATAATACCGGCAAGTGCACCGCCAACGAAATTTGTCATATAGATTGGAATTGGATTTGCTGAGACAACATCGGCTTGTGTTAAAGGTTCGATTGCTACAGCAATTGTATCTTTCTTTGAACAAATTTTTAATCGTTTAAAGAAAATAAAGTTCATCGGGGCTGAGGCCGCAACGGCAAGGCTACCAATTGCCATAGGTAAACCTGTTAATCCAAGCATTGCAGTTAGTGCCATAGAACTTAGTGGAGAGGTAGAAATAACTGTTATTAATCCACCAAGCATAATACCCATAATGATAGGGCTTTCTGTAGTTGCAACTGAAATCATAGAACCGATTTTACCGAGTGTTGCGTTAACAAGCGGATCCATAAGCATTGCCATTCCGCGTGAGATTGGTGCAGCGATAAATAGGATTGCTAAAAATTCCACGCCAGCTGGTAATTTCTTTTCGAGAAATTTCACGACGAAAGCACAAACGTATCCAGCGAAAAATCCTGGTAAAATACCGAATCCACTAGTAGCGATACCAATTAAAACAGCGTATACGGGGGAAACACCGATTGCTAATGCGACTAAAATCGCTGCTGCGACACCGCTCATACTACCGGAAGCTTCTCCTACTGATTGTAAAAAGTCATTATGAAACATTTCTCCACCTATATAACGGTGAAATGCTTCAATAAGAAAACTTGCGATTGCTGCATTAGCTAAAGCACCCATCGCCTTCATTCCATAAGGCGCACGGTAACTAAAAAGTGTAAATAGACAAAGTACAACAAGTAATAGTGCTAAACCTTGCAAGATAGCCATTTGAAAACTGTCTCCTTTGATTTTTGTAATAAAAATTCGTATCATTCAATAATAATATAAAAGTGTATGAAACGGAAAAATTTTTTCTTGGGAACTTGCTGTAAGAAAAAATCCCTTACAATAATGTAAGGAAAGTGTAAGACTTTTAGATAGAGTATAGTATGCTCTTTTCCGTATAATACAAGTATAGATATAATACTAGTGAGAAAGAAGTGCAAACAGGAGGTTCATGTATGAAATTGGTAATTAAAGTTTTAGCTATATTCGCCATTATTCTAGGTGGAACAGCGTATTATTTGAACACAAAAACAGAAGGTGTACATGCTTTTGTAGACAACTTCTTTTCAAATAAAGAAATACAAGATTATTATGCGGTTATAGATAAAGGTGAGAAAAAAGACGGAGAATACTTGTATACTTTTAAAGGGTATACAGAAGACGGAAAGTTACAGATCATTAAAAGAATGATGAACCGTGAATTGCATACGGGGGCGTTTATAAAAATTTATGCAAAAGGTATGCAAGGAAAAGGATGGGCTGAAATCCCGAAAGAATCTATTCCACAAAAAGCGTTGGAAAAAATAGAAAAACCATAAAAGGAGCGACTCATTCGCTCCTTTTTAGTGGGTTAAAATAGTGATAGATGTTTTTTCCTTGTTAGAAATAATTTTTGCACGTCCACCAATTGGGAAAGTGAAAATCGGGGTTGTATGCCCGAAACTTGCGTTTGCAATGATAGGAATATGTGCAAGTTCAGGTTTTGAAGCAATCATTTCTTGAATGTCTTCTATCGTACATTCTGCACCTTTTTGCATCTTTCCTATAATGATTCCCTTTATGTATTCAAAATCTTGCTGCTGCATAAGGGAATGTAAATAACGATCAAAAGTTTTAAGAGTAGATGTTCCAGTTAAACTATCTTCTTCAATAAATAAAATTTTGTGCTTTAAATTTGGCATATATGGTGTGCCTTGCAGTAAGTTAAATGTGCTCATATTGCCACCGATAATATCTCCCGTAGCTTCTCCTTCCTGAATTGAAACGTATCCTTCATTTTTAATAAATTCTCGATTTTCCTGATCTATATACCAAGAATCATCGCTCCATGTTTCAGATGGCAGGACTTCAATAGGCCCATTAGAAGTTAAGCACTTTAAAAAGTAATCGGTTGTATACCCGAGCCCTTTCTCCATTCCAAACGAAGAGAAATGGGGTCCTGAATATGTAACAAGCCCTGTTTTTGCGTAAATTGCATTATTTAAGGCAGTAATATCAGAATAACCACAGAAAAATTTCGGGTTTTCACGAATTAAATCATAATCGAGATGTTTCAATAAACCATTTGAGTTGTATCCGCCAAGTGTAGTCAAAATAGCTTTTACATTAGGGTCTCCAAATGCTTCATGGAGGTCTTGAATGCGGGAAGAAATAGAGGAGGAAGCAAATCGATCTATCTCATCAGCATATTTTGAGAATGTAACTTGAAAGCCCATGTCAGTTAATCTTTTTATAGCAAGTTTTCTATTTTCATTTGAAACAATACTTAAACTACACGATGGTGAAATCACTCGTATTTCATCACCCTTTTTTAACTTTGTTGGTATCACTATATTCACCTCTTTAATTGAAAGAATATTTAGATTTAAAAAATATTTTATCATATGAAATAAAGTAGAAGTGAATTATTTTTTGAAATGGAGTTTTCCTGATTTTTCAGCAGACAGACAGAGTCTTTTTTTGATATGATAGGAAAAGTGATTTATTATAAGTAGTATTTAATATCTATAACATTTGAAAGGTGTGCAAGACGTGGAGAAACAACTTGCAGGCTTGCCGGTACACGTTCATTTCGTAACAGAAATCCGTGAAGGGGCGAGGAAGGAAACCGTTGCTTTTGAAGCAAATGGTCAATACTATGTAAAAGGTCAAGGTACATATGTAACATTCCAGGAGCCGAACGAACAAGGCGAAGTGAAAACAATTATTAAAATTCAAGATGAACAAGTTCTCATTATGCGTTCAGGTGCTGTTTCTATGCGTCAGACGCATGTGAAAGGTGAATGGACAACTGGTACGTATACGAGTGAACTTGGTACGTTTGCATTGCAAACAAAGACTGATAACGTTCTTTTTAAATGGTCGGATGAAAAGAAAAAAGGACAACTCTTCTTAACTTACGCATTGCTTCTAAGTGAACAAGAAGCTGGCAGATATACTATTACAATTAATTTGAAGGAGGCAAAATAATGAATTCCTTAGAACAAGTAAAAGGATTGATTAAAGAAGAAATTCAGGCTGCTGTATTAAAGGCAGAATTAGCGACAGAAGAACAGATTCCAAACGTTGTATTAGAATCTCCAAAAGATAAAACAAATGGTGACTTCTCTACAAATATGGCAATGCAACTTGCACGCGTTGCGAAAAAAGCACCTCGTATGATTGCAGAAGAACTAGTTGCAAACTTCGATAAAGCAAAAGCTTCTATTGAAAAAATCGAAATCGCTGGTCCTGGTTTTATTAACTTCTATATGGATAATAGCTACTTAACAGATTTAATTCCAACAATCGTAAACGCTGGTGAAGCTTACGGTGAAACGAATACTGGTAAAGGTGAAAAAGTACAAGTTGAGTTCGTATCTGCTAATCCAACAGGTGACCTTCACTTAGGACATGCACGTGGTGCGGCAGTAGGTGACACTTTATGTAACCTATTAGCAAAAGCAGGCTACGATGTATCTCGTGAGTACTACATTAATGATGCTGGTAACCAAATTCATAACTTAGCTCTTTCTGTTGAAGCTCGTTACATGCAAGCTTTAGGCTTAGATAAAGAAATGCCAGAAGACGGTTACCATGGTGCGGATATCATTGGAATTGGTAAACGTTTAGCAGAAGAATTCGGCGATCGTTATGCGAAAGCTGATGAAAAAGAAAGCTATGAATTCTACCGTGAGTACGGTTTAAAATATGAATTAGCAAAACTTCAAAAAGACTTAGAAAGCTTCCGCGTTAAATTTGATGTATGGTTCTCAGAAACATCACTATACAAAAACGGAAAAATCGATCAAGCTCTTGCTGTATTAAAAGAGCGTGAAGAGATCTTTGAAGAAGACGGCGCAACTTGGTTCCGTTCAATGACTTACGGCGATGACAAAAATCGTGTATTAATTAAAAACGACGGTTCTTACACATACTTAACGCCAGATATCGCGTATCACCGTGATAAATTAGAGCGTGGTTTTGATAAGTTAATCAACATTTGGGGTGCTGACCACCACGGTTACATTCCTCGTATGAAGGCTGCTATTCAAGCACTTGGTTACGATAAAGACACGCTTGAAGTAGAAATCATCCAAATGGTACAACTATACCAAAATGGTGAAAAAATGAAGATGAGTAAGCGTACGGGTAAAGCAGTTACACTTCGTGAGCTTATGGAAGAAGTAGGCGTGGACGCAATGCGTTACTTCTTCGCAATGCGTAGCGGTGATTCTCATTTAGACTTCGATATGGACTTAGCTGTATCAAAATCTAATGAAAACCCAGTATACTATGCACAATATGCTCATGCTCGCGTATGCAGTATCCTTCGTCAAGGCGAAGAATTAGGATTAGCTGTAGATGGAGATGTGAACTATAAACTTGTTACTTCTGAGAAAGAAGTAGAGTTACTGAAAAAACTTGGTGAATTCCCAGCTGTAGTTGCGGATGCAGCACAAAAACGTCTGCCACACCGTATTACAAACTATGCATTTGAATTAGCAGCAACATTACACAGCTTCTACAATGCAGAAAAAGTATTAAACCAAGATAACTTAGAATTAAGTAAAGCTCGTTACGAGTTAATGAAAGCAGTACGCACTACACTTCAAAATGCATTAGCAATCGTAGGAGTATCTGCACCAGAAAAAATGTAATGAAGAAAAGCGGAGCCGACTGTTTAGTCCCGAAGGCTAAGGTTCTTTCCCACAGAAGATGCATTTTATCTTCTCGTGGGGAAGGTTCTTAGACAGAAGGGGCTAGGAGGCAGAGCTGGACATAAAGAAAAGCGGAGCCGATTTTTCGCTTTCAGTAAAAGGCAATCACACAATGTTGTGATTGCCTTTTTGTATGGAGATAATAAAAAAAATTATCAAACAAAAGGGGAATTTGCGTCGTCTTATATAAATGACAGGAGGCTTATGATGGAAGAAAAGATAGAAGAATTAATTGATATATATAAGCAGCAAATATATTCCTTATGCTATAAGTTAGCGAAAACGAAAGAAGATGCGGAAGATATTTTTCAAGAGACGTGGATAAAGGTTTTTTCATCAAGGCACCAACTTTTTTATGTGGATAATTATAAAAAGTGGATTACTACAATTTGCGTTCGTACATTTTATGACTTTTACCGCAAGAAGAAAAGATGGAAAGATCGTGTCTTAGATTTATTTCATAAAGAAGATGGTGGAGAAATAGATTTCGCAGATGATGTGAATATATCAGAAGAATTTATTCAAAAAGTGGAAGCGGAAATGATACGAGAAGTTATACAGCTATTGAATGAAAAATATAAAACCGTGCTCGTACTCTACTATTATGAACAATACTCTTATAAAGAAATGAGCGAAATATTAAATATACCGATTGGTACAGTGAAATATCGCCTTAATTATGCGAAGAAGCAAATGCGAGAACATTTGGAGGGGTTCGTTTATGACAGAAGATAAATTTGAACAGAAGGTAAAGAGTAGCTTAGCAGAAAAGATAACTCCAAGCGAAGAGCTAATAAATAACACGAAGCAGGGCGTGCGAAAGGCTCAGAAGTTAGAGAGGAACTGGATGATTTGTATTCACACCATTTGGATTGTTTTGTTAACAATTGTTATAGAACAATTTGTCACACATTTGGATTATAAAATTCCTATGTTGATAGCCATTGTGATTATGATGCATGTATACATTCCGATATATGTTGTAATACAGTCATTTTTAAAGAAGGAGTATAGATTACATGAAAGAGTTCGCTAATCCGTTTGTACTATTTGAAGTAGCTGGAGTGACGATGTTTTTAGCTTTTATAGCACTTTTAATATGTGTTGCATCATGGGTATATACAGATGCTAAAGCACATCAAATGAGCAAAGGATGGAGTATTTTAGCAGTTATATTGCCATTCTTTATTGGGTTTTTATTATATATGGTAAGAAGAAGTAAAAAGAAGGTTGAAGGAGAATATAAGATGAACTTTGTTAAAAAACAGAAAGTAACATTAGTTGCGATATTGGCAAGTACAATGTTTGTATTACTTAGTGGTTTTACTTTTGCACAAACGTTAGATGATGCGTGGAGAGCAGGAGATATATATTTAGAAAATGAGAAGCAAGGGAAAACAAGTTACGAGGCAAAATTCTCATCATGGGATATTGCCGGTAAGGATATTGAATTTCAGTATGAAAAGGATACACAAGTGACATTTTCTTATGAGACAGATGCAAAACGAGGAAACTTATGTTTTAGTGTGTATGAAAGACAAGGAGAAGGTATAAAAGAGTTAAAGGAAATTTGTGAATCGAAAAAAGGTACTTTTACAGTTACTTTAAAAGCAAATGAAGAATATGTATTGAATATAAGCGGATTAACAGTAAAAGATGGATTTGTAAAAGTGAATTGGGAAGAGAAATAAAAGGGGTCCTATAAAGGACCTCTTTTCTATTGAATAGTATAAGTAACAGAAAAACTAACAGGACTATAGTAAACGTAAGGTGCATGAAATTGAACATACATATTTCCATCTGTTTTTGCAGTGAAAATTCGGCCGTAACCATCAGAATAACGTCCAATAAGGTTATGATTTGAGTCATAAACACTGTAACTAGGAGTTTTGCTGTTAGGATGAATTGTTAGTTCTTGTCCTTTTTGAAGGAAAATAGGTTCTTGTTCAGAACTACCTCCAGTTTGCAAAGAATAAAATTTTGTAAAGCTTTGTTCTTGAGCGGCAGCAGCGACTTTTGTTTCAGGAATAAACGCAGTAGCTCCAGTAATTCCTGCTAAAGTTAATGCACCTGCTAAAATCATTTTTTTCATAATAGAAAAAGCCTCCTTATTAGTTGTAATCAGTTTTGTTACAGATAATATTGTATACGATAATGGGTAGGATAAAATATGCTTTTATGCATATATATTTTTTCTCAATAAAAGACCACTGATAAAAAATCAGTGGTCTTTTAAATGATTAAGCAGCTTTCTGTTCAGTTTGAGGAACAGGTTTTTGAAGCGAGTTGTAAACTCCTGTTCCGATAACGTCTAATGCCATTCTCATTCGTTCAGGTGAAATGTTTTCTAATACGTTATCTTGAGGTGTATGGTATACCTTCTCAATATGATAGATTAATGGGTTCCAACTATCGACACCCATCCAAATGAATAGAGCAGCAGGAATACCAGCTTCAGCAAATGGAACATGATCACTAGAACCGAATTTACCTTGTAGGATGAGGTCATTATTTAGTTGTTTACCTGCTTGCAAGGCAGCGTCTGTTACAAAGTTTGTAGAGCCATCAGGTGTCATAGCATATAAATTCTTTGCTTTATCATAATTTGTTGCAACCATGTCGGCGTTAAAGACACCTAAAATACGGTCGCGTTCTTTTTGGGATAGACTATTCACGTAATAATCCGAACCAAGTAATCCAGTTTCTTCAGAACCAAAGGTAATAAAGCGAATTTCTTTATCAGTTTCTACATTTTGAAAAGTACGAGCTAGTTCTAATACTAATCCAGTTCCAGAAGCATTATCATTTGCGCCAGGTGCTCCGACAACACTATCATAGTGCGAGCTTACAACGACTGCTTTTTCATTACCTGTACTCTTTTTTGGTTTCTTTTTGGCGATAACATTTAGAGATGTTAATTTAGATTCATGTCTCGCTTTTAGGGAAAGAATTGTTGTCCCCTTTTTAGCGATTTCTTCTTTAAATGCATTTCCTTGCGCATAAGCAAGACCAAAGACAGGGATAGATTGCTTTTTCATTAGGCGGGGATTGAAGGTTTGTCCATAATTTCCGCGTCCGCCAATTAAACTGTATAAAAGAACACCTTTTGCACCTTTGCTAACAGCATTTTCAACTTGTTTATTATAGTCGGTAACTGTCGTTCCTCTTTCAAATAAAACAATTTTACCGTTTACTTCATTTGGAATATCTTCTAATTTTGTCCCACCTTGAACAAAGATAAGGGGAGCTGTAACAGCTTCTGTAGAAATTAGTGCATTAGGAGCAGCACCAGCTTGCCAATTACGTTTTGTTGATAGGGGTGATTCAATGAATCCAACGTATTGATCGGGCACCTGAAATGGTTGATATTCTACTTCATAGCCCATTGATTTAAGCTGCATACCAATGTAACGAGAAGCCCATTCTTCGGATTTTGTTCCACCGGGGCGAGGACCAATTGTTTCAGATAAGAAACGAACATGTTCAATCGCGCGGTTTGGATCAATCTGTTTTGTAATAGATGGAGTTTGTGTAACCTCTGACGTGGAATCCGCTTTTGCTTGCCCAATTGGAGCTAAGCTAACAGCAAGTGATACAGCAAGCAAAGAGCTTACTATTTTTTGTTTCAATGATTTTCTCATTTTTTCCTCTCCTATTCTTCTATTCTCTCTGACTGACAAAAGAAGACGGATAATGACTTTATTTTACCTTCACACCTTTTATTTTTCAATATTCTGACATTGATAAATAAAAAAACGATATATGCATATTTGCATATTTTTGAGGGAGATATATATGCTATCATTTTAAACGAAGGTTCGCTTTCTACTCTGAAAGCTCCTACATTGCATGAATCTAGTGTACCCAAACTTTAGATTATGTAGAGGAATGGAACCACTGTAGGGTTTCATTTCTCATGTTTGAATCAGTTGATGGTAATTATGTTTCCGCATTTCATAATTATTATCAGTGATATATGTAAGGCATCCATATGAAAATAAGAGGCTGTTCAAAGGTTTTCCGTACTTTTGGGCAGCCTCACCCCGTTAAAAGGACGATACTTTATGTATCGTCCTTTTTGTATAAAAAAACATCCAATCAATTGAGAGATTGATTGGATGTGAAAAAATTATTAATAATTTTTTTTGCGTTTTGTAGCTAAAATACTTAATAATCCAGCTAGTAGAAGAACAATACCTACTGTTTGTGTAGGGTCTTCTTTATGACCTGTATTTGGAAGGTGCTTATCCGTATTTCGATCATCTTGCTGTTTGTTATCTGTTTTATTCGATGTTTCTTCGGAAGTTCCGTTTTCGTGTTTCTCAGATGTTTCATTGCCTTTGTTATCTTCTTTATTTGGAGGAGTAATTGGCTTGTCATCTCCACCTGAAGAAGATTCAATTTTTTTATTTGAAACTGTAATTTGTAGTGGCTTAGCTTGGGCTTTATCAATTGTAAAGTTTATTGGTGATGCATCTAATTGATAGCCTTTAGGAGCCTTTGTTTCTACTAATTGATAATTACCAGGTTTCAAATCATTTACGATTACTTTTCCGTGTTGATCTGTTTTTAAACCTTCTCGGATGACTTTTCCATCTTGGTCTAAAATATTGAAAATGGCACCTTCAAGTGTTCCATGGTGATCAATATCAACTTTAGTTAACTCAATTGAACCTGTTGTTAAACTATTTAAGGCTGTAACAGAGGTAACCTGAGATTGTCCTTTCGTAATTGTGAAAGGAATTGGTTTAACGTTTAAATCATAGCCAGTTGGAGCTTTCGTTTCAATGAACTGATAATCTCCCGGACGTAAATCAGAAACTGAAATCTTCCCATCTTTATCAGTAGTTAAATCAGTGCGAACAATTTTACCTTTCGCATCGATGATGTTAAACACTGCATCAGAAAGTTTTGTATCTGGATTTATATCATCCACTTTTATTAATTCTACAGCACCCTCAGTTAAGCTATTTGTAGCAGTAACTTGGAGCTTTTCTTTTTGGCTTTTCTTAATTGTAAACTTAATAGGTGTACTATCTAATTTATAGTGTTCAGGAGCTTTCATTTCAATAAACTGATAGTCCCCAGGACGTAAATCAGAAACAGAAATTTTTCCATGTACATCTGTTGTAAGCTCAGTGCGAATGTCGTTACCATTCATATCAGTAATTTTAAATATCGCACCTTTAAGAGCAGTACCATCTACATCATCTACTTTAGAAAGTTCCACAGTGCCTTTCGTTAAGCTATTTGTAGCTGTAACGGAGATAGGATCAGCTTGGCTCTTTGTGATTGTGAATGGAATTGGCTCTTTGTTTAAATCATAGTGTTTCGGAGCCGTTGTCTCGATGAATTGATAATCACCAGGACGTAGGTCAGAAACGCTAATTTTACCTTGTTGATTCGTAACAAGATCTTTGCGAATTACAGTGCCATTCATATCCACAATTTTAAATACTGCGCCTTCAAGAGTAGTGCCATCGACGTCATCCACTTTAGAAAGTTCCACGCCGCCTTTTGTTAAACTATTTTTCATAGTAACGGTAGCAATATCTTTTTGGCTTTTTTCAATTGTAAATATAATTGGTTTTTTGTCTAAATCATAGTGTTCAGGAGCCGTTATTTCAACGAATTGATACGTACCAGGACGTAAGTTTTCGATAACGATTTTACCTTCACTGTTTGTTTTTAAATCTGTTTTAAGTACTTTGCCATCTTGATCTAGTAAATTAAATACCGCATCGGCAAGTTTTGTTTGAGTGTTTAAATCATCAACTTTAAGTAATTCGATACTACCTTGTTTTAAGCTATTTGTAGCAGTTAAAGAAATAACTTTCTTCTGTCCTTTTTCAATAGTGAATTTGATTGGTGTTTCATCTAAAACGTAATGCTTAGGAGCTTTCGTTTCGATGAATTGGTAATCACCAGGACGTAGGTCGTTAATTTCGATTATTCCTTGTTCATTTGTAACAAGGTCTTTATGAACTACATCACCGTTCATATTAACAATTTTAAATACTGCATCTTTAAGAACAGTGCCATCAATATCGTCTACTTTAGAAAGTTTAACTGCACCCTTTGTTAAAGCATTTGTAGCAGTGATATGAAGAGTTTCAGTTTGGCTCTTTTTAATTGTAAATACGATAGGTTTTTTATCTAAATCGTAATGTTCAGGAGCAATTGTTTCAACGAATTGATACGTACCAGGACGTAGATTTTCAATAACAATTTTACCTTCAGCATTTGTTTTTAAGCCTTCTTCAACTAGCTCACCGTCTGCATCTAATAAATTAAATACGGCGTTAGAAAGTTTTGTATTTATATCAATATCGTCAATCTTTGTTAGTTCAACGCTACCTTTTTTCAAAGCATTTTTGCCTGTAACATTGATCTCTTTCGTTTGACTTCTTTCAATTGTAAATTGAATCGTTGTTTCATCTAATACATAGTGCTCAGGAGCTTTTGTTTCAATGAACTGATAGTCTCCAGGGCGTAAATCAGAAACAGAAATTTTTCCGTTTTTATCTGTAACAAGATTCGTATGAACTTCCTTACCATTCATATCCACAATCTTAAAGATTGCACCTTCGAGCATCGTACGATCGATGTCATCAATTTTTGTTAATGTTACTGCACCTTTCTTTAAACTGTTAGTAGCGGTAACATTAATATTCTCTTTTTGACTTTTTTCGATAGTGAACGGAATAGGGTCTTTGCTTAAGGTATAGTCTTTTGGAGCTTTTACTTCAATAAATTGATAGTCTCCAGGACGTAAATCAGAAGCAGTAATTTTACCGTTTTTATCAGTCGTTAAACCTTTTCGAATTACCTTTTTAGTATCATGAGCGTCAACGATTATAAATTCTGCACCTTCAAGAGTAGTGCCATCAACATCATCAACTTTTGTTAAAGTGACGCCACCTGTAAGTAAACTATTTTTTACAGTAACAGGGATAGGAAGATCTTCCTTACTACCTTTTTTAATTGTGAACTTAATAGGTGTTTTGTCTAATTTATAATGTTCAGGGGCTTTTGTTTCGATAAATTGATAATCCCCTGGTGCTAAATCAGGAATAACTAATACTCCGTGATCATCTGTTGTTAAATCTTTCATAATTTCTTTGCCAGTTGCGTCTTGCAATGTGAATACAGCGCCGGCAAGAGCTTTACTACTTTCCACATCATCTTCTTTAATAAGTTTAACTTTTCCTTTCGTTAAACTATTTTTAAATGTAAGTGGAAGGAGTTTTTGTTGTCCTTTTTCGATTGTAAATTCAATTGGTTCTACATTTACATCGTAATAAGTTGGAGCCTTTGTTTCGATAAGTTTATAGTTACCAGGACGTAAGTCATCTACAACTAGCATTCCTTTACTATTCGTAACAAGGTCCGTACGAACATCTTCATTAGTATCTCTATTAACGATTTTAAATACTGCACCTTCAAGTGTTTCCTTTTCATCTGCAGCATTCACTTTTGTTAACTCAATACCGCCTTTTGTTAAGCTGTTTTTAGCGGTAACAGTAGCCTGAGTTGTTTGACTTTCTGTAATCGTAAATTTAATTGGTTTTGTATTTTTGTCGTAATACTTCGGTGCTGTTACTTCGATAAATTTATAATCGCCAGGGCGTAAGCCAGTAGCGATAGCTTTACCATCCGCACCAGTTTTTACATTTTCGCGAATGACTTTCTTTTCATCATTTGCATCAACAATTTTAAATACAGCACCTTCAAGAGCTGTACCATCGATATCATCAACTTTTGTTAATTCAACATCTCCTGGTTTTAAAGCATTTTCAGCTTTCACAAGTAGAGTTTCTTTCTGACTTCTATCGATTGTAAATTCAATAGGTTCTGCTCGTAAAACGTAATGTTCAGGAGCAGCTATTTCAATGAATTTATACGTACCAGGACGTAGGTTACTAACTTTAACTTTACCGTGTTTATCAGTAGTTAAGTTAGTGTAAGGGGAAACGTCATTATTATTTGTATCGACAAGCTTGAATACTGCACCTTCAAGTGGTTTTTTCTCACCAAACTCATCAACTTTTAATAATTCAACTTCGCCCGTTTTTAAGCTGTTATTTGCCGTAACAGTAGCAAGAGCTTGTTGGCTTTTATCAATTGTAAACTCGATAGGGTTTGTACTTAACGTATAATCCTTAGGAGCTTCTGTTTCGATAAATTTATAAACACCAGGCTCTAGATCTTTAACGCTAACTTTTCCATCTGAACCTGTTTTTATATTTTCACGAATTACTTGTTTCTCGTCATTCGCATCGACAATTTTAAATACAGCACCTTCAAGGGCAGTGCCATCGACATCATCGACTTTCGTTAAAGTGACACCACCTTTAATGAGGTGATTTGTCGCGGTAACAGTAAGTGCTTTCTGTTGGCTTTTTTCAATTGTAAATTTAAGCGGTTTTTTATCTATTTCATAATGTTCAGGTGCTTTCTCTTCAACAAATTGGTACTCTCCAGGAAGTAAATTTTTCGCTTCGATTTGTCCGTTACCATTTGTCGTTAATTTGGTATAACCAGGAATTCTTTTGTTATTTTGGTCCCGTACACTAAATACAGCACCTTCTAAAGTATTACCCTCTTTATCAACTTTTGTTAGGATAGCTGAGCCTCTAATTAAGCTGTTTTGGGCCGTTTTATTAATTACTGTTGTTTGATCTTCCTCGATTGTAAATTCAATAAGTCGATCATCTAATTGATAATGCTCAGGAGCCTTTATTTCTTTTAAGTAGTAAGTTCCTGGTTTTAAATTATCTACAGTAATTTGTCCTTTATCATTTGTTGTTAATTTTTCGTGTTCTGAAATTATTTTTTTGTCTTTATCAAGTAGTGTGAAAACGGCACCTTGCAGTGTGATGTTTTTATTCAGGTCATCAGACTTTGTTAAAACTACTTTACCGACAAACTTCTTATTTGCAAGTTTATATGTTGTAGTCTCTTGTGTACCAAGTTCAACAATTTTCCCTTGTTTTAAATCCCAGCTAATTACATAGCCTTCAGGAGCCTTTGTTTCTTTTAATAAATATTTATCGCGTTTTAAATTATTAAATTTAGCGATACCGTCTTTGTCTGTTGTAATTTTACGGATAACAGTTTTACCTGTACGATCGTATAAAGTAAATTCTGCCCCAGCTAATAGTGCGTTTTTATTGTCGTTATCTACCTTTATAATTTCAAGGTTTCCACGGCCTTTAGTAGCAGATCCTCCGCCTGAACCAGAAGACATTCTCACTTCAATCGTTTCAGTAGTTTCTGTGTTTTTAACTGTCAACTTATTGCCTGTGATTTTCGCTTTATTACTTACTTTTTCTTTATCGTCTGCATTAATAAGTGAGCGATATTCTAAAATATAAGCTCGATCAATTTTTTTCAAGAAGGCAATTTCGAAATGTTGCTTTCCAGTATTATTGTCTGTTGTTATTTTGAGTTTATAGTCTGTTCCTTCTTTTAATTCGTTTACTGTATCTTTTGTTAAATTTCCATATGGATCAACAGTTGTAGGATATAAGTGGAATGAATCTTCCACAATTACCTGATTTTCGGTTGGGTCATCTGTTACAACGGCATCTGCAATGGTTGATTGGCTTTCGTTAATTGCGATACTCCAATTAATATAGTTGTCGTCTTGCACAGCTTTTTTAGTAACGAAGCTGCCACCTTTATTTACTTGAGTGTCACCTGTAAGGGTGTTTACGATTTTAGAGCCATCTTTTAAATCTGCCTCGTTTTTGTAGGTGCCTTGGATAAGTTCACTATCAAGGCTTGTTTTAAAGATAATATAGTAAGGTGAATTAATTGATTGTTTGAAATGAACCTTTAGGGTGTTTTTATTTTTCTCTGTAGGTTCTTCAAGTTCATATTTCTCAGTTGGTACAGCATTACCAGGTTGTGCATTATCAGGATTTCCATTTAAAATCATATCGCGCACTTCAATGGATCCAGGCACTAACTTTTGTTTATCTTGTATGACGTCTATAACATAAGGATCTTTAATCTCAACATTATTATAGTTAAAGCCTATTATCCAAGTAATTTCCTTCGTTTGGGCGTTATAAGAACCGTATTTATAACCATTTGCTTTTGTGAAAGTATCAGGATCAAAATTAGCTTCAACCTTATTTGATTGTGGATTAGAATCCGTATCTATCCAAGATAGGTTACCTGTATTTTTAAATGAAGTTTTACCACTTTCTAGCTTTGTATAATCAAAGTCTGTCGTATATTTTACGACTAATGTCTTTGTCATATTAGACTGATACGTACCTATAAGAGTAATTTTAAAGCCTTTATCTGTTGTATCTAAAATATAGTCAGTCCCAGCCTGAAGGGTATAATTTCCGTCTTTAATTTCTAGTTTCTTATCTTTTAATTGTAATCCACCATGATCAAAGGTGTCCGTAATGATCGCGTTGTTTAATGGATAGTTGTTATTATTTACTATAATTGTCCAAGTTGTTGTTTTGTCTTTATAATTTGTTTCAGCTTTATTATTAGATTTAATAATATTTTGCTGCTTGAAGCTAGCTTCATTTTCTTTACTTGAATCATTATCAGCTGTAACTTTATTTTTTACTTTTCCATCTTCTATAACTTTATTAGTTGGCTTGGTTTTATAGGTAATCACATAAGCACTATTAATATCATCATTAAACTGTAAATCGAAGCCATTCTTCTTGTTACTTACAGTGTAATTATTAACAGCGTCTCCTGTTACAAGCGTTCCTTTTTCATTATATGAAGCGTTTTTTACAACAATAGAATTTGCATCTAGTTCGTGTGTATCGTCAAAAATATCTTTTAAAATCGCATCTGCTTTTTTGATCTCTCTTTGATCACCATTGTAAGTAATTGTCCACTCAATTGTTTGCGTCTTTGGATCATATTTACTTGTTTTATTTAAGTGTGTACCACGAGAAACCGTTACAGTAGAGCTTGCGTTTTGTTGCTTTTGATTATCACTCGTTATCGTAACGTTATTTCGGAAACTTTTAATATTTTCATCAGTAATTTTTGTGGCATATTCGATTTGATATGCTTTATTGATAGAATCCTTGAAAGCAATCTCCAATTTTGAGCCATCTGATGAAATAATATTGTAATCTGTTGGCTCAGCTTCTGCACCACGCGTTACATTCCCATTAACATCAACTTCTAAATAATAAACTTTAATAGAATCTTTATTTAAGTTTGTACCTTGTGGAATGTTATCTTTAAAAATAGCGTTTTTAAGGGTGTCTTGCGTTTTGTTCATCTCTACTTTCCAATTAATTTCATTTGTATTAATTGGTCTATCAGGTAATCCTTTTTTATTCGTAGCTGTTTGTACATTAGGCTTAAAGTCAACTGTAATAGAAACATCCTTATCTTTAATAGGGAAAGGAATTTCTTGTGTTGTTGTACCTTTAATTTCAGCTTTATTAAATTCTGTCTTTAATTGTAGGTTACCAGCAACATCTGGATGCTCTTCAACATAATCGTTGAATGTCATCGTGACTTTTCCATCTTTTGTAACAGTAAAATTACCAATTTGATGGTTTTCACTATCATATAAAGGACTGTTAATTGTATTGTAAATCTTAAAATGTTTAGGAAGATCAAAAATATAGTAATCTCCATTTTTCACATTCATTGACTTTAAAAGTTCCCATGTAAACTCAATATTGGCAGGGGAATCTGTACTTGGACGGTTATCCTCTGTAAATGGTTTTCCGTCTTTATCCGTCAACTTTACACCGGTTAAAATGTTTGTTGTTATTTGCTTTGGACCTGAATTTGTATTCTCAGCAGGGTCGCTTGATAGCTTTTGTTCTGGATTGTCAGTAGCAATTTTAGCTGCTAGGTTTTGTTCCGGATTATCGGTAACAGTTTTAGTTGCTGGGTTTTGTTCCGGATTATCAGTAACAGTTTTAGTTGCTGGATCTTGCTCCGGATTGTCAGTAACAGGTTTAGCTACTGGATCTTGCGCTTGTTTATTAGTATCCTGTTTGGTGCCATCTTCTTTAGAGTTTTCTACTTGAACAGGAACTGATATAGGCTGAACCATTGTTCCTAAAGGAAAAGCGATTTGAACTGATTTTTCCCCAGGTTTTAAAGTTGAGTTAAACACGGTATCAACTTTAATTTTTCCTTTAGCGTCTTTCAAATTTTCTACTTGATCATTAAATATTAATTTTAGTTTATTATCTTTAGCTGTTATAAAATATTGACCAATATTTTTTTGATCTGTTACTAAATCCCCTTGAAAATCTTTAGATACTTTTAATGCAAGTGGTATTTGAACTACTGCTGTATCATTTGCGTGTGCAACTTGTTGATCCTTTATTGACCAAGCGTATTCTACTTGAATGGTTGATCCTATCTTTATTAAATTGTTAGGATTTTTTGCTTCGTCAATAATATGATTCGTCGCATCTTTCATTTCAACAGTGTCAAATAAGGAATCTCCTGTTAAGGTTTCCGCTTTCACTTGATTGTATGGAAAACTAGCAAGTTGCGAAAATAGTACGAATACAATTAAACATACATTAAAAAATTTTTTCATTTTTCCTCCTCTGAACATTCATTTGTCCATTGGGGACTTATTCCACATGAACAAATGGAATATTAAAAGTATTTGTTATAAGCTATTTATTTTTGTTATCCCTCCGTTTCTATACGCGTTCTCAGACAAACAGAATTATGTTCAAAGCAATATTATTTAACGTAAAACAAAATGTATATTTACACAGTTCTATGGAAATATACACAATTCGACAAAAAATGTCGAAAAAAATACTGATATAAATAATGATATCAGACCTTTATATGTGAGATAGTTTTCATGTATATCTAGTAAAAAAGAATGGTTATAAAGGTAAGTTTTACGATACATACTAACCAATGTAGTGTATCCCTTTGTGAAGGCTTATTTTTGCCTTAAAGTTATGTGGAAATAAAAATCTAGATAGGGTTGGTTTTGGTCAGAATGAAGACAATATGTACTTTGAAAATAGTCATTTATTTTGTCTAAAGAGAGTTGTGCGATTAGTGGACCGAAGTTGAAAGGTGATAGTTTCTTACATTGTTAGAGAAATATAAGGATTACAGAATATTCGACTAACACGTTACTACGGTCATTTTTGAGCCTGTTTAAACAATAGGAAAGAAGGTGTTTTACTCCTTAGTTACAATATCTTTTTAGTAAAGATAAGCTTAAGTAACCTCCGCTAAAGATTATATACTTAAATGATAAAGAGTTCAACACTAGTTCACATATTTTCCCAAAAATAAAAAACGGCTGTTTTATGTGGGATAAATCTACAAAACAGCCGTTTTTGGTATTAGATTTCTGTTAAGATTATTGGTTCACCGCGTGTTACGACAACGGTATGTTCACATTGTGCAACAAGACTTTTATCTGGTGTAACGAATGTCCAACCATCGTCACCACGTTCAATAATATGATCAGCTTTCATAGAGATGAACGGTTCTACAGCGATAACAAGACCGTCTTTTAGAAGCGCATTATCCATTGGGTCATAGTAACTTAAAATGTGATTTGGTGCTTCATGTAAGCTAAGACCAATGCCGTGACCAGTTAAGTTTTGGATAACATTGTATCCACTTTTATGTGCGAAGTTTGAAACAGCACGACCAATTTGATTTTGTTTTGAGCCAGCTCTAACCTTTTTCATTGCTGCCCAAAATGCATCAACCGCTGCTTGGCAAAGTTTTTCTTTTGCCTCGTCTTCTCCAAGAACAAATGAAATGCCTGTATCTGCATAATAGCCATCAAGTGCAGCGGATACATCGACGTTTACTAAGTCGCCTTCTTTTAATACACGATCTCCTGGAATACCATGAGCAACTTCTTCATTTACACTAATGCAAGTTACACCTGGAAAATCATATTCTTTTTCAGGTGCAGAAATAGCACCATGCTCATCTAATACTTTTTTACCGATCAAATCAAGCTCTTTCGTTGTCATACCTGGCTTCGCTTGTTTTTTCATTTCTTCACGTGCAAGCGCAACGATGCGGCCGATTTTTCGTAAGCCTTCTAAATCTTGTTCATTACGAATAATCATGAAAACCACTGTCCTTCCTCGAATATATATCTTATCCGATTGTATCATGTTTATTTTCGTCCTGCTACTCGCTTGCAGTATGGGGGCTGATTCCTCTCATAAAGAATACATGACAATTGTCATATCGATGTCATGACGCATCATACTGTTTCCTAAGTTTTCCAAGGAATACAATGTAAATATAAGAAACAGCGGGGGTGGAGAGATGGAAAAGATTATTGAAGTAAATGATGTTTCTAAAACATTTAAACATAAAAACGCAGTAAATAATGTTTCATTTCATGTAAATAAAGGGGAAATAGTAGCGTTGCTTGGTCCAAATGGTGCGGGGAAAACAACGACGATGTCGATGATGCTTGGATTAAAGGAACCAACGGAAGGTAAGGTCTCTATATTTGGAAAGAGTCCAAAGCATAGAGATGTTCGTAATAGCCTCGGTGCGATGCTGCAAGAAGTAAGTGTCATTGATAGTATTACGGTGGAAGAGGCAATTGAGTTATTCCGTAGTTATTATACGAATCCTATAGAGAAAGAAACGTTACTGCAGTTAGCAAATTTAGAATCAGAGCGAAAGCAAAGATGTGAGAAATTATCAGGTGGGCAAAAAAGAAGGTTAAACTTTGCGCTTGCACTTGCGGGAAATCCGGATTTGTTATTTTTAGATGAGCCGACAGTCGGAATGGATATTACGTCTCGAAGAACGTTTTGGGAAACGATTCGAAAGTTAGCAAGTGAAGGGAAAACGATTATTTTAACGACGCATTATTTAGAAGAAGCAGATGCTTTAGCAAATCGTATCTTATTATTTGCGAACGGAAAGATTATCTCAGATGGTACACCAGACGAAATGAAAGCAACGATTTCGAGAAAAACAATCACATTTTACTCAAAGGAAAGCATTCCTACAAAATTACTAAAGGAATTACCAAATGTAATAGAAGTAAAGTCAAACGAAGGCCGCTTTATTTTAACAACGGAGGATACGGATGCAACTTTAAAAGCCATTTATCAAAGGAGTTTACCTGTAACAGATGTTTCAGTTGAACGTGGAAGCCTTGATGAGGCATTTGAACAGTTTGTCGCAAATCAGAAGGAGGAAATCGCATGAGAGCGTTATGGATGCAGTGCAAAATAGAAATTTTACGTACATTCCGCAATAAATTATTTATCTTTTTCTCATTATTAATGCCTGTTATGTTTTACTACATTTTTACAAATGTTGTTCAAGTACCACAAAACGGAGATGCGTGGAAAGCACATTATTTAATTTCGATGGCAACTTTCAGTATTGTAGGGACTGCACTCTTTAGTTTCGGTGTGAGACTTTCTCAGGAAAAAGGGCAAGGATGGACACATCTTTTAAAAATTACACCGCTTCCAGAGGGAGCATATTTAACAGCGAAAATTATCGCTCAAACAGTAGTAAATGCTTTTTCAATATTAGTTATCTTTATTGCAGGGATACTAATTAATCATGTTGAGTTAACGGTAGGGCAATGGATTGGTGCGGGGTTATGGTTATTGTTAGGGGTAACACCATTTTTAGCGTTAGGAACAGTAATAGGTTCCATTAAGAAGGCGGACGCAGCTGCTGGCTTAGCAAATATTTTAAATATGAGTTTAGCTATAGTTGGCGGGTTATGGATGCCGATTGAAGTATTCCCCAAAATATTAAGAACGATTGGTGAATGGACACCAACATACCATTTCGGAAGTGGTGCGTGGGATATTGTAGCTGGAAAATCAATTGGATGGGAAAATATCGCGGTATTAGGAGGTTATTTCCTTATATTTGTTGTAGTATCAATATATATAAGAAAAAGACAGGAAGCGGTATAAATGATAGAGAAGAAGAGGATTGAGATTTTTCCGAAACATATGGGATTTTTTCCGTACATGTGGCTTGTGTATTTATTATTTCCAATTTACCATTTAGCACAAGCATCAGGATGGAAGCTTGTGCTAGGAAGCGGTATGTTGATACTTTTTATTATCACATACCGTCAGCTATATTTTGTTCAGAAGACGTTTATTTTATGGGCATGCATTCAAATGATACTCATCTTTTTATTTGCTTTATTTTATAATCCCTTCATGATATTCTTTGGCTTTTTCACGGCAAGTGCGATGGGATTTGCGCCGAATAAGAAAGTATTTCAAGTGCTGTTATGCTCGTTAGTTATAATGCTTGGAGCATTTGTATTTGTAAATATGAATCAACTAACACCAACAAGTTTAGTAAATATCGTCCCGATGTTTATTTTAATGCTTCTTACGCCATTTGGTATGCGTAATTTTAATCAGAAAAAGATGTTAAGAAATCAATTAGATGAGGCGAACGAGCAAATTAAAGACTTAGTAAAACGGGAAGAACGGCAGCGGATTGCAAGAGATCTTCATGACACATTAGGACATACGCTATCTCTTATTACTTTGAAAAGCCAGCTTGTAGAGAAGTTAATTGTGAAAAATCCGGAGCGTGCAAGTGCGGAAGCGAAGGAAATTACACAAACGTCTCGTACAGCCTTAAAACAGCTGAGAGAATTAATTTCTGATATGCGTATGATTACAGTAGAAGAAGAGCTAGAGCAAATAAAAGCAATCTTACAAGCAGCTAATATTGAATTAGAAGTGAGGCAAGAAGCAAGATCGAGCTCGTTATCACCAATTGAACAAAATATTGTCGGGATGTGTTTACGTGAGGCCGTTACAAATGTTGTAAAACATAGTAAGGCGACGCGGTGCGCAGTTTCTGTATTAGAATCACAAGGTGAACTAATTTTGAAAGTAGAAGATAACGGAATTGGTTTAACAGATCAAAATCATGATGGAAATGGTATTCGCGGCATGAAAGAACGAATTGCTCTTATTGATGGATTTGTTGAACTAGGTACAATCAATCCAGGGACGTTGTTAACAGTAAAAGTTCCAGTTGTTATTAGAACAGGAAAAGATGAGGTGAGGGCATGATCCGAATTATTATTGCAGAAGATCAGCGGATGCTTCGTGGTGCGTTAGGGGCTCTGCTTGATCTAGAAGATGATATCGAAGTAATTGGACAAGCGGCAAACGGGGAAGAGGCGCTAAAATTAATTGAATCGTTAAAACCGGATATAAGTATTATGGATATTGAAATGCCGATTCAAAGTGGATTAGATGTTGCTGAAGCGTTAAAGAAAGAAAAATCATCATGCAAAGTAATGATTTTAACAACATTTGCACGGCCGGGATATTTTGAAAGAGCAATGAAAGCTGGTGTGCACGGCTATTTATTAAAGGATAGCCCAAGTGAAGATTTAGCGGCAGCAATTCGTAATGTAATGAAGGGGAAACGAGAGGTCTCCCAAGATTTAATGTTTGGCTTATGGCAGGAGCAAAATCCGTTGTCAGATCGCGAAAAGGAAGTAATGTTGCTTGCGAAAGAAGGAAAGACGGCAAACGAAATTGCGAAGGCACTTTATCTTTCGCCGGGTACAGTGCGTAATTATATTTCTGAAGTATTAACGAAGCTCGATGCGAAAAATAGAATTGAGGCAATTACAATTGCGGAAGAAAAGGGTTGGATATGAAAAGAAGTTTACCTATGATTGGTAAACTTCTTTTTTATTATTGTACCGCTATTACTTTATTTATTTTTTGTAACGGTTTGTAACCGTGTGCTTCAAATGCCTTTGCAAATTCATTTGATACGGCAGTGCCATATAAATCTTTTGCAGCTTGTACAATATGAGATTGAAGTGATTCAAAGTCTTCAGCGGAAGTTGCATAATTTTGCAATGCACGCATAACAACTTTACTTACTTTTTCATTGCCTTGTTTTTGAACAGCAACACCGTTATATGTTTTACCTTCAGCTAATTGATATAATACGTGACTGATAATACCAGAATTCACGTGTGATTCTTGATTATTACCATCGTTATAGAAATCTTGTAAATTTGTATATAATTTATGACCGCCGTCACCAATTTCCCTTGGGATATCACGAATTGTTAGGCCACCTAATGTATCGCCCATAATCCAGTTTCCTTTATCTTTCTTTACGTAATATTCGATTTGTGTACCCCAGAAATCCGCTAATCCCTCGTTTAGTGCAGATGTTTCAGCGCTTGGATATCTCACGACTTTATTTTTCGTCGTGCCACTGAATACAGCATGTCCAAATTCATGAGCTGTTACATCAAGAGCGGATGTTAGTTTTCCGCCTAAACCATCACCAAATACCATTTGGTTCCAAGCGGGATGCCAAAATGCATTTACATAGTCTTCTTTTACACCATCACTAACTTCAGTAGAATCAAAACCGTGTACACTAGCAACAACTTTTGAATCTTTATTGTCGTAACTTTTTAGGTTATGTTCTTTCTTAAAGTAATCGTAAATATCACTCATATTCTTCATAGCGCCCGCGGCTTCTTTATCTGCAAAATTAGGAGTACTACTTGAAATTAGTGTCCCTGGATAACCAGCTTGACTATATCCTCCGAGGGAATCGGCGTAGTTTGCATTATAAATATAAATACCATTTCCGCGTGATAAATCCGCTAAATAAAATTTCCCATCAGTTCCTTTGGCAATATTGAAAGAGATGTTTTCTTGAAGTGCATTTTTCCCAGTTCCTTGCTCACTTGCAGGGGATAATCTAGATGATGTTACTTGATTTATAGTCTTATTCTCTTTGTTTTTAATGAACTTTTCTTGGAAAAGTACTTCGCCAGTTTTTAGATCAACGATAGCATTGCCGTTTATAATTTGTTCATTGTTTTCATAAGTAAATGTAATAACAGTTGCGAATGTATAATAGCCATCTTTTTTCTTATAAACAACGGTTTCGCTAGAGAATTCTGTCTCAACTGCATCACTTGGAATTTGAACTATATCGCGTAATTTAGATTTTACTTCATTTTTCGACAAAAAATTTGTTATAGTAAGATTAGGTTGTTGATTTAAATTCTGAACAACTTTACCACTAACAGTTGTGATCACTCCATTTTTATCTACTTTTACAATGAGATCTTGGCCATATACTTTATAGTTTTTATATGTTTGTGCAAGGCGAACTTCGGTTTGATTTTCTTTAGTTTCTTTATTTGTAGGTTGGAAATCTACATTTTTTTCAGTAGTGACTTGTTCTTGTTGAGCTTTCGCCCCATTTACCTCACCTTTTAAATACTTTTTAGCAATATTTTCTTTCGTATCATTTTGAGGTTGTGTTAATTTCCCGATTGTTAAACCAGGCTGAGCAATTTCAACTTTGACTGCACTTTTGTCTAACTCTTGAGCATGAATAGCTTCTGTTGATAAAGGGCAAAGAAGACCGAATGTAACGAAAGCACTAGCAAGTTTTCTATAATTCATCTATAACACTCCTAATCTATTATTGTATGTGAGATGAATTGTATGAAAAATTTGCCGAATTATATATATATTATGCATTATTTCATATCAAAAATTGTCGAATTCACATTATTGTAGTGGTATGACAACTTAAAAAACTAGATTGTTATAATGGGATGGTGAGTAAGTATGCACGCAGAAAAATTAGGAAGTGAAATTAAGAAAATTAGGGTGATGAGAGGATTAACACAAAAACAGTTATCCGAGAACATATGTCATCAATCGGAAGTAAGTCGAATTGAATCGGGCGCGGTATACCCAAGTATGGATATATTGCAAGGTATTGCAGCAAAATTACAAGTTCCCATCATTCATTTTTATGAGGTACTTATTTATTCTGATATTGAGAGGAATAAGCAGTTAAAAGATCAAATTATTCTGCTTTGTAAGCAAAAAAAATATAAAGAAATTTATAATAGAGTATGCAATGAATTGAAAAAGGAAGAATATCATCCCGAGCTTCAGCAATTTCTTCAATGGCAATATTATGTAGCTGCTTACGTATTGAAAAAAATCGATTACGAATATTGCATTTTAGAATTAAAGAAATTGCTCAATCAACAACTGGTAGGAATAGATGTATATCAGAACCTTTATATTGAAAACGCAATTGCAAACATTTATGCTGAAAACGGCTATTTGAAGCAGGGTATTGATTTGTTTGAAAATATATTAAAACAATTAGAGGCATTGCATGATAATAAAGAGTTTGATGTGAAGGTGAGACATAATCATGCAAAAGCATTATACATAGACAATCAATACGAAGAAGCGCTTTGTCACGCAAATAAAGCCATTGACCTATCGTGTCGAATTAACAGTATGACATTGATTGGACAGTTATACTTTCGAAAAGGTGAATGCCTAGCAAAACTTGGGTGTGATAGAGCAGAAATTGAAGATGCTTACGAAAAAGCATGCTTCTTTTTTGATATATTAGGAAACCATGAATTAAAAGAATCACTTATAAAAAAAATGAAGAAATAAAAAAGACATAAAGAACAAATATGCATAATTGCATAAAGTCTGGATAATTTTTCATGATATATTTAAAGAAAAAATGCGGGTGATGGAATATGAAAAAACTACTTATTGGTAGTTTACTAACGTTAGCGATGGCATGGGGTATTTCATTAGGAGATACAGCATTAGAGAAAAACCAAATAATTTCTCATAATAATCAAGAGATACAATTAGCTAATGAAGTACCTTTTGAGTTCTAAAAAACAACCGTCTTACTTAGACGGTTGTTTTTTTATGGAGTAACATCCAAACGTCTTTACTAGAAACAGGTTTGCTAATAAAGAATCCTTGAATGTGATCACAATTTTGTTTATGTAAAAATTCCCATTCTTCTGCTGTTTCTACACCTTCTGCAATCACTTTTAAATTTAGTTCTTTTGATAGTGTAATAATGGAAGAGACAATTGCTTCTTCTAAAGGGCTAGTTGTAATTCCACAAATAAACTCTCGAGCGATTTTTAATGTGTTGATTGGATATTTTGTTAAATAAGCTAAAGAACTATAACCAGTACCAAAGTCGTCGATTGAAATTTGAATACCGAGATTTTGAAGTTGTTCTAGTTTTGCAACTACAGATTGATTTTGATTAATTGCGATGCTTTCCGTAATTTCAATATCTAGTGCTTCTGGTTTCAGTTCTGTCTCTTCCAACACCTTTGAAATAGTTGGGATTAAATCTGCATGGTTAAATTGAACAACAGATAAATTCACACCAACTTTTAAGTGAGAAAAACCTTGATTATGCCATCTTTTTGCTTCTAAACAGGCAGTACGTAAAATCCAATTGCCAAGTTCAATAATAAAACCAGTTTCCTCTGCTAGAGGGATAAATTGGGCAGGAGATACGATACCGAGTTTTGGATGCTTCCAACGTATTAATGCTTCAAAACCGATAATTTGTTTTGTTTTTGTGCTTACTTGTGGCTGGTATTCAAGGAAAAATTCATTTTGTTGTAATGCTTTTGAAAGTTCACCTTCTAAGAATTGAATTTCATTTTGAGCGATACTCATTTCTTTTGAGAAGAAAACAAATCGGTTTTTTCCATTTGCTTTCGCACGATACATAGCCATATCAGCATTTTTCATTAATTCATTTACATTAGTTCCATAATCAGGGTACATCGCAATTCCGATACTTGGTGTAATAGAGAGTTCTTCGCCTTGAATGAAGAATGGTTTGTTTAAAATAGTTAAAATCTGTTCAGCTATAAAAATTGCACTTTTTTCTGAGTACATTTCTGGTAACAGAATTGTAAACTCATCTCCACCTTGGCGAGCGACGATATCTTTTGAACGCAAGCAACCGCGTAATCTTTTTGCTACTTCAATTAATAATAAATCTCCAACGTCATGGCCAAGTCTATCGTTAATTTTTTTAAATCGATCTAAATCAAGGAATATGACGGCGACATCATTTGCGTTAGTTTGGGCTGTATTTAAAATGGCTTTTAAATCTTTTTCGAACTTTCGACGATTTGGTAATCCAGTAAGTGCATCGTGAAAGGCTAAATGCTCTACTTGTTTTTGTTTTTCATATAGAGTGGTAATATCACGCGCTATCCCAAACATTCCGACCACTTCTTTGTTTATAAAAGTAGGGATAAGTGTAATATGAAGATAATAATAATAGCCTTCTTGTTCTTTTGTACGAACTTCTAACGTTTGTGGCCTACCTTCCTTTGTAATTTGTAAAGCCTTCTTTAGTAGTTCGTGGTCTTTTGAATCAATGAAGTGTACCAGAGAATAGCTTGCTACTTCACAATAATAGGCAGTAAATAAGCTTTCGCATGCCTTATTAGATTGTTGAAAAATGCCATTCATATTTAAAGAGAAAACGGCATCGGGATGATCTTCGAATAAAGACTTATAGCGTTGTTCACTTTTTGATAATGCAAATGCACCTTCTTCAACTTCGTCCTCTAGTTGTGTAGTCAACTGTTCATATGTAAGGATTAGTGTTTGATTATCTTTCCACATGTAAAGTTGCCGCAAGAATAACAAAATAAGTGATAATACGAGACCAATTAACATAAATTTATCATCCCAAGGTTGAATGATAATAAAGGAAAAAGTAATAATTATACTAAAATAAGGTAGTATAAAACGTACATAATCGAATCGATAATATTTTGCTTTCGTTTCATGTTGCATTGGTTTATCCAAGATATATAGTATGGAAGAAAGTCCAATTAATAAAATAGAAGCAGTGTGTATTAAATAATTAAATTCAGGAGAAGTTTTCATCCCAAAATTTAATTGAAACAGATGGATGTAACCGTATACGAGTATAATAGTGAAACCGATAATTAATGCGATTCTACTAGAAGAATATTGTTCTCTTCTATAAAGACTAATAACGGCGTAAATTACTAATGATTGTGCAATAAAATAGCCAATTAAAATCCAAGTTTCCTTTGTTAACATACGGAAGCTTGAAAGGTCCAAGATAAAAGTTAAAGTGAAATAAATGTTCATAATAACAATAAAGATGCTATCGAATGAAAATTGAGCAAGACCCTTAATAGAGTAAATTTTTATAAACTTTATAGCAAATCCAACAAAGAGTAAAACATATTGTATGATAAAAAAAGGTAATGCTTTATATGAGAATATAACTTGCTTATGAATAGAAAGTGAAGGAAGAAATAAAGTTATTTCCATAGCTAACCCGCATAGACAAGTACATAATAATAAAATCCAAAATAATTTATCACCATGCGTCATTTTTCTAATCGCTTTACATAAGCAATAGCAAGAAAAAAGTGCAGCGAAACAGAATAAGAAAAGAATCCCGATTTCTTTTATATTCGACTCATTTGGTATAAGGAATATCCAAAGAGCAAATATAAATATGTATATTATGACAGATTGTATATACTTTTTTTGATTAATCATATTATGACTCCGTTTCAATAAAGTTGAATCTCGGGGAGAAAATGCTAATTTAAATAATAGCATATAAAACAGAATGTTTTTTACTATAAAAATTACTTTTTTGAAAAAATGGTGCAAAGTTACAATTTACCACTGTAACGTTGCACCACTTATTCTTTTAATTCCTCTTATAGCAGAAAGTTCATCTATTAATTGGAATAGTGCTAAGTCTTTTTGTTTACTTTCAATCATAATATCGAAATTATGATTGTTTTTTTTCGCAATGTGTAAGAAGGGCTTAATAAACTCTAAATCGATATATTCAGCATGGGCCCTAAATTCTTTTTCCGATCTCGGGGAGGAAATGTGAACTTTAGGAGAGATATTTGTATGTGACCAAGTTTCAAAAATTGCAGGAAGCAACTCTTCTAGTGGTTCTTCGCAAAGATTGGCCATATGATGATGATAATCAAATACAAATGGGATATTTTCTTTTTGGCAAATTGATAAAGTTTCAGCGGTTGTATAGGTTTTATCATCATTTTCAAGAGTCATTTGTTTTTTTATATGTGTAGGAAGTTTTTTTATGTTTTCATGGAAGCGCTCAATTGCCTTTTCTTTATTTCCATAGGCTCCACCTACATGAATATTAATGTAAGAAGAATCTGCAATGCCTATAGCATCCAATATTTTATAATGATAAGTCATATCCGTAATAGCGTTAGTAGTAATATGTGGCTTGTCGCTTGTAAATAGCGTAAATTGATTTGGATGAAAACTTATTCGTAAATTGTGTTCTTTAATTAAAGCCCCTATTTTACGCCAAAGTGGTGTGAATACCCCAATATAGTCAAACTCGACTTCGGGATGTGTTGCAAGTGGGACGATGGAAGACGATAGGCGATATAGTGGGATTTCATGCGCTATATTGTAATGAAGGATACGTATTGTGTGCTCTAAATTTTGCTTTATAACATGGTACAGTTTGTCTTCTCGTTCTTGCTTGCTAAGTTTCTTAAAACTTGTAAACGTCATTGTTTTGGCAGGAGAACAGTCCCAGAGTGCCATTGCATGTGAGACATATCCAAACCGTATAATCATATGAGATACACCTCTTTTATTCATTGTCTTTCCTATAAAAAGAAAGCAAGTATTGTTCCAATCCATTCCTTTCCTCTATTGATAAGAGAAGGCGGGTTTACATCGCTATATGAAAGTACGGATGCATTCTCTAGATCTTCATGAAATTTATTTTTTACTGTTTGAATGAAATGTTTATTATATAACAGGCAGTTTATTTCATGGTTAATATATAAACTTCTCATATCAAAGTTTGCCGTTCCGATATCACAAATATCATCGTCCACTATAATAATTTTGGCGTGAAAAAACCCTTGTTGAAATGCATAAATATTGCAACCAGCCTGTATTAATTTTCGGCAGTACGGGAATTTTGCTTCCCGAACGAGAGGGTGATCAGCTTTTTCTGGAACAAGAATTGTGATTTGAACCCCTCTTTCTCTTGCTTTTAATAAGGCATTCATAATTTTTTTTCCAGGAATGAAATATGGCGTACCGATACAGATTTCTTTTTTTGCTCCGTTAATTAAATGTAAAAAAGTATGCTGTAAATAAGCACCATCAGTCGGAATAAATTGATGCAAGATGGTACCTGGTTGTTGTTTTGGAAAATAAAGAGAAGCATCCAATAAATTCTGTTTCGTATCATCAAACCAATCATGCAAAAATTGCTTTTGTAAATCTTGAACCCCTTCTCCTGTAAGACGTAAATGATAGTCTCGCCATAATCCTAAGTGTTCATTATGCCCTAGATACTCTTCGCCAATATTAAATCCCCCGATATAGCCGGTTTTCCCATCAATCACTGTAATTTTTCTATGATTTCTTTGATTGGCAGAAAAGAAAGGAAGAGGAAATTTTACCTTATGACAAAATGAAAAAGATACACCATGTTTTTGCAGGGAGCGAATAGCTTCGTTTGATAAAGAATGGCTGCCAAATCGATCAAGTAAAAGTCGTACTTCAATTCCTTCCTGAGCCTTATCAATCAGCAACTTTAAAAATTCACGACTGATTTTATCGTTTTTTACAATGAAGAATAAAATATGAATGTGGTGCTGTGCTTGTTTTATATCAGTAAATAAAGCATCATATAAATCTTTCCCATATGTATAAAGGTGAAAATCACTTTGACGTAAAGGGAAAGTGCGAGAGCTTACCCGTTTTAAATGAAGAAGTCTCCCATATGAAAGGTCAATTGTAATCCAAAGAGCAACGGATATTAACAAAAGAGATAAGTAGAGCATCAGTGAATTCCCTCCTTCGCATTCTTTTCACCTTCAGTATGTTACAAATGATACGGGTAGCACGGCTGTTATTATAAATTTCTTTAGAGGATAGATGTTGTACTAATTAAAGTTTCACTTTATCCTGCTTTAACGGGCAGTAAGCCTTTCACCTCAAAAACTGTTGGATAAGTAGAAGTTAGTTAGGAAATCAACTGCCCGTAAAAGCCCGATTGGTTCAACTAATAATCAGTGGGGGATGAACCACCCCTACTGATTAAAGTTTCACTTTATAGTTTCACCGAAATAAACAGCTTTATGAAAAAATGTGTTGTTCTATAACAAAAAACTGTTGACTGAATGCTCACTCATTATATAATGGGGATAGGGGATATAATTCAGAAAATTATATATTTTTGAAGATTCAAAAAGAAAGAGGGCTTACAAAGAGAGGGGTAGCATAAAAATGAATAGCTTACTGATTATTAATTGGCTGGCTGCCATTGCTGTTATTGCTTATGCAGGATATTTGTTTGTATATCTTATACGGACGAGAATGGCCTACATACAATTAGGAAAAAAAATTGAGTTTGACCGTCGTTTTAAAGAGCGTTGGGATCTCCTTAAGGTCAATGTTTTCGGTCAGAAAAAGCTGCTGAAAGATAAGAAAAGCGGCATCATTCACGTTATGTTCTTTTACGGATTTATTCTTGTCCAATTTGGAGCAATTGACTTCGTTTGGAAAGGACTCGCACCAGGATCACATCTTCCACTTGGACCACTATACCCTGCATTTACATTCTTCCAGGAAATTGTCACACTTGTTATTTTAATTGCAGTATTTTGGGCTTTTCATAGACGTTATGTAGAAAAGCTTGTTCGTTTAAAACGTAACTTCAAATCAGGTCTTGTTCTTATTTTTATCGGTGGTTTAATGATTTCTGTGCTACTTGGTAACGGTATGGGACTTATATGGCATGGCGAGGAGCTTTCATGGAGTGAACCAATTGCTTCTGCAATCGCTTACGTTTTTAGCGGGATAAATGAAACCGTAGCCATTTCAGTGTTCTATTTTTCTTGGTGGGTGCATTTACTAATTTTGTTAACGTTTTTAGTGTATGTTCCACAATCAAAACATGCGCATTTAATTGCAGGACCAGCTAATGTATTCTTCGGTCGTCTTTCAAACCCAGGGAAGCTTGAAAAGATTGATTTTGAAGATGAAACGCAAGAAACATTTGGTGTTGGTAAAATTGAAGACTTTAGACAAAATCAACTTATTGACTTATACGCTTGTGTAGAGTGTGGCCGTTGTACAAATATGTGTCCGGCAACAGGAACAGGAAAAATGTTATCACCGATGGACTTAATTTTAAAACTTCGCGATCATTTAACTGATAAAGGAGCTGCGGTAACATCAAAAGCACCGTGGGTTCCAGTAGTTGCCTTCAATAATACACAAGGAAATCAGTTAGCGATGATGGCAGCTGGAAAAGGGCAACAAGAATCAGCGTCTACAACGCTCGCTTACGATCCGAGTTTAATCGGAGATGTTATTACAGAAGAAGAGATCTGGGCATGTACAACGTGCCGTAACTGTGAAGATCAATGCCCAGTTATGAATGAGCATGTTGACAAAATTATTGACTTACGTCGATATCTCGTTTTGACTGAAGGAAAAATGGACGCGGAAGCACAACGCGCGATGACAAATATCGAGCGTCAAGGAAATCCGTGGGGGCTGAACCGTAAAGAGCGTGAAACATGGCGCCAAGGTGATGACGAAGTAACAGTTCCAACTGTAAAAGAAAAATCAAAAGCTGGGGAGGAATTCGAGTATTTATTCTGGGTTGGTTCAATGGGATCATACGACAATCGTAGTCAGAAGATTGCGATATCGTTTGCGAAGTTAATGAACGAAGCAGGCATTTCATTCGCAATTCTCGGTAATAAAGAAAAGAATTCTGGAGATACACCACGCCGCCTTGGAAATGAATTTGTATTCCAAGAGATGGCGACAAAGAATATCGAAGAATTTGAAAAGGCAGGAGTGAAGAAAATCGTTACGATTGATCCTCATGCTTATAACACATTTAAAAATGAGTATCCGGACTTTGGCTTGCAAGCAGAAGTCTATCATCATACAGAATTGTTAGCTCAGTGGGTGAAAGAAGGGCGCTTAAAGCCTGTTCACGCTATTGAAGAAACAGTTACGTACCATGATTCCTGTTATTTAGGAAGATACAACGAAGTGTATGAAGCGCCACGTGACATTTTGAAAGCGATTCCTGGAGTGAATCTTGTAGAAATGGCACGTAACCGTGAAACGGGAATGTGCTGTGGCGCAGGTGGTGGCTTAATGTGGATGGAAGAAACAACAGGTTCACGTATTAACGTTGCTCGTACAGAACAAGCATTAGCTGTACAGCCATCCATTATCGGTACAGGTTGTCCATATTGCTTAACGATGATCAGTGATGGAACGAAAGCGAAAGAGGTAGAAGAGAAGGTTCAAACTCTTGATGTGACAGAGATTTTAGAACGATCTGTTATCGGACAGAAAAAAGAAGCGATGTAGTTTGTAAGAATGTATACAACTTTAGAAAGAGGTGCAATGATTGCACCTCTTCTCAACGTAGGGATACCGAGCGAGCGCTCAGTGTTAAAAAATGAAATGGGGGAAAGAAACATGAGTAAAACAGTTATTTTAAGTGCTGCAAGAACACCAGTTGGAAAATTTGGAGGATCTTTAAAAGATGTAAAAGCGGCGGAACTTGGAGGAATTGCAATTAAAGCAGCGCTTGAAAGAGCAAATGTTGCGGCTAGTGATGTTGAAGAAGTTATATTTGGAACGGTTATTCAAGGTGGACAGGGGCAAATTCCATCGCGCCAAGCTGCAAGGGCTGCTGGAATCCCATGGGAAGTGCAGACGGAAACAGTGAATAAAGTTTGTGCATCAGGACTTCGTGCGGTTACGTTGGCGGATCAGATTATTCGTACTGGCGATCAATCACTAATTGTAGCTGGCGGTATGGAGTCGATGAGTAACAGTCCTTACATTTTACGCGGAGCAAGATGGGGATACAGAATGGGCAATAACGAAGTTGTTGATTTAAACGTTGCTGACGGTTTAACATGTGCATTTTCAGGTACACACATGGGCGTTTATGGCGGAGAAGTTGCGAAGGAAGATGGAATTTCTCGCGAAGCGCAAGATGAATGGGCATATCGTAGCCATCAGCGTGCGGTTTCAGCGCATAAAGAAGGGCGTTTTGAAGAGGAAATCGTGCCAGTAACGATTCCGCAAAGAAAAGGCGATCCTATTGTCGTTGCAAAGGATGAGGCGCCACGTGAAGATACAACGATTGAAAAGTTAGCAAAGTTAAAACCTGTATTTGATAAGACAGCGACGGTGACAGCTGGTAATGCGCCGGGACTAAATGATGGTGGTGCCGCACTTGTATTAATGAGCGAAGACAGAGCGAAGCAAGAAGGAAGAAAGCCATTAGCGACAATTTTGGCGCATACAGCAATCGCAGTGGAATCTAAAGATTTCCCAAGAACGCCAGGTTATGCAATTAACGCATTGCTTGAAAAAACAGGCAAGAAAATTGAAGACATCGATTTATTCGAGATTAATGAAGCATTTGCAGCGGTAGCAATTGCAAGTACAGAAATCGCAGGAATTGATCCGGAAAAATTGAATGTAAATGGCGGCGCGGTAGCGATGGGACATCCAATTGGAGCAAGCGGAGCGCGCATTATCGTTACACTAATCCATGCACTTAAGCAGCGCGGCGGCGGAATTGGAATTGCTTCGATTTGTAGCGGTGGCGGTCAAGGGGACGCAGTGATGATTGAAGTCCACTAATTAAAGTTCGAGGGTATAAAATTTATTAACAATTAAGGGGGAAGAAAAAATGGGTGTACAAAACATTGTTGTAATTGGTGCAGGGCAAATGGGATCAGGAATTGCACAAGTATGTGCAATGGCAGGATATGACGTGAAGGTACAAGATTTAAAGCAAGAGCAATTAGATAGAGGAATGGCTATCATTACGAAAAACTTAGCGCGCCAAGTAGAAAAAGGACGCATGAAGGAAGAAGAGAAGGAAGCGACATTAAATCGTCTTACAGTAACGCTTGATTTAGATTGTGTGAAAGAAGCGGATCTTATTATTGAAGCAGCTGTTGAGAAAATGGATATTAAAAAGAAAATCTTTGCGAATCTAGATGAAATTGCTCCAGAACACGCAATTTTAGCGACGAATACGTCATCTCTGCCAATTACAGAAATTGCAGCGGTAACGAAGCGTCCGGAAAAAGTAATCGGTATGCACTTTATGAATCCAGTTCCAGTTATGAAGCTTGTTGAGATTATTCGTGGTTTGGCTACCGATGATGCGGTATATGAAGCAATTGAAGATATTACGAAAAAAATTGGGAAAGTACCAGTTGAAGTGAATGATTTCCCAGGTTTTGTATCAAACCGCATTTTACTACCGATGATTAACGAAGCAATTTATACGTTATATGAAGGTGTAGCGACGAAAGAAGCAATTGATGAAGTCATGAAGCTTGGTATGAACCATCCGATGGGGCCTTTGACACTCGCTGATTTTATCGGTTTAGATACGTGTTTATACATTATGGAAGTGTTGCATGAAGGATTAGGAGATAGTAAATATCGCCCATGTCCATTATTACGTAAGTATGTGAATGCAGGATGGTTAGGGCGTAAAACAGGTCGTGGATTCTACGTTTACGAATAAATGTCCCCTTTGTTACAACATAGTGGTCTTACCAAATTATTTAAAGGATATATAGCAAATGGAGGCGGAATATATGAACTTTCGTTTTAATGAAGAGCAGCAAATGATGAGGAAAATGGTTCGGGATTTTGCACAGAAGGAAATAGCTCCCTTTGTTCCTAGTATGGAACAAGGGGTGTTCCCGAAAGAGATTTTGCAAAAGATGGGTGAGCTTGGATTAATGGGTATTCCAGCGCCTGCAAAATACGGCGGGGCAGAAATGGACTTTATTTCTTACATTCTAGCAATTGAGGAAATCTCAAAGGTAAGTGCAACAGTTGGTGTAATTTTAGCTGTACATACGTCAGTTGGAATGAATCCGATTTTATATTTTGGAACAGAAGAACAGAAGAAACAATATGTTTCTAAACTTGCAACCGGGGAATATTTAGGTGCATTTGCTTTAACAGAGCCAAATGCAGGATCAGATGCAGGGAGTTTGAAATCAAGAGCTGTGAAAAAAGGTGATCATTATATTATTAATGGATCGAAAGTGTTTATTACAAATGGTGGTGAAGCAAGTACATACATTGTATTCGCTTCTACAAATCCAGAGGCAGGAAAAAGTGGTATTTCTGCATTTATAGTAGAGAAAGATACACCTGGTTTAATCATTGGAAAAGATGAACATAAGATGGGACTTCTCGGTTCTCGTACAGTACAACTTACTTTTGAAGATATGAAAGTGCCAGCTGAGAATTTACTTGGGGAAGAAGGACAAGGATTCAAAGTGGCGATGGCGAATTTAGATGTTGGGCGAATTGGAATCGGTGCGCAGGCGTTAGGAATTGCTGAAGCGGCGCTTGGCTGTGCAATTGATTATGCGAAAGAACGTGAGCAATTCGGAAAACCAATTGCGGCGCAGCAAGGGATTGGCTTCAAGCTTGCAGATATGGCAACAAGTGTCGAGGCAGCAAGGTTACTCGTATATAGAGCGGCATCTCTTAGGGCACAAGGATTACCATGCGGTAAAGAAGCATCTATTGCGAAATTATTTGCTTCTAAGACAGCGGTTGAAGTCGCGATTGAGGCGGTGCAAGTATTTGGTGGTTACGGTTATACGAAAGACTATCCAGTAGAACGATTTTTCCGTGATGCGAAAATTACGCAAATATATGAAGGAACAAGTGAAATACAGAAACTTGTTATTAGCCGTGCTTTATAAAAGGGCGAGGGGGAGACGGAGATGCATTTTAAACTATCAGAAGAACATGAAATGATAAGAAAAATGGTTCGAGATTTTGCTAAAAATGAAGTGGCACCAACAGCAGCTGAGCGTGATGAAGAAGAGCGATTTGATCGAGAGTTATTTGATCAAATGGCAGAGCTTGGTTTAACTGGTATTCCATGGCCTGAAGAGTACGGTGGAATTGGAAGCGATTACTTAGCATACGTAATCGCTATTGAAGAATTATCTCGCGTTTGTGCTTCAACAGGTGTAACACTGTCTGCGCATACTTCACTTGCGGGATGGCCAATTTTTAAATTTGGGACGGAAGAGCAAAAGCAAAAGTTTTTACGGCCGATGGCTGAAGGGAAGAAAATTGGTGCATACGGCTTAACGGAACCAGGATCTGGATCGGATGCTGGTGGAATGAAGACAATCGCAAAGAGAAATGGCGATCATTATATTTTAAATGGATCAAAAATTTTCATTACAAATGGCGGTATTGCTGATATTTATGTTGTTTTTGCGCTAACTGATCCTGAATCGAAGCAGCGCGGTACGAGTGCATTTATTGTAGAAAGTGATACACCGGGATTTTCAGTTGGGAAGAAGGAGAGCAAGCTAGGGATTCGCTCTTCACCAACGACTGAAATTATGTTTGAAGATTGCCGTATTCCTGTAGAGAATCTACTTGGAGGAGAGGGGCAAGGGTTTAAAGTTGCGATGCAAACATTAGATGGAGGTCGTAACGGTATTGCGGCGCAAGCTGTTGGGATTGCACAAGGGGCTTTAGATGCTTCTGTAGAATATGCAAGGGAGCGCCATCAGTTTGGAAAACCAATTGCGGCGCAGCAAGGGATTGGCTTTAAACTTGCGGATATGGCAACAGATGTAGAAGCAGCACGCCTTTTAACATATCAAGCGGCTTGGCTTGAATCAGAAGGGCTTCCGTATGGAAAAGAATCAGCGATGTCAAAAGTATTTGCAGGCGATGCAGCGATGAAGGTGACGACTGAAGCGGTGCAAGTATTTGGTGGTTACGGTTATACGAAAGATTATCCAGTAGAGCGTTATATGCGAGATGCAAAGATTACACAAATATATGAAGGAACACAAGAAATTCAGAGGCTTGTAATTTCTCGTATGTTAACGAAGTAGGAACGAAAGCGTAGGTATTTTCCTACGCTTTTTCCTTCCAAAAAATAATAGAGAGAGGTGAAGGGAATGGTTAAACATAATGTGCATGCATCGGTGAAAGATGAAAAATTAGTTGCGTTAAGACGTGAACAAATGATTAAAGGTGCGGTGCAACTGTTTAAACAAAAAGGATTTCCGCGTACAACAACGAGAGAGATTGCAAAAGCGGCTGGGTTTAGTATAGGGACACTTTATGAGTACATTCGTACCAAAGATGATGTTTTATATTTAGTTTGTGATAGTATATATGAACATGTAAAAGAAAGATTAGAGGAAGTAGTGTGTACAGAAAAAGGGAGTATAGAAAGTTTAAAGATAGCAATAACGAATTACTTTAAAGTGATGGACGAATTACAGGAAGAAGTATTGATAATGTATCAAGAGGTACGCTTTTTACCGAAAGAATCACTTCCGTATGTATTAGAAAAGGAGTTTCAAATGGTAGGAATGTTCGAGAATATTTTAGAACAGTGTACGGAAAATGGAACATTTACATTAAATAAAAAAGAAATACAGCTTCTTGCGCATAATATTTTTATACAAGGACAGATGTGGGGATTTAGACGCTGGGCGCTGCAAAAACTGTATACGCTCGAAGAATATACAGAAATGCAAATTAGGTATGTATTGCAAGGGGCCCATATGCTTCCGAAATAAGGAACAGACAAATTATAATTTTACTACCCTATAAAAGTTTCCCGTTTTTTTTGTAGCATATTTGTGCGACTTTTGTTTATAATGAATAGTATGGATTTTTTTAAGCAGGCCGTTATATATAAGGTTATATTTGATGAAAGGAAGTGCCGCATAAGTGGATTTTAAGCAATATTCACCAGAAGAGCTAAAAGAATGTTCAATGATTGAAGTTGTACATAGCGTTTTAGGGGATAAAAAACAAGCAACGACATTCAACGAGTTGGTTCAAGAAATCGCTCAAGTGCTGGGACTATCTCAAGAGCAAGTTAATGCGAAAATCGCACAATTTTATACAGACTTAAACATCGATGGACGTTTCATTAATTTAGGAGAAAATCGTTGGGGACTACGCAGCTGGTACCCATATGAGCAAATTGATGAAGAAATCTTGCCTCAACCAAAACCGAAGAAGAAACGTAAAGTTGAAGAAGACGGTTTTGACGACTACATTGAAGAAGACGAAGATGACTTCGACGATGCAGACGTAAGTGAAGATGAAGACGATGTAGAAGATTTGGACAAGGTTCTTGAAGAAGAAGACGGAGATGACGACGATCTTGATGATTTAGACGAAGATGACGACGACTTCGCTGAAGAAGAACTTGAGTATGATGAAACTGAAGAAGAAGAAGAGGAAGAACTGTAGTTCTTGACTTTTCATTATCGTCCATGTAGAATCATTTTTGGGCTCTTTAAAAAAGGACGATAATACTTTTAAAGTGTAAATATAAAAGAAAATTGCTCCCTACTTATTACTTTTTGTGATGAGGGGAGCAATTTTCTTTTTTGTTTTTTGTTTAGAAAATAAAAAGAGTCTAACAATAAGATGGATATAGTGTTATCTACATACGTTGCGCTTTGCAACGGTGATTATATAACAGCAAAATAGAAGGGAGCTTTTTCATGACTAAGTATATTTTTGTAACAGGCGGTGTAGTATCGTCTTTAGGAAAAGGTATTACAGCAGCATCTCTTGGAAGACTTTTAAAAAATCGTGGTTTAAACGTAACGATTCAAAAGTTTGATCCATACATTAACGTAGACCCAGGGACTATGAGCCCATACCAACACGGTGAGGTATTCGTAACAGATGATGGCGCAGAAACTGACTTAGACCTTGGTCACTATGAGCGTTTCATCGACATTAACTTAAACAAATACAGCAACGTAACAACAGGTAAAATTTACTCTTCAGTTCTTCAAAAAGAGCGTCGCGGTGAATATTTAGGAGGAACAGTTCAAGTTATTCCTCATATTACTAACGAAATTAAAGAACGCGTATATCGTTCTGGTCGTGAAACAAATGCGGATGTTGTTATTACAGAAATCGGTGGAACTGTTGGTGACATCGAGTCTCTACCATTCTTAGAAGCAATCCGTCAAATTAAGAGCGACATCGGTCGTGACAATGTAATGTACATTCACTGTACGTTAATCCCGTACTTAAAAGCAGCGGGTGAAATGAAGACAAAACCAACACAACATAGTGTTAAAGAACTTCGTAGCTTAGGTATTCAACCAAACATTATCGTTGTTCGTACAGAAATGCCTGTTTCTCAAGATATGAAAGACAAGCTTGCATTATTCTGTGACATCGATACAAAAGCAGTTATCGAAGCTCGCGATGCAGATACTTTATATGCGGTTCCATTATCTCTTCAAGAACAAAACATGGACCAAATCGTTTGTGACCACTTAAAATTAGACAATCCAGCTGCAGATATGACAGAGTGGACTGCGCTAGTTAACAAAGTGCGTAATCTTTCTAAGAAAACAAAAATCGCTCTTGTTGGTAAATATGTAGAACTTCAAGATGCTTATATTTCTGTTGTAGAAGCACTTCGTCATGCTGGTTACTCATTCGACACAGATGTAGAAGTAAAATGGGTAAATGCTGAGCACGTAACAGCAGAAAACGTAAAAGAATTAGTTGGCGATACAGATGGTATCCTTGTACCAGGTGGCTTCGGCGATCGTGGTGTAGAAGGTAAAATCGTTGCGATTCAATATGCTCGTGAAAACAAAGTTCCATTCTTAGGAATTTGCTTAGGTATGCAACTTGCATCAATCGAATTCGCACGTAATGTATTAGGTTTAGAAGGTGCTAACTCTTCTGAAATCAACCCTGACACACCATATGCAATCATCGACTTATTACCAGAACAAAAAGATGTAGAGGACCTAGGTGGTACACTTCGTCTTGGTCTATACCCATGTAAGCTTGCTGAAGAAACAAATGCTTACAATGCTTATAATGAGCCGGTTGTATATGAGCGTCATCGTCATCGTTATGAGTTCAACAACCAGTTCCGTCCTGATATGGAAAAAGAAGGATTTGTATTCTCTGGTACAAGCCCAGACGGCCGTCTAGTTGAAATCATTGAATTAAAAGACCACCCTTGGTTCGTGGCAGCACAGTTCCACCCAGAACTTGTTTCTCGTCCAAACCGTCCACAACCATTGTTCCATGACTTCGTAAGAGCTTCTATTACGAATAAAGAGAGCAAGTAATAAAAAAAGCGCCTGAAATAAGGCGCTTTTTTTTAATATTCATTTAACATTTCATCGATTGTAAATTTGATTCCGTGATAAGCAAATAAAGCTACTATTAAACTTGGGAATCCGTAGCGATTACCTTCATCGTCTGGAATAAGACCTTTTAACAGTTTTGTATCAATATGTACGTCTGTATATCGTTCGAGTGATTCCGTACCTTCTTGAAGAGCAGAAATGCCGACAATAGAGTGTCCCTCTTCTTGTAGTTTTTTTGCAATTTCTACAACCGCTTCATCTGTTGAAAAACGGCTAATAAGAAGTACACGATCCGCAGAGGTTATTTCTGCTTCTTTACCATTTTCAAATAAGCGTTTTGCTTGCTTCATTGGTTCAGCACCGAATAGTGCCTCGGCAACAACGCCTTCCATTTCATTTGTACCATGTAAATAAATGAAACCATCGCCAACTAGTGCTTGAGCAAGTAAACGAGCACTATCTTCTATATTCATTTCTTCTTTTTGAGAAACTCTGGAGAAATAACCACTTAATTGAGTTGAAAAAATTTTTAACATAATGTTACTCCCTTCGTACGTGTTTGCCGGCTTTCATTATAGTTTATTTTTTTAGAAAGGTGAAATCGTAGGGTAGCATAACAAAATAGGAAACGGTAAAATAAGAAAGAATAGGAAGGAATTTGCCAAAGAATAGCGAAAATAAATCGTTAAGATATAAGAAGCTTTAAATCTTGTACTTACACAGAAAGGTTGGGAATTATGGAAGGTAAAATTTTAATCGTTGATGATCAATATGGGATTCGTGTGCTATTACATGAAGTGTTCCAAAAAGAAGGTTATCAGACATTCCAAGCAGCAAATGGATTTCAAGCTTTAGATATCGTGAAAAAAGATAATCCAGATTTAGTAGTGTTAGATATGAAAATTCCAGGCATGGATGGTATAGAGATTTTAAAGCATGTAAAAGAAATTGATGAGAGTATTAAAGTAATTTTAATGACTGCTTATGGAGAGCTTGATATGATCCAAGAAGCAAAAGATTTAGGTGCTTTAATGCATTTTGCTAAACCATTTGATATTGATGAAATTCGTCAAGCTGTGAGAAATGAGCTCGCTGTAGAGGCGTAAAAATGAATTTTTTATAAAAAATATGGAAAAAAGCGTTTACATGGACTATTGTGCAGGTGAATACGGTTGAGTTTTTGAGTACAAGTTGTTATCCTATTGAGTGTAGAAAAAAGTCCGGTATGTAGATATACATATTTTACCTTATTCTGGTCATACTACCAGCGATAAGAACTTATCGGATACAAAAAACGTTTTTTAGGAGGATTCACCATGCCTTTAGTTTCTATGAAAGAAATGCTAAACAAAGCACTAGAAGGAAAATACGCAGTTGGTCAATTCAACATGAACAACTTAGAGTGGACTCAAGCTATCTTAGCTGCTGCGGAAGAAGAAAAATCTCCTGTAATCCTAGGTGTATCTGAGGGTGCAGCTCGTCATATGACTGGTTTCAAAACAGTTGTAGCTATGGTTAAAGCTTTAATCGAAGAAATGAACATCACTGTTCCTGTAGCGATTCACCTTGACCATGGTTCAAGCTTCGAAAAATGTAAAGAAGCAATCGATGCAGGTTTCACATCTGTAATGATCGACGCTTCTCACCACCCATTCGAAGAAAACGTTGAAACTACTAAACAAGTAGTAGAATACGCACACGCTCGTAACGTATCTGTTGAAGCTGAGCTTGGAACAGTTGGCGGACAAGAAGATGACGTAATCGCTGAAGGCGTAATTTACGCTGACCCAGCAGAGTGTAAGCACCTTGTTGAAGCAACAGGTATCGATTGCCTAGCTCCAGCTTTAGGTTCTGTACACGGTCCTTACAAAGGTGAGCCTAACTTAGGATTCGCTGAAATGGAACAAGTTCGTGACTTCACTGGCGTACCTTTAGTATTACATGGTGGTACTGGTATCCCAACTGCTGATATCGAAAAAGCTATCTCTTTAGGTACTTCAAAAATCAACGTAAACACTGAGAACCAAATCGAGTTTACAAAAGCTGTTCGTGAAGTATTAAACAAAGACCAAGAAGTTTACGATCCTCGTAAATTTATCGGACCTGGCCGCGACGCTATCAAAGCAACTGTTATTGGTAAAATTCGCGAATTCGGTTCTAACGGTAAAGCGTAAGAATAAAATTCCGTTTTGGAAACCGTCTAGTCTTTTAGACGGTTTCCTTTCGTTGTATAATGAAAGCGTGAACAAGTCTAAAGATTTTATCATTTTTGGTTTTTAAATAGAAAATAATGTGCATAGTCCTATTAATAAATGTGATAACGTATCTAAATTGATAAAGTACATTCGATGAATAGTTGATCTTTATCTATTCGTGCTACAGGAGAAATGAAGATAATGGTTTCCTATTTATTGAGTTTTGGGATGGAAAGAGTAATTGAGATTCTTAAGGGGAGCTTTCTATAAAAAGATAGAAAGTAAATACATTCACAAGAAGGGAGCTCAATATGGAAAAATTGCTAATTGAAGGCGGAAGAGCTTTAAATGGAACAATTCGAGTAAGTGGTGCAAAGAACAGTGCCGTTGCATTAATTCCAGCGACAATTTTAGCAGATACTCCAGTAACTATTGGTGGTGTCCCTAATATTTCGGACGTGAAAATGTTAGGAGACTTACTAGAGGAAATTGGAGGGAAAGTAACTTATGGACAGGAGGAGGAGATGGTAGTCGATCCTTCTAACATGGTTGCAATGCCTTTGCCAAATGGAAAAGTGAAAAAATTGCGCGCTTCTTATTATTTAATGGGTGCAATGCTTGGCCGTTTTAAAAAAGCTGTTATTGGGCTTCCGGGTGGATGTCATTTAGGCCCGAGGCCGATTGATCAGCATATTAAAGGGTTTGAAGCGCTAGGTGCACATGTTACGAATGAACAAGGTGCCATCTATTTAAGAGCAGATGAGCTACGCGGGGCACGTATTTATTTAGATGTTGTTAGTGTAGGAGCTACGATTAATATTATGCTAGCAGCTGTACGAGCAAAAGGTAGAACTGTTATTGAAAATGCAGCGAAAGAGCCTGAGATCATTGATGTAGCTACATTGTTAACAAGCATGGGAGCACGTATTAAAGGTGCTGGTACTGATGTAATCCGAATAGATGGTGTTGACTCTTTACATGGTTGTCACCATACTATCATCCCAGATCGTATTGAAGCTGGTACGTATATGATTCTAGGAGCTGCATCAGGAGGAGAAGTAACGGTTGATAACGTTATTCCTCAGCATTTAGAATCAGTTACTGCAAAGCTAAGAGAAGCTGGTGTTCAAGTTGAAACGAACGATGATCAAATTACGGTGAACGGTAATAGAAAGTTAAAAGTAGTTGATATCAAAACGCTTGTATATCCAGGTTTTCCAACGGATTTACAACAGCCGTTTACGACGCTTTTAACAAAGGCGCACGGGACGGGAGTTGTAACAGATACAATTTACGGTGCCCGTTTCAAACACATTGATGAATTACGTCGTATGAATGCTCAAATTAAAGTAGAGGGTCGTTCGGCAATTGTAACTGGTCCTGTATTATTGCAAGGTGCAAAAGTGAAGGCGAGTGATTTACGAGCAGGAGCGGCACTTGTTATTGCAGGATTAATGGCAGATGGAATTACAGAAGTAACAGGACTGGAGCATATTGATCGAGGTTATGAGAATATAGTGGACAAGCTTAAAGGGCTTGGAGCAAACATTTGGCGAGAACAAATGACAAAGCAAGAAATTGAAGAAATGAAGAACGCATAAGTGATACTTCCGCAAGGGGGAAGCGAAGCATCACTACTTGCGGAAGTATCACTTTATAGAAAAACACGGTTCACAAAATACGGCAGAAATATAAAGACTTAAAGGAGAGGGATTATCGTGGAGAGAAGTTTATCTATGGAGTTAGTACGTGTAACAGAGGCTGCAGCTTTATCATCAGCGCGTTGGATGGGGCGCGGGAAAAAGGATGAGGCAGACGGTGCAGCAACATCAGCTATGCGTGATGTATTTGATACAATTCCGATGAAAGGTACAGTTGTAATTGGTGAAGGTGAGATGGATGAAGCACCAATGCTATATATCGGAGAGAAATTAGGTACAGGATATGGACCACGTGTAGACGTTGCGGTTGATCCTTTAGAAGGGACAAACATCGTAGCAGCTGGTGGCTGGAATGCTCTTGCTGTTATTGCAATTGCAGACCACGGTAATTTGTTACATGCCCCTGACATGTACATGGATAAAATCGCGGTTGGCCCAGAAGCAGTTGGGGCGGTCGACATTGATGCGCCTATTATTGATAACTTACGTGCAGTTGCGAAAGCGAAAAATAAAGATATTGAAGATGTTGTAGCGACAGTTTTAAATCGTCCACGTCATCAAGAAATTATCGAAGAAATTCGTAAAGCTGGTGCGCGCATTAAATTGATTAATGATGGAGATGTAGCTGGAGCGATTAATACAGCGTTTGATCGTACAGGTGTAGATATTTTATTTGGATCTGGTGGAGCACCTGAAGGTGTATTAGCAGCAGTTGCTTTAAAATGTTTAGGTGGAGAAATTCACGGGAAACTATTGCCACAAAACGAAGCTGAATTAGCACGTTGTAAAAAAATGGGCATAGAAGACATTAATCGTATCCTTCGCATGGAGGACTTAGTAAAAGGTGACGATGCAATCTTTGCAGCAACAGGCGTAACAGATGGAGAACTATTACGCGGTGTTCAATTTAAAGGTAGCGTAGGAACAACGCAATCCCTTGTTATGCGCGCAAAATCAGGCACAGTTCGCTTCGTGGATGGACGTCATAGCTTGAATAAAAAACCAAACTTGGTTATTAAATAAAAAGCGTAAGCAGCTCGTTCAGAATGGGAGGGGGATGGAGCTTCTGACGTAGAGGCGCTTTTTGCCTCGTAGGAAGAAGTGAAGCCACCGACCATTCTAGCTGCTGAAGCTGGATTAAGTAAAAAGCGGAGGTGGCTTGCTCAGAAGGGGAAGGCATTGGAACTCCTGACGAAGAGGCGTTTTGTGCCTCGCAGGAAGGGGGGAAATGACTGACCCTTCTAGACACCGGAGCTGGATTAAATAAAAAGTGCAAGCGGCTCGCTCAGAAAGGTTAAAATGGTCGACTTTTCTAACTATCGGAGCTGGAACTAAATTAAATAAGAAGCGAAGACAAATTTTCTTGTCTTCGCTTCTTGTATTTGTGTTCCAACGTATTGATTAAAACTAGATAAAAGGGTTACAATAGTGAATATTACCCTACTTGAACTTATTGCCTTTCATTATTAATTATTTGCCTTCCGTATTTTTTCCCTTTACCCATGAAAAAAGAGAATAACGTTAAAGTGTGGTGTCTGAATGAATTTGTCAATTGCAGCATTAGAAAACATGAAATTAAAAGAGTTATACGAGCTTGCGAAAGAATTTAAGATTTCGTATTATAGCAAATTAACGAAAAAAGAGTTAATTTTTTCTATTTTGAAAGCTCGAGCAGAAAAAGAAGGTTTCTTTTTCATGGAAGGCGTATTAGAAATTATTCAATCAGAAGGATTTGGATTCCTACGTCCTATCAACTATTCTCCAAGCTCAGAAGATATTTATATCTCAGCTTCGCAAATTCGTCGTTTCGATTTACGTAATGGAGATAAGGTTTCTGGTAAAGTACGACCTCCGAAAGAAAATGAACGCTATTTTGGGTTATTACAAGTTGAAGCTGTAAACGGAGATGATCCAGATTCAGCAAAAGAGCGTGTGCATTTCCCTGCATTAACACCATTATACCCAGATCGCCAAATGAAATTGGAAACGGAACCTAAAAAGTTACCGACACGCATCATGGATTTAATCGCACCAGTTGGATTTGGACAACGTGGTTTAATTGTTGCGCCTCCAAAGGCTGGTAAAACAAGTCTATTAAAAGAAATCGCGCATAGTGTTACAACAAATCATCCGGAAGCAGAATTAATTGTACTTTTAATTGATGAGCGTCCAGAGGAAGTAACAGACATTGAACGTTCTGTTAAAGGAGATGTTGTAAGTTCTACTTTTGATGAAGTGCCAGAAAATCATATTAAAGTAGCTGAGCTTGTGTTAGAACGTGCGATGCGTCTTGTAGAGCACAAGAAAGATGTTATCATTTTAATGGATAGTATTACCCGTTTAGCTCGAGCTTACAACCTCGTTATTCCACCAAGTGGTAGAACATTATCAGGTGGTATCGATCCAGCTGCCTTCCATAGACCGAAGCGTTTCTTTGGAGCTGCGCGTAATATTGAAGAAGGCGGTAGCTTAACAATTTTAGCAACAGCCCTTGTTGATACAGGATCACGTATGGACGATGTTATTTACGAGGAATTTAAAGGAACTGGAAATATGGAACTTCACTTAGATCGTTCATTAGCTGAACGTCGTATCTTCCCGGCGATCGATATTCGTCGTTCTGGTACACGTAAAGAAGATCTATTAATTCCAAAAGAACATTTAGACAAGTTATGGGGCATTCGTAAAACAATGCGTGATACACCAGACTTCGTTGAAAGTTTCTTACGTAAGCTTCGTCAAACGAAGACAAATGAAGAGTTTTTACAAAACATTGTTGCAGACTCAAAAAGGTATGTAACAACTAAGTAAAGGGAAAAAATCAGGACTCGCTTATTTTATAGTAAGCGAGTTTTTTATGCTGTTTAGGTGATATTAAAGAGAGAAATAAGTGAGAGAACCTTAGCCAGTCAGAGCTAAACGAGCCGTCTCCACTTTAAGATAATATCGAGCTCCAGCGGCTAAAATCTCCGGTCATTTTGCTCTCTCGCATGAAGCAAAAAGCGCTTCAGGGTCGAGAGCTCCAAATAGCCTGCGATTTTGAACGAGCTGTCTCCACTTTAAGATAATATCCAGTTCCGGTGGCTAGCTCTTCGCATCTAAGAACCTTCCGCCCAAAAGGTAAAAAGCACCTTTAGGGCGAAAGAACCTTAGCTGGTCAGAGCTGAGCGAGCCACCTCCACTTTCAATTTAATATCCAGCTCCAGCGGCTAGAATGGTCGGTGGCTTCGCGTCTTCCTACGAGGCAAAAAGCGCCTCTACGTCAGAAGCTCCATCCCCCTCCCATTCTGAACGAGCCGCTTGCGCTTTTAAAATTAAAAAGACAAAAACAGGTAGTTGCAAAATGAAGTTAGCCTTGTTATAATTTCATCATATGTGTTTCATCAATATAGTTGTGTATGCAGCTGAAGATGAAAAACTCTGTTTCGAAAATGATTCAGGGCGGAAGGAGATGAAAAGAATGAAAGCAGGAATTCACCCAGATTACAAGAAAGTTGTATTCATGGACACAAACACAGGCTTCAAATTCTTAAGCGGATCTACTAAAGGATCTAACGAAACTGTTGAGTGGGAAGATGGTAACACTTATCCATTACTAAAAGTTGAGATCAGTTCTGATTCTCACCCATTCTACACTGGACGTCAGAAGTTTGCTACTGCAGACGGACGCGTTGACCGCTTCAATAAGAAATACGGTCTTAAGTAATAAAAACATAAAACAGGCAAGTGTATGTATTCGCTTGTCTGTTTTTTTTGCGAAAATATTATACCTTTACCCTACTTTTAACTGAAAAGTAGATGAAAGGAGAGCTTCATGTACTTAATAAATCAAAATGGCTGGATTGAAGTGATTTGCGGTAGTATGTTTTCTGGCAAGTCAGAAGAGCTAATCCGCCGTGTGCGCCGTACGCAATTTGCAAAACAACATGCAATTGTATTTAAACCATGTATTGATAATCGATATAGTGAAGAAGATGTAGTATCACATAACGGATTAAAGGTAAAAGCAGTTCCTGTTTCAGCTTCAAAGGATATATTTGAACATATTACAGAAGAGCTGGATGTTATTGCAATCGATGAGGTGCAATTTTTTGATGGGGACATTGTGGAAGTGGTGCAAGTATTGGCAAATCGTGGCTATCGTGTCATTGTAGCTGGTTTAGACCAAGATTTCCGTGGTCTACCATTTGGACAAGTTCCTCAGCTGATGGCGATTGCTGAACATGTGACAAAACTACAAGCAGTATGTTCTGTATGTGGATCTCCAGCAAGTCGTACACAACGATTAATTGATGGAGAACCAGCGGCATTTGATGATCCAATTATTTTAGTTGGAGCTTCAGAAACGTATGAACCGCGTTGTCGTCATTGTCATGCAGTACCTGCAAACAAAGATAAGTAAAACTCGCTGCGCAAGGCGGGTTTTTTTCAAAATAGAGAGAATGAGCGGTGTGAGCCGCTTACGCTTTTAAATATATCTAGTTCTGGTGGCTAGCTCTTCGCATCTAAGAACCTTCCGCCCAAAAGGTAAAAAGCACCTTTAGGTCGAAAGAACCTTAGCTGGTCAGAGCTGAAAGAGCCACCGCCACTTTTAAATATAATTTGCGTTTTTTTGAGTAAGTACCATATACTATTTGTATTAGATACTAGGATGTAGAGGTGAATGATGTGTTAGATCGTTTGCAAGCTGTAGAAAATCGTTATGAGAAGTTAAATGAATTGTTAAGTGATCCAGCGATTATTAGTGATTCAAATAAGCTTCGTGAATATTCAAAGGAACAGTCTGATATACAGGAAACGGTAGAGGTGTATCGTGAGTATAAGGATGTTCGTGAGCAATTAAAAGATGCGAAAGCAATGTTAGAAGATAAGTTAGACGCAGAAATGCGTGAAATGGTAAAAGAAGAAGTTTCTGAGTTAGAATCACAAGATAAAACATTATCAGAGCGTCTGAAAATTTTACTTGTTCCAAAAGACCCTAATGATGATAAGAACGTTATCGTTGAGGTTCGTGGAGCTGCTGGTGGAGATGAGGCAGCTTTATTTGCTGGTGACTTATACCGTATGTATAGCCGTTACGCTGAGGTACAGGGCTGGAAAACGGAGATTATTGAGGCTAGCTATACAGAGTTAGGTGGATATAAAGAGATTATCTTTATGATTAATGGTAAAGGTGCTTTCGCGAAGCTGAAATTCGAGAATGGTGCTCACCGTGTACAACGTGTTCCTGAAACGGAATCTGGTGGACGTATTCATACATCTACAGCAACTGTAGCTGTATTACCAGAGGCAGAAGAAGTAGAAATTGATATTCATGAGAAAGATGTTCGTGTTGATACATTCGCTTCTAGTGGACCTGGTGGACAGAGCGTTAATACAACGATGTCAGCGGTGCGTTTAACGCATTTACCGACTGGTGTAGTTGTATCTTGTCAGGATGAGAAATCACAGATCAAGAATAAAGAAAAAGCGATGAAAGTATTACGCGCACGTGTTTATGATAAGTTTAGACAAGAAGCGCAAGCTGAGTATGATCAAAACCGTAAACAAGCTGTTGGTACGGGAGATCGTTCAGAGCGTATTCGTACGTATAACTTCCCGCAAAACCGTGTTACAGACCATCGAATCGGTTTAACGATTCAAAAGCTAGATCAAATCTTACAAGGTAAGTTAGATGATTTCATCAATGCCTTAGTGATGGAAGATCAGGCTCAAAAGATGGAGGCAGCTGAGTAATGCGTGTCTATGAAGCCCTGAAATGGGCTTCTTCTTTTTTACAGGAAAATGGACGAGATGAAAATGCGGGAGAAATTGTCCTTTGTCATGTATTAAAGGTGAACAGAACAGGATTACTTATGAATATGCGTGAAGAAATAACTGAGGATCAAGAGAAAAGCTTTACGGAGTTTATCCACAAGCATGTAGAAGGTATTCCTATTCAATATATGATTGGTTATGAAATGTTTTATGGACGGTCTTTCTTTGTGAATGAAGAAGTATTAATACCAAGACCGGAAACAGAAGAGCTTATAGTGGGAGTATTAGAAAGAATCGAGCGCCATTTTGGTGATGAGAAACTACATGTAGCAGATATAGGTACAGGTAGTGGAGCGATTTCTATTACGCTTGCTTTAGAAAATGAAAATCTTCATGTTTATACAGTAGATATTGCACAAGAGTCGATTGAAGTTGCAAAAGAAAATGCAAAAGCTTTAGGTGCAGAAGTAACGTTCTATCACGGTGATTTATTGTCACCATTTCATAAAACGGGTCAAAAGCTAGATGTTGTTGTTTCAAATCCTCCATATATACCGGAAGAGGATTGGCGTGGTCTTTCTCCTGTTGTGAAAGAGCATGAGCCGAAGAGAGCACTTGTTGGTGGTGAAGACGGATTAGATTTCTATCGCCGTTTTATGGAAGAATTGCCGAATGTGTTGCAGAAGAAAGCGATTGTGGCGTTTGAAATTGGAGTAGGACAAGGTGAGGATGTAAAAAGATTGTTACAACAAGCTTTTCCATATGCTCATGTTGAGGTTGTTTTCGATATTAACGGAAAAGATCGTATGGTATTTGCAGAGATGGAGTAAGGTTCACACCTTACTCTATTTTTTTGTGGAAAAATTCATATAGATTTTGAATTTAATAGTTTAGAAAGATGAAAGTCTGTCCACACTGTTTGTAGAAGGGACGGTGGAGGAAATGAAAAAACAAGTTATTGCTTATCTTCTTATACTATTAATTGGTGCACAGTTACTTGTGCAGTTTGGATATATGAAAGCTGATGCGAAAGGGCCTTCAGTTATTCCGAAAGAGGCCGTTCGATTACGAATTTTAGCAAATAGTGATTCAGATAAAGACCAGGCATTAAAGCGTAAAGTGCGTGATGAAGTAAAAGCACAAATTGATGGGTGGGTAGCGGATTTAACTTCATTTGAAGAGGCACGCAAAGTAATTCAAAGTCATATTCCAGAAATCGAGAAAACGGTGGAAAATACGTTAAAAAGAGAAGGAAGTAAAGATTCATTTCAAGTGAAATTTAGTAAGAATGTAAAGTTTCCTACAAAGGTATACGGGAATTTTATTTATCCAGCAGGAGAATATGAAGCAGTATTAATCACAATTGGAGAAGGTGAAGGGGCGAACTGGTGGTGTGTATTATTTCCACCAATGTGTTTCTTAGATTTTTCGAGCGGGACAGCTGTAAGAAAAGAAGAGCACGTTGTGAAGGCGGAATCTCCTGAAGAGGAGCAGGTGAAACAACTAGATGAGGAAGTAATAGATAAAGAAGAGAAGAAAGTAGATAAGAAAGTAGATAAGGTAAAAGAAACGAAAGCTGTAAAGCAGGAAGTAGTAAAAAAAGTAACAGCTTCTGAAAAGAAAGTAGTAAAAAATGAAACAAAAGTCGAAGAGCAGCCTGTAAGTAAAGAAGAAATAAAAACTGTGGAAAAAGTGGAGAAACCTGTGGAGAAAAAACAAGAAAAGCAAAATGAGTATGTAAAAGTAGAAGAGGAAGAAGAAAAGCCAGAAGTTAAATTGTTTATTGTAGAAGCTTTTACATCTTTATTCTCTAAATAGTACTATTAATAAATCCCTCTTCATATATAAAAATGAGGAGGGATTTATTATGAAGAAAGTGTATTTTGCTACGAAAGCAGATGTGGAAAGATTACATTCTTTTTTCGGACAAGCTAATAAAAAAGATGATAAAATAAATGAGTTGTACGCACAATTTATGATTTTGGAAGAGGCGGAAGAAATACGAGCTGTAATTGGTTATGAACAAAGTGGGGAAGATGTGCTTATTCGTTCTTGTTTATTCACACCTCATGTGGATAAACAGACTTTCTTATATTTTTTTGAAATGTTTTTGCAGTATATGAAAGAAAAAAGTGTTCAACAATTGTACTTACTAACAAATCATCCACAATCTGTACCGATCTTTCAGTTTTTTGACTTTTTTACTATAGAAAAGGATGAGGTTCCAGAGGGAATTCAACAACTAGAACATTTTTGTAAAAATATAAAAGAGCAGAATGCAATAATACTAAATTGTCAGCTATTCACAAAGTTATCCACGGATTAATTAGGTTTATCCACATTTTGTGGATAAACCTTGTTTGTCTTTTGGATAAATCTCATAGTAAACTAAAAATATACAAGTATTTAAGGGTAGAAAAGGACGTGGAAAAAAATGCATACAAACATGTGGGTTGTGGATAATGTTGTGGAAAGAAAAAAATATTATCCACAGTTACAAGAAGCAGCAAAATTATTAAGAGAAAATGAGGCGGTTGCTTTCCCTACGGAAACAGTATATGGGTTAGGTGCAAATGCGATGGATGATGAAGCAATCGCGAAAATTTTCCAAGCGAAAGGAAGACCGAGTGATAATCCACTTATTGTCCATATAGGTACAAAATCTCAGTTAGATGGGATTGTGAAAGAAATTCCACCAGTTGCAGAGAAGTTAATGGCGCATTTTTGGCCAGGACCATTAACAATTATTTTGCCGAGAAAAGAAGGGATTTCAGAGAAGGTGACGGCAGGACTTAATACGGTTGGAGTAAGAATGCCTGATCATCCAATTGCACTTGCTCTTATTGAAGAGGCGAATGTACCTGTTGCGGCACCAAGTGCGAATCGTTCAGGGCGTCCAAGTCCAACATTAGCTTCTCACGTATATGAAGATTTGAATGGGAAGATTGCAGGTATTGTTGATGGTGGTGCAACTGGAGTAGGCGTTGAATCAACTGTAATTGATTGTACAAGCGCGGTTCCAACAATATTACGTCCAGGTGGGATTACGAAAGAACAATTAGAAGCGGTGATAGGTACTGTTTCTTTAGATCCAGCTTTAAAGGATGAGAAGGAAAAACCGAAATCGCCTGGAATGAAATACACACATTATGCCCCGAAAGCACCACTTAGTATTGTTGAGGGCTCACGTGAGTTTATTCAGCATCTTGTGGATGAGAAAAAGGAAGAAGGATTTAAAGTAGGCGTATTAACGACAGAAGAGTATCAGCATGTATATAGTGCAGATGTTATATTATCTTGTGGTGTTAGAAGTGACTTAGCTAGTGTTGCGACTAAATTATATGATGTACTTAGAACATTTGATGCAAGTGAAGTGGATGTTATTTTTAGTGAGTCATTCCCTAATGAAGGAATAGGGAATGCAATTATGAATCGTTTAACAAAAGCGGCAGGACATCATATTATTATTGAATGATAAGGTAAGATTAGCAAACAGAATATTTCTCCTTGGATAAGCATATTGTGAAGTAGCACGTCCAAGGAGGGGCATGAATGACGTTTGAACAGCTAATACCTTTAATAATTATGGCATTCGCCTTAGGGATGGATGCGTTCTCGGTGAGTCTTGGTATGGGGATGATACCCCTAAAGTTAAGACAAATCCTGTATATTGGTATGACGATAGGGATATTTCATATTATTATGCCGTTTATAGGAATGGTACTAGGTCGTTTTTTATCAGAGAAGTATGGAGATATCGCACATTTTGCGGGTGCTATTTTATTAATCGGACTAGGGTTTTATATCGTATATTCGAGCATTTTACAAAATGAAGAGACTAGAACAGCCCCTATTGGAATTAGTTTATTCGTATTTGCATTTGGCGTCAGTATAGATAGTTTCTCAGTAGGACTTAGTCTTGGTATTTATGGAGCACAAACAATTATTACGATTTTACTTTTTGGATTTGTTAGCATGTTATTAGCGTGGATGGGTTTATTAATTGGGAGACATGTGAAAGATATGCTCGGTACATATGGTGAGATAGTAGGTGGTATCATTTTGGTTGGGTTTGGATTATATATCCTTTTTCCTATATAATTTTATGTAGGAGGGAATTATGAACAAGCTATTGGAATGGTATGTTAAATTTTTAACCTTCTATCCTCGATGGCTAAGAAGACTTATAATTTGGGGTATTATTTTGCAAATTTCGATGTTAGGTTGGATTAAGTTAATTCGTGAATGGTGAGATAGTTCCTTTCTGTGAATATTTTGTTTGTACTATATTTATTGCGCTAAAAATTACAGATATAGAAAGGATGAGATGAATGACGAGATTGAAGCAAGTTTTTGGTATTATTATTAGTTTTTTTGTTTTTTGGTTTAGTATGCTCGGTGTACAAATGTTTGCTGAGTTTTTAGATATTGAGTCATTGAAATTTGTTGCGGGAAAGACTGAGGCGGCGCGTGCCTTTTACTCTCCGTACCCGTTTTTAATTGTTTTTCTTATCACATTGCTTTCCCTATACTTCTTCGTAATTAAGCTAGGGAAGCCGAAAAAAGAGAAAATGCCTACTTTAGAGGAAAAGAAGGAAGAATTACAATGATAAAATCCCCTGCTAAAAAGCAGGGGATTTTATATTTGAGTGATGGGGGGAATCTAGCCGCCTTGCTTTTAAATATATCCAGTTCCAACGGCTAGAATGGTCGGTGGCTTCGCGTCTTCCTGCGAGGCAAAAAGCGCCTCTACGTCAGAAACTCCATCCCCCTCTCATTCTGAGCGAGCCGCTTCCGCTTTTAGATATTATCCAGTTCCAGTGGCCAGCTCTTCGCATCTAAGAACCTCCCGCACGAAAGGTAAAAAGCACCTTTTGTGCGAGAGAACCTTAGCTGGTCAGAGCTAAACGGGCCACTTCCACTTTTAAACTGGCCTAACCAATTCAAATTGTTCTCCTAATTTTGCATAGTTGTGTCCTGCTAGGCGGCTTATTGGTTTGAGTCCTTCGGCGTGAATGCGCCCTTTTTCATATAGATGTTCGGCAACGTGGAAACGAACGACGCGTCCAATTAGTAGATCACAAGCTGGTGAGTCTTCCGTTCCGCCAAGTGGAATTGCACGTTCTAATACGCATTCCATTCGAATATTTGCTTCTTTTACACCTGGAACAGAGATGACTTCACTTTCGATTGGTGTTAGTTTTGCTAGTTCAATTTCACTTTCATTTGGCGGGAGGTTAGCTGCTGTTTCGTTAATTGCTGCTACATATGATTCGTCAGAAATATGTACGACAAATTCTCCTTTTTCAATTGCGTTTCGGGAAGTGTCCTTTCTTTCTCCGGCTTTTCGTTGTACAGATACTGAGATAAGTGGTGGATTAGCAGCGACAATATTGAAATAACTATATGGTGCTCCGTTTAGTACACCTTCTTTTGTTATAGAAGTAACGAATGCGACAGGACGAGGGATGATACTTCCAGTAAGTAATTTGTAATTATCTTTTTCAGTTTGTTCATTTGGATTAATGGATAACATGCTTGTAATCCCCTTTCTAAATATGAATACTTATTGTTTGTTTACAAGATAACGATGAGAAAATCCTGCTGGAAATAATATTTTGTTTCATAAAAAGAACTTACTTCAATTGTAATGAAGTAAGTTCTTTTTTCAAGAATCTCAAATTTGAGATAAAAATTAAAGTAAAACGTATGCGCCAGGTCCGATTAAAGCTACACCAACAGCGACAGCGATTAACATTAAGTTATATTCATATCCGTTTTGTGTTACCCAGTAACCATTTTTTCCGTGAACAGTGAAGATAGCCATTAACATTGTTCCAACGATAAATAATGAACCAACTACAATGAAAATACCTGATGCAAATAAGAAACCACCTAGTAATTCAGTTGCGCCAGCCATAAATGCCATAAATACACCAGGACGTAAACCGATTGACTCCATCCAGCCACCTGTTCCTTTTAAACCGTAACCGCCGAACCAACCAAATAATTTTTGAGCGCCATGACCCATGAATGTAATTCCTATAATAAGACGAATAATAAGTAGACCGAAATCCATCATTTTTAAAAACCTCCTAAAAGTTATTAACTTACCTTACATAAGTAATAATAAAATAGTTACTTACTTTAGTCAAGTGGATTTTGAAAAAAGTTTGAATTAAATTTTACAAATTAACAACAAAAAATAAAATGTAGTAAAGACCTCTAGACAAGTTGGGCAAAAAAAGAGAAAATATGAATAGAAGTTAACTTCTAATTGTTATTCAGACAATCAGAATTGACTGGAATTTTGTGAAGCGCTACAATAAGAGTCTATTAGTAATGACGTAATTTATTTCGAAAGCGTTTTTACAGTATAATATTCGAAGTATGAAGTCTTACATGTATCCCGAGCTTTACTAGGGATTGCCCTATAAACTTTTAGGTAAATTATAAGGAGGACTATCCTATGTTTAAAAAATTATTCGGTCTTGGTTCAAAAACAAATGAAGAAACAATCGTAGCTCCATTAACTGGAGCAGTGAAAAATATTGAAGAAGTACCAGATCCAGTATTTGCTGGTCGTATGATGGGTGACGGTGTTGCAATCGATCCTACTGAAGGTGTAGTTGTATCTCCAGTTGATGGTGAAATCGTACAATTATTCCACACAAAACATGCTATCGGAATTAAAGCGAAAAACGGTACAGAAATTTTAATCCACGTTGGATTAGAAACTGTAAAAATGGAAGGCGAAGGTTTCGAAGCTCACGTTTCTGAAGGCCAAGCTGTAAAAGCTGGAGATAAATTAATCTCATTCGACTTAGAATTAATCCGTGAAAAAGCGAAAAGCACAATTACTCCAATTGTTATTACAAACACAGATGCAGCTGAGTCTATTAAGACAACTGTAGGCGTAGCAGCTACAAAAGGTTCAACAGAAGTAATGAAAGTTACAATGAAATAATTGCAATATAAGAGGAATCCGTTTCGTATGAAATGGATTCCTTATTTTTGTTGCATGTTCAGCATGTATGTTAAAATACCCTAGGCACTTGGAAATAGGGTTTCACATATATGTGGATAAGGCGCATTTTTCTTAGAAAAAATATAAGAGAAATGCGCCTTTTGTATATTCACATTTCTTTTGTTCTATTCTAATGTAAGTTATGATGAATGGTAAGAAATCGAATATAGGGGTGGGTTTGAATGAAACGAGTGTTATTTGTTTGTACTGGCAATACATGTCGTAGTCCAATGGCTGAGGCGTTGCTTCGTCATCACGGAGGAGATAAGTTTGAAGTGCAATCTGCTGGTGTTTTCGCCTATCCTGGGAGCGATGCATCGGTACATGCGAAGGAAGCTTTAGCTGAAAAAGGAATTTTAATTGATCATGCGGCGCAGCAAATAAATGAAACTTTGCTTGATTGGGCTGATATTGTCGTAACGATGACAGAAAACCATAAGCAAATTGTACTTGGGCATTATCCGAGCGTTGAAAAGAAATTAAATACGTTATATGGATTAACTGAAGGTATAGGCAAGGACATTTCAGATCCATTTGGAGGCTCGCTTTCTATTTATAAAGAAACGTTAGATGAGATGGAAAAACTTGTACAAACTTTACTGAAAAAACATTCAGTAGGTTGATGTTTCGTGTATAATACGATATTGGAGATCACTTCTTCCTATGTGAGGTAGCGAGTGTGAAATGAAGATAATTGATTGAAACTTTGGAGGGGTAAAAATGAAAGTAGTAATAGCATCTGATCACGGCGGTATGAATATCCGCAAAGAACTTGTAAGTTTATTAGAAGAGTTAAATATTGAATATATTGATTTAGGTTGTGAATGTGAAGCTGGTTCTGTTGATTACCCTGACTTTGCGTTTCCAGCAGCTGAAATGGTAGCGAATGGTGAAGTAGATCGTGGTATTTTAGTTTGTGGGACAGGCATTGGTATGTCAATCGCAGCAAACAAAGTAAATGGTATCCGTTGTGCGTTAGTTCATGATACTTTCAGCGCGAAAGCAACGAGAGAGCATAATGACACTAATATGCTAGCGATGGGTGAGCGTGTAATTGGTGCTGGTCTAGCGCGTGATATCGCGAAAATCTGGTTAACAACTGACTATGAAGGTGGTCGTCACGAAAACCGCGTAGGAAAAATTAAAACATACGAAACAAAGTAATAGATTCTAACTATCAGTAGTGTGAAATATAATTTGGTGAACCAACCTGTGAAAGGAAGAGGCGTAATGACAGAAATCGTAAAGGTAAGAGAACAGCTACAAATGTCGCTTTCTGATTTCCAAGAACAAGCTTCATTACAAAGCGGTCAAATTTTTGTAGTGGGTTGTAGCACGAGCGAAGTGCTAGGCGAAAGAATTGGAACATCAGGAACGATGGAAGTAGCAGAGGCGATTTTCTCTGAGTTAAAACAATTTCAAGAGCAAATAGGTATTGAATTAGCGTTTCAATGTTGTGAGCATTTAAACCGTGCTTTAGTAGTTGAGAGAGAAGTAGCGATAAAATATCAATTTGAAATTGTAACAGTTACGCCTGTTAGATCAGCAGGTGGTGCATTGGGGACATACGCGTATCACAATTTGAAAGATCCGGTAGTAGTTGAGTTTATTAAAGCTGATGCAGGAATGGATATTGGTGATACATTTATCGGTATGCATTTAAAGCATGTAGCTGTTCCGGTTCGTACAAGTGTGAAGGCAATTGGAAGTGCGCATGTAACGATGGCCAAAACACGTGGAAAACTAATTGGTGGAGCGCGTGCTGTCTATGCGGCAGTGGAAGAGACTACCACTTGCCGTTAAATATGAGAAATTAGGAAGTCATATAGTAACTGTTTATCATAAGATAAAAGGTATGTTGTCTGACTTTATAATAGAAGAAAGAAAAGACCGATTTTCGGTCTTTTTTTTCTTTTATGATATAGAAAGTCATGTTAGAATGTAGTTGAAAACATGAAGGTTCGAAAGAATTACAACCTGAATTTTCGTTTTTTCTGAATAAATAAGAAAAAACTGTTGGGAATCGATGTAATTCGTTCAGAAAAGGGGGATTTTGGTGGATCATTTAAAACGTCAAGATGAAAAGGTATTTGCTGCAATTGAGGCAGAACTAGGAAGACAGCGTTCAAAGATTGAGTTAATTGCTTCGGAAAACTTCGTAAGTGAAGCAGTAATGGAGGCACAAGGTTCTGTTTTAACGAATAAGTATGCTGAAGGATATCCTGGAAAACGTTACTATGGTGGCTGTGAACACGTAGACGTAGTAGAAGATATCGCACGTGATCGCGTGAAAGAAATTTTCGGCGCAGAGCACGTAAATGTTCAACCACACTCTGGTGCACAAGCGAACATGGCAGTATACTTCACGATTTTAGAGCAAGGCGATACAGTACTTGGTATGAACTTATCTCATGGTGGTCACTTAACACACGGAAGCCCTGTTAACTTCAGTGGAGTACAATATAATTTCGTAGAATATGGCGTGGATGCTGACTCTCACCGTATTAATTACGATGATGTATTAGCAAAAGCAAAAGAACATAAACCAAAATTAATCGTTGCAGGTGCAAGTGCATACCCTCGTGTTATCGATTTCAAGCGATTCCGTGAGATTGCAGATGAAGTGGGCGCTTATTTAATGGTTGATATGGCACATATCGCTGGTTTAGTAGCTGCTGGTTTACACCCAAATCCAGTACCACATGCACATTTCGTTACAACGACAACACATAAAACGTTACGTGGTCCGCGTGGTGGTATGATTTTATGTGAAGAGCAATTTGCAAAACAAATTGATAAATCAATCTTCCCTGGTATTCAAGGTGGTCCACTTATGCACGTAATCGCTGCAAAAGCTGTTGCATTTGGTGAAGCACTTCAAGATGATTTCAAAACATATGCACAAAATATCATTAACAATGCGAACCGCTTAGCTGAAGGTCTTCAAAAAGAAGGACTTACACTTGTTTCTGGCGGAACAGACAATCACTTAATCTTGATTGATGTTCGTAACTTAGAAATCACAGGTAAAGTAGCAGAGCACGTATTAGATGAAGTTGGTATTACAGTGAACAAAAATACAATTCCATTTGAAACAGCAAGCCCATTTGTAACAAGTGGTGTACGTATCGGTACAGCAGCTGTAACATCTCGTGGTTTCGGTTTAGAAGAAATGGATGAAATTGCGTCACTTATTGCTTATACATTAAAAAATCATGAAAATGAAGCTGCATTAGAAGAAGTACGTAAGCGTGTAGAAGCGTTAACTAGCAAATTCACAATGTATCCAAATCTATAATAGATTGAAGAAGACTGCCGAGACTTAATTGTTTTGGCGGTCTTTTTTGTGGACATATATTATTTTTAAAGTATGTATACAAATGATGAATAAATTTTGGCGATATAATGAAGGATACAGCTCCCATAATTGGTAAAGATACTAGATAGATTCATCGTAAAATCATGATTTTGCCAAATTTGCCCTTGAATATTAGTAGCGTTTTCTTTACAATCGTAAATAGTGTAAAAAAGCGTGCAAACGCATGAATATCATCTAAAGGAGAGATTCACATGGGAAAACTGTATGTATTTGATCACCCGTTAATTCAACATAAGATTACATATATTCGCGATAAGAATACAGGTACGAAAGATTTTCGTGAATTAGTGGACGAAGTAGCAAGCTTAATGGCTTTCGAAATTACTCGCGACCTTCCACTTAAGGACATTGAAATTGAAACACCTGTAAGCAAAGCGACAACAAAAGTGATCGCTGGTAAAAAACTTGGTTTAATTCCGATTTTACGTGCAGGTTTAGGAATGGTTGATGGAATTCTGAAATTAATTCCAGCAGCAAAAGTAGGACACGTTGGTTTATACCGTGACCCTAAAACATTGCAACCGGTAGAATACTATGTGAAACTTCCAACGGATGTAGAAGAGCGTGACTTTATCGTACTAGATCCGATGCTAGCAACAGGTGGTTCTGCGGCTGAAGCAATTAACTCTCTGAAAAAGCGCGGTGCGAAACAAATTAAATTAATGTGTATCGTTGCAGCTCCAGAAGGGGTAAAAGTAGTACAAGAAGAACATCCTGATGTTGATATTTATGTAGCAGCATTAGATGAGAAATTAAATGACCACGGATATGTAGTACCAGGTCTTGGTGATGCTGGTGACCGTTTATTCGGAACGAAGTAAGACAACTGACGAGCAGGGGAGATTCCCCAGCTCGTTTTTTTTGTTGTAAGCAAGTAGGGGAGGGGGAGAGGATAAATATACATCGTATATACAACATAAGTTGCATACACCTCACATATAATATAGAAGTCTTACGTCTGAGGAACACTATATTATGGAAGAAAAGCGTTATATCTCGAAAATATAATAGTGACAAACTTGTGAACATTTCCTTCTATTATAAAGAGAAAACTGTTAGAAATTGCATATATGTAACCAGTATTTAGAAGGGGAACGTTTTCATTTTTGGGAGGAAATGCCTAATACTCAAATTTTTAGATTTTTTACGATTTCTCGTTGACACTGTTAATACCCTATTGTATGCTAACAACGGGGATAGATGGTAGGGCTTTCAGTGACAAAATTACATCTATTCCGTGACGAAAATGTAAACTTTTTGTTTTGTATAGGATTTATGCAAAAAAATGAGTTATTATTAACACATCGTGAATGAGGGTTACATATTGGAGGGATGAATCCTTGCAAAAAAACGATCGCAGCCATATAAAAGCTTATGCTTTAATGTCAGGTATTCTTGCTCAATTAGTCGGTTCTATTCTTGTTGGAATCTTTGGTGGGCAGTGGATTGATAATAAGGTTGGAACGTTTCCGTTGTTTCTTATTATAGGGTTATTACTCGGACTAGGAACAGGGGTATACGCAATGATTCGACTCATTCGACATTACTATTCGGGAGAGCAATGATGATAGACGTACATGGACTTGTCCAAAGACAAAAGAAATATATGTACTACTTGCTTGCGCTTCTAGTGCTAGGATGGGGATTTACCTCTTACAAGGATGTATTTCTTGGACTGATTATCGGGACGATTTTCAGTTTTCTTAGTTTGCGCATCATTGCACGTAGAACAGACAAGCTGCTAGATCGCGTAACAAATGGAGAAAACGTGAAGTTCAAGGCAACAGCGGTAAGTACATATTCAAGATTCGCCACGATTGGGTTATTAATTTTATTTGCAGCCAAATATCAAGAGTTAATCGCGATGTGGGGCCTAGGTGTAGGATTGCTGACAGGATACCTTGTCATGATCATAGATTTTCTTTATTTAGAGTATAAGAGCAGGGAAGAGAGGTGAATTACTAGTGGAACACGGTAAATTAGTTGAATTTCTAGGTTTAACGTTCGATTTGTCATCAGTTATGATGGTTACTGTAGCAGCAGTTATTGTTTTCTTAATCGCTGTTATCGGAACTCACAGCTTAGCTCTTCGCCCAACCGGGATGCAAAACTTCATGGAATGGGTGTTTGACTTCGTGAAAGGGATTATCAATAGTACGATGGACTGGAAAACAGGTGGACGTTTCTTAACGCTTGGCGTTACGCTTATCATGTTTATCATCGTATCGAACTTCCTTGGTTTACCATTCATGTATTCAGCAACTGAAGCTGGCGAACATATTGCATGGTGGAGATCACCAACGTCTGATCCAGCAGTTACATTAACATTAGCCGTGATGGTAGTTACCCTCACCCATTATTATGGAATTAAGATGAAGGGTACGAAAGAGTACGTAAAAGGTTATTTCCAGCCTATGAAATTCTTATTCCCATTAAAGGTTATTGAGGAGTTTGCTAACACATTAACGTTAGGTCTTCGTTTATTTGGTAACATTTATGCAGGTGAGATCTTATTAGGATTACTTGCTAAGTTGGGCGGAGCATCAGTCCTTGGGGCATTAGGTGCGCTTGTACCAATGTTAGCATGGATGGGATTCAGTGTATTCGTTGGATCAATCCAAGCATTTATTTTCGTTATGTTAACGATGGTTTATATGGCTCATAAAGTAAGCCATGACCATTAATATAATTTAAGTAAGAAAAAATTTATTTTTTTATAATACAAAGGAGGACAAATTAAATGAGTTTAGGTGTAATCGCAGCTGCAATTGCAATTGGTTTATCAGCATTAGGTGCAGGTATTGGTAACGGTCTTATCGTATCACGTACAATCGAAGGTGTTGCTCGTCAACCAGAATTAAAAGGCGCACTTCAAACAATTATGTTCATCGGGGTTGCTTTAGTTGAGGCACTTCCAATCATCGGTGTAGTTATTGCATTCATCGTAATGAACAAATAAGGGAGACTCCCCTTACATAGATGGCGAAGAGTGTTTTTCCGAACTTTCTTCGCCATTGCTTTATGAATGAAACGTATGTCTTTTTTTTTCATATGATCAATTTAGATATTTTGAAGGGAGTGAATCCTTGTGCCAACTTTATTATTAGGTGCTGCCATTCCATTTGGAACGATTGCTTATACATTGTTCATTTTCTTACTTCTATTAGTAATGCTACGCAAATTTGCGTGGGGTCCTTTAATGGGAATTATGAAAGAACGTGAAGAGCATGTTACTAATGAAATCGACGCTGCAGAAAGAAGTAATGCTGAGGCGAAGAAATTAGTAGAAGAACAACGTGAAATGTTAAAACAATCACGTGTTGAAGCACAAGAGTTAATCGAAAGAGCGAAAAAGCAAGCTGTAGATCAAAAAGATGTTATTGTTGCTGCTGCGAAAGAAGAAGCAGAATCAATTAAAGCATCTGCTGTACAAGAAATTCAACGCGAAAAAGAGCAAGCAATTGCTGCTTTACAAGAACAAGTTGCTTCTTTATCTGTTCAAATTGCTTCTAAAGTAATTGAAAAAGAGTTAAAAGAAGAAGATCAAGTGAAGTTAATTCGCGATTATATTAAAGAAGTAGGAGAAGCGCGATGAGCAATGGGATTGTAGCAAAACGTTATGCTGTCGCTCTTTTTAAAATTGCTAAAGAAAAACACGTATTAGAAATGTTTGAAGAGGAATTACGCCTTGTACAAAACGTTTATGTAAAGAACGGAGAACTACATAGCTTTTTAACGCAACCGAACATTTCAAAGGAACAAAAGAAAACGTTTCTTGCAAACGTATTCGGATCTGTTTCTGAATCTATTTTAAATACGTTATATATTTTAATTGATAACAAACGCATTGATATCTTACCTGAAATTGCAGATGAATATGTTGTTCTTGCTAATGAAGAACGTAACGTAGCGGACGCAACTGTATATTCTACTCGTCTTCTATCAGAAGAAGAGAAGCTTAACATTGCAGAAGCATTTGCGAAGAGAACAGGAAAAGATGCAATTCGCGTGAAAAATGTTGTAGATGAAGATTTACTAGGCGGCATTAAAGTACGTATTGGAAATCGCATTTATGACGGAAGTTTACAAGGAAAATTAGCACGTATTCAGCGTGAATTAATGAAGAATAGATAGGGGTGAAGCACATGAGCATCAGAGCTGAAGAAATTAGCGCACTGATAAAGCAACAAATCGAGAACTATCAGTCTGAAATCGAAGTTAGTGATGTTGGTACAGTTATCCAAGTTGGTGACGGTATCGCGCGTGCTCATGGTCTTGATAACGTTATGGCTGGTGAACTTGTAGAGTTCTCTAACGGCGTTATGGGACTAGCACAAAACTTAGAGGAAAACAACGTAGGTATTATCATTTTAGGACCTTACACAGAAATTCGTGAAGGTGACGAAGTTCGTCGTACTGGTCGCATCATGCAAGTACCGGTAGGAAAAGAACTAATTGGTCGTGTTGTAAACCCATTAGGTCAACCAGTTGATGGTTTAGGCCCAATCAATACAACAAACACTCGTCCAATCGAAAGTCCAGCACCAGGTGTAATGGATCGTAAATCTGTTCATGAGCCACTTCAAACAGGTATTAAAGCGATCGATGCTCTTGTACCAATTGGCCGTGGTCAACGTGAGTTAATCATTGGTGACCGTCAAACTGGTAAAACAGCGGTTGCACTTGATACAATCATTAACCAAAAAGATGAAGATATGATTTGTATCTATGTAGCAATTGGACAAAAAGAATCAACTGTACGTAACGTAGTAGAAACACTACGTAAGCACGGTGCATTAGAGTACACAATCGTTGTAACTGCATCTGCTTCTCAACCAGCTCCATTATTATACCTAGCTCCTTACGCTGGTGTAACAATGGGTGAAGAGTTCATGTACAATGGTAAACACGTATTAGTAGTATATGATGACTTATCAAAACAAGCAGCGGCTTACCGTGAGCTGTCATTACTATTACGTCGTCCTCCAGGTCGTGAAGCTTACCCAGGGGATGTATTCTACTTACATTCTCGCTTATTAGAGCGTGCAGCAAAATTAAGTGATGCAAAAGGCGGCGGTTCTTTAACTGCACTACCTTTCATCGAAACACAAGCAGGGGACGTATCAGCATACATCCCAACAAACGTAATTTCTATTACGGATGGACAAATCTTCTTACAATCTGACCTATTCTTCTCTGGCGTACGTCCAGCGATCGATGCGGGTACTTCTGTATCTCGTGTAGGTGGATCTGCTCAGATTAAAGCAATGAGTAAAGTATCAGGTACACTTCGTCTTGACCTTGCATCTTACCGTGAGTTAGAAGCGTTCGCTCAGTTCGGTTCTGACCTTGATAAAGCAACTCAAGCGAAATTAAACCGTGGTGCTCGTACTGTTGAGGTATTAAAACAAGGATTACACAAACCGTTACGTGTAGAGAAACAAGTTATCATTCTTTACGCTTTAACACGTGGATTCCTAGATGATATCCCAGTAGTAGATATCACTCGTTTTGAAGAAGAATTCCATGCTTGGTTAGATTCTAATGCGACTGACTTATTAGAAGAAATCCGCACAACTAAGAAACTTGCGGATGACGACAAATTTGCAGCAGCAATCAATGGATTTAAAAAAGTATTTGTAGCTTCTGAATAATAAAAGCGGAAGCGGCTCGTTCTGAATGTGAGGGGGATGGAGCTTCTGACGAAGAGGCGGTGTTTGCCTCGTAGGAAGAAGTGAAGCCACCGAGCATTCAAGCCGCTGGAGCTAGATAGTATATATAAAAGGCATCTCGGGCTCTGAGATTGCTAAAGGTCATGTAAAGGAAAAGAGTAGGTGCACCTATTCTTTTCCTTCAATCATGAGCAAGAATATCTTGCAACGTAGATTAGGAAGAGGATTCTTACTAATCGTGCCAACTTCCGGAAAAAAGGTGGTGAAAACCTGTGGCATCTTTACGCGATATAAAAGCGAAGATTAACTCGACAAAGAAAACGAGTCAAATTACGAAAGCGATGGAGATGGTATCTGCATCTAAGTTAAACCGTGCAGAGCAAAATGCTAAATCTTTCGTTCCGTATATGGAAAAGATTCAAGAAGTAGTAGCGAGCATTGCGCAAGGAAGCAAAGGGATTAATCATCCAATGCTAAATGCGCGTCCTGTAAAGCGTACAGGATACATCGTTATTACGTCTGATCGCGGACTAGCAGGTGGTTATAACAGTAACGTATTACGTACAGTAAGTAACGTAATTCGTGAACGTCATAATATGGATTCAAACCAATATTCTATTATTGTGCTTGGACGACTAGGACGTGATTATTTAAAACGTCGCGGTTTTAACATTATTGATGAAGTAGTTGGATTATCTGACCACCCATCATTTACTGATATTAAAGACCTTGCTTCTCGAGCAATTGCGATGTTCGCAGATGGTGCTTATGATGAGCTGTACATCTACTACAACCATTACGTAAGTAAAATTTCACAAGAGGTAACGGAAAATAAAATTTTACCGCTTACTGATGTGGCGTCTGACAAACCGACGACAGCTTATGAATTCGAACCTTCTGAAGAAGAAATTTTAAAAGTACTATTGCCACAATACGCAGAAAGCTTAGTGTACGGTGCATTACTAGACGGTAAAGCAAGTGAACACGCAGCGCGTATGACAGCAATGAAGAGTGCTACAGACAACGCAATGGAAGTTATCGATTCACTTACACTTTCATTCAACCGTGCGCGTCAGGCAGCGATTACGCAAGAAATTACGGAAATCGTTGGTGGAGCAGCAGCGTTAGAATAGTATTAAAAAGCGGAAGCGGCTCTGTCAAAAGAGTCGCGTAAGCTATAAACCAATAAAAAATTAAAAGCTAGCTGCTCGTAGAAAGTTGGCTAATTAAAAGAAAGCTAGGAGGGAACCCGATGAATAAAGGGCGCGTTACGCAAATCATGGGTCCGGTTGTAGACGTTAAGTTTGATGGCGGAAAGCTACCAGAAATCTACAACGCCCTTACGGTAAAACAAAGCAACGAAAACGGAAGTATTAACTTAACATTTGAAGTTGCACTTCATTTAGGTGATGATACAGTTCGTACAGTTGCGATGTCTTCCACAGATGGACTTGTTCGTGGCACAGAAGTAGAAGATACTGGTAAACCAATCTCTGTACCAGTTGGTGATGTAACACTTGGTCGCGTATTTAACGTATTAGGTGATGCAATTGACTTAGATGGTGAGGTTCCTGCAGATGTACATCGTGATCCAATTCACCGTCAAGCACCTGCATTCGAAGAATTATCTACTAAAGTAGAAATTCTTGAAACTGGTATTAAAGTAGTAGACTTACTTGCTCCTTACATTAAGGGTGGTAAGATCGGCCTATTCGGTGGTGCCGGCGTAGGTAAAACAGTATTAATTCAGGAATTAATTAACAACATCGCACAAGAGCACGGTGGTATCTCTGTATTCGCTGGTGTAGGTGAGCGTACTCGTGAGGGTAATGACTTATACCACGAAATGAGCGATTCTGGCGTAATCAAGAAAACTGCGATGGTATTCGGACAAATGAACGAGCCACCTGGAGCACGTCAACGTGTTGCATTAACAGGTTTAACAATGGCTGAGCATTTCCGTGATGAGCAAGGACAAGACGTACTTCTGTTCATCGATAACATCTTCCGTTTCACGCAAGCGGGTTCTGAAGTATCTGCCCTTCTTGGTCGTATGCCATCTGCGGTAGGTTACCAACCAACACTTGCAACAGAAATGGGTCAATTACAAGAGCGTATTACATCTACAAATAAAGGGTCTATCACGTCTATCCAAGCGGTATATGTACCAGCCGATGACTATACTGACCCAGCACCAGCTACAACGTTCGCTCACTTAGATGCAACAACAAACTTAGAGCGTCGTTTAACGCAAATGGGTATTTACCCAGCCGTAGATCCATTAGCATCTACATCTCGTGCACTTTCTCCAGAAATCGTAGGAGAAGAACATTATGAAGTAGCTCGTCAAGTACAGCAAACTTTACAACGTTATAAAGAGCTTCAAGATATCATCGCTATCTTAGGTATGGATGAATTATCTGAAGAAGATAAGTTAGTTGTACATCGTGCTCGTCGTATTCAATTCTTCTTATCTCAAAACTTCCACGTAGCTGAGCAGTTTACAGGTCAAAAAGGTTCTTACGTACCTGTAAAGAATACAGTTAGTGGTTTCAAAGAAATTCTAGAAGGAAAATATGATGACCTTCCAGAAGATGCATTCCGCTTAGTAGGTGGCATTGAAGAAGTTATTGAAAACGCGAAGAAAATGATGGCGTAAGGCCTTAGGAGGGACGAAGTATGAAGACATTTCCAGTCAGTATTGTAACTCCTGATGGACCGGTTTACGAAAAAGAAGTAGAAATGGTAAGTGTAAAAGCAGAGAGTGGGGAAATGGGGATCTTACCAGGTCACATTCCAACTGTTGCACCATTAAAAATTAGTGCAGTTCGTCTGAAAAATGGTGGACACACTGATTATGTAGCAGTAAGCGGTGGCTTTATCGAAGTTCGTCCAGATAAAGTGACTGTATTATCATCATCTGCTGAAGAAGCAAACCATATCGATATCCATCGCGCAAATGAAGCGAAGCGTCGCGCTGAGCAACGTCTGCAAGATAAACAAGCACATGTTGACTTTAAACGTGCAGAAATGGCATTACAACGTGCCGTGAACCGTTTAAACGTTTCCGATATGAAGTGAAAAAATCCGTAAGGGCTTTGCCTTTACGGATTTTTTTTTTTTGTGTGTATTTTATGGATAATTTTACAAAACTGGTATAATTATATTGATGCTTGTATAAGTAGAAGTGTACAACAATTTATATTTCATAAAGGGGATGAATCAATGATTGGTGAAATGAAGCGAGAAGCATTGTACTCTTTAAAGGGAAAATGGGGACTAGGTGTTGGATCAACAATTTTATATTTTATTTTAAGTTATGTCGTTTCGATGGCTGCAATGCTTATACTATTAATTCCAGGAATTATTATATTTCTCTTATTTGCTGGTCTAGCAGGTTCACTTGAAGGGCAAACAATATCAAATGGAGCAAGTGTTACATTCGGGATTTTTTATTGCATTATGATAATTTTGAGTAGCGCATCGTATGGGATTACATCATACGGTTATACAAATGTATTTTTACAGATCAGTAAACGAGAAGATGCTAAAGTAGATTACTTATTTGAAGGATTTCGTGGCTTTAAAAGAATGATGAAAACAATGTGGGCAATGCTTGCAATTTTATTATATACAGGTACATGGATTCCGATATTGTTAGTAGCCTTATTTGCATTTTTTGGTGAAGAAGGAAATGCGTCGTTTGCTATTGCTATCTGTGTACTACTAGCAATTTCAATTGTTGGTATGATTGTGATGTATTTTTCTTATGCACTGACGTACTATGTGATGATTGAAAATCCAGAATATAGTGTTTCGCAGGCGATGAAGGAAAGTAAGAATCTTATGAAGGGTCATAAGTTAGATTTGTTTCTTTTATGGCTGAGCTTCATAGGATGGGCTATTTTAGCGCTTCTTACTTTTGGAATAGGATTTCTTTGGCTTAGTCCGTATATGAGTACGACGACAGCACACTTTTATCGCTATATTTCAAAAGGTGAATTTCAATAGGAACATGCTATACTAATAGAATTATTGTGTATAGGAGGCGAGGCTACGCATGATTAGTGATTTAAAAGGAGAAGCACTAGATTCATTAGAAGGGAAATGGGGATTAGCTGTTGGAGCTACACTACTCATTTCAATTCTTATCACGGCTTTTAGTTTTAGTGTTGATTGGGGATTTTCTTTAATTTTCGGTTGGCAAAAAACAAATGGTTCACTTTCAACGAATATTCTTACATTTTTTGTTACTGGACCGTTAACTTTAGGTGGATATTACCTTGGTTTAAATATCCTTCGTGAAAAGCAAGCTAGTATTGGTAATATATTCATTTGGTTTTCAGAGGGAAAGAGATTTCTAAAATCATTTTTATTATATTTATTAGTAAATCTTTATCTTTTCTTATGGACGTTATTGTTCATTATTCCAGGTATTATTAAATCTTTTTCTTATGCGATGACATACTTTATTATAAACGATCATCCTGAGTATTCACTGAACCAAGCTATTACAGAAAGTCGTCGTATGATGGATGGACATAAGATGGAGTATTTCATTTTATGTTTAAGTTTTATTGGCTGGTTTATATTAAGTTGTATTACATTAGGAATTGGATTCCTGTGGTTAATTCCATATTTCTATACGACATCTGCAGCTTTTTACGAAGAGATCGCAGAAGAATATTATGAGAAAAATATTTAGCATTATAAAATCCCCAGTATGAATTATTTGTTCATACTGGGGGTTTTTTGTAGGAATTTTATAAACTGATTACTAGTAAGTGGTTTACTGAAATAGTAACCTTGCATATATTTACAGTTATGTTTTTGCAGAAACTTAAGCTGTTTTTCGGTTTCAATTCCTTCGGCAACGACTGAAAGATTTAAAGTATTTGCGAGGGAAAGTATTGTAGAAACGATGGCTCGTTCTTCAGGACGATGATCAGCTAATTGTGTAAATTCTCTCGGTACTTTTAATGTGTCGATTGGAAAAATTGATAAATAAGCAAGAGAAGAATACCCAGTACCGAAGTCATCAATGGAAGTTTGGATACCGTATTCTTTTAATTGCTTCAGTCTTAATAACGTTTCTTTCTCGTCAATCATTGCAATTCTTTCTGTTAACTCAAGGGTTACATATTTTGGATCGACTTGCACGTCGTTTAATATTTGTGAAATGCTTTCAATTAATTGATCTTGCCGGAACTCTTTTGCGGATAGATTAACACTTATTTTTAAATTTTGGTAGCCAAAGGTATGCCATATTTTTAATTGGAGACAAGCTTCTTGTAATACCCAATGTCCAAGTGGGACTACTTGTGGCGTCTCTTCTACAATTGGAATAAACTCACATGGTGAAATGTCACCTAATAGTGGGTGTTTCCAACGTATTAAAGCTTCAGCACCGATAATTTTATTTGTTGTCGTATCAATTTGTGGTTGGTAAACGAGATAAAATTCTTTGTTTACTAAAGCGATGGGCAAATCTTTTTCAATTCGAGCTTTTCGTTCCATTTTTTTATATAGTTCTTTCGTGTAAAGAGAGCTACCGTTTTTTCCTTTATTCTTTGCTTCGTACATGGCCATATCAGCATGCTGCAAAATGGATAGCGCATCTTCACCTGCTTCAGGATATATTGCAATTCCGATGCTCGGTGAGATTTGTAAATGTTGATTTTCGATTTCAAATGGCTCATTCATGGCCGCTACAATCATATCAGCTATTTTTTGGACATCTGGCTTTTTTTTGTAATTCTCGATAAGGATTGTGAACTCATCCCCAGCTAGCCGCGCGAGTTTCATATTTGATGTTGCTATTCTTTCGAGCCTTTTTGCTACTGCGATGAGCAATAGGTCTCCTACTCGATGACCGAGGGTATCATTAATAACTTTAAAACGGTCTAGGTCGAGAAACATAACAGCAAAAGGCTTTTTCGATATTTTTGCTCGCGCAATTGCCTGTTCTAAATGTTGATGAAATGCACGTCGATTTGCAAGCTCTGTTAAAGTATCATGGTATGCTAGGAAATTAATTTGTTCTTGTTGTTGTTTGCTTTCCGTAATATCTTTAATCATTAAATAAACCCCAGAAATTTTCTCCTTTAAAAAGATCGGTACGGCGGTAACGTGCAAGTAGTAAATATCTCTGTTTTTATGGTACGCCCGTATTTCTAAAGAGATAGAATGCCCCTTTTTCACGCGATGAAAGGCGTTAATCATTTCTTCTAAATCTTCTTCGTATATGAGTGAATAGTAAGGCTGGTTTAATAATTCATTCGTTTGATAACCAAGTAAAGTAGTACCAGCGTTATTTACTTTGAGAAAATTACCGTACAAATCTAATGTGAAGATTGGATCTGGATGATGCTCGTATAAAGATTTAAACATTTGTTGATTATGATAGAGTTCATTTTTCTGTTCTACTAAATCTTCTGTACGTAGTTTAATTTGTTTCTCGAGTTCTGAGTTGAATTGCATTTGAGCAATCAATAATATTTTATTTTGTTTTCGAACTAAACTATGACGTATGAGAACGAAGGAGAAAGTTATTATAAGTCCGATTACTATAATAGGCGCAAAAACGTATTCAACTAATATGAAAACAATAAGCATTACTACCGAAATATACGGTAATGATAATCGGATTGATTCACCAATTTTAGGTGTTAGTAGTACTTGTTCTTGTTTTTCAGGCTTTTTTGTATGGAGAATACAGGCGATTGCTACTAGTACTAAGGTTACTTGATAGAAAGGAGTAACTGTAAACATAGAATACTCTGGTATGAAGTATTTTATATACGCATAAATCGCATCTGTAGTAGCATATAAAATTAAAGCACTGCCAAGAAGTGCACCGACCTTTTTAGGTAATAAGGATAGTGGTTTGAATAAAAGGTTGATTCCTATTAAGAGAAAGAGTAAATCAGCCATTGGATAGGTAAGTTGAACAAATATGTCGATATAGGATGTTGTAAAGATATGAATAGTTCGTTCAATAAGTAAGTAGTAACTTAAAGTAAATTGGGCTGTAACGATAATACAAATATCACATAGCATAAAAAGTTTTTCTAATAAATCTCGGTTATAAATGATTTCGTATAGAAAGGCAAACGTAAAGCTAAATAAAAAAAGTAAGTAAAAAAAGTCAGATGGATCAACGAACGTATAGAAGTCCTTTACAATTAAACGCTGATAGGCAACGACTATATCACCGATAAAATAAGAGAGAGCTCCAACAGATAATATGATCCAAAATAAACGAGATAGCCCTTCTTTCATGTTTGAAAAATAAAGTATATAACTACAAGCGATAATATCAATTAATAGGGTACTCGTTCCGATTAATAGCTGAAAAGAAAATGAGTATTCATATAGAAAAGGCATCGCTACATAGTGAAGCGTTATAGACAGCAATACAATGCTTATAAGAATACTTACATGTGTTTGTTTTTTCATTTATATCACCTACGGTTTCTTGAAAAGCATATATAAGTTTATATTTATTTTGCACAATTATAGCAAGTTGTAAAGATAGATTTAATAATTCTTGTTTCTGCCTCCCAACATATCGACATAGGAATTTGAAGTTTGCTATAATGGTTAGAATAGTTGCATTATTTAGAAAAATTTAAAAATAATAATTACTGCAACTAGGACATATTGTTTACTATGTGAACTTGTTCTTAATTTAGGGGGGAGGGTTTCACAATGGCAAGTGTATATGAAAATAGTTATATGATCGTTTTGATTTTCTTGCTATTAGGTATATTGCTGCCGGTAGTGGCTCTTACATTAGGAAGGATGCTACGCCCAAATAAACCAAGTGCAGCAAAGGCGACGACGTATGAGAGTGGAATTGAGCCTTTTCATGATGCAAATATTCGGTTTCATGCTCGTTATTATATTTTCGCTTTATTGTTTGTGATCTTTGATGTAGAAACTTTATTTTTATATCCTTGGGCTGTTGCGTATGACAAGCTAGGTTTATTTGCATTAATTGAAATGCTCATCTTTGTTGTAATGTTGCTAGTTGGATTAGCGTATGCTTGGAAAAAGAAGGTGTTACAATGGTTATAAATTTTGAGGAATTACATCCAAATGAGCGAGCAGAATTAGAACGAAATATCTTTTTTTCTACATTGGAACAGTTGAAAGGATGGGCGAGGAGCAATTCTTTATGGCCGATGACATTCGGACTGGCGTGCTGTGCAATTGAAATGATGGGAGTAGGCTCATCACATTATGATTTAGATCGATTTGGGTCATTTTTTCGGACTTCACCAAGGCAATCGGACGTCATGATTGTATCGGGAACGGTAACGAAGAAGATGGCTCCTATTGTTCGGCGCTTATATGATCAAATGCCCGAACCGAAATGGGTTATTGCGATGGGATCTTGTGCAACAGCAGGTGGTCCGTATGTAAATTCATATGCTGTTGTGAAAGGTGTAGACCAAATTGTACCAGTTGATGTGTATATTCCTGGTTGTCCCCCAAATCCAGCTGCTTTAATTTATGGAATTAATAAATTAAAAGAAAAAATTCGTTACGAAGCAAAGACCGGGAAGCAGGTGACGAATAAATGAGCAATCCAAATAAAGATTTAGAGGAGCTGAAAAAAGAAGCAGCTAGGCGTGCAAAAGAAGAAGCGAGAAAACGCCTTGTAGCGAAACACGAGGCGGAAATAAGTGAGCTTGAGGAAGAAGATCAAGAAAAAGAGAAAGCGCTACCAAAAAAAGATGATATTACTATAGAAGAAGCAAAACGACGTGCAGCAGCAGCTGCAAAAGCAAAAGCGGCGGCGTTAGCGAAGCAGAAAAGAGAAGGAACCGAGGAAGTAACGGAAGAAGAAAAAGAGAAAGCCAAGGCGAAGGCAGCAGCGGCTGCAAAAGCAAAAGTGGCGGCGTTAGCGAAGCAGAAAAGAGAAGGAATAGAAGAAGTAACGGAAGAAGAAAAAGCGAAAGCCAAGGCGAAGGCAGCAGCCGCCGCAAAGGCAAAAGCGGCAGCGTTAGCGAAGCAGAAAAGAGAAGGAACCGAAGAAGTAACGGAAGAAGAAAAAGCGAAAGCCAAGGCGAAGGCAGCAGCGGCTGCAAAAGCAAAAGCGGCGGCGTTAGCGAAGCAGAAAAGAGAAGGGACAGAAGAAGTAACGGAAGAAGAAAAAGCGAAAGCCAAGGCAGCGGCAGCTGCCAAGGCAAAAGCGGCGGCGTTAGCGAAGCAGAAAAGAGAAGGGACAGAAGAAGTAACGGAAGAAGAAAAAGCGAAAGCCAAGGCGAAGGCGGTGGCAGCTGCAAAAGCAAAAGCGGCAGCATTGGCGAAGCAGAAAGCCTCGCAAGGTGATGGGGATTCGGGAGATGAAAAGGCAAAGGCAATTGCAACGGCAAAAGCGAAAGCAGCAGCGGCTGCAAGAGCGAAGACAAAGGGGGCTGAAGGTAAGAAAGAGGATGAGCCGAAGCAGGAAGAACTGTCCGTAAATCAGCCGTATTTAAATCAGTATGTTGAGGCTATTAGGGAGAAGTTAGGAGAGGGTGCATTAGTAGATTCCTACATTAATAAACTGTCAAAGGATGTGCCAACTCTTGTGGTGGATCCCGAAAAATATTATGAAGTGATGGAGTCACTGCGATTCCATGAGGGACTTGCTTTTGATTATATGTCAGAGCTACATGCGACGGATTTTGTGACACATATGGAAGTGTATGTTCATTTGTTTTCATATAGTAAGAAACAATCGGTAGCGGTGAAGGTAAAGCTAGACCGAGAAACGCCGCAAGTCGAATCTGTGACAGCGCTTTGGAAAGGGGCTGACTGGCCGGAGCGAGAAGCATACGATTTGCTCGGCATTATATTTAAAGGGCATCCGAATTTAACACGTATTTTAATGCCAGAGGATTGGGTAGGATATCCGCTTAGAAAAGACTATGAACCGTATGATGTGGAGGTGTAGCTATGATCCGCACGGAAGAGATGCTTTTGAATGTAGGACCTCAGCATCCGAGTACACATGGTGTGTTCAGGCTCGTAATTAAGATTGACGGGGAAATTATTAAAGAAGCTACACCTGTTATTGGGTATTTACATCGCGGGACGGAAAAGATCGCTGAGAGCTTACAGTATACGCAAATTATCCCTTATACAGATCGAATGGACTATTTATCAGCTATGACGAATAATTACGTCATTTGCCATGCTGTAGAGACGATGATGGGGCTTGAAATTCCAGAGCGTGCCGAATACTTGCGAGTACTTGCGATGGAGCTAGGAAGAATTTCCAGCCATCTCGTTTGGTGGGGGACGAATCTTCTTGATATAGGAGCGGTTAGCCCGTTTTTGTACGCGTTTCGTGAACGAGAGATGATTATAAATTTATTAAATGAATTATGCGGGGCACGGCTTACTTTTAACTATATGAGAGTTGGTGGTGTGAAGTGGGATGCGCCAGATGGTTGGATTGAAAAGGTGGAAGAGTTTGTTCCGTATATGAGAGAGCAACTGGCAGGTTATCATGATCTTGTTAGCGGTAATGAGATTTTCTTAAATCGTGTGAAAGGCGTTGGTATATATAGCGCGGAAGAAGCGATTTCGTATTCTTTAAGCGGAGCAAATTTGCGGTGCACTGGAGTAAACTGGGATCTTCGCAAAGATGAGCCGTATTCGATTTATGATCGTTTTGATTTTGATATTCCTGTTGGAAGCGTGGGAGATGCTTGGGATCGCTACGTTTGCCGAATGCAAGAAATCGAAGAGTCTTTAAAGATTGTTGAGCAAGCGGTTCAGCAGTTCCCGAAAGATGGAGCTGTGCTGGCAAAAGTACCAAAAATTATTAAGGCACCTAAGGGAGAAGCATTTGTACGTATCGAATCGCCGCGCGGAGAGATTGGGTGTTATATCGCTAGTGACGGAAAGAAAGAGCCGTACCGTTTGAAGTTTCGTAGGCCATCTTTTTATAACTTGCAAATTTTACCGAAGTTATTGAAAGGTGAAAACATCGCTAATTTAATTACGATTTTAGGTGGAGTTGATATTGTACTTGGGGAGGTTGATGGCTAATGATTGAGACGCTCTTACAATCACCTTCAAGCTGGACGAATTTCTTCATTTTTTTCGGATTAGCGGTACTTCTACTATTTGCAGTCCTTGGCTTCGTTACATATGGAATCTTGGCAGAACGGAAAGTGATGGGGTTTATGCAAGGGCGGATTGGCCCAAACCAGGTTGGAGGCCGATTTGGTTTACTGCAAACGGTAGCTGATGTTTTAAAACTATTATTGAAAGAAGATAGTATTCCGAAAGCAGCAGATAAACCGCTGTTTATATTAGCACCTGTCATTGCATTTGCACCAGCATTTATGGTGCTTGCAGTTATCCCGTTCACTGATAAATTTCAATTTGCAGATATTGGAGTCGGGTTACTTTATTATATCGCTGTTTCCGGTATTACGACGATAGGTGTTGTAACTGGGGGATGGGCATCGAATAATAAATATTCCCTTTTAGGAGGGATGCGTGCGGCGGCGCAAATGATTTCTTATGAGATTCCGCTCGTAATGAGTGTAATTGGTATCGTTTTGCTAGCTGGTAGCCTGAATTTAAATGAGATTGTAGCGGCGCAGGAGAAGGTTTGGTACATTTTCGTACAGCCAATTGGCTTCGTCGTTTTCTTAATCGCAGCAGTTGCAGAGTTAAATAGAACGCCATTCGATTTGCCAGAAGCGGAGTCAGAACTTGTTTCTGGATATCATACGGAATACTCAGGGTTTCGCTGGGCGTTTTTCATGCTTTCAGAGTACGTATATTTCTTCGGGATGGCATCGTTAATTACAGTGCTCTTTTTAGGCGGATGGAATCCAGTCATGTTTCTTGGATTTATCCCAGGTGCCGTATGGTTTGCTTTGAAATTTAGCAGTGTAGTCTTTCTATTAATTTGGTTCCGCGTTACGTTCCCGCGTATAAAAGGTGACCAGTTAATGGAGTTTGGTTGGAAAGTATTATTGCCGATTGCACTTGCAAATATTTTCTTAACGGCATTGATTAAGGAGTTATTCTTCTAATCTATGAGGGGGGTGCCAGTAAGAGATGAAAGGACTATTTAAAGGATTAAAATATACATTAAGTAATTTGAGCAAGAAGAAGGTAACGTATGATTATCCAAATCAACCGTTGCCGTTGCCAGACCGTTTTCGAGGAATTCAAAAATTTTATCCGGAAAAATGTATTGTTTGTAATCAGTGCTCTAACATTTGTCCGACAGACTGTATTCAGTTAACAGGAAAGAAACATCCGGATCCTACGAAAAAAGGAAAAATTATCGACACGTATGATATTAATTTTGAAATTTGTATTCTTTGTGATTTATGTACAGAAGTTTGTCCGACAGAGGCAATTGTCATGACAAATAACTTTGAACTCGCGGAATATTCACGTGATGACTTATTTAAAACTTTGCAGTGGCTTGACGAAAACGACGAAAACGTCAGGAAGGAGAACAAGGCATGAATGGCGAGTTTGTAGCATTCTTTATACTATCCTTGTCTGCAATTATCGGCGGTGTTCTTATGTTGAACTTAACGAAAGTTATGCACATGATGCTAGCTCTCGTTCTGACATTTCTCAGCATTGCAGGTTTGTATTTTCTTTTATCAGCTGAATTTATAGGCGTTGCACAAATTTTACTTTACTCTGGTGCAATCACAATTATTATGATTTTCGGCATTATGTTAACGAAACATAACGCGGAAAATGAATCGCGTCTTACTCTTCGAAAATGGATTATCTTCTTTGCAGTTGTAGCATTTGGAGCGGTTATGTATTTCGCTGTTAATAATATTGATTTTGCAAATGAAAGCACACAAGGAAGTTTACCTCTCCATGAAAACAACACACTTCAAATCGGTACGCTTCTCTATTCAAAATATATTATCCCATTTGAACTAACTTCAGTTATTTTACTTGTAGCACTCGTTGGCGCGATTGTACTTGCGAAAAAGGATGAGAAAGAGGAGGATTCCAATGAGTAGCGTTCCAGCTTCTGCATATTTAACACTTGCGATTATTTTGTTTTGCATCGGTCTATTTGGAGCTTTAACAAAGCGGAATACAGTAATCGTATTAGTTTGTATCGAATTAATGCTGAATGCTGCCAATTTAAACTTAGTGGCGTTTAGCAAATTAGGCTTATTTCCGAATTTAACAGGTCAAATTTTCTCACTGTTTACGATGGCTGTAGCGGCAGCGGAAGCGGCGGTAGGACTCGCTATTTTAATTGCTTTATATCGTAATCGTACAACAGTTCAGGTGGATGAAATGGATACGCTTAAAGGATAGCATTGTGACCGAAAAAGGGGGAAGGAAACAATGATCGATTATGCATGGCTCATACCGCTTTTCCCACTCGTTTCGTTTTTGTTACTTATTATATTCGGGAAGAAAATTAGAGAAGGAAGCAGCGTACTTAGTATTTTTTTCGTCTTTCTCTCCTTTATACTTGCGGTACTTGTGTTAATAGAAAGGTTTTCAGAAGCAAGCGTGAAGCATAAGTGGGTGTGGCTTAGAGCTGGAGATGTGGATATATCATTCGGCTTTGAAGTGACTGCATTAGGAGCTTTAATGTTATTTATCGTAACGCTTGTGAGTCTACTTGTACATGTGTATTCGAAAGGTTATATGAAAGGTGATGAACGATTACCAACCTTTTACGCATATTTAGGACTCTTTACATTTGCGATGTTAGGGCTTGTTATATCAACGAATTTATTACAGCTTTATATATTTTGGGAATTAGTTGGCCTTGGTTCATTTTTACTTATCGGTTTTTATTTCTTTAAAGAAGAAGCGAAGGCCGCTGCAAAAAAGGCTTTTATTATGACCCGTATTGGGGATGTTGGTTTATTTATCGGGATGATTTTAATTTTTTGGTACGCAGGTAGTTTTGAATATGACGCAATATTTAGGGCGATTTATACAGGGGATATACCTCCTTACATGATTACAATAACAGCGATATTAATTTTTATCGGGGCGATGGGGAAATCAGGTCAGTTCCCGCTTCATACGTGGTTGCCAGATGCAATGGAGGGGCCAACGCCCGTTTCGGCACTTATTCACGCGGCGACGATGGTCGCAGCTGGCGTATATTTAGTAGCGACGATGTTCCCTCTATTTTCAGCAAGTACAGTGGCGATGCAGACAGTGGCAATCGTTGGAGCTTTCACTGCAATCTTTGCGGCCTCTATCGGTCTTGTGCAAACAGATATAAAGAGGGTGCTTGCTTATTCTACAGTTAGCCAGCTCGGGTACATGATGCTCGCGTTAGGTTCTGCCGGTTATGTAGCTGGTATATTCCATTTAACGACACACGCTTTTTTTAAAGCACTATTATTTTTGGCGGCAGGAAGTGTAATTCATGCTGTGCATACGCAAAATATTAATAAAATGGGCGGTTTACAGAAGAAGATGAAAGTAACTGGTACGCTATTTTTAATAGGTACTCTTGCCATTAGCGGTGTTCCGCTCCTTTCCGGTTTTTTCAGCAAAGATGAAATTTTAGCGGCGACGTGGATGAGTGGCAATTACGTTTTATTTACTTTAGCGGTAATTGCGGCGTTTTTAACAGCGTTTTATATGTTCCGCCTATACTTTCTTGTCTTTACTGGAGAAACGAAGACGAAGGAAGAAGTGCATGAATCGCCTCGCGTTATGACGTATCCAATGATTGTTCTCGGCGTTCTTGCGGTAGTGGCAGGATATATAAATACACCGTGGTTTGGGACGTTTCTCGGAGATTGGTTGACGAAAGATGTAGGGTTTAAGGTTGAAGAAGCGCATGGACCAGTTTGGATTATGATTGTTGCGACACTCGTTTCATTTGCGGGAATCGCTCTTGCATATTTCATATATGGCAAGAAATCAATTTCTAGAGATTGGGCTGGGGGTACGGAAACATCTCTTTATAATCTTTTGAAAGAAAAATATTATGTGGATGAACTATACAACATGACGGTGATCCCTATTACGAAAGGAATCGCTCATGTGCTTCGCTTATTTGAAGTGTATGTAGTCGAAGGAATTGCAGTTTTAATTGGAAGTGTAGTTAAAGGCACAAGTAATCTTGGATCGAAACTTCAAAACGGGAATGTACAAGTGTACGGTACTGTAACGGCGGTTTCGCTCGCTGTACTCGTCATTATTTTGCTCTATACGGGAGGGGATTTACGATGAATGATTTGTTGTTAACGTTCTTCATTTTTTCCCCGCTTTTAGGAATTTTATTGCTTGTATTAACACCGAAAAAGGAATTGCGTACAGTGCGGGCGCTTGGCTTATTTGGGACGGCACTTCCATTTGGAATTGCTATCGTCCTCGCTTGTACATATGCTTCTGGAAAGAATTTGTCACTATTTGATGAAAAGGTGAAATGGATTAAGTTCGGCGATTTTACAGCGGTGGATAAAAGGTGGTTTTCTATTTATTACGAGCTCGGTATTGATGGTTTGTCGCTTGTCATGATGGTACTGACGGCTCTTCTAGCAACGCTTGCAGCAATTGCAGCCTTTTCTATTAAAAGAAATTTAAAAGCATTTTATATGCTGTTACTCATGCTAGAAATAGGAATGCTCGGCGTCTTTGCTGCTCAAAACTTAATGTTGTTTTTTATCTTCTTTGAAATTACGTTGCCACCAATGTTCTTATTAATTGGAAAGTGGGGAAAATTGTCGAGTGAAAAGGCTGCGTATAGTTATTTAATATATAACGGTATTGGCTCAGCTATTTTGCTCATTGTTTTCTCAATTTTGTTCGCGAAAACAGGTACAACAAATATTGTGGAGCTGAAAGAGATATTAAGAAGCGTAAACGCAGAGGGAGCACTCGTCATCCCAAGTAGTTTGCAGCTTAGTGTATTTATTGCCATAATGATTGCTTTTGCAATTAAACTACCTGTTTTTCCGTTGCACCGCTGGATGGTCAATGTACACATAGAAGCGCATCCAGCTGTAGTTATGCTTCATGCGGGTGTTTTGCTGAAGATTGGAGCGTACGGTATTATTCGCTTCGGGAAAGGGCTATTCCCGGAATATTTTCACGATGTTGCAACACTAATTGCGATATTAGGCGTAATTAATTTATTATACGGTGCCTTTTTAGCGCTCATCCAAACGGACTTTAGGAAAGTACTGGCTTACTCTAGTATTTCGCATATGGGAATTGTGTTAATGGGACTTGCGTCACTTAATGCACCTGGTACACAAGGAGCGTTATTCCAGGTTGTATCACATGGTTTAATTGCAGCCTTGCTGTTTTTCTTACTCGGTGTTATAGAACAACGTTTCGGAACATCAGACATTACAGCGCTTGGTGGACTCGCAAAAAGTGTCCCAGTACTTAGCGGCTTCTTCTTAGCAGGAGGAATGGCATCGCTTGGATTACCAGGGATGTCTGGGTTTGTTAGTGAATTTCTTGCCTTTCTCGGTTTATTTCAAGGAGAGCCCGTCATTGCTGCAGTCGGTGTGATTGGCATCATTTTAACCGCTGTGTATGTATTAAGGGCGACACTTCAAGTGACATTTGGAAAGAAAGAGTGGGAAGCAAAATCTGATATACACGGATGGGAGTATGTCCCTGTTTTACTACTTATCTTTTGTATTATTGCAATTGGAGTTATGCCAGAGATACTAGGGGATCCGCTTCAAAATACATTGAAAACATTGGGGGTGAAGTAGGATGGATATGAATACGTTACTTAGCTTATCGTGGCATCTAATGGTGCCAGAATTTATTATTCTCGGCGCCGCCATCCTCCTTTCCATATGTGATTTGTTTTTTAAGCTGAACCATAGATATGTAGCTCTTGGTGCGATTGCTGCCATCGTATTAGCAATCGTGTCATTAATTACTCTATATAGCGAACCGGCAGGAGATATTTTAAATGGATCGTTTGTGTTAGATGGATTTTCAAAAGGGTTTAAAACGTTGCTATTAGGTGCCTCAGCTCTCATTTTATGCACCGCGATGAGCGATGATAAGAAGAATCCAATCGAAGATAAGGGCGAATATTATTATTTATTTTTAATGGCGCTTCTTGGTGCGATGTTCATGGCTTCTAGTGTTGATTTTATTACCCTTTTCGTTGGTTTGGAGTTACTTTCACTTTCTTCTTATATTTTAGTAGGAATACGAAAAAAGAGCCGTGCATCAAATGAAGCGGCAATGAAATATGTCATTAGCGGAGGAATTGGAACGGCGATTACGCTCTTCGGAATGAGTTATTTATACGGTATTACAGGTTCAACTAACATTGTAGATATGCAAAAGGTACTCACTGGGGAGCTCGCTAGTGGTATTCAGTTATTGTTAGCTCTCGCATTTCTTTTATTGCTAGTTGGTCTCTCATTTAAAATTGCCACAGTGCCGTTTCATATGTGGGCACCTGATGTGTATGAAGGAGCGACTACACCTGTTACTGCTTTTCTTGGAACGATTTCTAAAATTGCTGGGTTCCTACTCATTATTCGTTTGTTCCTTATGATCTTTGCAAGTGTATTAATACAAGGAGATATGCAATCTTTATATGGGCATATGAGTATATATATTGCAGTGCTAGCAAGTATTACGATGATTGTTGGGAATGTAGTCGCGTTAAAACAATACAATATAAAGCGTTTATTTGCTTATTCAGGCATTGCACATGCGGGGTATTTACTCGTTCCACTTGTGGCATTATCACCATTTACGATGGATAGCATGTGGTTTTATATGCTGGCATACATGCTTATGAATATAGGCGCATTTGCCATTATCCACGGCTTAATCTTACAAAATGATGAGGAAAATATAACAATTTTCACAGGTTTATATAAAAGGTCGCCATTTACAGCGATAATGATGACAATTTTTATTTTATCGTTGGCTGGGATACCAGGAACGGCTGGATTCATTGGAAAGATTAATATCTTTTTAGGCGCACTTCATGTAGAGCCAGCACATTACGTACTAGCTTCGATTATGATGGGTACGACGGTTGTTTCATTCGTATATTATTTCCGTATTTTACAACAAATGTTTTTCCGCACCGGAGAGACAGAAGAGAGAATACGGTTACCGTTAAATATAAAGGTTGTTATGAGTCTTTGTGCAATTTCGATTGTAATACTAGGGATTATGCCGATGATTGGGTACAATTTCTTTTATGAATATTTTCCATTAATGAAAGATTTCTTCTTCTTAGGGAACGTGGTACAATAGTGAAAATAAAAGGTGTGGAGTCAGTACTCTGCGCTTTTTATTTTGTGTTAACTTGTAATGTAGATATACGTTTTTGGAAAGAAAATCACGATGTAAAATGTAAGATGTCTATGTGCATTTGAAAAAGTGTAGCTCCTACTTATTATGGTATCGTTTTTATATTCTTTCATAAGTAGTAGCTGAGTAAAAAGGGGTCGATTTTTTGGCACAACTTTTAGGGCAACAAGCACTGATTGCCATTGTTTCGCATTTATTGTTTATTACCATTACGTGGTGGGCCTTACAAGGCATTCACATTGAGCGTTTAATGAAGTCCGGAAAAGTGCTGCAGACGCGAGTATTACTCATCTTAATTACAATTGCAATTGGGACATCTGTAAGTAACTTTTTCCTTGATTATTTAGGCTATTCGAAGAGTTTAACGTATTTAGTAAAGTAAGTGTATAGAACCTCAAATCTCCGTTAACAATGGGGATAGGAGGGGATGAAATTGAAGCTTAAAGCCATTCTTATTGTTGCACTTAGTGTTGTTTTATTTTTGGTTGGATATAGAGAGATGAAACCGATAAGCGATGAAAAGAAAATGGAGAGCATGATCAAGGCTTTAGAGAAAAATGATGCTAAAGTAGAAAAATGGTCATGGTTAGCGAGAGAAACAAAAACAATTTCTAACATACATACGTTTCAAAAGTTGTTAAACGATGTGAAGGAAAAGGCAAATATTCAAAAGTGGGAAGTAGAGCAATCTCCAGATGGATATAAAGCTACATCCTATAAAAAGCTTTCTTCTTATGAAGAACGAGTAGTAGTAACTTGGAGTAAAGAAAATACTAAAGAAAACACTTTCATTATCTTTGAAGTAAGTGGGGCGAAATGGGACCCGAAGTATGTTCAAAACATGAATAAAATTTTTAGTGAAAAACCTATAATTTACACTTGTGTTCAAGGTGTACTGAATGATAAGATTGAAGGTGTTTTGCAAAATAAAACCAATCAGGTTTTGAAAGATCTTTCAGCAAGAGCGATCGAACAAGTAGAAGAAAGAGCATTTGTGTCAGTCTCCGCATACAATAAAAAGTGGGATGACGCTCTTTCAACAAATAGAGAGAAAATAAATGTGCAAATAGCAATACGTTCTACAGACAACAAAGATACAATTGTGGTTGGCACACCGATCATAACTTCTGAGTATTGAGTGAATAGATACTGAAAAAAGGACACGGAGGGGAATAATTTGGAAAAGATCATCGTCCGTGGCGGAAAGCGGTTAAACGGCACAGTGCGTGTTGAGGGCGCAAAAAATGCTGTATTACCTATAATCGCTGCAGCCCTATTAGCGAGTGATGGAAAGAATGTACTATCTGAAGTACCAGTTTTGTCTGATGTATACACAATTAATGAGGTATTACGTCATTTAAATGCTGAAGTCGTATTTGAAAATAATCAAGTAACAATCGATTCTTCTAAAGAACTAAACATTGAAGCACCATTTGAATATGTACGTAAAATGCGTGCATCTGTTCAAGTAATGGGACCATTATTAGCACGTAACGGTCGTGCTCGTATTGCACTTCCTGGTGGATGTGCAATTGGTTCACGTCCAATTGACCAACATTTAAAAGGCTTCGAAGCAATGGGAGCAAAAGTACAGGTTGGTAACGGTTTTGTTGAGGCATATGTTGAGGGAGAACTAAAAGGAGCTAAAATCTACTTAGACTTCCCAAGCGTAGGCGCGACAGAAAACATTATGTCTGCAGCTACATTAGCAAAAGGGACAACAATTCTTGAAAACGCAGCGAAAGAACCAGAAATCGTTGACTTAGCTAACTTCTTAAATGCGATGGGAGCGAAAGTACGCGGAGCTGGAACTGGAACGATTCGTATCGAAGGCGTTGATAAATTATATGGTGCAAACCACTCTATTATTCCTGACCGTATTGAAGCGGGAACATTCATGGTTGCAGCAGCAATTACTGGTGGAGACATCTTAATTGAAAATGCTGTACCTGAACATTTACGCTCAATTACAGCGAAAATGGAAGAAATGGGTGTTAAAATTATTGAGGAAAACGAAGGTGTACGTGTTATCGGCCCAGATAAGTTAAAAGCGGTTGATATTAAAACTATGCCTCACCCAGGTTTCCCAACAGACATGCAATCACAAATGATGGCATTATTACTACAAGCTGATGGAACAAGCATGATTACAGAAACGGTATTCGAAAACCGCTTTATGCACGTTGAAGAATTCCGTCGTATGAATGCTGATATTAAAATTGAAGGTCGTTCTGTTATTATGAACGGTCCAAACAGCTTACAAGGTGCTGAAGTAGCAGCAACTGACTTACGTGCTGCAGCTGCATTAATCTTAGCTGGTTTAGTATCAGAAGGTTATACTCGTGTAACTGAGTTAAAACATCTTGACCGTGGCTATGTAAACTTCCATAAGAAATTAGCTGCATTAGGTGCAACTATTGAACGTGTAAACGAAAAAGTAGAAGAAGTGAAAGAACAAGAAGTTTCTGATCTTCACGCTTAATTGAAATAGTCTCTATGTCTTTTGACATAGGGGCTATTTTTTTTGGTTATTACTGTTATAGTCAATAAATTCTATACTTATGCACGTACCAGTAAAAATATTTAGAAAATTTCTGTTTTATACTCTTCCCCTTAAGTATGTTCTAAAAGAAAGAGTTGTTCCATAAGAATGAATGGAGTAAAGCTTTTATATTGGGGGAAAATAGGATGAAATTTTCAAAGCCACTTTTTATTACAGTAGCGCTCTTAATAGCGCTCGTTATCATTGTACCCGCAGCCCTTGTTATTCCATTTGCGAAAGCAAAAGTAGGGGAAGAAACGGCCTCTAAAACTCCTCCAGCGATAGAAAGCATACCAGCTCCAGGAAAAGTAGATACAGCTGTTCAAGTTGCTGTATATCGCGAAAAACAGAAGAAGGTAGAAACATTACCAGTGGAGGAGTATGTGACAGGTGTAGTAGCTTCTGAGATGAATGCCAGTTTTGAAATAGAGGCACTAAAGGCGCAGGCATTAGCAGCGAGAACATTTGTAGTACAACGTATGCTAAGCGGAGGAAAGAAAAATAATGCGGACGTGACAGATACGGTGAAAGATCAAGTGTACAAAGGCAAAGATGAATTGAAGAAGCAATGGGGCAATAACTACGAAAATAATTTGAAGAAAATCGAAGAAGCCGTTTCGAAAACAGCAGGACAAGTTTTAACGTATGATGGAAAACCAATTTCAGCATCCTTCTTTTCAACGAGTAATGGCCGAACAGAAAATGCAGCTGACTATTGGGGAAATGATTATCCGTACTTGAAAAGTGTAGATAGTCCGTGGGATCAAGCCTCTCCAAAGTTTACGAGCGAGCAAACATTTACAGTAGCTGATTTTCAAAAACGTCTCGGTGTGAAAGTGCTAGCAGACGGGAAGGTTGGAAATATTAAAGACCTTACGGAAGGAAAGCGCGTAAAGGATGTAGCTTTTCAAGGAAAAACATTAACAGGAAAAGAAGTTCGTGAAAAGTTAGATTTACGTTCTTCTGATTTCACGTGGAAACAACAAGGAGATAAAATCATCGTTACAACGAAAGGCTTCGGTCACGGCGTTGGTATGAGTCAATACGGGGCGAACGGCATGGCAGCGGAAGGAAAGAAATATACAGATATCGTCGCTCATTACTATAAAGGCGTTGAAATAAAGACGATGAATGATTATGAAGGAAAACTGATGGTGAAGAAATAGGTGTCAGAACTCTGGCACCTATTTTTTTTCTGTTTAAAATATCATAATTTTCCATTAATTGTTTGATATAATAGGATAAAAAGGCATTTGGGGGAGATGAAATGGCGTTACTAGAGTTGAAACAGTTAGGGAAGACGAACCAGTTACCGGAAATTGAGCTAAAGGTTGAAAAAGGACAATGTATTGTTTTGCAATGCAATAATCATACAGCTAAAGTGTTACACCGCATTATTATTGGTGAAGAAGAAGCTTCAACTGGCAACGTACTGTTTGAAGGGGAAGCAATTGGAAAGAAAAATTATTTCCGCATCGGCTTTTGTTTTTTGAAAGATGAAGCATATGATCGTTTGAAGGTGAAGGAATACTTTAAGTTTCTATTAGGACTTTATGAATCAAAGGTAAGTATAGAAGAAGTCGTACAGTATGTTGGTCTCCTAGATAAACTAAACGTTAAAATAGAAAAATTGTCATTTTCAGAGAAGCGCCGTCTTCATATAGGACGAATTATGATTCATAATCCAGATTTAGTCATTTTGGAAGAGCCAGAGCAAAATGTAGATACAGAGAGTACGATTATTATTCGAAAAGCAATTATGAAAATGAAAGAGCAAGGAAAGGCAATCTTTATTACGTCATCTTTCCTATCGGATGCCCTTTCGTTAACAGAGGATGTATACATATTAAACAACGATGGTGTGAAAAAAGTAGAAATTGAACAAGAGGAAGTGGAAGGAGTCGGTGAAGAAAAAGTCATTCAAATGATTCCGCAAATGAAGTTAGAAAGAATACCTGCGAAAGTGAACGATAAAATCATTTTACTTGATCCGATGGAAATCCATTTCATTGAAACGCAAAACGGAGTAACGCATATTCACGTTCGTGAAGGCGATTTCGTATGTGCATTAACATTAAGTGAACTAGAAGCGAGATTAACAGGTTTTGGTTTCTTTAGATGTCATCGCTCGTACCTTGTGAATTTACAAAGAGTGCGAGAAGTGATTACTTGGACTCGTAACAGTTTTAGCTTAATTTTAGACGACGAAAGAAAAAGTTCAATCCCGCTTTCAAAAGGACGAATGGATGAATTAAAAGGTGTTATTGGACTATAAAAGTGCTCCAATAAGCTCAACATGCGATTCATTCACCGGTAAAAATACTCCTTTTACCGGTATTTTAATGCGCCTATCCTTTGTTTTTCATATGATTGAGTCAAGAAAAGCGAAACAAACGAACGAAAAGCGCTAAAGCGACTTTCATCTATAAAGAAGAAAAACAAAGGGGATGAAGAAATGACATTGGCAATTGAAATGAAAGATGTAATGAAAAGTTTCAACGAAAAAACGGCACTTCGAAATGTAAATATTGAGGTGAAGCAAGGAGAGATATTCGGATTCCTTGGACCGAGTGGATCTGGTAAGACGACAACAGTAAAAATTTTAACTTCTCAATTGCTTCATAGTGTTGGAACGGTAAGAGTATTAGGGAAAGATATTACAGGACCAAGTAGCATCGATTACAAACGAATTGGTATTTTAACAGATAACAGCGGCTTATATGAAAGACTTAGCATTTATGATAACTTACTATTATTTTGTGACTTATACGATTGCAAAAAAGAACGAATCGATGAAGTACTAGCACAAGTGAATTTATTAGATGATAAAAAAACACCAGTAAAAAAATTATCAAAGGGAATGAAGCAACGCGTCACACTAGCAAGAGCAATCCTTCATAAACCAGATATTCTCTTCTTAGACGAACCAACATCTGCACTTGATCCAGTAAACGTACAAAATATTCATAAAATCTTAAAAGACTTAAATAAAGAAGGAACGACGATTTTCTTAACGACTCACAACATGGACGAAGCAGAAACGCTTTGTAACCGCATTGCCTTCCTGTGTGGCGGAGAGATTGTAGCACTTGATACACCGGAGAACCTTCGCTTACAATACGCGAAAGATCAAATACAAGTCGTGTTAAAGGATAAGAAGAAAGAAACGGTACAAAAAGATGAATTAGGTGCAAAACGTATTTCAGAATGGATGAACAAAGGAGAATTACTATCCATTCATTCACACGAACCAACTTTAGGCGATATCTTTATTGAAGTTACTGGGAGGGGATTATAATGACATTTTCAATGAGACGTGTATCAGCTATTTTTAGAAAAGAAGTACAAGATTTTAAGACAAATTCACAAGTGTTGTTAATGGCATTTTTACCAATTATACTTTCATTTTTGTTTAGCAGATTTGGAGTGGGAAAGGAAATGTTAGGCATTACTACTATAACGGCCTTCCTATTTGTCGCAGGCTTTGTTCAATCTATGGTAATTGCAGAAGAAAAAGAAAAACATACATTGCGTGTATTAATGCTATCACCGGCATCTTCGGTTGAAGTTCTACTTGGAAAAAGTATATTAACAGTATGTTTGACATTGGGCATTTGTATTGTGAACTTATTTATTTTGGATCAATTCAGTGGAAATCTATTATTGCTAGGATTTATTTTCTTATGTGGAACAATTTTATTTATTGTGATTGGAACAATGATTGGATTGTTAGCTGCATCTGTACCACAAACATCAATAATTGGAATGCCGATATTAATGACGATGTATTTGGCTGTACAGTTTGAGCCAATGGTTGAAAATAAAGTAATTAAGACGATGATTGGATATCTTCCAACATCTCATATTGTGAAAGCACTTAACAGTTTAGTAGGTGGGGCGGGATTTGGTAGTATTAGTGGGCATGTATTAAATGTTGCAGTTTGGCTTATTATATCGCTCTTTGTATGTTTAATCGTATATAAAAAGAAACAATTAGATTAAAAACTGAGCCAAAAGTGCTCAGTTTTTTCTTTTTTCTATCATTTCCTCGGAAATTTTACAATTCTTATACATATTTTTACAGATTTTGTCGAAAAGTAATTAGTTATACGTTGTATAGGATACGTGAATATTGTTCAAAATGATTGCTGAGGTGATGATGGAATGCGAGGAAGAAATAATAAAAAGTCGCAAAAGGTAGTACATTTATTTCAAAAAAGATGGGTGTTTCCGGCACTATACATTGCTTGTGCAGCGGTAATCTTAATGGTTGCGCTATGGTTCCAAGGAGCTAATCCGAAGAAGACTCCAAACCACGATCAAGCAACACCGTATACACAATCGGAAGATCCAGCAGTACCAGTAACAAAATCTTCAGAAGTAGTGAAAATGCCAGCTGCCGCGAATGCGGAAGTAGTCGTACAGAAGAAATTCTATGAAGATGCAGCAACTGAGGCGGAACAAGAAAAAGCACTTGTCTTTTATAACAACACATATTCCCCGAATAAAGGAATTGACATTGCTGCGAAGAATGGAAAAGAATTCAATGTTGCTGCTGCTTTAAGTGGTACAGTAACGAAAGCTGAAAAAGATTCACTTCTTGGTTATGTTGTAACAGTTGATAGTGGAAATGGTGTAGCGGTATCTTATCAAAGCTTAGGCAGTGTGAAAGTAGAAAAAGGTGCAAGAGTTGCACAAGGTGAAGTATTAGGAACATCCGGTCTAAGTGCAATGAATAAAGAGGCAGGTTCTCACGTTCACTTTGAAGTACGTAAAGACAATGTGGCTGTGAACCCTGAACGTTACTTAAATAAATCAGTAACAGAAATTAAAGCTGATGCAGGTGCTGCAAAGGCTACGAATGCTTCTGGTAAAAAAGCTGATGACAAATCTCAAAAAGAAGAGAAGTCAACGAGCACGAAACCTGAAAGTAAAACAGAAGACAAGTCTCAAAAAGAAGAGAAATCAACAAGCGGTTCAACTAGTGACAAAAAAGAAGAACCGAAGAAAGAAGAAAAATCAACAAATGGTTCTACAGAATCATCTAACGATTCTTCTTCACAAGAATAAGAAAGTGAAAAAATCAGTTCCCACTAGGGGAGCTGATTTTTTTATTTTTATATAAAAATACTCAATTTCGAGAAAAAAGTTGCAATAACAAGGAAAAATGACGAGATTCTCGAATATATATTACAAAAGGGAGGGGATACTGTGTCATTTTTGTTTGTTCTGTCGACTGCTATTATTTTATTGTTTGTTTTATTCACTTTATATTATTATATTGCCGGTAAGAAAGAGGTTCCCCACCATCAATTGTTAGAAGAAGAATTGGAACGAGAAGAATGACACCTTATATATAAGGTGTCATTTTTTTTCGCTATAATAGTCAGTTTTAACGTATTTCTCACAAAAAACGTAATTTTTCTTAACTTAGTCCGCAAAAATAGTGAACATGTAGCATATATCAGTAGTGCGGGCAATACAATGGTATAAACCAAAGCAAAGAGAGTGTTTGAGGTGAGAAATCGTGAATCATTTCATTATAAATCCAAGAATGTTTAACGCTTACAAACAGCACTCACACTTACTTCTTAGTCGTATGCAGCGAGGCTCATTTCACCCTTCTCACATCCAAATTAGGGAGGCGAGTGGTGTGCACGATTACATCAAAGAGAGAACTATCAAGATTGGTAAGTATATCGTGGAGACAAGAAAGACAGTGCGTGTCATTGCAAAGGAATTTGGGGTATCAAAGAGTACAGTCCATAAAGATTTAACAGAACGTCTACCAGAAATTAATCCAGAGCTCGCAAATGAAGTGAAAGAAATTCTTGATTATCATAAGTCTATTCGTCATTTAAGAGGGGGAGAAGCAACAAAACAAAAGTATAGAAAAGAAGATGTAGAGAAGCCTGTACGTCAATAATGTTACAGTAGCAAACATTCCGTTCACATTCGGTAATATTTTTCAGAAGAATTCTTTTTGCGAATATTACGTTTCTGTTAAATTTATGATAAAATCAGAAATTAGGTGAAAAGAATTCGGGTGTAACCTGATTTTGAATATCGAGGAGGAAAAAACGGGAATGTTTGCGCGAGATATCGGAATTGACCTAGGTACGGCTAACGTATTAATTCATGTTAAAGGTAAGGGTATTGTATTAAATGAGCCATCTGTTGTGGCGATTGATCGTAATAGTGGTAAAGTATTAGCAGTAGGTGAAGAAGCGAGAAGCATGGTGGGACGTACGCCTGGTAATATTGTAGCAATTCGTCCACTTAAAGATGGTGTAATCGCAGACTTCGAAATTACAGAAGCAATGTTAAAGTATTTCATTAACAAATTGGACGTAAAGAGCTTCTTTTCAAAACCTCGTATTTTAATTTGTTGTCCAACAAATATTACATCAGTAGAACAAAAAGCAATTCGTGAAGCTGCTGAACGTTCAGGTGGTAAAACAGTATTTTTAGAAGAAGAACCAAAAGTAGCCGCAGTTGGTGCTGGTATGGAAATCTTCCAACCAAGCGGTAACATGGTTGTTGATATTGGTGGAGGTACAACAGATATCGCTGTACTATCTATGGGTGATATTGTTACCTCTTCCTCTATCAAAATGGCTGGCGATAAGTTTGATATGGAGATCTTAAACTATATTAAACGTAAGTATAAGCTATTAATCGGAGAACGTACTTCAGAAGATATTAAAATTAAAGTTGGTACAGTATTCCCAGGTGCACGTAGCGAAGAACTTGAAATTCGCGGACGTGACATGGTAACAGGCTTACCACGTACAATTACAGTATGCTCTGAAGAAATTACAGAAGCATTAAAAGAAAATGCAGCCGTTATTGTACAAGCTGCAAAAGGCGTATTAGAGCGCACACCACCAGAACTATCTGCAGATATCATCGACCGCGGTGTTATTCTAACAGGCGGTGGAGCTTTACTACACGGTATCGACATGCTTCTAGCAGAAGAACTAAAAGTACCAGTATTAATTGCTGAAAACCCAATGCACTGCGTTGCGGTTGGTACAGGTATTATGTTAGAGAATATCGACAGATTACCAAAGCGTGCTTTGAGATAATTTGAAAGAACTAAGGCTGACGCCTTAGTTCTTTTTTTTGTTTTTATATTTTTTTATTTTGTTTTTTTGCGAAAATGGAAGGAAAATAGAGAAATATGAAGGAAACAGGTAAAATATTCATATATATGGTTAAATTTAATATTTCCTTAATTGAAAACGTTTATAATATAATGAGTCGAATACGACATTAAGGCAAATAATGTTTCAATACATATTGCCTTTCCCTAATTTGGGCATACACTCTTTTCCACCTCCGTGTCAGTTGCAAAAATGTGCAACTATTTTAATGGAATAGAGTGTGTGCATTTTTTTTAGGAAGTTGTGCTAAATATAAAATGTTACTTTGTAATGACAAACAATAAACAAAATGGGATAATAGCAATATGTCCAAGTGGTAAGACCAATATTACAAAAGGGGCGATTGTTACATGCTAAATATAGAACAAATTAAAGAAATCATTCCTCACCGCTATCCATTTTTACTTGTTGATAAAATATTAGAAGTAGATGAAGGAAAAAGAGCGGTTGGGATTAAAAATGTATCCGCAAACGAAGAATTCTTTAACGGACACTTCCCTGACTATGCAGTTATGCCTGGTGTACTTATTGTAGAAGCATTAGCACAAGTCGGAGCGGTTGCAGTATTAAAGAAAGAAGAAAACCGCGGAAGACTTGCTTTCTTTGCAGGTATCGACAATTGCCGTTTCAAAAAACAAGTACGCCCAGGTGATCAGCTTCGTCTAGAAGTAGAAATGACACGCGTACGCGGCCCAATTGGAAAAGGAAAAGCAATCGCAACAGTAGATGGTGAAGTTGCATGTGAGGCAGAAATTACATTTGCAATTGGTGATAAAAAAGAATAGATAGTACTAAAAAATCTCCTTGTGAAAAGACAAGGGGATTTTTTTAATTTCTGTTATATAACGATGAAACGATAATATACAAACTAATCAGAAAATAACTTGTAAATAGATGGCAATTACCATATACTTACTTTATTATTTATCTAGAAAACAGGATAAGTGATAAAGGTAATAAAGAAATAAGGGCATTGTCATATTGTTAAGGTACTTAAGTAAGACAAATTAGAATGTTATTGATTATGATGAGATATGGGGAAATCAGCAAAAATATTAATTAGACGTATGAAATCGAGCATAAGAGAGAGAAAAGGGAAATGTCGCATTTCACAAAAGGAGATTATGAATATGTTCGGGAGAAAGAAAAGAAAACCATTACGACAATTAATTACACATAAAGAGCCTAAATCGCGTATTACAGAACAATACCGTAACATTCGTACAAACATTGAGTTTACATCTGTAGATAATCATGTTCGTTCTATTATTGTTACTTCGGCAGATCCAGGTGATGGGAAAACAACGACAATCTCAAACTTAGCAGTTGTTTTCGGACAACAAGGAAAGAAAGTTTTATTAATTGGAGCTGACTTGCGGAAGCCGACGATACAAAACTTATTTGCCATTCATAGTTCAAATGGATTAACGAACTTATTATCAGGACAAGCAAAACTTATGCAATGCATTCAAAAAACAGATATAGAGAACGTATACTTAATGGCAGCAGGTCCAATCCCGCCAAACCCAGCAGAACTATTAGGGAGCCGGACAATGGACGAGGCGTTGCTAGAAGCATATAGCATGTTTGATATTATATTAATCGACACACCACCTGTCCTTGCGGTTACAGATGCACAAATACTTGCGAATAAATGTGATGGAATCGTACTCGTTGTACGAAGTGAAAAGACAGAAAAAGATAAAATCGTAAAAGCGAAACAAATATTAGATAAAGCATCAGGAAAACTACTAGGTGTTGTTTTAAACGATAAAAGAGAAGAAAAAGAGCAGTATGGTTATTACTAAAATATGAAAAAGCCAACAAAAATTTGTTGGCTTTTTTGTTTTCTGAAAATTATTTATCAAGTTATACAGTGTAAAAAGCATGATATGATAAAATTTTTGGGAAATCATTGGAATGTGTTGTCATATTTAAGATTATTTTGTAAGATTAAACTTGTTTCTTGTGAACAAATATAGAACTGAATTATTAAAAATAAAAAATGTAAGATTTATATGTTATAATTTTTCCTATGTGTAAATTTTAGAAAGTTGGAGGAACCTATGGAAGAAACAATTAGTCTAAAAGAGTTATTTCATATCTTAAAAAAACGTTTAGCAATGATCCTCGTAATCGCCTTTGGTGCAGCTATTGTAAGTGCTATCATTAGCTTTTTCTTCATGACACCAATCTATCAATCTTCGACGCAAATTCTTGTTAACCAGAAGAAGCAAGAAGGATCTGCAATTCAGTACAATGAGGTACAAACAAATATTCAATTAACAAATACATATAAGGTTATTATTAAAAGTCCAGTAATCTTAGAACAAGTGAATGAAAAGTTGAATTTAAACATGACAGCGCAAGCCTTAATGGGAAAAATTAATGTTGCTAATGAAAAAGATTCACAGGTCATTTCTGTTACAGCTACGGATAAGGACCCAAAATTAGCTCGTAATATTGCGAATGCAACGGCAGATGTATTTAAAGATGAAGTTGCAAAAATTATGAGTATTGATAACGTAACAGTATTGTCTAAGGCAGAAGTTGTAGAGAATCAATCTCCAATTAAACCGCGTCCAATGTTAAATGTAGCAATTGCATTCGTTGTTGGCTTAATAGCTGCAGTTGGTCTTGCATTCTTACTAGAGTATTTAGATAACACGGTGAAAAAAGAAGAAGATGTGGAAAAGTTACTTGGTTTACCAGTGCTAGGTATCGTTGCTCGTATGGATGAAGAAACAATGAACGTGAAATCACACGCTCCATCATCAAGAAAAGTGAGGGGACAAACAATTGGCTCTTAATTTATTTAAAAAGAAAAAGAATTACCGTCAACGCCGTCAATTAATTGCTCATCAACAACCGAAATCACCAATTTCAGAACAATATCGTAATATTCGAACAAATATTGAATTTGCAGCTGTTGATACGAATTTACATTCATTAATGGTCACGTCTGCAAACCCAAGTGAAGGGAAAACCACAACGACAGCTAATATGGCAGTTGTGTTTGCCCAACAAGGAAAGAAAGTATTATTAATTGATGCTGATATGCGTAAGCCGGCGATGCATCAAATGTTCCAAGTAGATAATATTTTTGGACTCACGAATGTATTAACACATAGTGAACGTTTAGAAAAATGTGTGCAAACAACATTAGTTGATAATCTACACTTTTTAGCTTGTGGTCCAATTCCACCAAATCCAGCAGAGTTGTTAGGTTCAAAATCAATGAAAGAACTTCTTGGACAAGCATACAGTATGTATGATCTGGTTATTTTTGACATGCCGCCAATTTTAGCTGTTACCGACGCACAAATTATGGCAAATGTATGTGATGCTTCTATTCTTGTTGTTCGTAGTGAATCAACAGAGAAAGAAACAGCAGTAAAAGCAAAAGGATTATTAGAGTCTGCAAAAGGTAAATTGTTAGGTGTCGTTCTAAACGATCGTGAACGTGAACAAGGCTTATATTATTATTACGGTGCAAACTAATTTTAAAGTGAGATATGGTAAAAACATATCTCCTTTTTCCCCTTGAATATGAGATATCTCATATTCAAGGGGAAAAAGATTTTTATATGAGAGAGGGAGGATGAAACAAATGATAGATTTACATTGTCACATTTTACCTGGTATCGATGACGGTGCACAGACAGTAACAGATAGTTTAGCAATGGCACAACAAGCCGTAGCAGAAGGAATACATACAATTGTCGCAACGCCGCACCATCAAAATGGCAAATATGTAAATGAACGTACCTCAATTATCCATCACGTAAAACAACTAAATGATGAACTACAACAAAATAATATTCCACTTATTATTTTGCCGGGACAAGAAGTCAGGTTATATGGTGACTTATTAGAAGACTATGAAACTGGTAAAATCGTTACTTTAAATGAAACAAATAAATATATATTCATTGAATTTCCATCGAATCACGTACCACGTTATGCTGAACAATTATTATACGAATTACGTGTAAAGGGAATGATTCCAATTATTGTTCATCCAGAACGTAATGCCGAGTTAATCGAGCGGCCAGATAAGTTATATAACCTTGTAAATAAAGGGGCATTAACACAAGTGACAGCAGGTAGTTTGCTTGGAAAATTTGGAAAGAAAATCAAAAAATTCTCACTACAGCTTGTAGAACATAATTTAACACATATGGTCGCTTCAGATGCACATAACACGACATCAAGGGGGTTTCATTTAGCGGAAAGCTATGAATTAATTGAGAAAGAATTCGGAATGAATGTTATGAGTGATTTGAAGGAAAATCCGTACTTAATAATTAGCGGGAAGGCAATTTACAAAGAAGATCCAGAACAAATTCGTCGTAAAAAATTGTTCGGTATTTTTTAAATAAAGAATTGGTGATGTCTCCTAACCGTTATCAACGGGGGCACTCGGTCGTGCTGTGGGTAGAAATTTTTATTTCGAACCTACCTTAGACGCTTGTCGTCGGGAGTATGACGTGAGGGTGGGTTAGATGCCCATAATTTATTTCTAATAGAAACTCTACCTATGGAGTTATAAACAAGACTCTATAGGTAGGGTTTTTGTTATTGCTACATATAAATAAAAGGATGCAGGGGGACTAAAATTGAAAAAAGTAAGAAAAGCAATTATTCCAGCAGCTGGTCTTGGGACAAGATTTTTACCAGCAACAAAAGCGATGCCGAAAGAAATGTTACCGATCGTTGACAAGCCGACAATTCAATACATAGTAGAAGAAGCGATAGAATCAGGAATTGAAGATATTATTATTGTTACTGGAAAAGGTAAACGTGCCATTGAAGATCATTTTGATCATTCCTTTGAATTAGAGCAAAGCTTACTTGAAAAAGGGAAACATGAGATGCTAGAAAAAGTACAAGCTTCTTCAAAAATTAATATTCATTACATAAGACAAAAGGAACCAAAAGGGCTGGGACACGCAGTATGGTGTGCACGTAAATTTATTGGGAATGAACCATTTGCTGTATTACTTGGTGATGATATTGTCCAAGCAGAAACACCGTGTTTACGTCAATTAATGGATCAATATGAAGGTACACAGTCATCAGTTATTGGTGTACAAACAGTACCTGAAAACGAAACACATCGTTACGGTATTATCGATCCAATTGAACAAAGCGATCGTCGTTATCAAGTACGTCAATTTGTGGAGAAGCCAGCCCAAGGAACTGCCCCATCAAATTTAGCAATTATGGGTCGTTACGTATTAACGCCAGAAATCTTTATGTTCCTTGAAAATCAACAAACAGGTGCGGGTGGAGAAATCCAATTAACAGATGCAATTCAACGATTAAATGAAGTTCAACGTGTATTTGCTTATGACTTTGAGGGTACGCGTTACGATGTTGGGGAGAAGTTTGGATTTATTAAGACGACGATTGAGATGGCACTGCAAAATGAAGAATTAAATGTAGAGTTAATGAAGTATATGAAGGAACTTGTAAAAAAGGAAGAGGTACATTCATAAGAGAATGTCCTTTTTTATTATGAGTAAGATAAGAATTATATAAAGAAGGGAACAGGTATATTGAGTTATCGAAGACGGCTCTCATTATTAATTTTATTAGATTCATTTATAGTACTCACTGCCGTGTATTTAAGTTATTGGTTTATACATCCAAATGTATTGAATAAGATTCCTATGACAGTAGTTATTAGTTCTATTACATTATTATGTAGTCATCATGTTTTTGCTGCTATTTATAAGCTTTATAATAAGGCATGGGAATATGCAAGTATTGGAGAGCTAAAGCAAATATTTAAGGCAATTACGCTATCAATTTTAGTAACAGCAATTGTTCAACAAATTATTAATCACGATATTTATGTTCGAATTTTAGCAATCGCATGGATGTTACATTTATTATTAATTGGTGGTTCTCGCTTCGTATGGCGTATGTTCCGTGATACATATATTTCGAAGGCAACTAATAAAAAACGAACATTAATTATTGGTGCAGGTTCAGCAGGAACAATGGTGGTTCGTCAATTACAACATAATAAAGAAGCAGATTTGTATCCAATTGCGTTTGTTGATGATGATAGAAATAAGCAAAAATTGGAGATTTATAATGTGCCGGTTATTGGTACAACAAATCATATTCAAGAAATTGTGGAAGATAATGATATAGAACATATCATTATTGCAATCCCTTCATTAAATAGAGGGCAAATAAATGAGATTTTTGAGAAGTGTAGAAAAACGAAGGCGAAAACGCAAATTGTGCCGATGTTAGAAGACTTATTAGATGGAAAAGTGTCTGTAAATGAATTTCGTGATGTGCAAGTGGAAGATTTACTAGGGAGAGAGCCTGTTCAATTAGATGATAAGGGAATAGGTGAGAAGATTAAAGATAAGACGGTTTTAATAACGGGTGCTGGGGGCTCTATTGGATCAGAGATTTGCCGTCAGATTTTAAAATATAAACCAGCAAAAATGGTTCTTTTAGGACATGGAGAGAATAGTATTTATCATATCGAGATGGAATTGAGAACTAAGTATAAAGAGCAAGCAGAATTTGTAACAGAAATTGCTGACATACAAGATCGAAATAAAATATTTGAAATAATGAAAAAACACAAACCTTTTGTTGTATACCATGCAGCTGCACATAAACACGTTCCATTGATGGAAAGAAATCCTGAAGAAGCTGTAAAAAATAATATAATTGGTACCAAAAATGTTGCAGAAGCCGCAGATACATTTGGAATAAATACATTTGTCATGGTTTCAACAGATAAAGCGGTAAACCCAACAAATGTAATGGGAGCAACAAAACGTGTTGCAGAAATGGTTGTTCAACACATGGCTATGATCAGTCAAACAAGATTTGTTGCTGTTAGGTTTGGAAATGTATTAGGTAGTCGCGGAAGTGTAATTCCATTGTTTAAAAAACAAATTCAAAGTGGGGGACCAGTTACAGTTACCCACCCAGATATTACCCGTTACTTTATGACCATTCCAGAGGCATCACGACTTGTAATCCAAGCAGGATCTTTGGCAAGAGGTGGAGAGCTATTTGTATTAGATATGGGAGAACCTGTTAAAATTGCAGATTTGGCAAAGAATTTAATTCAGCTTTCGGGTTATTCTATTGAGGAAATTGGAATTGAATATAGTGGACTAAGACCGGGAGAGAAGATGTACGAAGAGTTGTTAAATGATAATGAAATTCATAAGGAACAAGTATTTCCTAAAATCCATATAGGAAAGGCTGTTTTAAAAGATTTTGAATCCATTCAACAATTTATAAATGAGTTTGAGCAGATGAGTCAAGAGAGTATTAGGAAAACCTTATTAGATTTTGCGAATAATAAAGTTGAAGTGAATAGCTAAATTTAAAATATTGAGTATAACAAGAGGCTTTTGCTGGATGTTTAAGATCAGCTAGCTAGTTTTAAAACGAAAATTAATAAGTAAAGTGAGGAAGCTTAAATGATTAATAATACAATAAGAAATATCCCGTTTTCTCCACCAGACATTACAGAAGTAGAGATAGAAGAAGTAATAAAAGCGATGAAGTCGGGGTGGATTACAACAGGTCCTAGAACAAAGGAACTTGAAAAGAAAATAGCTGAATATGTTGGGACAAATAAAGCGGTTTGCTTAAACTCAGCTACGGCTGCTATGGAGTTAACACTTCGAATTTTAGGTGTAGGACCCGGAGATGAGGTTATTACTTCAGCTTATACTTATACAGCTTCTGCATCAATTATAGAGCACGTAGGGGCAAAAATTGTTTTAGTTGATACAGCTCCTGATTCTTTTGAAATGGATTATGAAAAGCTTGCTGATGCAATTACTGAAAAGACTAAGGTAATTATTCCAGTTGATATTGCGGGTAAAATGTGTGATTACGATACAATATATAGCATAGTAGAAAGTAAAAAAGATTTATTCAAACCTAATAATAAAACTCAAGAGTTATTTGAAAGAATAATTGTAATGACTGATGCAGCGCATGCATTTGGTGCTGAACGAAAAGGAAAGAGATGTGGACAAGTTGCTGATTTTACTTGCTATTCTTTCCATGCTGTGAAGAATTTAACAACGGCAGAAGGTGGGGGCGTTGTATGGCGCAATGATTTAGGTTTAGACGATGAGTGGGTATATCAACAATTTATGTTATACAGCCTTCATGGACAATCTAAGGATGCCTTAGCAAAGACTCAAAAAGGCGCATGGGAGTATGATATTGTTTACCCAGCTTATAAATGTAATATGACAGATATAATGGCAGCAATTGGATTAGTCCAGTTGGATAGATATGAATCTCTTATGGGTAGACGTAGAGAGATTATTGAAATGTATGACAAAGAATTGTTGCCATATGGAATTCAAAGTCTGAAACATTATGGGGATGATTTCTCTTCATCGGGACATCTTTATTTAGCAAGAATACCTGGGATTGAAGAGTCTGAAAGAAATAAAATTATTATTGAGTTAGCCGAGATGGGAATTGCAAGCAATGTACATTATAAACCATTGCCTATGTTTACAGCGTATAAAAACTTAGGATTTGATATAAAGAATTATCCTAATGCATTTAATATGTATAAAAATGAAATCACGTTACCTTTGCATACAAGATTAACAAATGAAGAGGTAAAATATATTACTGATACTTTTAAAGAGATTTTAAACAATAGATAAGGAGAACTATAAATATATGAAAAAAAGAGTTCTAATTCTAGGAGTTGCAGCAGTTCAGATGGATGCAATCTTGGAACTGAAAAAAGTGGGATATGAAACTTATGCTTGTGCAATGGCTAAAGATGGACCAGGAGCAGATGTAGCAGATCACTTTGCCGAAATAAATATTTTAGATTCAGAGGCAATTATTGATTATATCGAGAAAAACCAAATTTCTGTTGTTTACTCTACAGGTTCAGACTTAGCTATGCCGATAGCATCTTTAATCAGTGAAAAATTAGAAATGCCACATTTTGTATCAGAAAAAACAGCACGTATATGTAATAATAAGGACTTAATGAGAAAAACTTTGGGGAACGACTTTGAAGGAAATGTAAAATTTCAGGTTGTAAAAAGTGAAGATGATGAATTAAAAATGGAATTTCCTTTTATCTTAAAACCAGCTGATTCACAAGGGCAAAGAGGGGTGAAATTAGTTCAAAATCGAGGGGAATATGTAGAAAGCTATAAGGCTGCTACAGAATATTCTCGTTCAGGATTAGTAATATTAGAGCAATATATTTCTGGTCCAGAGCTTTCTGTAAATGGTTATCTAGTAAATGGAAAAGTAAAGTATTTAGTTGCGTCCGATAGAGAAACTTGGCCTGAATATACAGGATTAATTCATAAACACATTGTCCCAACTGTAAACCTTACTTCTAATACTACTAGTTTATTAAATGGCATAATAGAAGCTGCATGTGCCAAATTGGAAATAAAAAATGGCCCTGTTTATGCACAAATGAAATTGGAAGAGGGAATGCCATATATTATTGAAATAACCCCTCGTTTAGATGGGTGCCATATGTGGAATTTACTATCTTATTATAATGAAGTTAATTTAATGAAGCTAACATTTGAGCACTTATTAAATGGGGATACTTCTGAATTGGAGAATGTCAAAAAAAATCCAAATGATAAATATATTTTGGAATTTATCTGTCAAAAACCAAATACCGCAGCAGATTATGTGGCATTTGAAAACCAAATAGAAAATTCCTTAGATAGTTTTAATTATTACAAACAAGGAGATAATATCCGTCCAGTAAATGGTAAAAATGATAAAATTGGATATTTTATTTATAAAGATTAAATAAAGCCATTGAATAATTTGAGAGTAGTGCTGGTTAGGATTAAAAACAAATTACGGAGAGAGAGACTAAGATGAAAATAGCTGTTACTGGTGGAACGGGTTTTCTAGGTCAATACGTTGTTGAAAGTATTAAAAATGATGGGAATACTCCTATCATTTTAACAAGAAGTATTGGTAATAAAGCGATAAATGATTACGAATACAGAGTTTCGGATTATACTTTGGAAGACTTGATAAATCAATTAAATGATGTAGATGCAGTGGTGCATCTTGCAGCCACAAGAGGTAGCCAAGGGAAGATATCTGAGTTTCATGATAATGAAATTCTAACACAAAATTTATACGATGCATGCTATGAAAATAATATTAGTAATATTGTGTATGCATCTACAATATCGGCCTACTCTGATGAAACGTCCCTACCGTGGAATGAGAAGGAGTTACCGTTACCTGATTTAATGTACGGTGTTAGTAAGTTGGCTTGTGAGCATATTGGAAATATTTATTCTAGAAAAAAAGGGCTTTGTATTAAAAACTTGAGGTTCGCCCATTTATATGGGTTTAATGAAAAAAATAATTATATGATTAATAGATTTTTCAGACAAGCATTTCATGGTGAACAATTAACTTTACATGCTAATAGTGTTGCAAAAAGAGAGTTTCTATATGCAAAAGATGCAGCAAAATCTGTAATTTATGCATTAAAACAAGAGAAGCTTTCAGGTACTTTTAATATAGGTAGCGGGGATGCTTTAACAAATTATGAAGTTGCAAATACAATTAATAATGCGTTTGGAAACAAAGATAATTTATTAGTGAAAGATCCTAATGCTAATGAAGGAATACATTCTTCTTATATGGATAGTAGGAAAGCAAAGGAATTACTAGATTTTTCAACAGATTATAATTTTGCTACAGCTGTAGAAGAAATACATTTATTAATGCGGGGGTTGGATGATGTACCGTTATGGTATTAAACGCGTTTTTGATATAATAGGTTCTCTATTATTACTTCCTTTTTTACTACTAATCATAATACCGGTAGCTATTATGATTAAATTAGAAGATAAAGGACCAATCTTCTATAATGCGCCTAGATTAGGAAAAGGAATGAGAGAATTTCCTATGTATAAGTTTCGTTCGATGAAAGTAAATGCACCGGATATTCGTAATGAAGATGGTAGTACATTTAATTCTGATAACGATCCAAGGGTAACAAAAATTGGTGATATTTTAAGGAAGACAAGTATAGATGAACTTCCACAACTACTTAATGTACTAAAAGGTGATATGAGTTTTGTAGGTCCAAGACCAAGTCCATTAGGAAATAAGGATATTTATCCAAAAGAATTCTTTAAAAAGTTTGATGTCCGACCTGGTATTACAGGTTATAATCAAGCGGTCTTAAGAAATAATTCTACAATGGAGCAACGTGTGAAAAATGATGTGTATTATGTAGAAAATGTATCGTTTATGTTGGATCTAAAGGTTATATTCTTAACGGCAGCCTCTGTAATAAAATCAAAAAATATAAATAGAAATAACGATGAAAAACAAAAGGTGGGAAATTAGTGAATAATTGTTTGATACTCTTGACCAATTATTACCCTTTTCATAAAGGTGAGGAATATTTGGAATCAGAAATAGAGTACCTATCTAAGAGTTATAAAAAGATTTATATTATTTCCACTATGGTATCTAATGAGATGCAACAGACTAGGACTGTCCCTGAAAATGTTGTAATTTTACCAATAGGAATAAAACATTCCATTGTAGGAAAATCCAAAATGGTATTAAGACAATTCAGTACTATTAATAAAGATAAATTAAAAACAAAAATGATTAAAGCGGATTCTAAAGGGAAACTGTCGCATAAATTATATTGTTATTATTTTGAAAGTCGTGCAATGGATGTATATGATCGAGTGGAGCATCAATTGAATGAGTATGATTTTGAGCAGTATGATTCAGTTACAGTATATAGTTATTGGTTATACATAACTGCAAGAGTTGCTGTAGAATTAAAGCATAAATATTTTAAAGAAAGAAATCCATATACAATTTCGCGCGCACATAGATATGACCTATATGAAGATGCGGCGCCTTTGAAATATTTACCGGAGAGAGACTATTTATTAAAGTCTCTTGATGCAGTATATCCTTGTTCGCAAGATGGAGTAGATACCTTAAATCAAACATATCCCGCATATAAGGATAAGGTAAGTGTAGAAAGATTGGGAACAATCTCAACTAATGTACTTAGTAATACTATGAACGATAAGTTATATATTGTGAGCTGTTCTGTAGTGCGCAAGGTAAAACGAATTGATTTACTAATAGAAGCATTAGTGAAGTTAGAAGAGAAGAATATCCCATATGTCTGGACTCATATTGGTGGAGGCCCAGAGTTTGAACGTATAAAAAAATTAGCAAAAAGTAAGCTTAATATGAAACAAGTTAAATTTACTGGATTCGTTAAAAATCAAGAGGTTTTAGATTGGTATAAAGAAAATCCTGCAACTGTTTTTGTTAATTTATCTGCATCCGAAGGAGTACCTGTAGCAATCATGGAAGCAATATCTATGGGGCTTCCAGTTATCGCTACGGATGTTGGTGGTACAAGAGAAATTGTTGAAAATGGAAAAAATGGATACCTATTAGATAAAGATTGTACAGTTTCACAAATTGTTGAATCGCTTAACGAATTCCACATAATGGATAATGAGTCGTATAAGAAAATGTGCGATAATGCATTAGATATTTGGAAGGAAAGAAGTAATGCTGAGGTTCTTTATTCTGAATTTGTAAATCAGCTAGTTACATGTACAAATGAAGTCTCCTAGTTAATAATTAGGAGACTTTTGTATTGGGAAGAACATTAATCGTAACAGAAAAATGACTTCAAAAAAACATATTATAAAAATAACGTAGACTAATTGGAAAGGAGGAGTAAGATGTTAATTTCTCTTATCATTCCAGTATATAATGCTGAAAAATTTTTACCGAGATGTTTAGATAGTGTTAAAAATCAGACTTATAATGATTTAGAAATTATACTAGTGAATGATGGATCTACAGATTATAGTGGGTTAATTTGTGATGAATATGCCCAAAAAGATAAACGATTTACTGTTATTCATAAGGAAAATGGAGGGGTCTCTTCAGCCAGGAATATTGGATTAGATGTAGCTAGTGGTAAATATATTGGTTTTGTTGATCCGGATGATTGGATTGAAACTAATATGTTTGAAAATTTATATCACTTAATAGAAAAGAATAAGGCAGATATTGTAGCTTGTGGATACATCAGAGAAACTGTGGATGGTATTATCCTAAATAAAAATATTGAATCAGATGTCAAAATATTAAATAAGGAAGAAGCCTTAAATACAATTCTTAATCCAAATGGATTTAGGGGGTTTTTATGGAATAAACTTTTTTCTGTAGATGTATTGAATAAAGACTTTAAAATGTATTTCGATGAAAATATTCATTTTTGTGAAGATTTGTTGTTTTGCTGTCAGGCTGTCTCGAATTCAAGGAACATTGTATATGATTCTACTCCATATTATCATTATATCATTCATAGTAATAATGCATCTCAATCACAATTTAGTCTCAAAAAATTAACTGCTCTAACAGCGTTAATAAATATTATAAATTTATTGAACACTAAAGAAGGGGTAGAGATAGAAGAGTATAAAAATTATTATATGCATATGAATATTAGTTTATTAATGAATGGTATGCAAGAAGAAAGGCTTGAAAAAGAAAATTATAAGGAGTTAAAGGGGAATTTATATAGATTTAAGATTAGTGATTTAACTAATAAATTTGTGAAGTTATCTTGTATAATTACTAGATTGAATATTAATCTATATTATTTTATTTGGAAAAAGACGAAAAAATTAAAATAATAAATAGGTGAAAATCTGTATTGAATATTATGAGATTTAAGCAAGGGATTTCTAAGTATTATTTTTTATAGAAACGCTTTTATCTTTTCTAATATTTATTGTAAATCGTTCTCGTTAAGTCATGATTCAACCTGTTTAATAAAAAATAAAGACTATTTTTTACTATATAACTGGTTGTGAAATTCAATCCTTGTATTAATTAAAAAAGAAATTTGAGATGTTAAAAAATCTCTCTAGAAACAGTGAAGTTATTTAAGGGTACAGGAAAATGAATTGTCAGTTTATATATGTTATTGTATAGAATTAAAGAGGTAGTTAGATGAACAGTACAGTTAAAAAATTTGCTCGTAATTTTTCGTATACATTTATTGCTAATATTTTATCTATAGTTATTTCCACGGTGTTGCTTTTAGTTGTACCTAGATTTATTGGTGTTAGTGATTATGGCTATTGGCAGTTGTATATCTTTTATTCTTCGTATATATCCTATATGTCCTTAGGTTTGACAGATGGTGCTTATTTAAGGTATGGAGGATGGGAATATAATAATTTATATAAACCTGTTTTCGTATCGCAGTATTGGTTTTTAGTTGCTTTTGATGTTGTTGTGAATTTTTTAATTTTCTTATTTTATAGCTCAATCTCTACGGATACAAGTAAAACGATAGTTGTCGCATTAACATGTTTGACAGGTGTATTGGTAGTTCCTCGTTCATTATTAACTTTTATGCTACAAGCAACTAATCGGATTAAAGAGTATGCTATCATTCTAATTCTAGAACGTATAGTTTATTTTATTTTAGTTATAATCTTTTTAATGAATGGTATTAAGCAATTTGAATATCTTATTTTTGCTGATATCGTTGGGAAGATCTGTTCAATAGTGTATTCGTTATTTTCATGTAAAGAATTGGTGTTTGGGAAAATGGATTCTATAAAAATAAGTATTAAAGAAATATGGATTAATATTTCTGTGGGAAGCAAATTATTATTTGCTAATTTTGCAAGTATGCTTATTATTGGTATTGTCCGGTTTGCTATTGAAGGTAATTGGAGTATTGAAACATTCGGAAAGGTATCATTAACATTAAGTATAGCCAATATGCTTATGCTATTTATTAATGCAATAGCAGTAATTTTATTTCCTACTCTACGCCGTACATCGAAGGAGAAACTCCCGGATATTTACAAAACAATGAGGATTTCTATTACAGTACCATTAGTAGGGCTTTTAACTTTTTATTATCCAGCAAAATCAATTCTATCCGTTTGGTTACCTCAGTATGCGGAAAGTTTAACTTACATGGCATTGCTATTTCCAATGTGTCTTTATGAAAGTAAAATGCTTTTACTAATTAATACGTATTTAAAAACTCTACGTAAAGAAAAGTGGATGCTAATAATTAATTTAATCACCGTGGGTTTGAGTTTAGTATTAACATTCATAAGTGTATATCTATTAAATAGTTTAAATTTAGCGATCTTATGCATTATATTTTTGTTGGCATTTAGATGTATTATTGCTGAATTATATTTAGCGAAGGTTTTAAATCTTAGGGTTAAGAAAGATATTTTATTAGAATTATTTATGACAATAGTATTTATTAGTGTATCCTGGTATTTAAGTGCTTTATGGGCAGCTGCTATTTATGTAACAGCTTATATTGGCTATATAGTACTTAAGTGGAATGATATACTTTACATACTAAAAAATATAAAAAGAATTTTTAAGGATAGATAATAACTAGAGTTTAAAAAGAAAAATTAAAAATAGTGAATCTATGTAAGTTATAAAAAAGAAGAATCTATATTTGTAGGGAGTAATTAGATAAGAAATAAAAAAAGTTAAATATGGACATTTGAAATAGTAGATGTTATGTATATTTACATGAAATTGAGAGAATTAAGAATTGATTAGTTTTATACTAACATTTATTAAAAACTTGAGAGGTTGTTTATGAATATCCTAATTAGATATGTTTTGTTAATAGGTGCATTACTATTTTTTTTAATAGGTTTAATATTTCAAGAACCTAATGTGTTATTAATAGCAACATTAACTATTTTTTTTCATAATGTGTTTTATGCACTTAGGAAATTTTATGAAAGAAGTATATTCTTATGCTTTAATCTAACATTTTTCACTTTCTTGATAGGAAGAATGGTCGTCACTGAAATTTTTGGTTACAATGTAAATTTGTTAGGGATTTTTGGACTGGCTTTTGAAGATAAAAGTATTATAAATATTACTTTAATTTGTTTGTTTTTAAGTCTATTTGCTATTTTTATTGGATATGCAGTCATTCAAAAGGCTGATTTGAGTTTTCTAAAGAAGAAGAAGGAACTTAGTGTAGGGTACCTTTACTCGTTTAGATTATTTAGTCTATTGTTTTTTTATTTTTGTATGATATTTCGATTAATTTATGTTTATGAAATGAAGCAGACAGCTGCCACAGAGGGATATTACGAAAGTTTTATGACGTTTACATCTTCACTACCAACTGTTTTGATTACAATTGGAAATATGTATGATGTAGCCTTTTTTGCTTATTTAGCAACTAATCCTTCTAAAAGAAAAAGCTTTTTCCCAGTATTGTTGTATATAGGTGAAGGATTGTTTGCTGCTTTAGCAGGTAGAAGATCAATTTTTATTTTAAATTTATTAATAGTATTTATTTATTATTGTATGAGAAGTGTTCAGAAGACAGGGAAACAACCTGAACAAGAAAAGAAGTGGTTAGGGAAATTTGAATGGACTTTAGGCGGAATTGCAGTCCCAATACTATTAGCTTTTATGACCTTTATAGGTAATTTAAGAGCTGATTTTAGTGCGGGAGGAAAGGCGAAAAATGTCGGTAATTCCATTTTAGAGTTTTTCTATTCTCAGGGAATTAGTGCGAATCTAATTGGATATACAAAGTTGTACGAAGATCAAATACCCAAAGACAAATATTTTACTTTCGGACCTTTAATGGAGTTTATTAATAATAAAATTATACGGCCACTAAATGGGCTACCTGAGTATTTTGGACAAACGGCTGATAGGGCAATTAATGGTAACTTATTCGCTCATACCCTTACTTATATAATTATGCCTAGTGCGTATTTATTAGGATATGGATATGGGTCATCTTTTGTTGCTGAAATGTATAATGATTTTTCCTTTATAGGTGTATTTATAGGAAGTATTATATACGGTATAATACTGTATCTATTCTATTACATGCTGCAAAACTCAAATTTTATAGTGGTGATTTTCACATTAATGATGACTAGATCGATTTTATTTGCCCCTAGAGGAGCTGCGTTATCGTTTATAGTTTCATCATTCTCAATGCCAAAAATATTTGCCGTAGTTTTCATTATCATTGGATCCATACTGCTACATTCTATTTTTGGGAAAAGACATGTGATTAGGCAGTTGAATGGTATCAGTAAATAATTTTTGAACTCTGGGAATAAATTAAGGAAGATAGACTGCTGGATTTGGTGTATCTAGTTGGATCATGTATAAAATGTATTGCATGTGATTCAGAATGACCGTATTGATAACTAAATAAAAAAATGTTACGTGAAAAGGTTACGTTAAAAAGAATGGACAGATAAGTTGAAAGAAGGGTAAATAATGAAAAAGAAAATCCTATTTTGGATATTAGGAATTGTAGGAATATTAATTATAGGTGGAGGAGCTTATGCCTATAGTATATACTCTTCTGTCTCAAAAACATTAGATGAAGTTCATAAGCCATTGAAACGCGATAAAGATTCTAAAGGTACTGAAGAAGTGAAAATTAGCAAATCTGAACCCGTTTCAATTTTATTATTAGGGGTAGATGAGCGAGGGAATGAAAAAGGTAGATCTGATTCTTTAATACTTATTACATTAAACCCTAAAAATAACTCTATGAAGACAGTAAGTATTCCGCGTGATACATATACTGAAATTGTTGGAAAAGGAAAGAGTGATAAAATTAACCATGCCTACGCATTTGGTGGGGTAGACATGTCTGTAGCGACAGTAGAAAAATTCTTGAATGTTCCTATTAATTATTATATTGAAGTGAATATGGCAGGATTTAAGGATATTGTGGATGCAGTTGGTGGGGTAGATGTTAATAATGATTTAGAATTTAAACAAGACAAGCATCATTTTGCTAAAGGAAATATTCATTTAACAGGTGATGAGGCACTATCATTCACACGTATGCGCTATGAAGACCCACGCGGTGACTTCGGACGTCAAATGCGTCAGCGTCAAGTGATGCAAGCTGTTATTAAGAAAGGCGCTACTTTCTCTTCTTTAACAAGTTATGGTGATGTGTTAACAGCAATTCAAAAAAATGTGAAGACAAACTTAACGCAAGATCAAATGTTTGATATGCAAAAGAATTATAAAAATTGTCTGGAAAACAGTGAAGATATTCAAATCCCAGGTGACGGTCACAAAGCCGCTGATGGTATTTGGTACTACTATGTCCCAGAGGCAGCAAAACAAGATTTAACGAATAAGTTAAGAGCGCATCTTGAAGTGACCAAGTAGTATGTAATAACCCAACTCCTTTGGAAGGAGTTGGGTTTATTTTTGCATGGATTTATATTAGTATTATATATTGTGAGATTAATAGATGAGGTGAATCGATGAATAAGAAAGCAGTACTTGTCCTTGTTATTTTTGTATTGTTTGTTGCTTCGATTGTGAGCGGTAAATTGTACTGGAATAAGAAGATTGCGAATGCAACAGGACAAACGAGTGAAGTAACGAAAACAAAGGATGAAGTGAAAGATAGCGGAGTGAAGAAAGAAGAGAAAAAGGAAGAGAAAAAACAAGATACAAAGTCATCTTTTAATGAAGCATATGCGAAGAACTTGCCAGATGCAGTGAAAGAGAAGTTAAAGAAAGCTGCTGAGGATAAAAAGGCAGTAAATCTTGTTATCGTTGGTGATGAAGCTTCTTCAGCTGAAAAGGGTGCTTGGGCAGCTAAGTTAACGGCTAATTTAGAAACTGCTTACGGTAAAGGTTTATGGAATGTGACTGTAAAGGAATATAAGGGTGAAAGCACAGAAGAGTTAATTAAGAATAAACGTGATAAAGAGATTGCAAAAGAGAATCCAGATGTGATTTTATTTGAACCACCATTTATTACTGATAACGGTAAAACTGGTAATGGAAACTCTGTCGCGAATACACAGAAGTTCGTTCAAGCACTTTCTACTAGTGCAAAGGGTGCTACGATTATGATTCAACCATCAAATCCAGTGTATGGTGCGAAAAATTATCCGAAATCGATTGAAGCATTAAAACAATTTGCGATGCAAAATAATTATACATATATTGATCATTGGGGAGCATGGCCGGATGCTTCAACGAAAGGTATTTTACCATACCTACAAGAAGAATTTGGTTTCCCAAGTGCAAAAGGACATGACGTTTGGGCGAAATATGTAACTGATTATTTTGTAGCTAAGTAATGAAGGAGAGATAAAAGGTGTACGAGTTCTCGTATACCTTTTCCTTTTATAATTAAGAGATTTGAAAATAGTAGGAGGAAAACAATGAACTCAATCCTAATCTGTGGCGGAGCTGGCTACATCGGTTCTCACGCTGTGAAAAAATTAGTAGACGAAGGTTTATCTGTAGTAGTAGTAGATAACTTACAAACTGGTCATGAAGATGCAATTACGGAAGGCGCGAAGTTTTATAATGGCGACCTTCGTGATAAATCCTTTTTAAGGGATGTTTTTAAACAAGAAAATATTGAGGCGGTTATGCACTTTGCAGCTGATTCTTTAGTTGGAGTTAGTATGGAAAAGCCCCTTCAATATTATAATAACAATGTGTATGGTGCACTTTGTTTATTAGAGGTAATGGATGAGTTTAAGGTAGATAAGTTCATTTTCTCTTCTACTGCGGCAACGTATGGTGAGGTAGATGTTGATCTTATTACTGAAGAAACGATGACGAATCCAACGAATACGTATGGAGAAACGAAGTTAGCAATCGAGAAGATGCTTCATTGGTATAGCCAAGCTTCAAATTTACGTTATAAGATCTTTAGATACTTTAACGTGGCTGGTGCAACTCCAAATGGTATTATTGGGGAAGATCATCGTCCAGAGACTCATTTAATTCCTCTTGTGCTGCAAGTGGCTTTAGGTCAACGTGAGAAGATTATGATGTTTGGTGATGATTATAATACGCCAGACGGTACTTGTATCCGTGATTATATTCATGTTGAGGATTTAGTAGCGGCTCATTTCTTAGGGCTTAAAGACTTGCAGAATGGCGGAGAGAGTGATTTCTATAACTTAGGAAATGGTAATGGTTTCAGTGTAAAAGAAATCGTTGATGCAGTTCGTGAGGTTACAAATCATGAAATTCCTGCTGAGGTAGCACCGCGCCGTGCGGGCGATCCAGCACGTTTAGTTGCTTCTTCTAAGAAAGCGAAAGAGAAGTTAGGATGGGATCCTAATTATGTAAATGTGAAAACAATTATTGAGCATGCTTGGAATTGGCATCAAAAGCAACCGAATGGATATGCTAAATAAATATAATAAGTGAAAGAGAGGGTATCGTCGACAAAATATGTTCGACAATACCCTCTCTTTTTTTATAGGATTTTTGCTATACTAAACTGTACTATAATACATGATGGAAGGAGGAGAATGATGAAAATACTTGTGGTTGATGATGAATCGAGTATTCGTAATTTGATTCGGATGCAGTTGGAGATGGAAGGTTATGAAGTATTGGCAGCGGCTGATGGGAGAGAAGCTTTGGAGCGATGGAATGAAGGGCCGGATGTATTGATTTTGGATGTTATGCTTCCGGATACGGATGGGTATGAGTTGCTTCGTTTGTTCCGTGAGAGGGATAGGGATATTCCCGTGCTTATGTTAACGGCAAAGAGTCAGATGAATGATAAGTTGCTTGGCTTGCAGCTTGGTGCTGATGATTATGTGACGAAGCCGTTTAATTATGCGGAGCTTATTCTTCGGGTTAAGAATATGGCGCGGCGTGTAAAGAAGGCGGAGGCTGCTGTAAGTCATGAAGTAATTGAGGCTGGAGAGATAGTGATTTGTCCTAAGGAAAGAAAGGTACATGTGAGTGGACAAGAGATTCAGTTAACGTACCGAGAGTTTAATTTATGTCAGTTATTTGTTTCAAATCCACAGCGTGTGTTTATGAGGGATGAGTTGCTTGAGAAAGTATGGGGATTTGAGTATATCGGAAATACGAGAGCAGTTGATATTATGGTGCAGAGACTTCGAAAGAAGCTTGGGACGAGCGGAGAATATATTAAGACAATTTATGGCGTTGGCTATAAACTGGATTGTTAAGTGGTGATGGTATGTCTTTAAAGCGAAATATGGTGTTCGGAATAGTTGGGCTGTTAATTCCGATTTTTGTTCTTTTATATGCAGTTGTTTATATTACGTTAGAAAAGAATATGTATCATAACGCAGCAGATTCTTTAGAAAAGTTAAGTGTAGAAGCACAAATTTATACGATGAATTATTTAGAGAAGGAAGCAGAAGTGGATACGCTTGGTCCGAATTCACTTTTAATTGCGTCGTATTTAGCGAAGCGTATGGATGTCCGTGTGCAGATGATTGGGAAGAATGGCGATGTTGTTGCAGATACACAGAAAGGAGCATTGCTTCACCGTAATATCGACATTGAGAGTTCTTTGAAGGGAAAGAAGTCTTATGTTTTTGAGGAGTCGGATCCAGCTCCCATTCTTTTGTTTTCAAGCCCAGTATATTATGGAAACGATGTCATTGGAAGTATTCGTTTTATAAATGAGTTAACGGGTGAGAAGGAAGTTTTAACAAATGTGAGCTGGACTTTCTTAATGACATCTCTTTGTTTAGTAGCTACGGGTATTTTCTTTGCGATTCGTTTGGCGAAGTCTCTTCATAAACCAATTGATCAGTTGAGACAAATGGCACAGAGGCTCGCGAATGGTGATTATAAGAGTAAGATTGAGTTAAATGAGTACGTGGAAATCGCTCAGCTTTCAGCATCTTTTAATGCGATGGCCGATGGAATTGAGCTGCATATTAAGCAATTGCAGGAGGAGAAAGAGAAGCAGAAAGATTTCCTAGACCGCATTACGCATGAGCTAAAAACACCGCTAACGGCAATTATCGGTTATGTTGATTTAATTCCGAAGTTACAATCGAAAGAAGATGTACAGGAAAGTCTTCGTTATGTGGCGGTGGAAAGTGAGCGTTTATTATCACTTGTAGAGGAACTGCTTAAGTCTTCGAAATATGGGACGAGTACGTTTGAAGTGTCTCCTACAGTTGTGAATATAAAGGAATTGGCAGAAGAAGCAGTTTCAATTGTGAAACCTCGTCTAAATCAGTTTGAAATTGAAGTGGTAAATGAGTTAACGGATGTACATGTTGTTGCGGATTTTGATAAGACGAAGCAAATTTTCTTAAATGTGCTTGATAATGCAATTAAGTATAGTGATGCTTCGCACATTCGTATGAATGTAATTGTAAATGAGCATGAGGCGAAGGTTTTTGTTCATGATGATGGGATCGGTATAGATGAAGTGGTGCTTGCAGAGTGGAATGAGTCTCCGAAAGGAAAGGCACTTCCTTCTAGTTACGGGAATGGTTATGGTTTGTATATTTGTCAGGAGATTATGAATAAGCAGGGCGGAAGCATGCGGATTGAGAGTAGTGAAGAAATAGGTACTACAATATTCATTACATTTTTGCTTCCGAGAAGGATGGAAGACATAAAAAACTTGAAAGCGGTTAAATGATACATTTATGAAACAATTATGCGGTATTTTCGAAACAACGTTTTTTATCTTGGAGGTAGGCAGAAATGAAAAGGCTATCATTTCAAATTCTTATGTTTGTCATTTGTATGATTGTTTCTCTTGTTTTGTTTTATGTTATGGAGAAGCAAATCTATAATCGAATCAACATTGTAAATGATAAACAAGCCGTTTTACAAAGGGTGAATGAATCTCTTCCAATTGAAGTGAAAGTAAGACATGAAAAGTGGGGAGAAATCGTTGTAACGGATGAAGTTCGTTTGCATACGATTGTTTCATTCTTTGACCGAATTCGAATAGAGCCGGGGGACGTTAAGAGCCAAGAACAAGTATTTACTGGAGAAGTAACGTACTTGAATGGACATAAGCGTACTTTTGCAGTAGGTGACTTGTTCCAGTATGGGGAAAATGTATACGGAAAGAATGGCATGGATCCGATGATTTCAGCACTTCAAACGTATTTATTAAGCCTGTATTACACGCCAGAGCGTATTAGTGATTTCTTTGCTGCAGCAAAGGATGTCGTAGTACGTCAAGGTGATGTGGTACGTACTATCAATCTTACGCACATACTTGATTCTATTCGATACGCAAAGCAAATTACAGATTACGGAGAAATTCAGAAGTTATTACAATCGCAGAATGAACCGATTGCTTATATTACAGCTTATAAAACAGGTAAGCGTGTAAAGAATGATCGTGGAGATATTCTTACGATTTCTGTGTATCCATCGTACTTTGTTGTGCAATATCTCGGTGATAATAACGGAAATGTCATGTATATGAAAGGCTCTCTAGCAGAGTTATTCGTAAAGGAGAATGCGTCATGAGAAAGATAGCCTTTTTCTTCTTTTTGCTAGTAATTGGAGGAGCGATGTCTAGTTGCTCTCGAGATACAACCTCTATTAAATATAGTAAAAATGGTCTCCCTATTTTGGATGATCGTCATATTGTTGCGTATGTAGCGGCTCGTGAGGAAGTTGGTGAAGCGTTACTTTCATCATTTTGTAAGCCGCGCGGATGTACGTATGAATTTATTCGTCTTTCAACAGAAGAACTTCTTCGTAGAGTGGAAGAAGAAGCTGGAAATCCGAAGGCGGATATTATTATTGGCGGTACAGTAGATGCGCATCAAATGATGAAGCAAAAAAATCTTTCTATTCCTGTGATAAGCCAACATGCAAATCGTATTTCAAAAACTGTTAAAGATAAAGATGGTTATTGGTACGGTTATGAAGTGGAGAAGCTGGCAATTGCGATTAATAAAGAGCGGTGGAACGAGGAAATAGCGCCGCTCGGTCTCTCGTATCCGTTAAGATGGAAAGATTTATTGAATCCAGTATATAAAGGAAAGATTGTCATGCCCGATCCAAATGTTTCAGGTACAGCATATACGTTTTTCCAATCACTGATTGATACGTTAGGTGAAGAGGAAGCGAAGGAATATGTGAAGAATCTGGCAGAACAAGTTGGAGAAGTAACAGTGAATGGTTACATCCCAGCAGAACTTGTTGCGAGCGGTGAATATATGATAGGCATCAACTTTATGGGAGATCAGAGAATGCTTCAAAAACAAGGCTTTCCGATTTTAAGTAACGAACCTGAGCAAACAGGGTTATCCGTTAATGCGATTTCCAAACTAAAACGTGCACCGAGTGGTATTATTGCGGATTTATTTATTGATTATTGTTTATCAGAAGAAGCGGGTCATATTTTAGAAAAAGTGTCGTTTGGCGTACCAACGATGTTTGCGAAGAATGAGAAAGAAATAGAAGGACAGCCGGTTAGAAGGACGAACCAAAATATATCAAATAGCGGAATAATCGAGATATGGAATAGACAGCGTCTCTCTCTGAAGTGAGAAAAGGAGACGGAAATATATGTTTAAATGGCTCAAGCCAGCACCTGCAATTGAAAGATTGCCAGCGGATATGATCGATCGTGTATATCGATTACTACGTATTCGTGTGTTAATCGGGATTTCAGTTGGATAAGCTGCTTATTATTTAGTTCGTAGTAACTTTAATTTATCTACTACGTATTTAGTAGACGAGTTCGGATTTAGCACTACACAAATCGGATTATTAGGTGCAGTAATGGCTGTTGTTTACGGACTTAGTAAATTCTTTATGGGTAATTTATCGGATAAGGCATTTGCTCAACGATTTATTGCAGTAGGTTTATTTTTATCTGGGCTTGTTAATATTTGTTTCGGTTATGCATCTTCCTTTGGGATGATTTTAACATTACTTGTTCTAAACGGTATTGTACAAGGTATGGGAGCACCACCTTGTAGTATTGTTATGACGAAATGGTTTTCAAAGAAAGAGCGTGGTACGAAGACAGGTCTTTGGAATATTTCACATAACGTTGGTGCACTACTTGTTCCACCATTCATTGGGATTGGGGTAGGTATTTTCGGTGAAAGCCATTGGCAAGGCGGCGTATTTATTTTTCCAGCGATAATCGCTATGGTAATTTCAGTTCTAGTATGGATTAATGCGAAGGATACACCAGAATCTGAGGGTCTTCCACCAATTGATGAATATCGTAATGACTATGAAGAACTTGAAAAAGTAGATAATGCTAACAAAATGTCACCAAAAGAAATTTTAATGAAATATGTAGTGAAAAATAAATTTGTTTGGTTCTTATGTATCGCAAATGCATTTGTTTACTTAATTCGCTTCGGTGTTATTAACTGGGTACCAATTTACTTAACAACAGTGAAAGGTTTTACAAAAACAGAAGCGCATTTTGCGTATTCAATATTTGAAACGGCAGCGATTCCAAGTTCTTTAATTGTCGGCCTTTTAAGCGATAAATTATTCAAAGGAAAACGTATGCCATTATGTGTTATGAGTATGGCTGGGGTTGTTGTTGGAACAATCGTCTATTGGCAAGCAACTAATATTATTGTTGTGAGTGTTGCAGTTTCTATTATCGGTTGTTTAATTTATGTACCACAGTTCTTAATCGGTTTAAGTGCAATGGAATTAGTACCGAAATTTGCAGTAGGTACGACAGTTGGTATGTGTGGTCTGTTCGGTTATGTTGGAGGTAGTTTCATAGCAAACGCAGCAATTGGTATCATTGTTGACCGTTCTGGCTGGGATGGTTGCTTCATGTTACTGTTAGCAGGCGGCATATTAGCAACGATATTCTTACTGATTGTTCAAATGGGACATGAGAGAAAAGCTTCTAAGGTAGCATAATATTTTATTTGAAAAAGCTATCCAATTGTTATATTGGATAGCTTTTATATTTTTATTTAGAAAAAACAAACTGTATGTAAAATTGGAGTTTAATGTGTAAAAGATTTTTGTTACTTAATATAATTTTTTTAGATTCCATAAACCAAATAGATACATGGTTGTACCGAAAAATCCACCAGCGCAGCCCCAAAGCATAACATCAAATAAAGAAATAGAGATTTCTTCTGAACCTACATAGGGAAGGATATAATTCATAAAAACAAACATTTGAAAGCCCCAAAGCACATCTGCTTTTAAGCCAGCTTTTCTTAACTTTTTCTTGTGTTGTAAATATTCTTCTTTTGTTGCACATTCAGTCTCATTTAAACCTTTTTTCTTAAATTTAAAGGTTAAATAGTTAGAATAAATCATATTAGATAGAAAAATAAATATAGTTCCTATAGATATTGTATGGTTCATAGTATCAACAAGTAACATAATAAGCATTACCAACATATTTAACCACCACAAACCAATTCCAGCTACAGATAACTCTTTATTGATTTCTTGTTTTTGATATTCATCTCTCTCACTCAATGTTCCAACAAAACTATTATAAACTCTTTCTTTCCATTCAATTTTCATCATTTAATCTCCCTCCCAAAATAGACTGTTTAAATCTGTTTTTAGTGCTTTTGCTAATTCGATACATAAGGCTAAAGAGGGATTATATTTATTGTTTTCAATTAAGTTTATTGTCTGTCTCGCTACGTTAACTTTTTTAGCTAATTCTAGCTGCGATAGACCTTCAGATTTTCGATATTGTTTAACGTTATTCAAATATAAACCTCCCATTAATAGTTGTAGACCTCATGTACAAAAATGTCAAATATATATGACAAAAATGACAATAGTACAATTAGGAAAATGATTTTAATAATTTATCTTGGTAAGAAGTTTATTAATAAAAGATGGCTTACATTCATATAGAGAGTACTTGAAAATTCAATTTAAATTATCCTTTTTTCTTTTCCTTAAATCTATCTTAAAAGATATAATGTCATATTTCTAATCATTGGAATTTTTGTTACAATATAAATGGATGTGTAAAACTTTGTAAAAACAATGTGATAATATGTAATATATTTTCAGAAAGTTTTATACAATTTTTATATTAAACTATTAAGTTATAAAAAGGAGAGAGAATATGTTACCAAATACGGTTCGTACTCCAAACAAGAAGAAGAAATGGATTATTATTGGGGTTATTGCACTAATTGTTATTGTAGCGGCAATTAATATTTTTGTTATGCAAGGTAAGAAGAAGGGTGCATCAACAAATGCTGATGCTGTAAGTTTTGAGAAAGTGACAGAGCGTAAGCTGAATAATACGAAGTTAATTTCTGGTCAGGTGAAGCCTGGTAATATTGAAAGCTTCTATGCAGATCCGGCCAAAGGGAAAGTGAAAGATATTGAGGTAAAAGAAGGGCAAGAGGTAGAAAAAGGTACGAAGTTATTCTCTTATGATAATGAAGAGATTAATCTTCAAATGAAGCAAGCTGAGCTTGATCAGAAGATGGCAGATATGCGTTATGATCAAGGGAAAAAGAAGATTGATTCGTTGAAGAAAGAAATTAAGAAGGCGAAAGATAGCGGAGCTGGGAAAGAAGTAACAGATCCGATGGACGAGCAAGTAAATGAGTTAGAGATAGGGCAAAAAACAATTGACCTTGAGAAAGAAAAAGGAAAGTTGCAGAAAGAAGAGTTAAGTAAAAAGCAGAAAGAGCTTACGATTTATAGTAATTTCGCTGGTGTTGTTCAAAAGTTAGATAAAGATGCGGCACAAAGTTCATCTCAAGCGTTAGGTGGTCAAGGAAAAGCGTTTTTACAAGTAGCTTCTAAAGATCCATTCCAAGTTCAAGGTACGTTAACTGAGCTTCAAAAGTCACAAATCCAAAAAGATCAAACATTCACTGTAACGGCAAAAGCAAATAATAAGAAGAAGTGGACAGGTAAGATTACAGAGGTAAGTGAGTTCCCAACGAGCGCAGAGATGGCGCAAGCTGGCGGCATGGGTGAAGCAACTCAAAATATGTCTCAATATACATATAAAGCAAGTCTTGATAGCCAAGATGGTTTATCTCCAGGTTACCACGTTTCTCTGCAAGTAAACTTAGAGAATAAGAAGATGCTTGCTGTCCCAAGTAAGAGCATTGTAGAAAAAGGCGATGATGCATTTGTTTATGTTGAGGATAAAGGGAAGCTTCGTAAACAAAATGTGAAAAAAGGTTCTACTGATGGGGACTGGACAGAGGTTGTAGAAGGCGTAACAGTGGGGCAAAAGGTGGTTAAAAATCCTTCCGACGATGTGTATGACGGAATGGAAGTGAAAGAGAAATGATTACGTTAAATCATATTGCTAAAACGTATTATCAAGGAAAATTGGCGGTGCCGATTTTGCATGGTATTAGTTTAACGATTCAGAGTGGTGAGTTCGTTTCGATTATGGGACCGTCTGGTTCTGGTAAGTCGACTCTTATGAATATTATTGGTTGCTTAGATCGTCCAACAGAAGGTGAATATATGCTGAATGACGTGAATATCTTAACAGCAGACGAGTCAAAGCTTGCTTTAATTCGTAATGAATATATTGGCTTTGTATTTCAGCATTTTAATTTACTACCTCGTCTTTCCGCAGTGGAAAATGTTGAGCTTCCGCTCGTATATGGTGGCGTGAAGAAAGCGGAGCGTCGCAAGCGTGCTTTGGAGGCGTTAGGTAAAGTTGGATTGGCAGATCGCGTGCATCATTTACCAAATGAGTTATCAGGTGGACAGAAGCAGCGTGTAGCGATTGCAAGAGCGATTGCGAATAACCCAACGTTCATTATGGCCGATGAACCGACTGGTGCACTTGATACGAAGTCTGGTGAGCAAGTTATGAATATTTTCACGAAGCTTAATGCAGAAGGTACGACGATTGTTATGGTTACGCATGAAGAGGAAGTAGCAGCGTATTCTTCCCGCCGCATTGTACTGCGAGACGGGAAAGTTACAGAAGATAGAAGGTGTGCGGTATGAGTTTACTAGATAGTATAAAAATTGCCCTGTCTTCTATTTTAGCTCATAAACTGCGTTCTGCTCTTACGATGCTCGGTATTATTATCGGGGTAGGTTCGATTATTACTGTCGTTGCAATTGGGCAAGGCGGGGAAGCAATGCTGAAGTCGAAAATCGCTGGTTCTGGTAATAATCTTATGCCAATTCAATTTAAACCGGATATTAATGATGAGTTCAGTATGGGGGGGCATCAAGTACCGAAATTAACAGAAGAAGATATTATGGAAGTAAAGCAAGTTAAAGATGTTTCTCATGTTATTACGACGAATAATACGATGGAAACAATGGATATTAATGATAAAAAATCAATGATTAATGTTATTGGACTTGATAGTGAATATTTTGAAGTAAATAAAGTGAAAGTGGTTAAAGGTCGTTCATTAAATGAATCTGATATTTCACAAGGAAATAACGTTGTTATGATTAGTACGAAATCAGAAGAGACGTTATTTAAAGATGAAAATCCAGTAGGGAAAATTATTGAAATGAAAGGACAACCGATGCAAATTATTGGTGTCTATAAATCAGATAATGAATTTATGGGGTTCGAGGCTGAGGAAATGTTAATTCCTCTTACTTTATGGCCTGTTTTATACGGAACGGATGAAATTCAAAGTATCGCCATTCAATCTAAAAACGTAGATAATTTAGAAACGGCAGGGAAAAAAGCTGTTGATGTATTAAATAGTCGTAAACCAAGCGATATTCCAGGTAAATATGAATTGGTGAATTTAAAAGAATTCCAAGAAGGTGTTTCTAAAGTTACTAACATTATGACGATGATCATTGGTGGTATCGCGGGTATTTCATTAGTCGTTGGTGGTATTGGTGTTATGAATATTATGCTTGTATCTGTAACGGAGCGTACACGAGAAATTGGGATACGTAAAGCACTTGGAGCAACACGTAGTAAAATTTTATTACAGTTTTTAATTGAAGCTGTTATGTTAACACTTCTAGGTGGTTTAATCGGAATTGGTCTTGGGTATGGCGGAGCATATATCGTTTCTACATTCGCAAAATGGCCGCCACTCGTTTCATGGGAAGTTGTCGTTGGAGGCGTACTGTTCTCGATGACACTCGGTATTATTTTTGGATTAATTCCAGCAAATAAAGCTGCGAAATTAGATCCAATTGAAGCATTGCGTTATGAGTAATTAATAGTGTAGTAGAACTACACATTACCGTTCTAGTGGGCGGTTCGTAGCCTCTATATGAGGAAGTGAACCGCCCGTTAGAACGGGTTATATAAATAGAAGGAGGCGTTATAATGGAAGCAAATATTAATACGCAAGATGTAGGTGCGAAGAAGCCATCATTATTAGGAATGATTACTTCTCCAGGTGAGCAGTTTGAGAGAATGAAGACGAAAAGTCCGGTTTGGGGGACATTTGTCTTATTTGTTATATTAGGAACGATTATAGCAACAGCAGTGTCTTACTTAACATTAATTAGTACTCCAGAATTGGCAAAAGAATTAAATGGTGAAGCAGGGGCAATGGTAAAAGGATTTACCCTTGGTGGAGGCGCGCTTGTTGGTCTATTAGGAACACCTATAGGTCTCTTTATTGCGGCAGGTTTTTATAAAATTATTATGATGTTTATGAGCAATGATACACCATACATGAAAATATTATCGATTTACTTATATGCTAATCTTGTTTATTATATCGGCGGATTGTTAAATGCAGGATTAGGCTTTATTTTTGATGGAAATGGCACTGATGTTTATACAAGTTTAGCTCCTTTATTTGAACAAGGGACAGTAGCACATGGAATTGCCTCTTCAATTGAAATTTTTAATATTTGGAGCCTTATTCTAACAGGACTAGGCTTACACATTGTAGCTGGTTTAAGTAAGAAACAAGCTACGATTTTAATTGTAATCTTCTTTATCCTAACAATTGCATTCGGCGTTGTAAGAGGTTTAGTAAGCGGCTTTGGTGCATAACATATTATTTTAAAAAGGTGACTCTTTAAAGGAGTCACCTTTTTTATTTTTACCCCTATTTCAAATACCACCAACAAAATTTCAAATACTAGCTGGTGTAATTTCAAATTCCGTCGGTAGTATTTGAAATTACTCACGGTGAAATCTTTTCTTTATTTTTATATTGTGAAGGTACCGCGGAATACTAGAAAGGTATACCTTTTAGAAACGGGTACTGTGTGAAGCCAGCGACTTTTAAAGAAGCAGTTGTTTTGTACGAAGGGATGATTGTAAATCAGATAAAGAAATTAGGTATTCGTAAAGATTATGAAGAGTATTATTAATGTGGTTTAATCGGTCTTTGGCATGCGTATGAAAGATTTGATGAAAAGAAGGGATGTTTCCCTGCATATGCAGTTGTAACGGTGCGAGGTTATATATTAGAGAGATTGAAGAAAGAGTTCGCAGTGCAGGAGAGATGTGTATGTGTAGGAGAGTATGAGGATATCTTTCATTTTGAGGATGTTGAAATAAGAGTGAAGGATTTTATGAGTGTGTTAGATAAGAAGGAGAAGTATATTATTTTTGAACGTTTTTTTGTAGGGAAGACGATGGGAGAAATCGCTTTAGAGACGGAAATGACATATTATCAAGTAAGATGGATGTATCGGCAAGCACTCGAGAAAATGCGAGATAGTGTAAAAGGATAAAAATAGAAAATAGAATGGAAGGTAAGGAAATACTACCTTCCATTCTATTTGTTATTAAGGTGATGAATCTTGCATGTTCATTTGGGATAATACATATCCAGCTTTCCATAATTGCTGGCTTAACTTATGGGAACTAATTTGTATCGTTACGGTAGCTCCGTTTGAAAAATGAATTTTAGCTCGTTTAGCTTTTTTGAAAAACTCTATTGTATGAACATGTTTGAAGAAAAGCCAAATACAATTTGGAGAAGCAGGAGATTCTGTTGAGAAAGCACAAATATATTCTCTATGATTGATCGGAATTGGAACGTTTTGTTTAAATTTAAATTTTGTTTTTACAGCATTACGTCTCCCTTGATAAGTAGAATGAATATTTGTTAGACAAGATTTCTGTATAAGTTGGAGAGCAGTTTGACAGGAGTAAAGATGGTTTCCGCTACTGTCGATAATTTTTGTGCGGTAATAAGGGTGTTTACATGGTTCAAGCATCATTGTAGAACTAGAAATAAAAATGTTGTTTTCATTATCCATAATTCTATATCCCCCCCTTATAATTTTCATTCCGAATATAATTATATATAAATTAAGTAAATTTACTGTTAATATTCTATTTCATATTGTAAATTTTGGCTATTCGTTTACAATCAATAGGTGATAGTCTTTCTAATTTGCATCGCTTGTACATATATATGAAAATAGAAAAGAGTAGGCGGTGATATAGTATGAAGAAAAAGTATATTATTATGGCTTTAGTTGTCGTTCTCCTAGTATATTTAGCAAACAGTAATCCGAGTAAGGGAGAATATACAGAATGGGCAGCGAAGCAGTTTATGAAGCGTAATGATGTGAGTAAGAAGCTAGATGAAGTTCAAAAAGAGAATGAAGAGGGTCTCCTTGGCGACTTGGCATCGGCCGGTAAAAAGTTAGCGAAAAAGTATGTTGAGCCACAAGTTGGGTTATTAATTGATCATTATACGAAGCGAAATGATTATATATTCTTCTCAACATATACGACTGAGTTTGATATAGGTGAAGAACATTATAAGTACGTATGCGTCGGTTTTTCAAAGATTTTTATTCCGATTGAAATGCCGAAGAAAAAAGACGAATCTGCAAAATGATGCAGATTCGTCTTTTTCATTTTATAGAGTAATGGGAACTTCAGATACATTTTTTTCTACAAGGCGAGCTCCCTTTTTTCTTGTATTTTCATCAATGGATGAAAATACAGATGAGGCAAGGATTGTATCCATTACTTGATTTACGACTTGTGCATCGATTGGTGTGATGGGCGTATCGATAGAAAAAACGACTGTTTTTCCATCTTCCTTCGCGAAAATCAACTCTAGTACTTGCATGTGTTATTCCCTCCTTTGTATTTACCCCGCTATTTACGGGATTTGGGTCTGCCGGTTAAATTGTGGGCTAATAATCAGCGGGGATGAATAAAATCCCCACTGATCCGAGTTTTACTTTATAGTTTAGAAAGATCTGATGTGCTTACAAGTTGTACAGCGTGAAGTGGTGATGCTTGTAAGGAAGCTAGAGCATGAGCTACATTGTGTACTTGATCTAAGCTCGCATTTGTTTTAACACGTTTAAATTGTTTGCTCTTGAAAACTGTTTTGCCGTTCTTATCTAATCCGTTGTTTAAGACAAGACGTAAAGTTAAATCCATTACGATTGTTTCAATTGCCATGTGTATCACCTCCTTTCACTTTATAAATAGGATGCAAATGTCATGTTTTGGCGTGAAATTTTTTCTTTTTTTTGGTACCCTTAAAAGATTAAGAGAGGAGAATTCTGGATAATGAATCGTAAATGGTTATTTTGGATTCCTGTATTACTATGGATGGGGCTGATTTTCTATTCTTCGGCACAACCATATAAAAAGCAGGATATGCGTTCAGATATTGAACAATATGTAAATGTTGAATTTGTGAAAGAGCATTTTTCATGGGTATCTATCGATTATGGTGGAGGAACCCCTGTTAGTATTGCGAATAAAGGTGTAGGCGGATTTATTGAGTTTTTCCTTCGTAAAGGTGCTCATTTTATGGTGTTCTTTATGCTAGGTTCATTAATTTATTACGCTTTTCATCGATCAGGTTATTCGAGGAAAAGATGTTTTATATATGCCCTTCTTTTCGTTGCGGGTTATGCAACATTTGATGAAATTCACCAATGGTATACGGGAGACCGTACACCAATGTGGCAAGATTCATTGCTTGATACGTGCGGCGGGTTAACGGGGATTATAATAAGTAATTGGTTTTGGAATAGAAAAAAGCGCTAATCTCATTTCGAGATTAGCGCTTTTTTTGCGGGTAGTAAAACTCTACGTAATTGGCCTAATTAAAGTTTCACTTTATACACCAAGTAATTCTTTTAGTTCGTCTGTTGATAGTTCAGTCATCCAACTATCGCTTGTGATGACTGCATTGTTTAGAGATTGTTTTCTTTCTAGCATTTCATCAATTTTTTCTTCTAATGTTCCTGTTGTAATGAGTTTGTGAACATGAACAAATCGTTTTTGACCAATGCGATATGCGCGGTCTGTTGCTTGATTTTCCACAGCTGGATTCCACCAACGATCGTAGTGAATGACATGGTTGGCAGCGGTTAAGTTTAATCCTGTTCCGCCAGCTTTTAAGGATAAGATGAAAATGTCATACGTTCCGTTTTGGAACTCCTCAATCATCTTGTCGCGATCTTTTTTCGGTACACTACCGTTTAAGAAGAGGACACGCTGGCCGAATTTTTCTTCTAGCACACGTTTTAGCATGTTCCCCATGCCGATATATTGAGTGAAGATGAGGCAACTTTCATTTTGATCTTTTATATTTTCTATGAGCTCCATCAACGTTTTTGTTTTCATAGAGCGTTCAACGACATTTTGTGGCTCTTCTTCTTTTAAATAAAGAGCTGGATGATTACAAATTTGTTTTAGCTTGTTCAGCATAAGTAATATAAAGCCGCGTCTTTCAATTCCACTTAATCCTTCGACATTTTGCAGTGTATCTTGAACAAGTTGTTCATATAAGGAAGCTTGTTCACCAGTAAGAGGACAGTAAGCTTTTTGTTCTTGTTTATCTGGTAAATTTAATGCGACTGTTTGATCTTTCTTCGTTCGGCGCAGTAAAAATGGTGAGATAAACCGTTGAACTTGCTGGATTTTTCCTTCATCACGATCTTTTTCAATCGGTGTGACGAAGCGGCGCTGGAATTGCCCTAAGCTTCCGAGATATCCATGATTAATAAAGTCGAAAATGGACCAAAGTTCAGCGAGGCGATTTTCCATCGGTGTACCAGTTAAAGCGATTTTGTGATTTGCTTGCAAGTTTCGTACTGCTTTCGACTGTTTCGTATGTGGGTTCTTAATATTTTGTGCTTCATCCACAATAACAGCATCCCAGCATAATGAAGTTAGTTCTTCCTCATCGAGTTGAGCCAATGCATAAGATGTTAATACAACATCTGCCGATTGAAGGAAATCTTCAAAAGAATTGCCCTTATCTCTATTACTTCCATAATGTAATTGAACACGTAAATTCGGTGCGAAACGCTCAAATTCTTTTTGCCAATTTCCAAGAACAGATGTCGGCGCTACGATTAATGCAGGGCCTGTTTTGAGATTGTTTTCTTTTATATATAGTAAGTAAGAGATTGTTTGAATACTTTTCCCGAGTCCCATATCGTCAGCTAGCAATGCTCCAAATCCAAGCTTTCGTAAATATAATAACCATTCAATGCCGTGTTGTTGATACGGACGAAGTGTTGCGTTTAGTGAAGTAGGGACATCTACTTTTGGAATATCTCCAATATGAAGCAGCTTTTGGAATAGTTCCTCATAATATCCATCTAGTTCGATTTCAATATCAGTAAACGGACTATCATCTTCTACAATTTCTGTTTCAGCCGTATTTGATAAATGTTGCTGCAGGACATCTTTCATCTCTAGTCCGTATTTATCGGCACGGTTCATGAGTTTCCTTACTTCTTCGATAAAGGCTGGATCTAGTCGCATCCATTGACCGTTTATATTGAATAGACGTTTATTTTGTTCAACGAGTTCGAAAAATTCGCTTTCTGATAAATCAATGCCGTTCGTCGAAATGCGCCAATCAAAATTAACGAGCGTATTCATACCGAAGAACGATTGTGTTTGTGCTGTATTTTGCTTCAGCTGGACACGTAATTTCGGTTTTGTTGCTTTTAAATTTTGCCACCATGATGGTAGTAAAATTGTAATGCCGGCTGCAAGTAATTCATTGCTTGCTTCTGTTAAGAAGTTCCAAGCTTCTGTTTCAAAGAGCTCATTTCGGAATGTATCTCCTTCTTTTAACCACGGTATGAGCTTACTAAAACCTTCTTGTGTTTCTGTAATCCGTTCTTCGTAATCGTGCCATCTTTTCGGTAAGGAATCGATGTTTTCATATACATATATGCGATGCGCCCCGCGCTTTGGTGTCACAATTGTTTCAAGCTTCCACATTTCAAATTCTTCTTGTGGTTCTTGTAGTCTTAGTCCGATTGTAAACGGAAGATCATCTTCAATATAACCAATTTTCCGAAGCCAATCTTCTTCATGTAGTGCTGTTTCCAGTTGTCTTTTCGTAAAGTCATAATGTTCATATAGTCTTTTAGCATCTTCCCAGCCGTCATTTGAGCGGTTGTCTTGTAATATGCTTTCATTAACTGCTGCTGAGAAAAGAGATGCTAATGTGTCATCTTCAATTGGTGTATTTTGAACTTTCCAAGATGGTTGTTTAGGCCAATGATTCATATCTGGTACGAAACTACCACTCGTAAAGGCATCCCATAGTTCATTTGCATCTTTCGTAAGTGCTGTAATCGTGCCGTTTATTTGAATATGTGCAAAGGAATTCATCGGTTTGTTTGCAATGTATTCAAAGGCTTGTGCATTTGTTAGCAGCACACCTTGTTTTCCTTCGAAGGTTGCTTCTTTTAGAAACGTACCGTAGAAAGAAGTGGAGTGCCATGTGAATGCATTTCGTTTCCAACTTGTTACGGATAATGGAGTACCGCTGTCATCTTCTCCCCAAAGGAACCAACCTTGACTAACATGCTGGAGCCTAATTGTTACTTCAGTTTGATTGATCATCGATTAATTTTCCTTTCCGTAATTCCTCTTGTAGTGCACGCAGACGTGAATGGAGATTGGCGATGTGAATAATGAAAGCATCCCATTCATCGGTGCGTTTTAATCGTTTATATAATGTCCGTAATTTCTTTAAGTAACGAACTGCACGTTTATATGATTTACGATTTCGTTCTTCAATCGCCTCTACAGCAGCAAGATGGTAAAGAGGAAGTGCCACTTCTGGCGCTTCTTTTTCAATATCTTTCAGTGGCTCTTTCAACAGTTCAATTGCCTCAAATCCATATAAGAGATGAAGCTCTGCCCATGTGCGATACTGTTTTTTCGCGAGTACGTACTGTTCGTAGTTTGTGAAACTATACGGCAATAGCTCTTGTAAAATCATTTCAAAACCAGCTTGTTCATTTGTATGTGTTGCGTATGTTTCATACATGATTACAAATAGCCGAACGATATCTTTTATGAAAATCGTATTTTCGTGATCTTGGATCGTTTTCTTTACTTGTTTATACGTAAAGGAAAGCCAGTTTTTTGCACGATCCCATTGCATGGCACTTAATAGTTCTTCTAACCAATAGAAGTATAGACTCACAACAGAAGCAGGCTGTTTTTTTAGTAAGTCCATCGCTAGTAAATCTTCATCATTTAAAAAGAGAAGATGGGAAGACGCTAACGCTTTGGATAGTGGATTGATTTTCGTATCGATTCGTTTTTCTTCTTCTTGTATTTTCTCTTTATTGTTTAAAAGTTCACTCCATATGTGACGATAAATGAAAAATCGCTCTTGCGTATAAGTGTCGGTAGAGAAGAATACTTCATGAACGAGACGAGCTGTTTCTTGTAAAATTATTTCAGACTCTGAAGGAATCGCTTCTGATTGTAAGTCCCGAACGATGGATTCCACTTTGTCTACAAATAGGCGAATGACATTAACAGGTTGGTGATAAGAATACGTTTTGTTTGCTTCGAATGCCTGAATTTCTTCTAATAATTTTTGAAAGCAGTAAATTGCTGCATGTAACCTGAATAATTCATGTATGGCGATGACGCGCGGAGCTTTCCGCTCAAGCTTCGTATAGAAATCTGTAAAGATACTCATAAGAAAATACATTTGTTTATAAGTAAGGCGAGCTTGTTCTTTTTTAAATGATTCATATTCTTTTTCAAAATATGATTCCCAACTTTTATAATCCGTTTCTTCAAAAGCTGATGATTGCAATACTTGTCTTGCAGTTCGAATAGGAGGAAGGGAAGGTCTCGTATTATTTTTAAATAAAGTTAATACATCTCCTACTTGCCCGAAACTAGACGCTGCAGATAGTAATACAGCGAGCATATGCTCACATTGTGTTGGTGCGAAGCAATCACAATAACTTTCAGCGACATTACGAATCGGAATATGAACGCTATATACGTTGCCTTCCGCATCTACAGTTCCTGATAGTGTATAACCATCAAAGTCAACGTTGTAGACAACACCACTACGATATAGGTGCCGAGCTGTAGCGACATGTTCCTGATCAGCTGTTTGCTGTGGATCTAGTCCTTGAACGAACTCATTCGCAATCATCATAATTTCATCTTTCGTAATTGAGTGTTGCAGCATAATATTCCTCCGTACACATATTTCTTTCCTTTACCATTATAAACAAAAAATGCTCAAAACAGAAAAAATGAAATTTGGATTACATAACTTGAAAATCATGGTAATATATAAAATGTTAATTTCATATATGAATATATACGTATAGGAGGAGAAATAATTTGTCAGATTTACAGACGAAGTTAGGTAGTGGGATGAATAAGTTACAAGAAGGAATAGAACAAGGGAAAATGAAGTTGCAAGTTGCACAAGAAATTGCTCAATTGAAAAAGGGAATGCAAGTGCAAATGCAGAAAAAAGCAGAGGTTCTATTAGAGGTTGGGCAGCAAGTGTATGTTCAATTAAGAGGAAGTGGAGTAAATGAAGCGAGCTTAAAAGAAATGATTGCTCCAGTTCAAGAATTTGATGTAGCTATTTATCAAGCAAGAAAGCGCATTGTTGAATTGCAAAAACAACAAGGTGAAAAAGCTACATGTGAATGTGGTGGACCTTTATCAATAAATGATAAGTTTTGTGGTTCGTGTGGAAAACCTAACCCGATGTTAGCAGTAGAAAATGAAGGTGAAACGGTAAATTGTATTTCATGTAATGAGCATATCGATAAAAACTCTACTTACTGTCCAGTTTGTGGAATTAAGCAAAGTGGGGAGTGAATTAAATGTATTGTCGCACATGTGGAAAACAACATGGTGAAGAAGTAAATTATTGCCCAAATGAAGGTAGTATGGAGATTGCAGGAGCTATAGATGCAGTAACATTAGAAAAAGATACTGCAAAATACTGCAAAGGTTGTGGCAGTGAAAATGCTCAAAAAAATTTATATTGTCAAAAGTGTGGGTATTCTTTATCTGTTGTGAAGAAAAAAGAACAATCTGTAAAATTGCCTACAATGGATGGTACTCCTAAAGTTGAATTTAAAGCAGATAAAGCCGTTTTACAAAAAGGTTTTATTGGTGGGGCTGTTGCAAGTATTCTCATGTTAATTGCTGGTTGGATTGGTAGTTTATTATTTGCTTCTATGTTAAGTGAGATGTTTAGCAAATTTGCAAAAGAATTAGAAATGTTGCCAAGTTTTTATTCGAGTGCAACTTCTACGATGTTAAGTTACCATTTACTTGGTTTTACAGCTAACGATGATAGTGGATTGATATTTTCTTTATCTTGGCATACTCCTTTTACATTATTATTAATCATTCCATTTATTATTTTCGCTGGTACAGGAATTTGGTTAGGGAAACAGCATGTTGCGAAAACGATTAAAGATCAAATCTTTATGGCAGCAACAGTTGGTATTATTTATGGCGTCTTTTTATTCATTATAAGTTTTATAGCGTCACAATCTTTTGCAATTCCATTCTCAGAAGCAGGTAAGATTACGGTTGGCTATTCAGCGATTAAGAGTTTATTGAGTGGTTTTGTATGTGGGACATTATTTACCTTATTAGGATTTATTGCTCATACAAGCAAAAACAATATGGCAGCAGCATTTCAAGAGTTAATGCCATATGGAGCGTCTGTTTATTACGGTGTTTCAGCTATGATAAAAGGACTTTTAGTAACAGCGGTAGCGGTTTGTATTATGGCGTTAGTAAGTAAGGAAGACGGTATTGAACCATTAAAAGAAATAACAACTTTAAAATCTGAAAGTACATTATTAGCATTAGAGTTAACACCTCAATTATGGAGTATGGCTCATTTTGCGCCGTTAGAAGTATCAAGTCCAGCACTTAGTAAGGAATTTACTAGAATTGGTAAGAAATCAAATGCGTATGAGAGCACACTATCGTTTTCATTTATATCAGGCGTCTCTGTAAATGGCGTAGAGCTTAGAGAGATATTGATTTCAAAAGGAGCAAATGAGGAAAGCCTTGCAGAATTTGATAAAGTGAATAACGTATTCCATTATGGTTTATTACTGCTTATTATTCCATTGTTCTTTATGTTTAGAGCGGGAAGAAAGTTAGCTAAATTACCGACTGCCAATATATATATTACATTAGCGGTATGTAGTGGTTCTTACACAATTATGATGATTGTAATGAATATGATTTCTAAGTTCCAAATTAATGTTTCAGGAACGGTAACAGGTTTATTTGGAACAAGTGGAACGGTATTATCTATGCAAAATTCATTTATATATTTAACTTTGTTTAGCTTGATTGTGACATATGTAGCGGCATTTGCTGGAATGAAATTAGCTAAAAAATAGGAGGAGAGCACGTTGAAGTTTTGTGGAACATGTAAAAAGAACGTTGCAGACCATTTGAACTTTTGTCCGGAGTGTGGGAGTAAAGTAGAAGTAATCGTTGATAACACTGCTGCTTCATATACAGAATTACAAAGCGAGACAAAATCAGTGAAAAGTAAGAAAAATTTATTTTTGATCATTGGTTTTGCTGTTATTGCTGCATTATTATTTGGGGCATATAAATTTGGAGCATATAAGTTTTCAAAAGAAAAGCAAGTAAATGTAATGATTGAAGCATTCCAAAAGAAAGATATTAATGCAATTGATGAGTTTGTAAAAGCGAATGATTCAAGCTTAAAGATTAAGACAGAGGATATTAAAGCGTACATGCGTTATTTAAAAGAGAATCCTTCTTACAACAAACAATTACTGTCTTATTTACAGAAAGAGACAGTAGATCAAAAGTTAACTAAAGATAAATCTTCATTTAAGGACGGGGAAATAGTAGAAGAGGGAAAAGAGTGGTTCTTATATCCAAAGTATAAGTTCAGCATGAAATCTTATTATATGAGCATTAGTACAACTGCAAAAAATGCAGAAATACATGTGAATGACAAAAAAGAAACAGAGCTTTCTAGTGATAAAACTTCGAAAGAGTTGGGGCCATACTTCCCAGGTACATATGTTGTAAAGGCAACGGCGAAGACAGAACTGACTGAATTAGAAACAGAGAAAGAAGTAGATTTAGCGGATGAACAGAGCGAGAAGGTGAAAGTGGATTTATCGCTTGAAGGTAAGTATGTAAGCATTTCTTCTGATGAAAGTGATGCAACTGTATTTGTGAATGGGAAAAAACGTGGAAAATTAAATTATGGAAGTTATAAGCTTGGCCCTGTATCCACAGATGAAACAGTAGAAGTACATTTAGAGAAAACTACTGATTTTGGTGTGATGAAATCTGAAAGTGTTAAAATTGGAGACCAAAGCACGTATTACTTAAAATTCCCGAAAGAAACATCAAGTTCAGCAGTGGGCGAATTTGTAAGAAATCATATTTATGATAACGTACGTGCAATTTCATTAAATGATTTTAGTTTAATTGAAAAGAATTATGATAAGAGCGGGAAATCGTATAAGGAAGACCGTGATTATATACAGTATTTACACAAAAAAGGAATTACAGAAGACTTATTAACGATGGAAGTTCGTAATGTAGAGCGTCAAAGTGATACGAAATATAAAGTAACGACATATGAAGAGTATCATATTCGTTACGGTGATGGATCTGTGAAGTTCAAAAGTTTTAATAACGAACATATTGTAACTGTGAATGGAAATGGAAAGATGTTGTATCATTCTCTTGGTGCAAATAATACTTTGAAATCAGAAGATGTATCTGGTCCAACTCGTTAATATGAGAGAAGCTGTTCAATATTTGAACAGCTTCTTTTTTGTAGCTAAATCGATATTTCGTGTCGAACCGTTGATATATCGTAAGTTATGATAGATATAATTGAAAAATCGTTGATATATTTTTTTACAATTATGAGTGTGTTTCCTTTAATATTTCTTGTACATATGGATCATGTAATATCTGCTCTATAATTGGTAACATGTTTTGTTCAAATGGAATATCGATAGGAAATGGCTTTTGAGAGCCTGGTTTTACTCCATATTGCACAATTTTGTAATGTGTATTGTTTTCAGACTTGAGCACAATTAACTTATAGCGGTTATCATCGCCAGCGAGTGAGAAATCAATAGAAGTAGCGTTATATGTTACTTCATCTTTATATATGTACGGTTTTGGCGTACCAATCCAGTCTACTTTTGCTTGTACATTCATGGGCATAGCCTCCTTATATGTATTATAAATAAATAAAAGCCAGCTCTCAATAAAGAGAACCGGCTTGTAATTTAGCAGTCATTGGTTATTTTAAAATTTTCACTTTAACAGTTTTGCGTCCCCATTTTTGAGCAGCGCTATCTGATCCAAGTAAGATATCAATACGGTTACCTTTAATTGCACCACCAGTATCTCCAGCGATAGCTTCTCCGTAACCTTCTACCCATACTTTAGATCCTAATGGGATTACTTTCGGGTCAACAGCGATCATTTTCATGTTTGGATTCGCAGTTAAATCATGACCCATTGCAGTTAATACACGGCCGCCATATGTGCCACCGTTTTCGCTCGGGTGAGCTGTATATGCTGTAGCTACAACTGTTAACTCACGACCACCAGAAGGTGTGTTAGTTTCAGCAGCTTTTACAGCAGGCTTAGCAGCTGGTTTTGCTTGTGCTACAGGTGTTTGAGCCTTAGCTGGTGCTTCAGCTTTAGCAGGAGCCGTTGTTTCTTGTTTCTCAATTACAGGTGCTGTACCTGTTAAGAAAGGAACATGAACATAAGCTGTTTTCCCGTTATATTCAAATTGTAACCACTCATTTTGTACTTGGTTCGTTGTTTCGATTACATCGTCTTTCTTCAACTTTCCAAGAACCTCTGAGTTTGTGTTCGCTTCAGCACGTACGTTTAATACGTTAGCTGTTACGTAGTAGATGCTTTTTGTGAACTCTGCACTTACGAATGCGTCTTTACCGTCTAAAGTAACTTTTGACCATCCGTTCTCTGTATTTTGTACATCTATTTTATTACCGTTTAGTAATTTACCGACAACTTTTGATTCCGTAGTAGGGTTTTCGCGTACGTTTAGTACATCTGTTGTTACAACAGTTTCTGCATTAGCAGATGATGTGAAAATCCCAAGACCAAAAACTGCTGCTGTTGCTATACCAATTAATTTTTTCATGATAGCCTCCATTGCGTTTGTTTTCGTGTCCTCATTATAGCAACAGATTTTTTCGGATTTGGGGAAAACACACAATTACAAACCATTCGTAATAAGTCGTTAATATCCTGTAATATAACAAAAAATATAGGAAAGCGTTTTTCATTCTATATGACTCATAGGTTTCTAGTTATATTCAAAATATTTAATACAACATGTTTTTTTCGACGTAAATAAAAATATTACAGGAATGTTACATGATGTTTACTAAACGATTACATTCCTTGAGTATTTTACCGTTTTATGGGTAATATAGTTATATAAACATAAACATTTTGTTTGTGAAGCTATAAACACGTGCTATATACTAGCAAAAAAACCGCATAATTGTTACAAAACGAAAGGGTTGCAAGGAAGAAATTTGCCCTTTTTTACATATGTAACACATCCTTTTTTAGGAAAATACATTCCTATCCGCGTTTTTCTCACACAATTTGACAGCAGTATTTCTAACTTGTAGCTCTTGCAGAGTGAAAAGGTTATACGAAAGGTAAGGCTGTCCATAAGAATTCGAATTGGTGAAGGTGAAAATAAGAAAATCACTGCAAAATTATAGTTTTCTATCCGATTTTACATATCGGAATTTATGTTATTTACAAAAGCGAAACCTACGAAGGGGGATTTGATGAGGAAACTGACAAAAACATTCATCGTTTCATTAACATTATGTATTGCATTTACAATTTGGGGGATTATTCCCGAATCTATTATTGGAAAAGGTAGCTTAGGAAATGTAACAACCGCAATTCAAACTGCATTAGTTAGTAAGTTCGGCTGGTTTTATATTATTTCCGTTTCTATTATTTTAGGTGTGTCTATCTTTTTAATTGTTTCGAAATACGGTTCTATTCGTCTAGGTAAAGATGATGACGAACCTGATTATAGTTATATGACATGGTTTGCTATGCTATTTAGTGCTGGTATGGGTATCGGCTTAGTTTTTTGGGGCGTTGCTGAACCATTAAACCATTTATACGCACCTCCGTTTGGAGAAGGTGCAACTGAGGAAAGTGCGCGTCTTGCACTGCGTTTTTCATTTTTCCATTGGGGATTACATCCTTGGGGACTATATGCGTTTGTAGCGTTATGTATTGCTTACTTTACCTTTAGAAAAGGAAAAGCAAGTACGATTAGTGCGACAGTAGGTCCGTTATTTAAGGGCGGGGAACACGGGCGTATTGCTCATTCATTTGATGTGTTAGCTGTTTTTGCAACTGTGTTTGGTGTTGCAACGTCATTAGGTCTCGGTGCAAAACAAATTGCGGGTGGTGTTAGTTATTTAACATCTATCCCAAACTCATTAACGACACAGTTAGTTATTATTGCAATCGTAACAGTATTATTTATGTTATCTGCACAAACAGGTCTTGATAAGGGAATTAAATATTTAAGTAATACGAATATTATTTTTGCGTTTGCACTTATGATCATTGTATTATTTGCGGGTCCAACAAACTTTATTATGAATTACTTCACTTCAACAATCGGTTCTTATATTCAGGAATTACCAAGCATGAGCTTCCGTTTAAGTCCATTAGACGAAGGTGGAAACCAATGGATTCAATCGTGGACAATTTTCTATTGGGCATGGTGGATTGCGTGGTCACCATTCGTAGGTACGTTTATTGCTCGTGTTTCACGAGGCCGTACAATTCGTGAGTTTGTTATCGGTGTGTTACTCGTACCGACCGTAATTGGTGCACTGTGGTTCTCCGTTTTCGGCGGAACAGGTATTCATATGGAGCTGTTTGGTGATGCACATATCTTCGAAAAAGTGAAAGAGATGGGAACAGAAGTAGGATTATTCGCTATGTTCGATCAGATGGGCAGCTTTGGATCAGCTTTATCAGTTTTAGGTATTTTACTTATTGCAACATTCTTTATTACATCTGCAGACTCTGCAACATTTGTTTTAGGAATGTTAACGACACATGGTAGTTTAAACCCACCAAATCGTATTAAAATGATTTGGGGTATCGTTCTAGCCGCGATAGCTTCTACGCTATTATATATTGGCGGATTAGAAGCATTACAAACGGCAGCTATTATTGCAGCATTCCCGTTCGTCTTTGTTATTTTCTTTATGATGGCAGCATTATTTAAAGAGTTACAAAAAGAAGGACGTATGAAGCGTCATTAATAATAGAAGGAAAAGAGCTGATTTCATATCAGCTCTTTTTTTATCCCTCTATTTGCTGAGCAGTAAGAACCCCACCTCAAAATTCAGCAAAAGCAAATAAATCGAGCTGCTTGTAAAAGCCCTATTGGTGATGGCTAATGAAAGTTTCACTTTATATAGAAGGAATTTGAAATGCGGGTAGGGGAAATAAAATACTTTACCATATAAGTAGTATGCCTTTTATACGAAGAAAAAACGATAGGTTTCGACAATATTCGATCCCTTACGAATTCTATTCATATTTTTGACAAAAAATTGTCGGAAATGTGTTGTCACGTTTATATATATGTGCTATATTATTTCCTGTAAGCGATTTCAAATAGTTTTAAAGCGCATTCAAGGGGGACATCTAGAATAATGAAACGTTACGAAAGAAAGTGGAAGCATATTTGTTTGAAACGTGTGGCACATCGTAGTGTCCAAGAAAGCACGGAACCTAAGACTGAAACGCGCAAAGAACAGCAAGAGAAGCAATTGGTTCTACAAAAATAGCAATCACTTTTTCGTATATAAATGAAGGTCGATCGTTCGTTGGGGGATGGACGTGAAATTACTTTCAGCTAAGGGGTATTGTCTGATATATAATTTATACGGCAATAAATAAGCACAGAGCATACGGCGCTCTGTGCTTATTTTTATTATTTATCTTTTTTAAATCGAACTGTTTTATCCCAGCCAATGACTTGTTTCTTGCTCTTTGCACGTAAGTATAAGATTAAGCTACGAATAAATAAGTACGTAAAGAGCTGTGCGTACGTAAAGTACATAATAACGCTAATAAAAATATTAGTCGGTGTAAAGGTTCGTTCGACACTCTGGGCACTAAATAATTGAGAAACATATGTAATATATGCAACATACCACATAAATAGTAGCGGAATGCTATATTGAATTTGGAATATCCCGAGCAGCCCAATTACAAACCAAACGTTCGAAATGATTAGGAATAGCCAAAATACAACATACACCAGAACTTGTTGTAAGGAATGAACAAGCAGCTTTCCTTTAAAGAAACTTAATGATGAGAACATTTTTTCTAAAATATATAAATTTCCTTGGAGCCAACGTGTACGTTGTTTAATAAGAATTTTTAAATGTTCTGGTTCTTGTTCCCAAGTAACTGATTCTGGGACGATTGGTAAGAGATAACCTTTTTGTGTAATTCGTAATGTTAATTCAGCATCTTCTGCAATTGCGTAAGGGTCATAGCCACCAAGCTCTTCTAGTGCGGAGCGACGAAGAAGCATGTTTGTTCCTGTCAGCGAGCCTGTTTGGAATAGTAACCAGCGTCCAGATTGCATAAGGAGCTGGAAGATTTGGAATTCTAGCGAAATCATTCGCGTCAACCAGTTTCTTTTTTCGTTTACTGTACGAACGTGTCCAACAGCTCCAACAGCATCTTCAGTTGTTTCAGCGTGCTCTACAAGCATTCGCAGTGCGTGTGGTTCAGGTTGGTTATCTGCATCGTAAACACAGAAGTACTCACCATCTGAAATACTAAGCCCATAGTTTAGTACACGTGATTTACCCTTCGGTTCACCGGGAGGAACACGAATATGGCGAATATGAGCATAAGCTTTGTCGAAATCATCTCCGATTTCAGGTGTTTCATCTTGAGAGTTATCATTTAATAAATAAATAGTTAGCTTTCCTGGATATTCAATCTTTGCCATCGCCTCTAAAGTATCTTTAATAACGACGCCTTCATTATGGGCAGGTATGAAAATATCGACGCTCGGATAATGTTCTAGCGTACGATCTTTTCGTTTACTATTTCGGTGAATTAAGCCCGCGATTGTTAAGAAAGAGTAGTAAACGAGTAAGCCAGAGAATAGAAAGGCCGTAAAAATAAGTACATATTTAATTGAAAATGTGATACTAATCCAAAAAACGAGTACGCAAAACAGAAGGAATAAAAGAAGTATAACGAGAGTCATCATAACAGTGTCTGTCCTTTGTTTCCAATTTGCTCGCTTGAAATTTTTATATCTTTGATTGCTTCAGCAGCAAGCCATTGCTCCATTTTTGGTTTTAGGCGGTTCATTACAATGTCAGCACCAGCTTCATTTGTGTTTTGTAATAAAATAACTAGCGTATTATTATCATATTCAGCAGCAAGGTCAAAATCATTCCTTACCGTTTCAACTAATAAAGAAGCTACACGGTCCATAACACTTTCCTTTGTATATTTACTAAAGGAAGTGAAATCAAAGTAAACAATAATGCCTGTTTCATTACGACGATTCATTGCAGTCGTTAATAACGCTTGGCGTCTCTCGAATTCTTGTCTTGTTAGTAATTTGGATTCTCCAATATATTGTTCCAATGTTCTCACACGCTCAGTTAAAGCTTTATTTTCATGAATCACTTTTTTTAATAGGTGAGTTGTTATATATACAATGAAGAAGTTAGCTGCCATCAGGAAGTGGGTAATCATATATTGCCATTGATCTGATGTACTCCATAAGTGAAGCCATGCTTGATAGAACAAATAAAATACGGAAATAATGGTTCCTAGTATGAAGAAAACAAATGCTATTTTGTCAGCTAAAAATAAGAATAGTACATTTACGATTACGTATATTATTGTAAAAATGAGAGCATGCTCATATTTCGTCACATGTACAGTAGTAAAATAAAATACAATTTGTAAAATCCACATAGAGAGGATTTTATAGAACTTATCTTTCACAAAACTTTCCTCCTTAAAGCTATTTCATCAATAGATACTTGTAGTATGCGCAATTATTAAGAAATTGACCATGTCGTTAAACTCTTTTGAAGGGTAACAACAAGTAGTATCTCTATTTTCATAAGAAAAATAAAAAGACTTAAACATTATTGTATCATAATGTGCCTATATTAAGGATAAATTGATTAATAGATACATAAAAGACGTTTGGATTGTATGAAAAAAGTCTCCTCTTGTAGAAAGAGAAGACTCTATATAAGTTTATAGGAACATCATACCTGCAACTGCTGCGTTTAAGAAGTTCGCTAATGTACCAGCGATAACTGCTTTAATCCCTAATTGTGCAATTTGTTTACGGCGAGTAGGAGCTAACGTTCCTGTTACACCTAATTGAATTGCGATAGAAGAGAAGTTTGCAAATCCACAGATTGCAAATGTTAAAATTAGATTTGTTTTGTCAGAGAACTCTGCCATGTGTGGTCCTAAGTTTGCGTATGCAACGAATTCGTTGATTGCAAGTTTTTGACCGATAAAGCTTGCTGCTTGTATCGCTTCACCAGGAGAAACCCCGATTAAGATTGCGAATGGTGATAATAAGTAACCAAAGATTAAATCAAGGCTAAGTTTAATATCGAACAGAGAACCAATCCATCCTAATAATCCATTTAATAAAGCGATTAATGCGATGAAAGCCATTAACATTGCTGCTACGTTAATAACAAGTTGCATACCTTCAGATGCGCCGCGTGCAGCTGCATCAATAACATTTGCGTCTTCACGTTCTGTAGAAAGTTCAACGTTATTATCTACTTTTTCTGTCTCTGGCATGATTAGTTTCGCAATTAATAAGCTCGATGGAGCCGCCATAATTGCAGCTGCTAATAAGTGCTCTAACGGAATACCCATTGCTGCATAACCGACAAGAACGGATCCAGCAACAGCTGTCATACCGCTTACCATAATAGTGAAGAATTCACTATTTGTTAAGCGTGCTAAGTAAGGTTTAATTAAAATTGGAGCTTCAGTTTGTCCTAAAAATACAGTCGTTACTGAGTTTAGGCTTTCTGCTTTAGAAGTTCCAAGAAGTTTACTTAATGCACCACCAACGATGCTAACAAATTTCTGCATAATACCGAAATAATATAAGATTGCTACTAATGAACTAATAAATACGATTGGAAGTAGTGCTTGAATAAAGAATACAAATCCCCAAGGTCCCTTTGCGTTGACTAAATCCCCAGTAACGAACTTAATTCCCTCGTAAGAAAAATTAATTAATCCTTGAACACCGTCAGCAGCGTGTTTTAAACCTGCTTTACCAGCGTCCCATCGTAATACGATAAATGAAAATGACATTTGTAATGCTAGCGCAATTAAAATTGTGCGCCAATTAATAGCTTTGCGGTTGGAAGATAGTAAGAAAGCAATTGCTAATACTCCAATCACGCCGCCAATTCCCCATAAAAGATTCATGCAGTGTATGCTCCTTCCTCATAGTAAAAACAGTGTATAAACCAGTTGTCTATACGTTTGCGAATATAACATCTTTAGTAACTTATCATAATGGACATCGGAGGTCAAACGTCTAATGAAAAGTTTAAATAAAAAGAAAATTCTTCAAAAAAACACATATAAAATAAATAGACATGAAATAGGTTATGTTTTTTATGAAAATATATACATTATGATAACGTTATGCATTGTTTTTGTAGAATAAAGTGTATGAAATGGAAGAATGGATACATTATTCTTGTAGAGAGAAGGTAGGAGAAAGGGAGTAATATGTTGAACTCATAGCAAAAAAGCCTTCTAGTAAACTAGAAGGCTTTGAAACTATTAATTAAGGTGCTTTCGTGTATCCTAAGAAGTGGCTCTTCCAATAAGAGTTACTTAATGAAGCGATTGCTACACCTTTATCTCCAGCTTGGATAAATGATCCGCCCCCAAGGTAAATACCCATGTGAGAAGGACCAGATTTATAAGTGTTTTGGAAATAAATTAAGTCACCAGGTTGTGGACTTGAAGTTTGTGGTAGGCTACTCCAATATCCTGCAACACTTTGGCGGCTAATGTTATGACCAAATTTCTTAAATACGTGGTAGATGTAGCCACTGCAGTCTACGCCGTTAGCAGAAGTTCCGCCCCAAACGTACGGTACACCTTGCATTGATTTTGCATATGCAAGTACGGAAGAACTGTCGCCGCTATTGTTGCCTGTATTATTATTGTTGCTATTGTTTTGATTGTTATTTTGGTTATTGTTAGGCTTATTATCTACTGCGCCTCCAACTGGTGTTTTAGATAGGTAACGTGTTCCGATATAACCAGTTTGACCGTTGTAGTTAATTTTGCTCCATCCAGAGTTTTCAGAGATTACTTGAACCTTCTGTCCTTGTGGAAGTGCGCCTATGATTCTATAATTTGTACCTTCGCCGCTACGTACATTTAGTGCAGAAGCATTAATGTAGTAGTCGCCAATTGCACCTTGGTTAGGTTTTTCAGGTTGTTTTGGTTGCTCAGGAGTAGTAGTACCACCTTTAACGAATTTTACAAATTCGCTACTAACAAAGCCTGTTTTTCCTTGGTAATTTACTTTAAACCAACCGTTTTCAGATCCAACTACGTTTAATGTTGTACCATTTAAAACGCCACCAATTACACTATGGTAAGCGGCAGGGCCTGTACGAACACGTAAAGATGTAGCGTTAACTACGTAAGAACCGCCAGTTTGAATAGTTCCATTATTATTGTTTTGCTCTTGTTTGTTGCCTTCTGTAACGTTTTCGTTAGAACCGCCTTTTGTTACATAGTCTTTGCTTACATAAGCAGTTTGTCCTGCGTAATTGATTTTGAACCAATCTTGAACTTCTCCAACAACTTGTACTACTTGTCCTTTTGTCACAGAACCTACAGTTGTGTGAGAAGTGCTAGGACCTGTACGAACGCGAAGGGAAGATACATTTACTGTATAGTTTCCGCTTGCTGGTTTTACTTCTTGGTTGTTATTATTCGTATTGTTGTTTGAAGAACCTGCATTAGAAGAAACGCCAGATACGAATTCGCCACTTACATAACCTACTTGTCCATTATGGTTAATTTTCACCCAACCATTTTCTTGTCCAATTACGTTTAATGTTTGTCCTTCATATACACGCCCAGAAACAGAACTAGATGTGTTAGGAGCTGTACGTACACGTAATACATCAGCGGTAACTTTATTGTTGCCACCTGTACTTACATTGTTGTTTGCTGCGCCACTTTTTGATACAAATTCGCCACTAACAAAGCCTGTTTGTCCATTAATGTTAATTTTGAACCAACCGTTTTCTTCGCCAATCACGTTTAGTGATTGACCGTTATAAACGCGTGAGATGATGTCGTGAGAAGTGCTTGATCCCGCACGAACATGTAATACGCTCGCGTTTACCTTATAAGATGAGCTGTTTGATGCAGAAGCTTGGACAGTTGTAGCAGCTTTTTGTGTATTTTGTTCAGGTGCAGCTTGAACACTATCAAGTGTAGGTGCTGCTCCTCCTGCTACAGACACTGCCGCAAGACCGGCAAGATACTTTTTCATAATTTGTCGATTCCTTTCTGTCTGTAATGTAGTGAAGAAATATTTACCAACTGTTAAAAATTCTAAAGAGCATGTCGATTACTGTCAAGACTTATATAGGAATCTGAATATGACAAAAAGATTACAAGAAAAAAATCAAGGCATAAAATTACACCTTGATTTCCATTTAAATGCATATATTGAATATGAAAGGACAGAAATTATTCGTGTTTAAGAAGATGCCATATTGGATTGTAATAAGATTTGATTAAAAGATTTTTGCAGTTTTTTGGTGATAGGCCCAACTTGCCCATCTTGAATCGCGGTCCCATCAAGGTGGGTCATTGGCAAAATTTCAATCGTTGTGCCTGTAAAAAAGCATTCATCTGCTTGATAAACGTCACGAACGCTGAAAAGTTCTTCCTGCACAGGAATGTGAAGAGTATTCGCTAAAGAAAGGACATATTGACGAATAATGCCATTTAAAATAAGGTGATTGGCTGGATGTGTGTAAAGCGTTCCGTTTTTAATTAAAAAGAAGTTGGAATGGCTTCCTTCCGTTACAATACCGTTCCTTACGAGAAGTGCCTCTTTACAGCCTTTCCGTTCAGCTTTCGTAGCAGCTAGTACGTTTGGTAATAAAGTTAATGATTTAATGTCACAGCGTAGCCATCGAGTATCGGGTTCTGATATAGCGCGTATACCATATTCAATCCATAAAGCTGGTCGTTCTTTTTTTGTAATATAGGCATAAATTGTCGGAGGGTTGTCATATGAAAATACATGTGTGCGAGCTTGTACACCACGAGATACTTGCAAATAAATGGTGCCATCTTCGTGGAAATGGTTTCGTTCAATTAATTTGTAAAGTAAAGTGATGAGCTCAGCTTTTGAGAAAGGGAGCGATAATTCTACTTCTTCCATGGATCGATATAATCTCGTTATGTGCGGATCTAATAAATGAAAGTTCCCTTTATATAGGCGAATAACCTCATAGACACCATCTCCGAACTGCGAACCTCTCTCTTCAAGTTCTATGTACGTTTGTTGTTTTGTTGTATCAATAACTTCATCATTCCAAAGTACAAATTTTTCGTATGCCAATTTCCGTCCCATCCTTTCGTAAGTACGTAAGTAACGTGAAACTTTCATTCATGCGAGATAAAAATCACTATAGTAATTTTTATGTGAGCAATTCTCTACATATGACCATATATGTATTTGTAAATCATAGAGAAATAAGGATGATCTACCCCGCATTAACGGCAGTAAAGCCCCTACTTACAAATTCGGGTAGAGCAAAGAAGTGAAGTGGGCGAATCACTGCCCGTAAATGCCCGATTGATGAGGGATGATTAAAGTTTCACTTTACAGCATTTTGTATATACAAATTCGAAAATAAGAAATGAGAATCCTGCTTTTAAATAAAAAAAAGCAACATTCTTATGGAATGCTGCACAAGGAGGGTAGCTATCTTTCATAGGGACATTGTCTCGGTGAATGCTTTGTGTATGGAAACAAAACAAGTTGAAAGACAATTATAAGAAAGTAGAAACAAAAGATTTACACATTTCTTTAAGGGATCTTACGAAAGATGAGAGATAAGAAATATGTAGAACCTCGTTTATATATTTTATTATAGAGATTCTTCATTAACACTGTGTGAATATTTGGTAAAGGTTATGTAATTTTAAAGTTAATGAATATAAGTAGTTGTATGGAAGAAAATAAAAAAGAGGCTGAGATTACTCAGCGCTCTTCTTTTCTTCTTTAATAACTGTTTTTACTTCACCAGTTTTGATCTTATTACTTTCAGAGAAGCGAAGTAAGTCACCTTCAATGATTTTATCAGACATGTTCAATTCATTTTGGGCACGATCAATTAGTGGCTGGGATTCTTCTTTCGGTAATTGTACAACTTCGCCAGTAGCACGGTCATAGAATGTACTGTTTGTGTACATGTATTTATCTGTAACGAAGCTACCGTCACGAAGAACAACGAATCCTTTATTATCAGGTGAGAATACATCATGACCGAATCGAACGTCATTTGTAGAATCTACACCAAGTAAGTTTAGAATAGTTGGTTTAATGTCAATTTCACCAGTTGGTTTCGAAATTGTTTTACCTTCTTTTTGACCCGGAACGTGAATAAACATCGGTGTTTTTTGTAAGTTCATATGGTCAAATGCAGTGATTTCTTCTTTTCCTAAGAACTGTGCCATTGCACGGTTATGGTTTTCAGAAATACCGTAGTGGTCACCGTAGAATACGATTACTGAGTTGTCGTAAATACCTTCTGCTTTTAGACGCTCAATAAAGTGTTTCATTGCTTCGTCTAAGTAACGAGCAGTTACCATGTAACGGTCAAATACTCCATCACCAGAATTATATTCGTCGATTAATTTTGTACTGTCATCGTAAGTGAATGGGTAATGATTCGTTAAAGTAAGGAAGCGAGTATAGAATGGTTGCTTCACTTGTTTTAACATATCAATAGATTGATCGAAGTATTCGATATCTTTTAATCCCCAATTTAATTTTGTTTCTGGCGTAATCTTGTAATCAAGCTCGTTGTAGTAACGATCATAACCAAGTGCTGGATACATAATGTTACGGTTCCAGAATGTTGCGTTGTTTGCGTGGAATACCGACGTGTGATACCCTTGCTGACGTAAAATTTCTGGAGTTGCTGTATATTCATTGTTACCGTGTGTGAAGAATACAGCACCGCGGTCTAGTGGATATAACGAAGTATCTACTAGGAATTCAGCATCAGATGTTTTACCTTGACCAGTTTGATGGAAGAAGTTATCAAAGTAATAACTTTCTTTCGTAAATTGGTTTAAGAATGGTGTAACTTCTTGTCCATTAACTGTTGCACCAATTAAGAATGTTTGTAATGACTCAAGAGAGACAACAATTACGTTTTTCCCTTTTGCAGTACCGAACATATTTGGATCTGGTTTACTTTGTGTTGTTTTTACGTAGTTTTCTGTTTCTTGTAATTTACTACCGTCAGCGAACGCTTTTTGTGAACTTGATTTTGCTTGTAAGCCAAGATCGTATACTTGATGTACATATAATCCTAAGTTTTTAACAAGCATAACGCGGTCGAATGAACGTGTTAATAGTTCTGGGCGTTCAGCTTCTGCAAGTCCTAAGTTTGCGAAGAAAATAGCAACTGTTGATACGAAGTATAGAGAACGCATCGGGCGTGCTACACGCTCTGTAGGTGCAAAGTTTTTCATTTTCTTCAACAGAACGAAGAATATGATAATGTCTGCAAAGGCAAGGATAATTTTGTAGTTAAATAATTCTTTCACACTAGAACCTAAACTTCCGAAGTTAGATGTTTGTCCTAGCACCGGTAATGTAACGAAGTCATTGTAGAATCCGTAGAACATTACGTTACCAACAAGAACAATTGTTAAGACAAAATTAATTCCAAGTGCTATATAGTTACGTTTTTTCCCTTTTGCAAATAATGCAAGACCAACAAGCAGTAATGATGCTGCTAATGGGCTAAGGAATAAAATGAATTCTTGCATGAAAGATTCAAGTTTTAAATCAAAGCTTGTGCGTGTAATAAGGTAAGTTTTCAGCCATAAGGCTAAAGCTACGAATACAGTGAAACGCACATTTTGAAATTGTGATTTCAAGGTTTCTTTCATTCATTTCCACCCTTTCTCTATCAGGCTTGGTCGATTTTGGAGCGAAAAATGCTAAAATAAAAAATACATAGTTTTCTTGGCCATAATTAAAGGTTCTATATTCACCCATATACGACTATAACTATGCATACCCTTTTGGTTTCTTTTGTTGCTCATAAGCATAACGTCATTTCTGTATTATACAACAAAATTCATTTCTGAGAAACACTATAACATTTTACATTTTTTGTATAAGATTTGTCACTACCAGAGAAAACTTTAACATTCGTTTATATGTCCGTCAACTAGAAAATATAACAAAGGTAGAGCAGAATGTTAAGTGGAAGTGAAAATTTTCTTTGTTGAGAAATAAGAAATGAAGATGGGTAAGGGTTATCTAGGAATCTATTATATGAAGGAAATAGTGTGAAAATTAACGAACACTTGTTCTTTTTTGGTTTGTTTGTTACAATAAAAGTTCATTGATAGGTTTTGTGTAATTTCCATGAACTTTTACTGATAACATATTGTAGCTTATTTCTTTTTAAAAATAGGGAGGCTTTTTACATGAAACAAAAATTTTCAGTTGAAGCGTTTTGGAAGAAAGTAAAACATGTTGCAAAGCAAGCAGGGCAATCGGTCATTTATGCAAGTTTATTACTGTTTTACGTTTTGCAAAGACCCGATGTTCCAAAACGAGTGAAAATTATTGTAATTGGAGCACTTGCTTATTTTATTGCACCGATTGATGTGATTCCAGATTTCATTGCTGGAATTGGCTATACGGATGATTTGGGGGCGTTAACGGCCGCACTAATACAGGTGTCGTTATACGTCAATGAAGATGTGAAAGATAAGGCACGAGTGAAGTTGGCAGAATGGTTTGGTTCGGATATAGACACAACATTTATCGATCAGAAATTAGGTCAATAGGTGAAACCTGTCATAAGGTGACAGGACGAACGTAAGCGAGGAAGTGCATTATGCCATCAGGAAGAACGCATACGAAAATAAACTTAATATCCCTTCCGGTTGTTTTGTTTTTGCTCTTTTCGTATGGATTAACAAATTTTGATTTTTTATTAACTTTTGCGATTGGTTTTTTAGTAGGTACTTCATTTTTAACACCAGATTTAGATACGTACAGTAATGCTTATAACAAATGGGGTTTCTTACGTATATTTTGGTATCCTTATAAGAAAGTAATGCCGCATCGATCTTTCTTTACACATACGATTATACTTGGTGATGTAATTCGTATTGCGTACATGTTAATCGTCTTTTCTCCATTTTTGTTACTATTAAATGTAATCGCACTGGATGGTAATTTAATAGAAATTGCGAAGAAGCATGAGGTTGAAATTGTAACGTTCTTAATGGGAATTGTTGTGGCAAGTACGCTCCACATTATAGCGGATAAAGTGAATACGCGCCGAAAGAAAATGATGAGAAAAAAGAAGAAACGCAGAAGATAAAGTGAACGAATTAGGAAAAAGGGCCCCTTGCAAATTGCAAGGGGCCCTTTTTAAACAAACATTTGTTTAAAATTAAGCTTTCAGCACTTTAATTCCTTTTACAATGTTCCAGATGAAGTAGTATAAGCTGATGATTCCGCAAATAGCTAAGACAATCATTGATCCAATTCCAAGTGTTACATCTGGTTGATCAGATCCAAGGCCCATAATTCCTAGAATAGTTACGCCAATGAATGTAGCGATACTTGGAATGATGTGTGTCCATAGAGCACGTTTTGCATGTGGTTTTGTTTCAGCGTCTCCCACAATCCAAACGATAATAGGGAATAAGATAGGGGCAAATAGTACACTAAAGTATGATAACGCAGCTAATATTTTATTTCCGTTCATATATATCACCTCATGAATAATTTCTGTTGTTATACTATTATTATGCAATAATTTTGGCAAACTTCCTATCGATGAACATTACAAGAACGTGACGATTTTGTAAGATTTTCTGTTAAATAATAAAATTTTCAAAAAAATCTTTTTTAATAGAAATTGTTATGGTACAGTATAAATGAAAGTTGTTGAAAACGTTTTCTTAAACGTTTTTTTATTTTAGGCTTAAAGGTATGATGACCTGATAGTCTATTGATGAGGTTATTCTATTTAAAAGGGGATTCTTTAGGGGGAGAGAACAATGAACACATGGACACAAGTTTATGATCCATTCGGAAACATTTGGATTTCGGCAGCGGTCGCACTTATTCCGATTATCTTTTTTTTCTTAGCTTTAGCAGTTTTCCGCATGAAGGGGTATGTGGCAGGATTTATTACAGTTGTACTTACAGTTTTAGTAGCGTTATTCGCTTATAAAATGCCGTTCACGATGGCAATGGCAGCAACCGGGTACGGTTTTTTGTATGGGTTATGGCCAATTGCTTGGATTATCATTATGTCCGTATTTTTATATAAAATTTCTGTGAAAACAGGTCAATTTGATGTGATTCGTGCATCGGTATTATCGATTACGAACGATCATCGTCTACTCGTTATTTTAATTGGATTTTCATTTGGAGCATTTTTAGAAGGAGCGGCAGGATTTGGGGCACCAGTAGCGATTACAGCAGCGCTTCTTGCGGGTCTTGGGTTAAATCCTTTATACGCAGCAGGTCTTTGTTTGATTGCAAATACTGCACCAGTGGCGTTCGGAGCGATGGGAATTCCGATTACAGTTGCTGGACAAGTAACAGGTATTGATCCACATAAAATTGGACAAATGGCTGGGCATCAATTACCGTTCCTATCATTATTTGTTCCATTCTTTATCGTATTTTTAATGGATGGATTTAAAGGTATAAGACAAACGTGGCCTGCGTTACTTGTAGCCGGTAGTTCATTTGCGATTACGCAGTTCATTACAGCGACATTTTTAGGACCGGAACTTCCGGATATTACATCGGCACTTGTAAGTTTAATTAGTTTAGCGCTGTTCTTAAAAGTTTGGCAGCCGAAAGAAATTTATCAATCCGGGCAAGCAAATAGTGAAGTAGCAGTAACAACGACAGCGGCATCGATGCCGAAATTAACGTTTGGAAAAGTAGTGAAAGCATGGTCTCCATTTATCGTATTAACGGTTATGGTAGTCATTTGGAGCCAAAGTTTCTTTAAGGCATTATTCGCTCCAGGAGGGGCTTTAGAAAGTCTTGTATTTAAGTTTGAAATTCCAGGTCTGCATAATTTAGTAATGAAAGCAGAGCCAATTGTAAATAAACCAACGCCTTACGAGGCAATTTTGAAGTTTGATGTATTATCGGCAACTGGAACAGCGATTTTAATTGCTTGTATCATTTCCATGTTTATTTTGAAAATGAATGTAAAAGATGCAGTAGTGACATTTAAAGAAACGTTAAGCGAATTAAAAGTGCCAATTCTATCTATCGGATTCGTACTAGGGTTTGCATTTATCGCAAACTATTCTGGTCTATCTTCTACGTTAGCGTTAGCATTAGCCGGAACTGGCGGACTATTCCCGTTCTTCTCACCATTCTTAGGCTGGATTGGCGTATTCCTAACAGGGTCTGATACGTCTGCGAATGCACTGTTCTCAAATTTACAAGCCATTACAGCGCAGCAAGTCGGCGTATCTGAAGTGCTTCTTGTTGCAGCAAATACAACAGGCGGTGTAACAGGGAAAATGATTTCCCCGCAGTCGATTGCGATCGCTTGTGCGGCGGTTGGTCTTGCTGGAAAAGAATCGGATTTGTTCCGTTTTACAGTGAAGCATAGCTTATTCTTCGTAATTATTGTTGGTATTATGACGTATGTGCAAGCGTATTATTTAACGTGGATGATTCCGTAAAGAGCAAAAGAAATAAACTTTTCATTTTTCAGATTATCGTGTATGATGGGAAAGTATTGAAAATTAAATCAGTGATAAACTAGGGGTGCCTAACGTATGCGTAGGCTGAGAGAGAAGCGCGTGAACTTCTTAACCCTTTGGACCTGATCTGGCTCGTACCAGCGTAGGGAAGTTAACGGCTTTACATAATGATGTCTTTATGAGCCAGGTCCTTATTTTTTTATGGACCTGGCTCTTTTTATTTTGGCATGCGCTGGCCATATCTTGTCCTTGTCACGAACAGGGGGGCAACAAAATTTATGAAACAATCTGTTTCAGCTGAGCAAATTGAATTGAAGTCGAGTTTACCAGGGAGTAAGAAAGTATATGTGGATGGACCACGAGAAGGTATGAAAGTGCCGATGCGTGAGATTGAACAAAGCGAAACGAATGGCGTTCCAAATCCACCAATCCGTGTGTATGATACGAGCGGTCCTTATACAGATCCTGCGTATAAGGTCGAGTTGGAAAAAGGAATTCCAACGCCGCGCCACTCTTGGATTATGGGGCGTGGTGATGTAGAAGCATACGAAGGGCGTGAAGTGAAACCAGAGGATGACGGTGTGAAAGTAGCTTCGAAGCATACACCTGTTTTCCCGCAAATGGATCGCCAGCCACTTAGAGCAAAGCAAGGTGCAAATGTTACGCAAATGCACTATGCACGTAATGGCATTATTACGTCTGAGATGGAATATGTTGCGATTCGTGAAGGGGTAGAGCCGGAGTTTGTTCGTAAGGAAATCGCAGAAGGCCGCGCTATTTTACCAGCGAATATTAATCATCCAGAAGCTGAACCGATGATCATCGGGCGTAATTTTCATGTGAAGGTAAACGCGAATATCGGAAACTCAGCTGTATCTTCTTCGATTGCAGAAGAAGTAGAGAAGATGACATGGGCAACGCGCTGGGGTGCGGATACGATTATGGATTTATCTACAGGTAAAAATATTCATACGACGCGTGAGTGGATTATTCGTAACGCGCCTGTACCAGTTGGAACTGTACCGATCTATCAAGCGCTGGAAAAAGTAAACGGAATTGCAGAAGATTTAACGTGGGAAGTATATCGTGATACGTTAATTGAGCAGGCGGAGCAAGGCGTTGATTACTTTACGATTCACGCTGGTGTATTGCTTCGTTATATTCCAATCACGGCAAAGCGTACGACAGGTATCGTTTCGCGCGGTGGTTCGATTATGGCACAGTGGTGTTTATTCCATCATAAAGAAAACTTCCTATATACTCACTTTGAAGAGATTTGTGAAATTATGAAGCAGTATGATGTTTCGTTCTCTCTTGGAGATGGATTACGTCCAGGGTCTATTGCAGATGCAAATGACGAAGCACAGTTTTCTGAGCTTGAAACACTTGGTGAATTAACAAAAATTGCTTGGAAACATGATGTGCAAGTTATGATTGAAGGACCTGGACACGTACCGATGCACTTAATTAAAGAGAATATGGAGAAAGAGCTTGATATTTGTCAGGGCGCGCCGTTTTACACACTTGGGCCGCTAACGACAGATATTGCACCAGGTTATGACCATATTACATCTGCAATTGGAGCTGCTATGATTGGCTGGTTTGGAACAGCGATGCTTTGTTATGTAACGCCGAAAGAACATTTAGGTTTGCCAAACAAAGATGATGTACGCACGGGTGTTATTACGTACAAAATTGCAGCGCATGCGGCTGATCTTGCGAAAGGACATAAAACGGCTCATCAGCGTGATGATGCACTTTCAAAAGCACGCTTCGAATTCCGTTGGCGCGATCAATTTAATTTATCTTTAGATCCTGAACGTGCGATGGAATATCATGATGAAACGTTGCCTGCAGAAGGGGCAAAGACAGCTCACTTCTGTTCAATGTGTGGACCGAAGTTTTGTAGTATGAGAATTTCACATGATATTCGTGAGTATGCAAAAGAAAATGATTTAGAAACGACAGAAGCAATTGAAAAAGGAATGAAAGAGAAAGCAGAAGAATTTAAAGAAGCTGGTAGTCATTTATATCAATAACATGTTACACCTCTTTACTTGATTGATCACACTGTAGTACCTAACTTTATTATAGAAGAAGCCCCATTTGCTAAGACGGTAGCAAATGGGGCTTCTGTTGTTTATAAGGCGAAGAAGAGATGTACCCAGTAGAATAAGAGGAATAGTGTGACGACTGTTGTGAGCGGGATAACGATAAGGGATACACTTAAATAGTCTTTCCATTTTACTTTAATTTTGTTTTGTTTCAGAATATACATCCAAATGAGTGAAGCTAGCGTACCAATTGGTAGTAATAGTGAACCGATGTCACTACCAATGATGTTTGCAAGATAGATAGTTTTTAATGTGACTGGATCTAGTCCCATTTCTGTTAATGTGATTGTACCAATCATAAGGGCAGGATGGTTATTGAAGACGTTAGAGAGGATGGATACAAGTCCGCCCATTGCAAAGCTAGCATAGAGTAGATGCTGATTCACAACTGGCTCGAGCCATTGTACAAGTGCAGCTGTTAATCCTGCGTTGTGTAGTCCGTAAATAATGACGTACATAGAGAAGGCGAAAATTAAAATGTGCCACGGTGTCTTTTTCAAAATGTCGACAGGATTTGTTCGTAAGTAGTACCATCTCCAAATGAGAAGAACGAGTGAACCAAGTACTGCAACGATTTCAATTGGGATGGATAAGAAGGATGCAACGAATAGAAGACAGCGCATCAGGAAGACGAAACCTAATACTTTTAACATGAATCTTGTCCGTTTTTGTTTCGTATCGACAGAATTATTTCCTTTTAGTGGATGGAAGTTTTTCGTGAAGAAAATTTCTTCAATATCATATGAAGAAACAGGTAATTTTTTCGGAAGTTTTTTCTTCAAAACTGTATACATGAGCCATGACATAAATAATAAGCCTAATGTTGCAGGTACAAACATCATAGCGGTATGCATATAAAGAGTCATATGGACGATGTTTAATGCGATTAAATTTACGATATTACTTACACCAATTGGTGCACTAGATGCCGTAGCGATTAAAGCACCACTTAATAAATAAGGAATTTGTTGATGTGGTTTTAATTGAAGGTTTTTTAGAAGAAGAATTAAAATGGGAGTTGTAATTAAAATACTACCGTCGTTATTAAATAAAAGAGTCATAAGAAAACATAATAATTGAATATACCAGTATAGACGGCGTCCAGAACCTTTCGCTAGATTTGCCAGTTTCGCTGCGGACCAATGGAAGAAGCCGAAGCTTTCTAATATAACTGCCATAACAATAGTTGCTAATATTGTTATGGAAGCACCGCCAATTTTACTTATAATATCCATGATGTCTGGTTTTGATACAAGTCCAGTAATTATGATGATACCAGCTCCGATTGCTGCTGGCCATGCCTCATTTAAGCCGCGAGGTCGCCAAAAGATAACGATCATCGTTAAGAAAAATACAATAATAGTAATCCATATTTCAATGCTCATATTTTGCCTACCTTTCTATTTTCCCTTGAACAGATGTAGCTTGTCTCAAGTTTATATTGGTAGTATATTCAGAAAAAAATAAGAAGAACTAGACGTATAACGAGATGAACCGAATATGTGTTTTTCATGCTAAAGGACAAGTGTCACGAATAGTGAAATAACTATTATGAGAGGAGTCTATAAATTATTGGGCAGTAAGATAGTAAATGAAATTTATATGGGCGATTATTGAGATGTATTGGCGCAAGTTAAAATATATCAGCGATTATTGAGATATATCGGCGCAAGTTAAAATATATCAGCGATTATTGAAATATATCGGCGCAAGTTAAAATATATCAGCGATTTTTAAAATATATCGACTTATCGACAAAACACGACAAAAGGAGTCTATCCCAAAATGCCTTTTGGAACAGACTCCAATGCTATATTATTTTTCCTTCAAAAAAGTACGATCCTTCAAGAATAAGTTCCAGAAGAAAATAAATCCTGGTAATAAAATTGCAATCCCAATTGCGTATAGAATGAGCAGTGCATAGAACGTTTCTTTCGTTGTAAAGCTTGTAAATACAGTTACGTCAGGATAAATAATATACGGTAAATGCGCGACCCCGTAAGCATAGCTTGCAAATGCATATTGAGCGACGACAGCTAAAACGGCAATGCGAGGGTATCCTAGTGTATTGTACTTTTTGTTTGTCCACCAAAGGGACGAGTATCCGATAACGAATAAAACAATAGAAACTGTAAACCACGGGAATTGCTTTATTAATCCTTGCATAACCCAATGTGTTTCTGGATCCATTACAACGAGGGCAATAATTGCCGTAACGAGCGTTGCAGGACCAAGGATGATAGCATTTCTTCTATAAATTCTATACGTATCTTCTGAACTTTGTTCTCTCGAAAAATCAGCAAGAAAGAGAGAGGAGAGAAATAGTTCAGAAGTTAGTCCGAAGAGCATATAACAGTAGATAACTGGGCTAGAAAGAAGTTTTCCATATAGGAGTACTTCCTTTCCTTCAGACATTGTAATATAGGCTCCCTCTGTAACGGGTAAAACGGTAATTAATAGTGCTGGAATTAATAGACCAGTAATACCTGAAATAACCCGAAGAAGGTATTGGTATTTTGGCAAGGAGTAAGCAAATACCATAAATGTACTACGTACTGCAATGAGCACTAAAATTAACATAACTGGTACGAACATTACTGTCGCAAGAGTAAAGGCCGCTTTCGGAAAGAAGCCGAGAAATGCGACAACGACGAAAACGAGAAACGTATTTGTTACTTCCCAAGTTGGTGATAAGTACCGATTCGCAAGTTTAGCAGCGAGCGTCGGATGTTTTGCGTATACCATGCCCCAAAAACCAGCGCCAAAATCAATGGACCCTAGTATACTGTATACGAAAATAAGGGCCCATAAGATGATGATTGCAATACTTTCCTCATACATGAGAATCGCCTCCTTGGTGTTGTAAATCATTCTTTAATGGATGTCTTCTAAAGAATGTCCGTAGAACAATGACTGTTAAAATAGCGAGTCCAATATACAAAATGATGAACAAAACAAATAAAGGACCGACGAAATCAGCGCGTGTAGATGCATCGACGGTACGTTGCATACCATAAATTGTCCATGGTTGACGACCGCTACAACTGAAAATCCATCCGAATTCAATACCGAGCATCATAATTGGTCCGCATGCGGCAGCCCCCCAAAGTAGCCACTTCGGTAGTTCTGTTCCCTTTTTTCGGTACACGAAATACCAATATAAGAGTGCAATTGTTGCAACAGCAAAGGTAAACGCAGCAGTTCCTACCATTAAGTTGAATAGTGTATGTGTATAAAATGGTGGCCATGTTTCTTGTGGGAATTCGTTTAGTCCTTTTACGACAGTGCTAGGGTCTAGTCCCACTAATAAGCTAAGCATGTTTGGAATTTCAAGTGCATAGTTTAGTTCAAGTGTATTAGGATCCACAACTCCGCCAATGGATAGCGGTGCGTGTGATGTCGTTTCAAATAAAGCTTCAGCAGATGCAAGTTTTTCAGGTGAGTGTTTATGTAAGGCAATCGCTGATTCATGTCCTGAAAGCCACATCGTAGCGCCTGTAATAAATGTAACGACAAGCCCTAATAGCAGCCCTTTTTTATGATAAGCAATTTCACGTGTACTTAAATTTTTCTTCAATAATTTAAATCCAGCAATAGAAGCAATGACAGCCGCACCGGTTGCATAAGCCGTAATAACGACATGAAATGCACTTGTGCCAAAACTTGGATTAAAGAAAGCTTTCCACGGATCAACGTTAAAAACAGATCCATCTGGATTCATTGAAAAGCCTGCTGGTGTATTCATCCATGTATTTGCTGATGTAATAAGCACGGCGGATGCCGTGGCACCAAGCATGACGAAAAATAGCGAGATTAATCTCATAAATGGAGGAAGTTTATCAGCTGCATATACGTAAATCGACATGAATAAAGCCTCCAAAAAGAAGGCGAAAATCTCAATTTGGAAGGGAACAGAAATAACTTGCCCAACAATTTTGGCGAAACCAGGCCAAAGAAGTGAGATTTGCACACCAACAATTGTTCCAGTTGGAATTGCTACACCGAGAAGAATAGCAAACGCCTTTGTCCATCTTTTCGCCATAATGGCATAGTCGGAGTCTTTCTTCCAGTGATAGAGTATTTCGCTTATAAAAATCATCAATGAAAGTCCGACGCCAAGTGTTGCAAAAATAATGTGGAATGCTAATGAAGAACCAAAAAATGCTCTTGCTAATGTTACCGTATCCATATGTAAACTCCTCTTCTTTTTTGCCATTATTTTCTGATTGAATTGGAAGATTTATTCAAAAAAACTACCAAAAATATATATGTATTTAAAAAGTGAATATGATAATATAATGTTGTAATATTTTGAATAGAAAGAAATAAATAGTTTCTCATGTTTTGTTTGTTTTTTTTACAGGAATCTTTTATAATCTTTTATGCGAACATAAGTTCTGTTTTTCGAAAAGAAGAAGTTTATGTGAAATGGAGAGGGTGTTTTATGTATCCTGAAGTCATTAAAAAGATGGCATTTTCAAAAGAGCATAGAGATTTATTATTGAAGCTATATAATAAAGAGATTACACGTCGTGAATATGATCGGCTTGTACAATCGCTATATAAACCTTCTAAAGAGGTTTACGAGGGATAGAAATGGGGGAGACAATCTAGTGGATTGTCTTTTTTAAATTTATGTATGTTCTGATAAAATTAAGGTTAGCCTTACTAGGGAGGTGAAAAGATTGCGGAAACGTTTATATATAGGGATTGGAATTATCTTCTTGATCGCTTTAGGTGGAATTGTATTTTGGTCAGCTTTACAAGGAAACCGTACAGAAAATTTTATTTTAAGACATATGGTGAATGACAATGGAACGCTTGCCACGTACCGTTTAGTAGATACTAAGGCAGGTACGGGTGAAGCAAAGGGACGTGAAGCTTTATCAGAATCAGCGGGATTATGGTTACAATATACACTTGATAAAGATGATCAGGCGTTATTTGATGAGCAAGTAAAGGTTATTCAAGATAATTTCGTATATAAGAATCATATCGTTTTATGGAAACTCTCTGAAAAGGGAGAGAGGCAGTCAGCTACAAATGCACTTATAGATGATCTTCGTATTATAGAACAATTATATCGTGCTTATGAAATGTATAAGGAAGAGCGTTATAAAAACCTTGCCGATCAATTAAGTGATGCTGTACTTCGTTATAATAAAAAAGATAATTATTATGTTGATTATTATGATGCAGATGCAGGGAAACAAAATAATTTTGTAACAACATCATACATAAATCCACGTGCATTCTCCTATATGAAGAAGTACGACAAAGTTTCTGCTCAGCAATATCAGGAAGTCGTTCAATTTTTAGCGGACTATCCAAGGCATGGCTGGGCATTCCCGAAAGAGTATAAAGAAGATGGTACATTTACGTACGATAAAGAAGTGAATCTTATTGACCAATCATACGTTGCATATCATCGAAGTTTAGGTGGTCTTTCATCAACTGCTTATTTGGAATTTATAAAGAAGAAATTCCAGGAGGATGGAAAGCTATACGGTCGTTACAATTTAGAAACGGGAAAACAAACTGTGAATTATGAATCGCCAGCCGCATACGGATTAACGATTTTGTACGTACTACAAACAGGTGATAAAAAGTTTGCGAAAGAATTGTATGATCATATGGCCACATTCCGAAATGATAACGTATTTAGTAGATATTATGGTGGATATGTAACAGGTGAAAATAATAATACGCATATTTTTGATAATGTACTACCACTTTTAGCTGAAATGGAATTAAAAAAGAGTGAACAATAAAAGTTGCCACCATATGAGGGTGGCAACTTTTATTTGTTGATATAATTTTACGTCCTAATGTTGGAGAAGTAATCAATCACGAATTCACGGAATTGCTGAGCTGTTTTTGATAAGTAGCGTTTTTTTGACCAACTTAATCCGATGGTTCGCTGACAATTGGGTTCAATAATACGCAACTTGCTTGATGCTAAAGTAGAGTTTTTTAATAAAGTTAAACTTGGAACAAAAGCGATGCCGAGACCTTGCTTAATGAGGTCGCTAATCACGGTCGGTTCATCTACTTCAAAAGCAATATGCGGAGTGAAACCAGCTTCTTTGCAAAATTCATCCGTTAAGTGTCGAAATCCATAGCCAGTGTTCATACTAATAAACGGTTCGTTTTTTACTTCATGCAGGTGGATATTTTTTCGGCCTGATAAACGATGGCCTGAAGGGACGACTAAGAAAATTTCTTCTGTAATAAGTGGTTCCCAAACAATCTCCTCACCTTCAATTGGCACAGAGGAGATACAAAAGTCAATTTCTATATTATCTAGTTGTCGTTTCATAGAAGGAGTGGATGCAAGAAATTGTTGGAATCGAACGTTAGGATGTTCTAGTAAAAAAGAGCCAAGTAGTTCTGGTAATATTCTTGGAATAGAAACGGCCAGTGTAATAGAGCTTTGTTGTAATTCGGCTAAATCTTTAATTTCTCGTTCTCCTTCACTTAATTCATGAAAAATACGTTCTACTCGTTTTAAAAATACTTTTCCGAAAGAATTTAAAGTAATCTGTCGGCCTTGGCGATCAAATAAAGGGACTCCTAAATCCTTTTCGAGTCTAGCAATTGTTTTGCTGAGTGAAGGTTGCGCGATATGCAATTCTTCAGCTGCCTTTGTCATGTGTTCTAGTCGTGCAACTGTCTGAAAGTATTTTAACTGGAGCAGTTCCATTTCGAGTCTCCTTTCTATAGACCAAAAGGAATGAATTAATAATTAAAGATGTATTATACAGTATGTAAAGTGACGTGTATAGTAAATCTGTTAAACCATTCGAAGGGTGTTAAATTAGAAGAGGAGTATGTTTCATGAAGGGAATTAAACTTATATTTAAAGATTGGAAAGCGATGTGGCACCATAAACATGGACGTATCGCTTTAATTTTTTTATTAATCGTTCCGTTAATTTATTCAGGATTCTTTTTAGCTGGATATTGGGATCCGTACGGAAAATTAGATAAATTACCTGTTGCGGTTGTGAATTTAGATAAGGGTGCTGCGATGGATGAAAAAACAATTCATGCAGGAGACGATTTTGTTAAAAATTTAAAAGAGAATAAGGAATTGGCTTTTCATTTCGTATCAGAAAAAAGTGCGGATGAAGGGTTAAAAGAAGATAAATATTATATGGTTGTTACGATTCCGGAAGATTTCTCTAAAAAGGTAAGTACACTTATGGATGAGAAACCAGAGCCAGCAAAGTTGCAGTACAAAGTAAATCCAGGTAAAAACTTTGTAGCGGCTCAAATTGGAACGACAGCTGTTGAAAATATGAAAACAAAAATCTCAAACAGTATTACGAAATCATATACAGAAGGTGTTTTTTCAAAGTTTCAAGATTTGGCACAAGGGTTGAGTGATGCAAGTAATGGTGCTGAGAAGTTACATGAAGGAACGACCGATGCAAAAAATGGAGCGAATCAGCTTGCGAATGGTATTGATCGTTTAAGTGACGGGACATCGAAATTGAAAGAAGGAAGTGACAAGCTTGCGTCTAGCCAATCTGCCTTAACGGGGGGAGCAAATGAGCTGAGTCAAGGAGCGACATCACTTCATAGTGGTATGGAGTTATTAGCACAAGGTGAAAAAACGTTACAATCAGGAGTTAGTGAATTAAGTGCTGGTACAAATGAATGGGTGAGCGGAAGTGAGAAGCTTGCTGAAGGGCAAGTAAAAGCGGATGGGGCGGCCAATAGTGTGAAACAACAATTAGAAGAGTACGTGAAAAATCATCCAGAAGTGCAGCAAGATCCCGCTTTTCAAAAAATTGTTGCTACGTCTAATGGACTAGCTAAAGCAACAAGTACTTTAAATAATAGCCAACAACAATTGACACAAGGTGCGAAGAAGCTAACTGATGGTCAACATAAGATTGAAGAAGGCATGAATACATTCGGATTTAAGTTAAATGAAGCTACTGCTGGAACGAAAAAGATAGCAGATGGTGCATCGAATTTGGCTGATGGATTTATGAAGTGGGGAAATGGATTTACATCCCTGCAAGAAGGTGTAAATCAGCTTGCGAGTGGTGGAACGGAGCTGAATAACGGTGCTAGTAAATTAACAAATGGACTTGTTAAACTTGATGATGGTGCGAAAGAACTTTCTACGAAATTAGGAGAGGGCGCAGAGAAGATAGCGGATGTTCGTAATGATGATGCACGCAATACGATGTTCTCAGAGCCAGTTCAGTTAGTGAAGTCAACAGTTTCTGACGTTCCTAACTACGGTTCAGGCATTGCACCATATTTCTTATCACTTGCATTTTATGTTGGCGGAATTATGGCATCGAATATTTTACCTCTTGGCCGCAGACAAAACATGAAGGTAAGCGGAACGGTACATTTTATTAATAAACTAGGATTGGTATATTTAATTGGACTCATTCAAGCGCTACTCGTAGATGTAGTTGTGCTAGGTGTTATGAAATTAGAAGTCGCAAGTGTGCCACTCTTTGTTTTATCAAGTATTGTTATTTCCTTTACGTTTATGACATTTATTCTTATGCTAGTAACAGTATTTGGTCTTGTTGGAAAGTTCTTAGCGGTAACGCTTCTTGTCCTGCAATTAGCGACGAGCGGAGGTACTTTCCCAGGAGAATTAAACATAGCTGTTCTTAGCAAAATTGGACAGTTTCTCCCAATGTCTCATTCTCTTAGAGGATTACAAGATGTTATTTCTTTAGGAGATTGGTCGCAATTACAAATGCAAATTTTAATATTGTTATGTTATCTCGTTGTTGCCGGTGGAATTGCTTGGATCACGAGTCATATACAGCATAGAGAAACGAATGTAGAACAAGTTTCTTAAAATGAAATAAGCTATCCGATTTTTTCGGATAGCTTATTTTTTATTTGCGTTCCATTACTGCAAAGTAATTATTTTCATTATCAGCAAAGTTGAATGCTCTACCAGTAGGTAAATCTACAACCTGTCCAACTGTGACATTTTTCTCAGAAAGATCTTTATATAGACGGTCTAAGTCATTTGAGAAGAACATAAGTGAAGGCGTATTTAGGTTTAGTTCAGGTTGCATCTTCGCGATTAACGCTTTATCGTGAAGGACGATGCTTGTTCCTGCTTCTTTCGCCGGTGCAATTTCAATCCAGCGGAATCCGTTTCCGTTATTTTCTTCCGCAATGATTTGGAACCCTACTTTTTCTGTCCAAAATTGTACTGTTTCGTCTTGGTTATTTACATATAGCATAATTTGTCCAACTTGATTAATCATAGGTGTCTCTCGCTTTCTTTTTATATGCGTATTATTATATCAAATATATGGCTTGAATAGTTTTTTATGATTTTTTCGTAATACAACCTTCGTCCATTTCATCTTTGTTGTAGGAGAAGGCCCTGTAATCCAAGTATGAAATGGTATTGTGCTACAAATGACCATTGTTGAAATAGAGATAATGGCCGTTAACACAAATAGTAATAGGGCATATAATATAGTATTTTCTTGCAGTGTGAATAAGGAAAGAAGTTTTGTGCATAGTTGCAAGAAGAATAAATGAGCTAAATAAGCACCATACGTGTAATTACCAATGAAACGTAACGTTTTATATAAGAAACCACGACGCTGTACTATCATAATAGATAACACATACAGTATGATAATTTCGCATACGATATATAAAAACATAGATGGTTTTAAATAGGTAGAAACAGTTAAATGAATAGAGTTTGCTCCGTAAAAACTAAACAACTCATAATTGATGAATAAAAATAAGATGAAAAATAATATTGTTATAAGCGGGATATGTTTCATGACGAATAGACGCCAAGTTTTTAGTGCTACAGCGGCAATGCCGCCCATAACGAAATAGAATGAGTAGAATAGAAATGATCGATCTGTATAATGTAAAATTGTTGAACTTGTTAATTTTTCTCCATTAAAAATATAGTGAGAAGAGAACCACATTAATAGAAAATATAGGCAAGCGAAAAAGGTCATATATTTATATATGTCTTTTTTATTTTCTGTTCGTTTTTGAAACCAATAAAAAAGTGTGCATAGTAAAGGGAACAATAAGTGAATTTGGAACATCATAATAACGTACCAAAGATGGGGAGCGGCTGTTCCGAGTAATAAACTTTTTATTCCACTTTGTAACGTAATAAGATTATTTGTTGTTAATAAGTAAAGAATAGACCAAAAGAAATAAGGAATGAGTAAGTGTATCGCTTTTTCGGAAATATATTCTTTATATACTAATTGCTTTGTATAGTGACGAATTAAGTGAAATCCAACGATAAATATGAATGCTGGTGCTGAGAATTTTGCAAGATTAAATAGCATGCCCATAATGAGGGATTGCTCAAGTAAGACATTTCCTTGATTCATTGTATATAATAAAGAACTTTGCAAAACGACAGCGAGAAATGCAATGCTTTGCAAAACTTTAAATTCTGGTGCGCTTTGTGTCATTGTGTCCATCTCCTTTTCCATACATGATTATAGTACGGAGAATGGATAAGAGGTGTGGAATATTTGTGAAGGTTTTAACAAATTTGTGGCGGAATGGATTAACAACAAAGAAAGAGGATGCTCAAAACGAGCATCCTCTTTCTATTTATTAAGCAAATTTGTTTTTGATCCAGTTCTTACCTTCTACAAGGCGAGCTGTCATTACGGCACAAGCGTTATCTGCTGTTACGTTTAACATCGTTGCAGGAGGATCAATGATTGTACTGATTGCTGCGATAATTGGCAATGCTTCTGGCGGGAAGCCATATAAAGAAACGATTAACATTTCACCAATCATACCGCCGCCTGGAATAGCGCCCATTACTGTTCCTACTAATAGAGAAACAACAAGTGCGATTGCTAATGTTTTCGGTCCTTCGAATTCCATGTTGAAAATACCGAATAAGAAAGCAATTTTTAATACGCCGCCTAAAACAGAGCCATCTTTATGAAGAGTAGAACCAAGAAGGACAACTGTTTCACGAACGTCTGAAGAAATACCCATTTTCTTTGTTGCTTCTAAGTTTGCTGGAATACTTGCGGCACTACTACAAGTTGCAAGTGATGTAACTGTAGGAGAGACCATGTTCTTCCAAAATACTTGTACACCTTGTTTGCGACCTGCAAGGTATGCATAGAATGTGAAGAATACAAAGAAATAAATGAGAGAAGCAGGATAGTATACCATTGCTGCTCGGAAGTAAGTTCCAAGAAGTTGTGGTCCGAATTCGCCAACTAATGCTGCGAAGTAAGCAGCAAGTCCGATTGGAGCGTAGTACATAATGAAAGATACAACCTTCATTGAAATCTCTGCACCAGCTTGTAGGAATGTAGCAAATGGCTTTCCTTTTTCGCCAACTGCTGAAGTTGCAATCCCCATTAAGATAGAGAAGAAAATAAGAGCTAACATATTTTCACGAGATAGTAACTTCGAGAAGTCAGATACTGTTAAAATACCGACGATTTGATCTGCAACACTAACAGCTTTGCCGGCTTTGTCAGGTTGTGTTAGTTCTAGTACAACACCTTGTGCTGGCGGGAATACTTTCACGACAATAATCATAAAAATAGCAGCTAAAATACTTGTAAATAAGAAAGTCCCAGCCATACTAGACATAATTTTACCGAAACGTTTTAATCCATCCATATTAGCAATAGACGATGCGATGCTAAAGAACACTAGAGGTACAACAATCGTAAACATTAAGTTTAAGAAAATGTCACCAAGCGGCTTTAAAGCAACTGCATCGGCACCCATGAAATAACCAATGAAACCACCAATTAGGATAGAAGATAACAAAATAAGTGGAAAGCGATATGCCTTCATAAATATATCCTCCTATCAATTAAAAAAATCATACTGAATTATTATAGCGAGTTAGCGTCCTCTTTACTAGGAGAATACGGATAAATGGAATAGCGTGAAAACGAAGAAATTTTTGTTTTTAAGCTCGGCATACAGCAGGAAATCTAGACATATATATTTGTAACCTAGTGGTGGCAAGGGATGCACCATAACTTAGGTAGAGAAAAAGGGGAGGGAAGCGGGATGAATATTTTACTTTGCTGTGCAGCGGGAATGTCTTCCAGTTTGATTGTTACAAAGATGGAGAAAGCAGCAGAGGCAAGAGGGATAGAAGTAACAATCTGGGCAGTATCAGGTTCTGAAGTGAATAGTCATATTGATAAAGCTGATGTCCTTTTACTTGGGCCGCAAGTACGTTATTTATTACCGAAAATGAAAGAACTATGTAAGGATAAAGGGATACCTGTTGATGTCATTCAATCTGTTCATTACGGACTTTGTAATGGAGAAGCTATCTTGCAAGCAGCTTTGTTAATGAAACCATGAGGAGAGTGGGATAGATGATACGGTTTTTAGAGAAGTATGTGATGCCGGTAGCAGGGAAGGTTGCAGAGCAGAGGCATTTACAAGCAATTCGAGATGGAATTATTTTAACGATGCCTTTCTTAATTATTGGATCGTTTTTCCTCATTATTAGTGCACTGCCGATACCGGGATATAACGATTTTATGGCAGGTTTGTTTGGGGAGAATTGGCAGCGAGCTTTAGGGTATCCAGTTAGTGCAACTTTTAATATAATGGCTTTAATAGCTGTTTTTGGAATCGCTTACAGACTTGGAGAGTATTATAAAGTAGATGCTTTAGCATCCGGGGCATTGTCGCTTGTGACGTTTTTACTTGCGACTCCATTTCAAGTTGCATATATTATACCAAGTACAAAAGAAAGTGTACTTGTAGAAGGCGCTATCCCAGCTGCATTAATGGGAAGCCAAGGGTTATTTGTAGCAATGATTATTGCACTTATATCTACTGAACTTTATCGGTTTATTGTACAAAAAAAGATAATTATAAAGATGCCAGAGACAGTTCCACCAGCTGTCACGCGTTCATTTGCAGCACTTGTTCCAGGATTTATTGTTGTAACAGTTATTTGGATTTTACGCTTAATTATAGAAAATACTTCTTTTGGCAGTATCCATAATATTGTAGGACAAATTTTACAGGAACCGCTTAGTGTACTTGGTGCTAGTCTTTGGGGCGCGATAATAGCAGTTATTCTCGTTCATGTTCTTTGGTCTTGTGGAATTCATGGTGCTACTATTGTTGGTGGTGTAATGAGCCCCGTTTGGTTGTCGTTAATGGATCAAAACCGAGTTGCTTTTCAAGCTGGGCAAGATGTACCAAATACGATTACGGCACAGTTTTTTGACTTATGGATTTATATGGGCGGTTCTGGTGCAACGCTTGCTCTAGTTGTCGGAATGTTACTATTTGCACGAAGTCAACAATTAAAAAGTTTAGGGAGATTGTCAATTGCACCTGGTATATTTAATATTAATGAGATGGTAACTTTTGGTATGCCGATTGTGATGAACCCACTTTTACTAATTCCATTTATATTAGTTCCAGTCGTGCTAACAATTGTTTCTTACTTTGCAATGGAATGGGGATGGGTTGCACGTCCGAGTGGGGCCGCTGTACCTTGGACGACACCTATTCTTTTTAGTGGATATTTAGGATCGGGCGGGAAAATTTCAGGTGTTATTTTGCAACTTGTTAACTTTGCGCTAGCATTCTTCATTTATTTACCGTTCTTAAAAATATGGGATAAACAAAAACTGGCGGAAGAAAAGGGGGAGTAAAGAACTACAATGGATACGATAGAGACGAAAGCTTTTCATTTAATCTTGCATGGGGGAAACGCGAGAAGTTGTTCAATGGAAGCAATTGATTGTGCGAAGCGTGGGGAGTTTACAGAAGCTGAAGCTAAATTACAAGAAGCACTAGAGGAATTAAAGGAGGCGCACCGCGTACAAACGGAGCTTATCCAGAAAGAGGCTGGTGGCGAAAAGACCGAAGTTACTCTTTTAATGGTACACGCGCAAGACCATTTAATGAATGCAATTACGGTGAAAGAATTAGCGAGTGAGTTTGTAGAGTTATATAGGAAGATGTCGGTGGATGAATGAACCTTGCTTATGCAAGGTTTTTTTATTTCACTAAATAGTGGGTTAAAATAATGAATTATTTTTCATTGAAAAAGTTTTTTTAGTGTTTTTTCATATTAAACACAACTAGACGACTAAACACTAATCTATTTTCATACAGTTATGTGTTAAAAGCGTGTTGTTTTATAACACACTGTGTATTTTTTGGACGACACACTAATTGAAAGCGTTAACACACAAAGAAAATGCTCGAAAAAGCACTGATTTTAGTGGTTTTAAAAAGTTGGCACGCTAATTGCATTAATAAATAGCGTAAAGAAAAATAAATAAACATAAATTTTTTATACTACACAAGGGGGATTTTCAAATGAATATTTTATTATGTTGTTCAGCAGGGATGTCTACAAGTTTACTAGTTACAAAAATGGAAGCGGCTGCAAAAGCTCGCGGTCTAGAAGGCAAGATTTGGGCTGTATCTGGGGATGCAGTAAAAACGAATATCGATCAAGCAGATGTGTTATTACTAGGACCACAAGTTCGTTACATGCTCTCTTCAATGAAAACGCTTGCTGACGAGAAAAATGTTGGAATCGACGTTATCAATCCAATGCACTACGGCATGATGAATGGAGAAGCAGTTTTAGATCACGCATTAACACTTAAAAAATAATTAGGGGGGAAGCGAAATGCAAAAGTTTATTGCATTTATGGAGAAATATTTAGTTCCAGTCGCAGGTAGAATTGGATCGCAGCGCCACTTAGTTGCAATCCGTGACGGATTTATCGCAGTTATGCCTCTTATTTTAGTTGGATCATTTGCAGTACTTATAAATAACTTACCAATTGATGCTTTCCAAAACTTTATGAAGGGCACATTTGGTGACGCTTGGAAAGATGTCGGTGGCGGTATGTGGACTGGTTCCTTTGCTATACTCGCCCTCATAGTCGCAGTTGGGATAAGTTACAATTTAGCGAAATCTTACGGCGTCGATGCGTTGTCAGCAGCAATCATTACATTCGGTGCATTAATTATTATTTCTCCGACAACGCCAAAAGAAGGCGGTATTGATTTAGCGTGGACAGGGGCACAAGGTCTATTCGTTTCCATTATAGTGGCTCTTCTTGTAACAGAAGTGTTTAGATTCTTTGTTCAAAGGGATATTACAATTAAAATGCCAGATGGTGTTCCACCGGCAGTAATGAAATCATTCGCAGCGTTAGTTCCAGCATTCGTTATTTTGATTGTAACAGCAGGTATTCAATTAGCTGTGAAACTTGCGGGAACAAGCATTCATAAAATGGTATTTGAAACAATTCAATTACCATTACAAGGTTTAGCGGGTACATTACCAAGTGCAATTATTATTGCTCTACTTATTCACGTATTATGGTTCTTCGGATTACATGGTCCAAATATTATTGGGGGGATTATTGACCCAATCTATTTACCAGCATTAGAGAAAAATATGAAATTATTTAATGATGGTATGTCTGCATATGACGTACCGCATATCTTCACAAAACCATTCTTTGATGTATACGTATATATCGGGGGATCGGGTGCAACGTTAGCATTCTTAGTGGCAGTAATGCTTGTAGCGAAAAGTGCGCAGCTTCGCGGTGTAGGCCGTGTATCTATCGGTCCTGGTTTCTTTAATATTAACGAACCAGTTATTTTCGGTACGCCAATTGTATTAAACCCAACGTTAATTATCCCGTTCGTACTTACACCAGTTGTATTAGTTATTACTTCTTATACAGCAATCACTTTAGGATGGGTACCAAAAACAGTTGCGTTAGTTCCATGGACAATGCCACCAATCTTTAGTGGTTATCTTGTATCGGGCGGAAGCATCGCTGGTGCAGCACTACAAGTGGTGAACTTTGCTATTGCGGTAGTAATTTACTATCCATTCGTATTAATGTGTGACCGTACTTATGTACAGGCTGCAAAAGCTGAAACAAAAGGAAGCGACAATTCAGTATCACTTTAAAAAATATTATTCTGGCGAGTTCCTATAGCTCGTCAGAATAATTACCTTTATATCATGTTCAAAAAGATGATACTCATCTACAAGAACACCAAACTATCATTCATAAAATAATAATTTAATAGACATGTTCAAACTGAAGGGGTATTTAAATCGGTTGAACCTTATAGAGAGGGCGGTAATTATGATGACTACAGCAGAACAAATTCCATTCCAATTGATTTTAAATAGTGGTAACGCACGAAGCTTTGCGATGGAGGCACTTCAATTTGCCAAACAGGGGAAAATGGTAGAAGCAGATGAAGCGATGGTAAAGGCGAAAGAAGCGATTAATGAAGCGCATCATTTCCAAACAGAGCTCATACAATCAGAAGCAAGAGGAGAAAAAACAGAGGTTAGTGTTCTTTTAATTCACGCACAAGATCATTTAATGAATTCGATTACAGTGAAAGAATTAGCAGCAGAGTTTATCGATCTTTATAAAAAGCTTGAAGCGAAAGGGGAATAAAGCATGACTGGAATTAAAATTGCTACAATCGGCGGTGGATCTAGTTATACACCAGAGTTAATTGAAGGATTTATTAAGCGTTATGATGAGCTTCCTGTTCGTGAAATTTGGTTAGTAGATATTGAGGCAGGAAAAGAAAAGTTGGAAATAGTTGGTAACTTAGCGAAACGTATGGTGAAAAAATCAGGTTTACCAATCGAGGTACATTTAACACTTGATCGCCGTGAGGCATTAAAAGATGCAGACTTCGTAACAACACAACTTCGCGTTGGTTTATTAGAAGCACGTGCAAAAGATGAAGCAATCCCATTAAAATATGATGTAATCGGTCAGGAAACAAATGGTCCTGGTGGTTTATTTAAAGCGTTGAGAACGATTCCTGTTATTTTAGATATTTGTAAAGATATGGAGGAGCTCTGTCCGAATGCATGGTTAATTAACTTTGCAAATCCAGCTGGTATGGTAACAGAGGCAGTTCTTCGTTATACAAATATTCAAAGAGTAGTTGGTCTATGTAACGTTCCAATCGGAATTCGTATGGGTCTTGCAAGATTACTTGAAGTAGATGCGAGTCGTGTTCACGTTGATTTCGCAGGTTTAAATCATATGGTATACGGACTAGATGTATACTTAGATGGCGTAAGTGTAATGGACCGTGTGTTAGAGCTTGTGACAGATCCAGAAAAACAAATTACGATGGAAAATATCGCAGCGCTTAACTGGGAGCCAGACTTTATTCGAGGACTTCGTGCGATTCCATGTCCATACCATCGTTACTACTACAAAACACGTGAAATGTTAGAAGAAGAAAAAGAAGCTTCTGTTGAAAAAGGTACACGTGCAGAAGTAGTAAAACAATTAGAAAATGATTTATTTGAGTTATATAAAGACCCGAATTTAGATATTAAACCACCACAATTAGAAAAACGTGGCGGAGCTTATTATAGTGATGCAGCATGTAGCTTAATTACGTCTATTTACAATAATAAAGGTGATATCCAGCCTGTTAATACACGAAACAACGGAACAATTGCAAGCTTACCACATGATTCAGCTGTTGAAGTGAACTGTATTATTACGAAAGAAGGCCCAAAACCAATTGCAGTTGGAGATCTTCCAGTACCAGTTCGCGGTTTAGTACAACAAATTAAATCATTCGAGCGCACAACAATTGAAGCTGCTGTTACAGGGGATTATCATAAGGCGCTGCTTGCTATGACAATCAATCCGCTTGTACCATCAGATAAAGTTGCAAAACAAATTTTAGATGAAATGTTGGAAGCACATAAAGAGTATCTTCCACAGTTCTTTAAAAAGGTAGAGAAGTAAAAGCGGCGCTATTTAGCCCGCTTTTTTTATTCTATTAGGAGGTATTATGATGATTAAGTTAATTGTAAATGCAGATGATTTCGGTCTTACAGAAGGTACAAATTACGGCATTATTGATGGTCATATAAATGGACTTGTAAATTCAACGACGATGATGATGAATATGCCAGGAACAGAGCATGCGGTACGCTTAGCGAAAGAGTATAACCTACTCGGAGTAGGCGTACATCTCGTATTAACAGCAGGGGAGCCACTTCTTGGAGACGTACCATCACTTGTAGGTAGCGACGGATCGTTTCATAAACAAAGTGTTGTAAGGGAAGGGAATATAAATCCAGAAGAAGTTGAGAGAGAGTGGACTGCTCAAATTGAGAAATTCCTATCTTACGGATTAACACCAACTCATTTAGATAGTCATCATCATGTACACGGATTACCGATCTTACACGATGTTCTTGAGAGATTAGCAGCTAAATATAATGTTCCAATTCGTCGTTGTGGGGAAGATAGAGCGGTGCATCCATTTTCTGATGTATTTTACAGTGACTTTTATGCGGATGGTGTGACGGAAGATTACTTTATGAAGTTAAAAGAAAGAGTACAAGGTGAACAAACGGTAGAAATTATGGTTCATCCAGCTTATATTGATCCAGAGCTTGTGAAGCGTTCTTCTTACGTAATGGATCGTGTGAAGGAATTGCGTATTTTAACAGAGAGTGAGTTGCCTGAAGGGATAGAACTTGTGAAGTTTTAATAGAAAAACGACGGCTACATCATGCCGTCGTTTTTTATTTACAAAATGGATAGAATATATCCGCCAAAAGCTCCAAGTATAACGATAACCCAAGGCGGTGCTTTCCAAAAAGCTAGTAAGCAAAAAAGAAGCGAAGCGAAAACGAAATCTGAAGCATTTATAATTGTACTCGTCCAAATGGGATCGTAAAAAGCGGCAATTAAAATACCAACAACTGCGGCGTTAACACCAAGTAGTGCGCCTTGTATGAATGATATTTTTCTCACATTGTTCCAAAATGGTAAAACACCAATAACGAGTAAGAAAGCAGGGAGGAAAATCGCAATTGTTGCGATTATTGCCCCAAGCGTCCCGTTTAACACTGCTCCTATATAAGAGGCGAATGTAAATAGTGGTCCTGGTACTGCTTGTGTTAATCCGTATCCAGCTAGGAACTGTTCTTTCGTCATCATTCCGTTTTGTACGAACTCACCTTCAAGAAGGGGCAGCACGACGTGTCCTCCTCCAAATACAAGTGCGCCAGAGCGATAGAAACTGTCAAATAAAGCGATGTAATAAGAGAACGGTCTTAATATTGGTAGCAGTAGTAATAGTCCAAAGAATAAGACGAGGCAAGAAACTGCTATCTTTTTTGAAATAGGTACTCTTATATTTTGAGATTGGCTAATTGGTTGGTTGCGATATAAAAACCAACCGATAAAGCCACATATTATAATAAGGATGACTTGTGTCCAACTACTTGGCCATAATAAGGCGATTGCGGCAGTTACAATCGCAATCGTTGCACGATTTCGATCTGGAGTTAACTTTCGCGCCATTCCCCATATGGCATGAGCGACAATAGCGACTGCTACAAGTTTTAGTCCATGAATCCAGCCAGCACTTCCAAGATCGAACTGATTAAGGAATGAGGCGAAGAAAACCAAAACAAGCACAGACGGTAAAGTGAATCCAATCCATGAAATAATAGCTCCTAATAGACCGCCCCGTAATAATCCAACCCCCATACCGACTTGACTGCTGGCAGGACCGGGAAGGAATTGACATAGTGCTACTAAATCTCCATAGCTTCGTTCATCCATCCATTTTCTTTTTTGCACGTATTCGTGGTGGAAATAGCCGAGATGAGCGACAGGACCGCCGAATGAAGTAAGTCCTAATTTAAATGAGACGAGAAAAATCTCTAATAATGTATGAAAAGTGTATTTGTTAGTTTTCAATGGAACCTCCTATAATGTTTTTCTATGTGCATTATACAAGAGACTTTCAATCTACAGGAACAATCACAATGTAAAGATTTTGTGAATCTTTTCTTTGTAATTAAAATTGAAAAAGTCATAAATGATTATGTCTAAACCATAAAGTAGTAGAAGTAGTGCTGGGAAATTTATATAAGGAGAATGCCTTATGACAACACATTTCTTTGCCAGGTTAACAGGTAAGAGGGAAGTGCCTCCTGTAAATACAGAAGCTTTTGGGGTAGCAGAGTTTATTTTTAGTGATGATTTAACGAAATTGCATTACAGAGTAATACTAAAAAATATAGAAAAGGTTACATCGTGTCAAATTCATTTAGGGAAGTCTACTCAAATTGGTCCTGTTGTTTTATATTTGTATGGTCCACTGGAGCAAGGGATTAGCTTGAACGAGGGAAGTATTACTGGTGTAGTGAATGTGGAGGATTTTGAGGGACCTTTACAAGGGAAATCATTTGTACATTTACTTCAAGAAATTATTCAGGCAAATGTATATGTTAATGTCCATACGAAATCACAAAAAAGAGGAGAAATAAGAGGGCGAGTTAGAAAAGTAAAGAAATAGAGGAAAAGGCTGTCCATATGTTGGAACAGCCTTTTCTCATTATATAAGGTGCTAGTTTTAGCGATTATTGTCGGTAAATCGATATATTTTGAAAATCGCTGATATAATCTGGGTTGCGCCGATATATTTTGAAAATCGCTGATATAATCTGAGTTGCGCCGATATATTTTGAAAATCGCTGATATAATCTGAGTTACGCCGATATATTTTGAAAATCGCTGATATAATCTGAGTTACGCCGATATATTTTGAAAATCGCTGATATAACTCACGTTACGGTCGATATTTTTAAAAACGGCCTCGATTAATTTTTCACAGGCTGATTTTTAATAAAGAAGTCCATAACATAAAATACTTCGTCATCAGGTATTTGTATTTCAAATGTATTTTCAATTGGTTGCAACGCTTTTTTTACTTTCATATACATCCAGTACTCATCTTGTCTTCTTTTCTCTTTATCAGGGTGAGGAAGAAGGCTTTCTCCTTTTTGAAGACGGTCAACCATACAGCTCATATGCAGAATAACACCCATTAAGCTATCAGGAGTTAGCTGTAAGGAAATTAATTCCTGAATTGTATTTAATGCGTAACGAATTGTTTTGATAAGTAATGCTCCATCGTTACGCTGCATTTGTTGTTCAAGAATATCCGCCATTTTTGCATATGTTTCTTCATACGTAATTAATTCTTGAATTGGCTGAATCGCTGTGTAGTTTACGATGTCTTGGAAATGATATGTTAAGCATGGTACTTGCACATCGAAATTCGTGACAATACAAATGATGTTACGCTCTTTTTTTATGTTCTCAATCATTTTCGTTAAATCTTTTTCATGGACGATACTAATTGGTATAATTTCAATTAAGTCTTTATCAAATCGTAAATAGTTCTCTAACATTTTTTGAATAGCTAAAGCACTTCCTTCACCAGTTAAGCAAGCTGTTAAAATAACAGATTTCATTGGAGAGAGAGGTTTTTTCTTTTCTTCTTGTACGTTTAAGTAAAATGGTGTTAAATTTTTTACTGTTTCATACAGCGCATCTAATGAATAACCGAGCTGAGCTTTTCGAGCTGCTTCTAGTGCGTGTGGTGTGCTCGTCATCGAGAGAACACGTACAGGGATTTTAAACTCCGTTTCTAATATGTCACCGATATAAGCAAGTGACCCCATATCGACAAGTAAGAGAAGCCCATTTACATTTTGTAGTGTTTTCATATACACTTTCACACGTTCCAAGAAATCTTTCGGTGATTCGTGTAACGGCATATCAATACCGGTTACTTCCTCAATGCCGAGAAGTTCGTTTGCGACGTTTGCCATTTCAGTTGCGATGCCATTACCGTGTGCTAATATTAATACTTTTACTTCTGTTTGTGAGGCAGGAATTGGATCAACAACGAAGAACATTGTTAAAAAGCCAGCTTCATCAATAGGCATTGTTATTTGTAATTCTTCCTCCAGTAGTTGAATGCATTGCATAGCTACGGAAAAAGCTTCTTTATATTTCGTACGAATTTGATTTAATTGTGGGTGATGTATTTGTTTTCCGCTTTGTAAACGTTGTAGAGTTGTCTGTACATGTAAACTTAAAGCGAGAAATACTTTTTCATCAAACGTCTTAGATAAATGCTTTTCAGCAAGTTCCGCTATTTTTTCACATACGGAAACGATATTACGATCCACAATTTTAAAAACATTTTCATGGCTTGTTTTTTTTGATATTTGGTTAAAATATTGTACGAAAAAGCTTTGAACATCATTTTCTATTAGTAATTCTAATTCTTCCTCTTCAATACCACGTGCTTGAAGTTCTTCGTATTTATAATCAATATAATCGTAAATAGAAGAGCGTTTTTCATCTTCTGTTTTATGATTACTCCAACCTTCCTCACCTGTAAATACAAATGTTTCATTTGGTATTTGGTATAAGTGACGGCTCTTCCTTTCAATGAACAACCCTTCTTTCATATACCAAGGTAAATCTGAACTTGAAACATAGACAGAATCACGTTTCTTTGTGACCAAATCAGAATAGGCTTTCGCACAGGCAATTTGAACATCTGTTTTTAATTGACCAATGTTATTGGGACAATTGTAAAAGACGAAAGCACGCATTGCATTTGGGCTAACGTGAATGTCTTTTCGCAGACGAATTGCTTCATTTGTGAAAAATCGCTGTAGTAAAGCAAAGCGCTCTTTATGTGTACGCTCACGAAGTGGTGGCAGCGTAACAGTCATTGGTATACGTCTTGTAAATGTTTTTAATAAAAATGAATTTGGTTCTTCTGTTGTTGCAGTAATGATTAATACTTGTGCTTTACGTTCGTTCTCTGTTTCTCCAAGGCGGCGGTATACTCCGCGGTCAATAAAGGTGAAAAGCATTTCTTGTCCCTCTGGAGGCAGGCGATGTACTTCATCTAAGAAAAGAATTCCTTCATGTGCTTTTTCAATTAACCCTTTTTGATCACTTGCTCCTGTATAAGCTCCTTTTTTAATCCCAAATAATTGCCCGAGTAGTAACTGTGGATTATTTGCATAATCAGCACAGTTAAATACGATAAATGGTGCATCTTTTGGAAGCTGTTCAACTTCAATTGCATATTCGTGCATTAAAGAAGCAAACATAGACTTTCCGACCCCTGTTTCTCCCAGTAGTAAAGTATGCATACCGTTTGGAGGATAGAGAATAGAAGCTTTCGCTTTTTCAATTGCAATTTTAAGGCTCGTATTTTCAATTGCAAATGTATCTAATGAAGTTATGTCTTTTGAATGCGTTTCCAACGACCTGTTCGTTTCTATGTAAAAACGAACAGGTCGCGTATTTGTTTTTAATAAACGTTTATCTTTTACAAGTTTGTTTAAATCGCTACTTACATTGGCGCGATCTAGTTGCAGAAATGTAGCGAGTTCTGATGCGGTTACACCTTCTGTATAATTGCCTTTTTGTATTGCGTTAAAAATGAGATCTATTCGTTTCATTTCTATTCACCTCGAAACTTCATCACTATTTAAAATTTTACACAAAAATGGGAAGGGTGGGAAGAGAAAAATAAAACAGCTTTAGCACATAGGCACTAAAGCTGTTACAATCTTGTGTCTTTCCAAAAATTTACCTTGAGATGAGAAGAAGGATTATAGGGAAGAAGTTTGTATCCTTGTGACTGTAAATAATCAATTACTTTTGGCAGTATTTGTACGGTTACACTCGAATCATGCATTAAAATGACTTCGACTTGTTCATCACTTTGGTTACGTACTCTTTCGAGTATGGCAGAAGGATTGTCATAGCTTTTCCAGTCGTATGTATCGATCGTCCAATCCCACATTTTATACTGGGCCGATACAAGTGCGTCACGGTAATTCTTTTTTAAGTAAGGCATACTACCATATGGAACGCGAACGAGATGTGTATTTAATTTCGTAACTTGCTGGACAATGCTTTGTGTTTGCTCCATTTCTGCAATTAAAGTGGAAGGGTCACCAGTGTAAAGGCGTTTTACATCATGTGACATGCTGTGGAGCCCGATATAATGTCCTTCTTTAATTAATCGTTGCATCGTTTTTGTGTAATGTGGCACTTTTCCGCCAATAACAAAGAAAGTTGCTTTTCCGTTCTTTTCTTTTAAGATGTTTAAAATTTGTGTAGTATATTTGTTTGGCCCGTCATCAAATGTTAAGTACGCAATTTTTTGTGTAGGAGAAGTTGTTTCAGTATTTGGATGATATTCAGCAGGAATAACAGTTGTTGCTTCAGTATTAGATGATACGTACATAGTAATCGTTAAAAATAAAATAATACATTGAAATACTCGCTTGATCATAACATTCACCCTCAGTTTGACAATCAAGATGTAAAAAAGAAAACTTGATACTTTTCTTATTATGTATATCTTTCTCCAATAGAGGAACTCTCAAACAATCTATATTTTGGAAATATAAAATGAGAATAAAAAATAGCATCCTCTTATAAGAAAGAGGATGCTATTTGAATATTTCATAATTGAAAAGGCTATACTACAATTAGTCTTCGCGTTTTTTCACTTTTTTATAAAAGGAAATGATTGGTTTGTAGCGTTCATGTACAAGCCCGATTATTTCAGCGATGATTTCTGTGAAGAAAATCAAAGCGAAAAGAAGAATAATGGATAACCATAACGTTGCACTAGTGAAAATAATGGCATTTACACTAAAGAAAATACCGAATGCGTATATAATTAGTACCGTTTTGCGATGAGAGAATCCCATTGCAAGTAAGCGGTGATGTAAATGCGATTTATCTGGTGCTGAAATAGGTTTTTTATTTACGATACGACGGATGATTGCAAATATCGTATCAAATATAGGTACACCTAAAATGATAATTGGAACGATAAAACTGAATAACGTTACACTTTTGTATAATCCAAGTAACGATATAACAGAAATACAGTATCCTAAAAATAGTGCTCCTGTATCTCCCATGAAAATTTTTGCTGGATGGAAGTTGTAGAATAAAAATCCAATTGTACTTGCTAATATAATTAATGCAAGTGGCAAGATAATAGCTGTTCCAGTACCCCATGGGCTAGTGAAGGCCATATATGCTAGCGTTGCAAGTACGATAGATGAAATCCCAGCAGATAATCCATCTAAGCCGTCAATTAAGTTGATTGCATTCGTAATACCTACAAGCCAAAATACTGTAATTGGATAAGCAAGCCATCCAAGTTCAGTATCCCCAAGGAATGGGATATATAATACTTGCACTAATAATCCACTTTTTACAATCATAATGGCAACTAACAGTTGTCCACCGAATTTTACTCTCGCAGATAACTCGTACATATCATCTAAAATTCCGATGATTACAATGATAATCGCACCTAGCGTTATCGATAACATTCTTTGTTCATATAAGCCGCCGACAACAAATCCTACAGCTACACCAATAAATATTGCCAACCCGCCAAGACGTGGCATAATCTTTTGGTGCACTTTACGTGCGTTTGGCTTATCTGTCGCTCCTATTTTAAAAGCTAATTTAATAACTAAAGGAGTAACGACGAGTACAGTGATGAAAGATGCCAAAATGGCATAAATCACTTGTGAGTCCATTAATACCCCACCCTTTATAGTCTAACGTAATTTTTTTTTGAAAATATATTTATCTGAAAATTATGATGTTTATTTACAGGCTCATAACATATGGTATCACAAAAAGATTAGAATTCAATCTTTTTTTCTTTTTACGGTTAATGGAAGCGGATAGAATATATGACAATTGTATATAGAATGTTGAATCATATAAGAAGGTTAATCGTACTGGGCTTTGGAATGTAACATTTCCTCTTTTTCTTCAATAGTGAATACTTTTATTTCAGTATTATAAGTGTTGCACGTAGAAATGAGTAAGTTTCGTGTTAAAATGTGGGAATTTATCACGCGTGACCTGGCAGCCTGATTCTCACTGATTAAGTTTTACTTTATAGTGCATTTAATTTTACAAAAACTTTAAAAAAAGTAAGGGAAGTAATTCATATAATGAAGAAGGAAAAGGGTTTTCTCATTTTTAATATGAGAGGGGGAAGCGCAGGGAGAGTTCTATATTTCATATCTTTTCTATTGTAAATTCCTGTGCGAAAAGGAAATGAAAATTACGATAGTAGGTACTGGATATGTTGGATTGATTACAGGAGTAGGATTGGCAAAATTAGGGCATTCAGTTACATGTTTTGATATAGATGATGAAAAAATTGAACGGATAAAACAAGGGGATTTACCTATTTATGAGGCCAGATTACATGAATTAATAAATTATGCATATGAGAATAATGCTTTAACTTTTACATCAAATAAAGAAGAGGCATTTGATGATGTAGAGTTTATATTTATTGCAGTTGGAACACCACCGTTATTAGATGGGACGGCAGATTTAACGTATATTCAGAGTGCTTGTAACGATATTGGATTATATGCGACGAACGATATTATTGTTGTTACGAAAAGTACAGTTCCAGTAGGCACAAATGATGTAATGAAGGGATGGATTGAGGAGAAGTTAAAAGGGAGGCATACAGTACATATCGTATCGAATCCAGAGTTTTTGCGTGAGGGTTCAGGTATTTATGATTTCTTTCATGGAGATCGTATTGTAATTGGAGCGGATAGTAAGGAAGTAGCAAGAAGAGTAGAGAGTTTGTATAGTCAATTATGCTTAGAAACGTATGTTACAGATATTAAAAGTGCGGAGATGATTAAATACGCGTCGAACGCCTTTTTAGCTACAAAGATTAGTTTCATTAATGAAATTTCAAATATATGTGAGAAGGTAGGCGCGAATGTATTGGATGTTGCCAAAGGGATGGGAATGGATAAGAGAATCGGTGCATCTTTTTTAAATGCGGGCATTGGCTACGGAGGGTCGTGTTTTCCGAAAGATACGAAAGCACTGGTACAAATTGCGGGAAATGTTGCTCATGATTTTCGTTTGTTAAAAGCAGTTATTGAAGTAAATAATAAGCAACAGCTGCTATTGATTGAAAAAGCGAAAAAAGTTATGAACATGAATAAAAAGCGGATTGCAGTTCTTGGCGCATCCTTTAAACCGAATACGGATGATATTAGAGAGGCATCATCTCTTATTATAATAGAAGCATTAATTAATATAGGTGCAGATATTGTTCTTTATGACCCAAAAGCAATTCAATATGTAAAGAATATATTTGGAGATGCTATACAATATAGTAGATGTATAGATGAATCGATTAGAGATGCGAGTGCGGTTTTTATCGTAACAGAATGGGGAGATATTCAAACTTATCCGTTAGAAAAGTACGTACAACTTATGAGGGAGCCTATTTTATTTGATGGGAGAAATTGTTATACTGATGAAGATGTTAAGAAACAAAAGATAGATTATTACTCGGTGGGAAGAAAAAGTATTTGTAATAGAAAAGTTTCTGTTATGCGTTAAAAAGGGATGTACTCATGCATATTTTTATATGTCATAATAGAAGCTGTAATTAGTGAAAGAAAAGAGGCAATCACATGACTGAACGTTTAAAAGTAATGACAATTTTCGGGACACGTCCAGAAGCAATTAAAATGGCACCTCTTGTATTAGAGTTGCAAAAACACCCAGAAAAAATTGAATCGATTGTGACTGTAACAGCACAACATCGCCAAATGTTAGATCAAGTATTAAGTATCTTTGGAATTACGCCAGATTTCGATTTAAATATTATGAAAGACCGCCAAACTTTAATTGATGTTACAACGCGTGGTTTAGAAGGTTTGGATAAAGTAATGAAAGAAGCGAAGCCGGATATTGTACTTGTACATGGTGATACAACAACAACATTTATTGCAAGTTTAGCTGCTTTTTATAATCAAATTCCAGTAGGTCATGTTGAGGCGGGCCTTCGTACGTGGGATAAGTATTCTCCATACCCAGAAGAGATGAATCGTCAATTAACAGGTGTAATGGCGGATCTTCATTTCTCACCGACAGCAAAATCAGCAACGAACTTACAGAAGGAAAATAAAGATGAGTCACGTATTTTCATCACAGGAAATACAGCGATTGACGCGCTACAAACGACTGTAAAAGAAACATATAGTCATCCTGTACTAGAGAAACTTGGAAATGATCGTCTTGTACTTATGACAGCTCACCGCCGTGAAAACTTAGGTGAACCGATGCGTAATATGTTCCGTGCAATTAAGCGTCTTGTTGACAAACATGAAGATGTACAAGTTGTGTACCCTGTTCATATGAACCCTGTTGTTCGTGAAATAGCAAATGAAATTTTAGGTGAACATAACCGTATTCATTTAATTGAGCCGCTAGATGTAATTGATTTCCACAATGTTGCAGCTCGTTCATACTTAATGTTAACGGATTCTGGTGGTGTACAAGAAGAAGCTCCATCACTTGGTGTACCAGTTCTTGTTCTTCGTGATACAACAGAGCGCCCTGAAGGTATTGAAGCAGGTACGCTGAAATTAGCAGGAACAGACGAAGAGACAATCTTTGGTCTTGCTGATGAGCTGTTATCAGATAAAGAAGCTCATGATAAGATGGCGAAAGCATCTAACCCTTACGGTGATGGTCGTGCATCAGAGCGTATTGTAGAAGCAATTTTACAGCACTTTAATAAGTAAATAAAAAAGGCCCAATCGCATAGATTGGGCCTTTTTGTTACGGCTGATTGCGCATAATCCACTCTGCATGAGCATTTGTAGAAGGTGGCGGATCAGTTGGTGTTTTATTTTGGTTTGTTGCTTTTTTTGTTTGTTCGTTAGAATTAGAATTTGAATCAGGACTTGAGTTGTTTTTTGTAGTTGGTTTTTTTGCTTTTTCTCCTAATTCTTTTTCAATTTCGTTACGCACCGTTTCTACACTGATTGGATCTGGAAGGAAGTAATAAATACCACCTATCTTTTTGTCTTCGCCTTCAAGCTTTAACGTTTGCATTGTAGAAGGATCAAATCCAGAAAGTTTATTGTAAAGAGCAAGTCCGTCTGAAATAGGAATGTCGGTTTTTATATATTTTCCAACGACAGCTGTTAAATCTTTAATTTTAAATACAGTAGAGGTGGAGTTTAGCTTTTGGGCAACAGCGGCCAGTAATTGTCTTTGTCTAGCAGCTCGACCATAATCGCCATTTGGATCTTGCTTTCGCATACGGACATAAGCAAGTGCTTCTTCACCGTTTAAGTTTTGCTGTCCTTGCTTAAATTGAATTTTTTTGTAGTAATCCACGTCAGAGCGCTCCCAGAAATCGAAGGGTACGTCAACGGTAACACCGCCAACAGCATCAACGATACCTTTAAAGCCTTGGAAATCAATTTTAATATAATGGTCTACAGGAACTTTTAGAAAACCTTCTACAGTTTTGATTGCCATTTCCTCTCCACCGTAAGCATGGGCGGCATTAATTTTGTCTTCTTTTCCCTTTCCGACAATCGGAACGCGGCTATCACGAGGAATGCTCATAAGCGAAATCTTTTTAGTTTTCGGATTGACTGTTGCAAACATTAATGAGTCTGTACGACCATTTTGACCATCTGTCGCATAATCTTCTATACCCATAATGAGAATTGTAAAAGGTTCCTTTGTAATTTCTACATCTTCGTTTCTTAAATCCGATTTTTCACGAGTAAAACCACTATACATCCCCATAAGAGAAGAGTAAGAATTTAACACATAAACTCCTATGCTGCCAAATAAAAATGCGAAAATAAGGAAGAAGAAAAGTTTCCTTCTTCGCTTCTTTTTTATTCTGCTATTTTGGAGATGATAATAACGTTCTTCCATATATAATCTCCTTAGTTCGTTAGTTCATTTGTAGGGAAGTAATTCACTACATTAATCTTTGAAGGTGATAAATGGGTTATTCTTAGATAACATCTTGTTCTAAGTACAACATATCTCCTTCTGTAATTGTACATTTCCCGTTTGTTAATTCAATCATCCAATCTGTAAATGCTTGTTTGCCGTCTTCTTCTACATACGTATCAAATGTGACATTTTCTAGATAATGAATATCTTTAATGGCATATTTTGAATTGCGTAATTCATTTTCCACTTTGCCAAGTAATGTGTAATCAATCTCGGTTTGCATCACACGCATTAGTTTTCGCTGGACAACACCGACATGATTAATGCCTTCGCTTGTACACTTTCCATATGCACGAATTAATCCACCTGCGCCAAGTTTAATGCCACCAAAATAGCGTGTTACGACGACGACGGTATCTTTTAGTCCGCGTTTTTTTAGTACCTCTAACATTGGTACGCCAGCTGTACCACTAGGCTCACCGTCATCATTTGCCTTTTGAATATGATCTTGTTCGCCAATTAAATAAGCGGAACAATTATGTGTTGCATTCCAATGTTGTTTTTTTATTTTTTGTATAAATTCTTGAGCCTCTTCCTCAGTTGTTGCTCGGCTAATATAACAAATAAATCTTGATTTTTGAATGACGATTTCGTGTTCGCCGTAGTCTTTGATTGTAAAATATTGTAATAGCACTTGTGTACGCCCCTATCTATCAAAATGACTAGTACTTTCCATTTTAAAAGCGAGCCTTTTTATATTCAAACATTTTTTCTAAATATGCTGAAGTTTTTGGTGAGTATTTTATCTTTTTGTTGTAATTTGTCGAGATGGTAGGTATAATTTCAACCGGCATTTTCATGTATGGATGCACCATTTGTAGTTTTCGTGTAAAATTAGGAAATAAAACTTTTTATAAGGCAGGTACGAAAATGAAAATAGCTATTGTTACTGATAGTACGGCATATATACCGAAGCAAATTCGTGATGAACTCAATATATATATGATTCCATTAAACGTTGTGTTTGGAACAGAATCTTATCAAGAAGAAGCTGAAATTTCAGCAGATGATTTTTATGTGAAAGTACGTGAACAAGAGGAACTTCCAAAAACTTCTCAACCAGCAATCGGAAAGTTTGTTGAGCTATATGAAGAACTAGCTAAAGATTATGATGCAGTTATTAGTATTCACCTATCAAGTGGAATTAGTGGTACATATCAAACATCAACGACAGCTGGACAGATGGTAGAGGGTATTGATGTATACACGTATGACTCTGAAATTAGTTGTGAAGTACAAGGATTTTATGTGCGTGAAGGTGCAAAGTTAGCAAGTGAAGGAAAGAACCCAAAAGAAATTATCGCTCGTTTTGATGAAATGAAGAAAACGATGGACGCCTATTTTGTAGTTGATGATTTACATCATTTACAACGTGGTGGTCGATTAAATAGCGCGCAAGCTTTCATCGGCAGTCTGTTACAAGTGAAGCCAGTTTTATATTTTAGAGATAAAATCATTATTCCGTTTGAAAAGATTCGTACACGTAAAAAAGCATTAAAACGTATCATTGAAATTTTTGATGAGCAAGCAAGTAAAGGTGTACCTATGGAAGCAGTTATCATTCATGCACAACGTGAAGAAGAAGCGAATGAATGGAAGAAAGAATTAGAAGCAAAATATCCTCACGTCACAATTCGTACAGGTTATTTTGGAGCTGTAATTGGTACGCACTTAGGTGAAGGTGCATTAGGTCTTGGATGGTATACGAAGTAATAAAGATATAAAAAGCTCTCTTTTTAAGAGGGTTTTTTTACGGGTATGTTACGTTTAGTTGACAAGTTAATATTTGGAAATGGTAAAATGTACGTAAAATAAAATAATGAGGAAAGTTTTATAACTTACTTTTTACAAGAAACTATATTATAATGGAAGAGAGGTGAAACATATGGAGCATAATTCTTGTTTATGTCCAAAGTTTGAGTCAGCTTTTACTCTGCTTAGTAAGAAGTGGACTGGCTTAATTATTAAATCTTTGCTTGAAGAGTCGAAACGTTTTAGAGAAATCGCAGATATTATCCCAAATATGAGCGATCGTATGTTGTCAGAGCGTTTAAAGGAATTGGAAAGCGAGGGCATTGTAGTTCGTAATGTCTATCCAGAAGTACCAGTTCGAATCGAGTATGGCTTAACTGACAAGGGAAAAGCGTTAGAAAGTGTTATGGATGAGGTTCAAAATTGGGCTGAGAAATGGATGAAGTAGTATTTCATTTGTATTCGTATATTTAATAAAACGTAAGGAATTCCTTACGTTTTTTCTTTGTTTATAGAAGTGAGAAAAGTATATAAATTTCTACACATACATACAAAAATATACGCATTTTGCGCTAGAGCTACATATAATATTACATTTGTTTTACAAAAACGTAACATTAGCAAAAAAAATCCCGAATTATGGTATAAATTTTATAGGTTATATACGGAAAAAGAAAAAAGAAAGCGGTGTAAAAAATAAAATGAAAAAGCTAAAAATGGCATCTTGTGCATTAGTTGCAGGATTAATGTTTTCTGGGCTAACACCAAATGTATTTGCAGAAGATAAAATTTCTGACGTGAAATCACAAATTAACACACAAAATGACACTTTACATAAACAACAACAAGAACGTGATGAATTACAAAAGCAAATGAATGACTTAAACAAAACAATTCAAGGTTTAGATAAATCTGTTCAAGAGAATGCTGCAAAGCTTGATGAAACAATGAAAAAAGTTGCTGATACTGAGCAATTAATTGAAAAGAAAAATAAAGATATTGCAGAATTACAAACAAAGATTGCAAAACGTGAAGAGTTATTAAGAAAGCGTTTAGTTGCACTTCAAGAACAACCAAATACGAACGTTGTAACAGAAGTTCTTGTAAACTCTAAAAACGTTGCAGATTTAGTTGATCGTTTAACTTCTGTTTCTAAAATTCTTGAGTCTGATGAAGATATCATGAAAACACAACAAGAAGACCAAGCTAGTGTGAAAAAAGATGTTGCAACGGTAAAAGAGAAACAAAAAGAATTAAAAGAAGCACAAGCTCAAATTGAAACTGCTAAGAAAGAACTTGACGCTGAAAAAGAGAAAAAAGCAACAGCGGTAAACGATTTAAGCGGTAAAATGGATACAGTTGTAACTTCAATGACAAGTACGGAAGGTCAATTGAAAGAGCTTGAGAAACAAGCATTACAATTACAACGCATTGCCGAAGAAGAAGCACAAGCAAAAGCTGCACAAGAAGCTGCTGCTCAAAAACAAGCAGAGCAAGCTGCTAAAGCTGCGCAAGCTCAGCCAGCACAAGCATCTGCAGAGCAAGCTGCACCAGCAAACAATGGTGGACAAGCTCAAAAAGAAGAGCCTAAAAAAGAAGAACCTAAAAAGGAAGAGCCTAAAAAAGAGGCACCTAAAGCAGAAAAGAAAACACCAGAGCAAAACCCAGCACCAACTCCACCGGATACTGGCGTAATTGGTAAAGCTAAGCAATATTTAGGTAAGCCATATGTTTGGGGAAGTGCATCTCCATCAAATGGTGGTTTTGACTGTAGTGGATTCATTTCTTACATCTTTGGTGTAGGTCGTCAAGACGTTGCAGGTTACTGGAACTCAGTTTCTAAAGTAGGTAGCCCACAACCAGGAGACTTAGTATTCTTCCAAGGTACTTATAAAGCAGGTCCATCTCACATCGGTATTTACGTTGGTAATGGCCAAATGATCCATGCTAGCGATAAAGGAATTGCGTACGGTGATATTAACAGTTCGTATAACCAAAAACATTTCTTAGGATACGGTCGATTCTAGGATTTATAAAAGAATAAAAAACGTGTATAAAGTCGATAGCTTACTATTTTATAAGTAGGTTATCGGCTTTTTTGAGTTTTTACGAGATGATGAGAAAGGTTTATAGTAGTGCTGGAGGTGATTGTTGATGCTAGCGGGGAAACAGTTGCTATTAGAAGAACTTTCTTCAGATTTACAGAGGGAATTAAACGATTTGAAAAAGAAGGGAGAGATCGTATGTGTACAAGGTGTAAAAAAAAAGAATTCTAAATATATGTGCCAACGCTGCGGAAATGTAGATCGGCGGCTATTTGCGTCGTTTTTATGTAAAAGGTGCAGTAAAGTGTGCGCATATTGCCGGAAGTGTATAACGATGGGGAGGGTAAGTGAATGTGCTGTACTTGTTCGCGGGATTGCTGAAAGAAAGAGAGAAAAGAATTTAAACTTGTTACAGTGGAACGGGACGTTGTCTACTGGCCAGAATTTGGCGGCGCAAGGAGTTATAGAGGCTATTAAGCAAAAAGAATCATTTTTTATTTGGGCTGTATGCGGGGCTGGGAAAACAGAGATGTTGTTTTACGGAATTAACGAAGCGCTTCAAAAGGGAGAAAGAGTTTGTATCGCAACGCCGAGAACGGATGTTGTTCTGGAATTAGCACCGAGATTGCAAGAAGTATTTCCATATATACAGATAGCGGCTTTATATGGAGGGAGTGTGGATAAAGAAAAAGATGCAGTACTAGTCGTTGCGACTACGCATCAATTATTACGTTATTATAGGGCGTTTCATGTCATGGTTGTAGATGAGATAGATGCTTTTCCATATTGTGCAGATCGAATGTTACAGTACGCGGTAAAACAAGCGATGAAAGAAAAAGCGGCGCGTATTTATTTAACTGCGACTCCAGATGAAACGTGGAAGCGAAAACTTAAACAAGGTAAACAAAAAGGTATTATTGTTTCTGGACGATATCATCGTCATCCTTTGCCAGTTCCTTTATTTTGTTGGTGCGGGAATTGGAAAAAAACCCTCATTCATAAAAGAATTCCTCGAGTTTTACTACAGTGGTTACAAACATACTTAAATAAAAAATTCCCTATTTTTTTATTCGTCCCCCATGTGCGATATATAGAAGAAATAAGCTTGTTGTTAAAACCATTAAACAATCGAATTGAAGGTGTACATGCAGAAGATCCAGGGAGAAAAGAAAAAGTAGCGGCTTTCAGAAAGGGAGAAATCCCATTATTAGTTACAACGACAATTTTAGAGCGAGGCGTAACGGTGAAAAATTTGCAAGTTGCAGTTTTAGGGGCGGAAGAAGAAATATTTTCAGAAAGTGCGCTCGTACAAATTGCGGGCCGAGCAGGGCGGAGCTTTGAAGCACCGTATGGAGAGGTCATTTATTTTCACTATGGCAAGACAGAGGCGATGGTGCGCGCGAAAAAACATATTCAAGGTATGAATAAAAATGCGAAAGAACAAGGATTGATCGATTAATGCATTGTTTACTTTGTGATGAGTGTTTTGTAGAAAAGATTAGTTGGTACACTTTTTTTGTAAAGTGTCATAGAAAATATATATGTGATAGATGTGAGCAGAAACTTTCCTATATTATAGAAGAAATTTGCATGGAGTGCGGGCGACCTTTAGAATTTGTTCCTGCCTCATTTCAAGAAGACGGTATTTGTATAGATTGTATAAGGTGGACGAAAGAGGAGAAGTATCGTTCTTTTAAAAACCGTTCGTTATATATGTATGATGATGAGATGAAAGAAATAGTAGCACAGTTTAAGTTTCGGGGGGATGCAGAGTTAGTGCACATTTTTTATCGTCCTTTTCGAAGTTTATTTCAAAAGTATTTTGCCAATGTTTCAACCGTTATCGCTGTTCCGCTTAGTAAGGAAAGGGAAATTGAACGTGGTTTTAATCAAGCTGAGTTATTAGCAACTTGTTTGCCTGTCAAAATTTTTTATCCATCATTAAGAAGAAGGGAAACAGAAAAGCAAAGTAAGAAGACACGTAAAGAAAGGGTGTCAGGAAGCAATCCTTTTTATTTTCAGGGAGAAGAGATGTTTTCTGGGCAACATATTTTACTCGTTGATGACGTGTATACGACAGGGATTACAGTTAGGCAAATCGGAAGTTTGTTATATGAAAGAGGGGCAAGAGAAGTATCTAGTTTGACACTTTGTAGAAGTTAATATGGCAGTGTCGAAAGGGATAATAAAAAGGCGATAAGTCTTCTTTGACTTCATATGTTGTCATTCGTTATAGTCAAAATATGGGGCGAATGCCCTGATTTTTAGAGTGAAGGGAATGGAATGAACATGCAAGGAAGAGTGAAATGGTTCAATGCAGAAAAGGGATTTGGGTTTATTGAGCGTGAAGATGGTGACGATGTATTTGTCCATTTTTCTGCTATTCAACAAGATGGATATAAGTCATTAGAAGAAGGGCAACAAGTAGAGTTTGACATTGTAGATGGAGCACGTGGACCACAAGCAGCTAATGTTGTGAAACTGTAGGGTATATTGTTTTTGGAAGAGAAAGCTGCGTTTGTGGCAACGTTATATATATGTAGTAGAACCTCTTGTTTTTCGCAAGGGGTTTTTGTTATAGGATAAGTTGTCAAAAAGTTGTTTCTTTTCTGTAACGAATTGTCCACAGTTATATTCGTTATTCACGATGTTAATAGGATAAAATAAAGATAGAAACGATGCATCTTTTCATTTCAACAAAAAACGATAAAAAAATCGCAATTCCACTAATTTTTTTAAAAAAGTTAGAAGGAGTTTTTAAGCCAATGTCGAAATTATAATACATAGGCTTGAAAGGAGGAATTCATCTATGAAATTCAACATTCGTGGTGAAAATATTGAAGTAACTCCAGCATTAAAGGAATATGTAGAGAAAAAACTAAGTAAGTTAGAGCGTTATTTTGATACATTCCCAGAGATTAAAGTTAATTTAAAAGTATACTCTGACAAGCAACGTGTCGAGGTAACAATACCATTTACTGATTTATTACTTCGTGCAGAAGAAACTAATAGCGATATGTACGCTGCTATCGATTTAGTAGTTGATAAAATTGAGCGACAAATTCGTAAACATAAAACAAAAGTAAATCGTAAGTTACGTGAGAAAGGTTCTATGAAAACGAACTTTATCCTTCCAGAAGCAGTAGCTGTTTTGGATGAGGTAGAAGAAGATGAATTAGAACTTGTACGTACAAAACGATTCGATTTAAAACCGATGGACGTTGAAGAGGCAATCCTACAAATGGATATGCTAGGACATAATTTCTTCGTCTTCACAAATGCTGATACAAACGAAACTAATGTTGTATATGGCCGTAAAGATGGGAAATACGGTTTAATCGAAACTAAATAATAATTCGAAAGCGCAGCCGAAATGGCTGCGCTTTTTTTGTATTTTTCGCAGCAAGGTTAAAAAAGTTTTATAAGTAGCCGATTTCATTAAGAAGTGATTTTTAGGCGGTATTTCCTCAAAACAGCAGGAGAAAATTCGAAACTTAGAGAGGTGAGTTACTCTTTATTATTTGGAACAGGCATAGGAATGTAGCTACCTTTACAAGTAATTCTTTGCTAGGGATATAGTATTGTTTTTAAAAATTTAACGAAATGTTCGCAAGTGTAAAAGTAATATTAAATATTCTGAAATCCATTGAAGGTGTGTTGAGGTGTTGTTACCATAATATTGTATTATATTGATTTTGTTCCTTCAGTGGAAAAATACAATCAATGTAATGCTACAAATTATCGGAGGTGCTTTTAGTGGGCATTAAGAAAAAAAGTCGTTTTATGTTTGGATCTGTTTTATCGTTAGGTATTTTAGCTAGTACTTTCGCTTTAACCGAATCGGCTAAGGCTAGTACAAGGGATGACCATGTGAATTTTACCTTTAGACTTTGGAGTCCATATGATTATACTAATGCACGTCCTAAAGAGACGCCTACCTCTATGTATATGCGTGTGAAGAGCAGTGAGAAGGGCGGAGGTTCTTTCAATGTTTGGACAGAAGCAGATAAAAATAAAAATGCAGAAGATAGAAAATGGGTAAATGTTTCAGGTAAGCATGAAGGAACAGTGATACCAGGTAGAACATATCTTTTTCAAAATTATGCATATGAAAACCATGGGAAAAATGTGCCTGTGAGATTTGGTGGTTATTCTAGAGAAAATAATGCTTATCCTACTGCTTGGAGTCCTGATAGTGTAAGACCTAGTGGACCTTACATTGAATATTGATTTAGAAATTATAAATTGAAATTATTTATTTTATAGTGCTAGAAAAAGTCGTATAGTTTCAAATCCGGATTATACGACTTTTCCTGCTATTTCATTTTTAAAATAGGAGGAGCTGTAATGAGGTTTATTTCAAAATATATTTTAGTTTGTTTTTTTATATTGAGTATTAGTTTCTTGTCAAAAGAAAGTAGATGAACCTATTGTACATATTGAAGATACTTTAACGGAAAAAGATAATTTGAAAAGTATTGAATTAAAAGGAATTAACAAAAATACTATTTTTGAACAAGTGTTTTTGGAAAGTGAAAATGGTGATGATTTCTTTCAAGGACAAATAGAAAAAAATGATAGTTTAATAGAGGATAAACTTTCAAATAAAAAATTGAAATTAGGAGTTATACCAGAAAATTATTATGTTTTTTTGACGGGTGTTACGAATAAGAAAAAACCAACGTATCTCTTGGGACGGATTGAACAAACTGATGGAGAAGTAATTCAGTGGAAACAAGAAGTTAAGAGTGTAAAAAGAAAAGGCGCAAATGATGTTTATCAGTATGAAGTTGAGTTTCCTAAATTTGAAGGAGAGAGAGCAAATGTTTCTTTTCGTTACATTTGGTTAAATAAAGAAAAGAAATGTTATGGTGTTGCGGATCAATTGTTCATATTAAAAAAGATTTAAATTTAATGGTTTATGGAGGAGCTATAGATGAGTTACTTTTTAGGAAGGATTTTAAAAGGTAGGATGTTTTGGTTGTCTTTATTTATTATGTTAGTAATTGTTATTGCTCAATATATTGCTATGTTTGTGACAACTAAAGGATTTAACGATGCTGGGATTATAAAGGTATCCCCATATTTATCTAATATTTTATATTTTAATAGATTATCGTTTTATAGTGAGTTTTATTTACTTATATTTCCTATGCTTTCCGCAATGGCTGTAGCAGGGATTTATAGAATTGATAAAAATTATGGATTTATTTATCCTGTTATTTCTAAGATGGGAACATGTTATTATTTTAAGCTGCTTTATTTTATTAATTTTATTGTATCTTTTTTTATTATAAGTGTCCCTTTACTATTTAATTTTTATTTATATGTGATGACTTATCCAACAGTTGCTCCGCATCCAATATTAAATTATATGGCTTCTACTGTTTCGCCAACAGCTCAATTTCATATAGTTTATTATAAGTACCCTACTTTATATTTTCTAATGTATGTATTTTTAAATGGTTTATACGGTGCGGTTTTTTCGAGTTTAGCTTTATCAGTTTCGTTTTTTATAAAACGAGTTTATTTTATTTATTTAGTTCCATTTATTTTACATATTTTTTGGCTTGGTATTGGAAAAGGGATTCTCAATCCTAAAGATTATTTAATTAAAGATTTTGGCTTTTTTGAATTACAAATTTTTCTTAGTGTACTGTTATGTATTTGGTTTTGTTCTGTAGTTCTTTATTTACGGGGGAGTAGGAAGCATGTTCTTTTATAATGTTATGAAAGAAACTATAAGGATGAAATATGTTTGGTTAAGTATTCTTTTTGTACTTAATGTTAGTATCATTGGTTGCTTGTTCAATTATTTTGAACCCGGAATTGTAAAAGAGAAAATGAACGAATTGGAAGCTTTGTATAAGGTTATGTCGTTGTATAATTTGTCGACTATATTTATTCCTTTAACAATTGTTTTTTCTGTATATTCTATGTCGAACTTTTTTAGTATTTATGTTGTTTACAGAGTGAATAATGCATTGAAATTAGTTTCTATATATTATTTAAAATTATTCGTTTTTGTTTACTTTTTTGCTGGGAGTATGATTTTACAGTTGTTTTTGATGTCAACTATGATGGCTGTAACTAGTGTTGATGTAAATTATCCATTATTATTTTGCATTCAATTATTTGCGAGTGTTTTTATATGTATGATAAGTGCTTTATTGCAATTATTTTTATCTAGTTTACTTGTAATAATATGTATGATTACTGCTGTTTTATTAGATAGATTTATATTACATGGATTTTTATTTACAAATGCTTTTTATATAAATGTCTTTGAAGATGCTACTGGTTTATTTATACGCTTATTTGGCTGTTTTTTTATCTTTTTTATAAGTGTATGGATTTTATCTAAAAAAAGTTATATTTCTATGAATGATGAGACAGAGGTGGTCTAGTTTACATTATGATCTTATATTATTTGTTAAAAAGAGATTTATATGTAAGGTTTCGAGATTCCATCAAGATAATGGTTTTTTTATTCTTAATTTACGCTATTATTGCAATTGCCTTTTTATACAATCAGCCTCTTAGTAATGGTAAAGAATCTGTATTAGTAGATGTTACCTTTTATCGATTTTTTCATGGAGTAGATTTTGTGGATTTATCTTATTTTTATAAGGAGGGGCGATTTTCTATCCCTTTTTATTGGATATTCTTTCAAATCACTCCTTTGTTGCTTGTATGGAATTTTGCTTTTTCAGATATTCAACAGAATGGTGTTTATTTATTTCCTCGTGTTAAGAAGAAGCATTTCCTGTGGTTAACAAAAATATTATCTTTGTTTTTTTATATAATTATTATTTGGATTGGTATGTATTTTATTTGGTTTAGCGCTTACTATTTGCTTTCTTTAGGCGAGTATAATTTTTTAAATTTATATAGTCAATTTCCTTATAAGATATTAGGTACTATGCTAATTCAAATAATTATAAGCTTTTTATTAGCTTTGATTTTTGAGTTTTTAACTTTTTATATACCGATAACTATTGTTTTTGTACTAATGTTGTTGTACCTATTTTTGTCTGTTTTCTTTCATAGTATTTATTTTTTAGGCTCTTTTGTTATGCCAAATCGTTGGTATTTTGTTGATCACAGTTCAATTCAATTGACTTTAGGTAATAATCAATCTATTCAATATAATGATTTACTTTTAATAGGAGTAGTAATTGTTGTTGTAATGATTTTATTAGGTAGTTTTTGTTTTAAAAAACTAGATGTGATAGGTGAATAATTTATGGACAATTATATTAAATGTGAATGTATGACGAAAAGATTAAAAGGAAATATTGTGTTAGATAATATTAGTTTGTCAGTAAAAAAAGGCGAATTTTTAGTTTTGAAGGGGCATAATGGCTCTGGTAAAACGATGATTTTACGCGCTATATCAGGGTTAATGCGCTTGAATTCTGAAGTTGTTTATATAGATAATGAAATAATTGGAAAACAAAAGCAATTTCCTGATTCTATGGGAATATTGATTGAATATCCAAGTTTTATTCCAGGGTATACTGGTTTTCAGAATTTGAAATTTTTATCATCGATTAACAATAAAATCTCCGATGAGGAGATTTATAATATTATTCAAAGGGTTGGACTTGATAAAACAGATAAGAGAAAGTATAAAAGATACTCTTTAGGTATGAAACAACGTTTAGGGATAGCGCAAGCTTTAATGGAACAACCAAAATTACTGTTATTAGACGAGCCAACTAATGCTTTAGATAGTGATGGGATAAAAGATGTTTTAGATATTTTGAAAGTAGAAAAAGCCAAGGGAATGACTATTGTTGTAGCCAGTCATGATGTGCATGTTCTAGATAATGAAATGGTAGATCGTATTGTACATGTTAATAATGGAAAGTTGGTAGATTAAGAGTGACGAGAAAACATATCTTAATAAGTATTGGATTGTGTCTGTTGCTATGTATATTTGCTAGTTTATTAAGATTTAAAACATTAAATCTTAATAATGAATCTTATAAAGTGGTAAAAGGTGAGTTTTTATCTAATAGAACTTTTGAAGATGGGCAAGGAGTTACGTTTCATGCACTCAATCCTCTTGATCCTACAAAAGTTTATGATCCCTATGAAGACCGTGAAGTAGTGACGTATGTTTTACCTTTAGATATTACAAATACAACAAATCGAGATATTAACTTGCTTAGTAATAAGTCTATTTCCGATACAATGTTTTATTCTAAAATAGGTGAGTTTTATAATTTAATCCCTTATTCAATGGAATTACCTAAAAAATATCAGTTTGATCCTGTAATACCTGCTGGTAAAACAGTACGAGGGTATATAGGGACAAATTATTTTATAGGAGATGACCCTTATAAAAATTATAAAAACTTTTCAAATGAATCAACTAAAGTGAAACTCATTTCTTGTATAAAGGATAAGAAAGGGAAATATCATGAATTAGAAATACCGATAAATTAATAAAATTTATGATTGATACAGCTATATTTTAATGGTGTTTGTAGATCTTGCAACATAACAATATCTTTTAAAGTCGGAGTTTTTTTGTAGGTGTAAGTATCTATGGATGCTGCACCTGCAAAGTTTCCGGCTTTTTGTAATTGTCGATTTAGATTTTATTAAGGAATTTCTGGTAGTCATATTCTTTAAAAGGAAACTGGAAAGAATATGACTTAGATTTAATACGAAATTTGTAACGTGAAATTGAAATAGCGAGACAGAGAAAAGGAACGTAACAAATGAAATAAAAACTTTTTCTGAATATAAGGCCCGACATCTTGCCGATTGTTGTCATAGTTATGAGACAAGTGTTACAATTATCATTAGGTATATACATTTTAGTTTTTTTAATTAGGAGAAAAATTGGCATAACATACATTTGATTTTTATAACGACTGATTGTAATAGAGAAAAAGAAAACAATCGGAAGTTTTATTTTAATAAAAAGAGGAGCGTATTTCCTATGATCGGTATTTTAAAAAAGGTGTTTGATGTAAATCAACGCCAAATTAAACGTATGCAAAAGACAGTTGAGCAAATTGATGCATTAGAGTCATCTATTAAGCCACTAACTGATGAACAATTAAAAGGAAAGACGCTTGAATTTAAAGAACGTCTAACAAAAGGTGAAACAGTAGATGATCTACTACCTGAAGCTTTTGCAGTTGTTCGCGAAGCGGCAACTCGTGTTCTTGGAATGCGTCCATATGGCGTACAGTTAATGGGTGGTATTGCCTTACATGAAGGGAATATTTCTGAGATGAAAACGGGTGAAGGTAAAACGTTAACATCTACATTACCTGTATATTTAAATGCTTTAACAGGAAAAGGTGTTCATGTTGTTACAGTCAATGAATATTTAGCACAACGTGATGCGAGCGAAATGGGACAACTTCATGAGTTCCTTGGCTTAACGGTAGGAATTAACTTAAATAGTATGTCACGCGAAGAGAAACAAGAGGCTTATGCTGCTGATATTACGTATAGCACAAATAATGAGCTTGGATTCGATTACTTACGTGATAACATGGTTTTATATAAAGAGCAGTGCGTTCAACGTCCACTTCACTTTGCTATTATCGATGAAGTCGATTCTATTTTAGTCGATGAAGCACGTACGCCGCTTATTATTTCAGGACAAGCTCAAAAATCAACAGAGCTATACATGTTTGCAAATGCATTTGTTCGTACGTTAGAAAATGAAAAAGATTATTCATTTGATGTGAAAACGAAAAATGTAATGCTAACAGAAGATGGTATTACGAAAGCGGAGAAAGCTTTCCATATTGAAAACTTATTCGATTTAAAACATGTAGCACTTCTTCACCATATTAATCAGGGACTTCGTGCACACGTTGTTATGCACCGTGATACAGATTATGTTGTACAAGAAGGCGAAATCGTAATTGTAGACCAATTCACTGGTCGTCTTATGAAAGGTCGTCGTTATAGCGAAGGATTACATCAAGCGATTGAAGCAAAAGAAGGTGTAGAAATTCAAAATGAAAGCATGACGCTTGCAACAATTACATTCCAGAACTACTTCCGTATGTATGAAAAATTATCTGGTATGACTGGTACAGCGAAAACAGAGGAAGAGGAATTCCGTAACATTTACAATATGAACGTTATTGTAATTCCGACAAACAAACCGATTATTCGTGATGATCGTGCCGATTTAATCTTTAAATCAATGGAAGGTAAGTTCAATGCTGTTGTTGAGGATATTGTAAATCGTCATAAACAAGGGCAACCTGTTCTTGTAGGTACAGTTGCAATTGAAACTTCAGAGCTTATTTCAAAAATGTTAACGCGTAAAGGTGTACGTCATAACATCTTAAATGCGAAAAACCATGCTCGTGAAGCAGATATCATTGCAGAGGCTGGTATGAAAGGTGCTGTAACAATCGCGACGAACATGGCAGGTCGTGGTACAGATATTAAGCTTGGAGACGATGTGAAAAACGTTGGTTTAGCAGTTATCGGTACAGAGCGTCACGAAAGTCGTCGTATTGATAATCAGTTACGTGGTCGTGCTGGTCGTCAAGGGGACCCTGGTGTTACGCAGTTCTACTTATCGATGGAAGATGAATTAATGCGCCGATTTGGTTCAGATAATATGAAAGCAATGATGGACCGCCTTGGTATGGATGATTCTCAGCCGATTGAAAGTAAAATGGTTTCTCGTGCGGTAGAATCTGCACAAAAACGTGTTGAAGGAAATAACTATGATGCACGTAAGCAGTTACTGCAATATGATGATGTACTTCGTCAACAACGTGAAGTTATTTACAAACAGCGTCAAGAGGTAATGGAGTCTGACAACTTACGCGGCATTATTGAAGGTATGATGAAATCTACAGTAGAACGTGCTGTTGCCCTTCATACACAAGAGGAAATTGAAGAAGATTGGAACATTAAAGGTCTTGTTGACTACTTAAATACAAACCTTCTTCAAGACGGAGATGTAAAAGAAGAAGAATTACGTCGCCTTGCTCCTGAGGAAATGAGCGAACCGATTATCGCGAAATTAATAGAGCGATACAATGAAAAGGAAAAGCTTATGCCAGAAGAGCAAATGCGTGAGTTTGAGAAGGTTGTTGTATTCCGCGTTGTAGATACGAAATGGACAGAGCATATTGATGCGATGGATCACCTTCGTGAAGGTATTCATTTACGTGCTTACGGTCAAATCGATCCACTTCGTGAGTACCAAATGGAAGGGTTCGCGATGTTCGAGTCAATGGTTGCTTCTATTGAAGAGGAAATTTCTCGTTACATTATGAAAGCTGAAATTGAACAAAACTTAGAACGTCAAGAAGTTGTTCAAGGTGAAGCTGTTCATCCTTCTAGCGATGGCGAAGAAGCAAAGAAAAAGCCAGTTGTAAAAGGTGACCAAGTGGGCCGCAACGATTTATGTAAATGTGGTAGCGGTAAAAAATATAAAAACTGCTGTGGTATCGTTCAGTAATATAGGACGGTAGCTTTGGCTGTTTTGCAAACTTTTATATCAAAAATGTATAATTAAGAAGGATTAAACTCTCTCCGTAATAAGTGGAGAGAGTTTCCCTTGTTTTCATACGAAAGTAACAGCAATTACATAGAGGTGAAGGAAATGGAATTAGTAGAAATTAGACAGGAATTAGAGAAAATGGCTAAGCGATTAGCGGCTTTTAGGGGGTCTCTTTGACCTCCCTACTAAGGAGAAACAAATTGCAGAATTAGAAGAAAAAATGATGGGCGCAGGATTTTGGGATGACCAACAAGGCGCACAAGCTGTAATTAATGAAGCGAATGCGTTAAAAGATATGGTTGGAAAGTTCCGTCAGTTAGATGAGACGTTTGAAAATTTAGAAATCACGCATGAGCTTTTAAAAGAAGAGTATGATGAAGATTTACATGAGGAATTAGAATCAGAAGTAAAAGGCTTAATTCAAGAAATGAATGAGTATGAGCTTCAGTTACTATTAAGTGATCCTTATGATAAAAATAATGCGATTTTAGAATTACATCCAGGTGCAGGTGGAACTGAGTCACAAGACTGGGGTTCTATGTTATTACGTATGTACACACGCTGGGCTGAAAAACGCGGATTCAAAGTAGAAACGGTTGATTATTTACCAGGTGATGAAGCTGGTATTAAGAGTGTAACTTTATTAATTAAAGGTCATAACGCTTACGGTTACTTAAAAGCAGAGAAAGGTGTACATCGTCTTGTACGTATTTCACCATTCGATTCTTCAGGGCGCCGTCATACATCGTTCGTATCTTGTGAAGTTGTACCAGAGTTCAATGATGAAGTTGAAATCGAAGTACGTACAGAAGATTTAAAAATTGATACGTACCGAGCAAGTGGAGCTGGTGGGCAGCACGTAAATACGACAGATTCAGCAGTTCGTATTACACATACACCGACAAATACGGTTGTAACATGTCAGTCGGAGCGTTCTCAAATTAAAAACCGTGAGCATGCGATGAAAATGTTAAAAGCGAAATTATATCAAAAGAAACTAGAAGAGCAACAAGCAGAATTAGATGAAATTCGCGGAGAGCAAAAAGAAATCGGATGGGGTAGCCAAATCCGTTCTTATGTATTCCACCCGTATTCTCTTGTAAAAGATCATCGTACAAATACGGAGGTTGGTAACGTACAAGCTGTTATGGATGGAGAGATTGATCCATTTATTGATGCTTACTTACGTTCTCGCATCTAATAAGCGAAAAAAAGCCAACGAAATTGTTGGCGCATGCTGAGGACAATAGAGGATATAAAGAATTTGATTTTATTTTTATAGATGAAGTAAAGAGGAAGAGAAGTTGGAAACGACAACTTCTCTTTTTGATGGGATTATATGTAGATTACAATGCTGTATATTGTTTTGTAAAAAGTAGAGAATAGTAAAATAGAGCGGTAATAGGGTAAAGATTTATATAGAACTTTTCTAATTTTCCTTTTAAAAAGGATACTTTATAGAAGTTTTTTAAGTTGTTCACAGAATTGAAACAACTTATGAAAGCTTTATTTTATCAAGGTTCTCACTGTATTTTTGAGGAATATAAAATACACCTTAGTTTTTCTATATAAAGATAATGCTTATAATGAAAATGAGTGTGTTAGGAATAAAAAGAATATCAACAATAGGGAGCGATAGAAGTGAAAAAGAAATTGTTGGCTATTGCGCTAGGGACATCGGTTGTTTTTGCTTTAGGAGCATGCGGAAATAAAGAAGAGAGTAAGTCTTCGAAACAGTCTGCAAGCACAGACAGCGCTGAACAAATTTTCCAAAGAAGTTGTGCGGGATGTCACGCAACAGATTTATCAGGGGCAACTGGACCTGATTTAAGAAAAGTAGGCGGTAAGTACGACGCTGCAGATATCGAAGAGATTATTAAAAAAGGCCGTGGTTCAATGTCACCAGGACTTATTCAAGGTGAAGATGCGAAAAAAGTATCTGAATGGTTAGCTGAACATAAATAAAAAGGTGAAATGGGCGAGTTGATAATATAGTCAGCTCGTTTTCCTTTTTTCTGGTATGTAACATAACTGTAACAAAAATGTATCCAAATTGGAAACCGTTTGATGTTACAATGGGGTTTGTAGAATTTTGCTGAAATATATTACATAGAGTGGTATTGCTTATGAGAAAGCATAAGTAAACTACCTTCAACAAGGATGACTAAATGAAAATGAAGGATGTCTTTTATTTTCAGATGTACAGAAAAGTATTTCGAAAAAAATCATTAAGTATTGGGTGATAAATAATGATAAAAATGACGAATGTTTATAAGGAGTACCCGAATGGTATGAAAGCCATTGCTGGTCTTACAGTTAACATTAAACAAGGTGAATTCGTATACGTAGTTGGACCGAGTGGAGCCGGGAAATCTACATTTATTAAAATGATGTATCGTGAAGAGAAACCATCTACAGGATCTATTAATGTAAATGGACTTACTATCGAAACATTGGCAGAAAGAGACGTTCCGTATTTTCGTCGTCAATTAGGCGTAATTTTCCAAGATTTTAAATTGCTACCTAAATTAACGGTATATGAGAATGTTTCGTTTGCTTTAGAAGTAATTGAAGAAGAACCGGATGCAATTCGTGAGCGTGTAACAGAAGTGTTAGGTCTTGTAGGCCTTGAAGATCGTGCAGACGCACTTCCAAGTGAGCTTTCGGGCGGGGAGCAACAACGTGTGGCTATTGCAAGAGCAATTGTAAATAGACCAAAGGTTGTAATTGCCGATGAGCCAACAGGTAACTTAGATATTGAAACAGCTCTTGATATTATGAATATTTTTACTCGCATTAATGAGCGCGGCACAACAATCGTTATGGCGACGCATAATGCAGATATCGTAAATACAATCCGTCATCGTGTAATCGCGATTGAAGGCGGAAAAATTGTTCGAGATGAGATTGAGGGAGGATACGGATATGAAGGCTAAGACCCTTAGTCGACATTTGCGAGAAGGTGTAAAGAATCTATCACGTAACGGATGGATGACATTTGCTTCTGTTAGTGCAGTAACAGTTACATTATTACTTGTAGGTGTCTTTTTAACAGCGATTATGAATATGAACCATTTTGCGACGAAAGTAGAGCAAGATGTAGAGATTCGTGTACACATTGATCCAGCTGCAAAAGAAGCGGATCAAAAGAAATTAGAAGAAGATATGAGTAAGATTGCAAAAGTAGATTCTATTAAATATTCTTCTAAAGAAGAAGAGTTAAAACGTTTAATTAAAAGCTTAGGTGATAGTGGAAAAACGTTTGAGTTATTTGAACAAGATAACCCACTTAAAAACGTATTCGTTGTAAAAGCAAAAGAACCAACCGATACAGCGACAATCGCGAAGAAGGTTGAAAAAATGCAGTTTGTTAGTAATGTTCAGTACGGAAAAGGACAAGTTGAACGATTATTTGATACTGTAAAAACTGGTCGTAACATTGGGATTGCGTTAATTGCTGGTCTTTTATTCACAGCGATGTTCTTAATCTCTAATACAATTAAAATTACAATTTATGCTCGTAGTACAGAAATTGAAATTATGAAACTTGTTGGTGCAACAAACTGGTTTATTCGTTGGCCATTCTTGCTAGAGGGATTATTCTTAGGAGTATTAGGATCAATTATTCCAATTGGCCTAATTCTAATTACGTATAATTCGTTGCAAGGTGTGTTTAATGAAAAACTTGGCGGAACAATTTTCGAGCTTCTACCATACAGTCCGTTCGTATTCCAATTAGCTGGTTTACTAGTGTTAATCGGTGCTTTAATCGGTATGTGGGGAAGTGTAATGTCAATTCGTCGCTTCTTAAAAGTATAAAAAGTTGCAAACATAATTCGTACAAGCTTATCATATAGTAGAAATAGGTAAAGGCATCACACACTGTGTGATGCCTTTTGCTACACCACCTGTGTGTTTTGGAAAGGGGAATTCCGCATTGAAACGTAGAGTTGCAATTATTGGAATGGTTGTTGCATTTTTAATTGGTGCTGGCGGAATGTTTGCAGGCATGTCTGTATTTGGGGTTAACCCATCAGAAGTAACGCAAACAATTTCGAGTGGGAATGCTAGCACTGCGCAAGGGAATTTGGCAAAAATTAATGAGGCGTATGCACTAATTGATTCACGTTATGTGGAAGACGTGAAAGATGAAAAGTTAGTTGAAGGTGCAATACAAGGTATGTTGTCTACGCTGAAGGACCCTTATTCCACGTATATGGATAAAGAAACAGCCAAACAGTTTAGTGAATCGCTTGATCCCGAATTAGAGGGGATTGGGGCTGAGGTGAACAAGACGGACGGTAAGCTTATTATCGTATCGCCAATTAAAGGTTCACCAGCAGAAAAGATAGGAATTAAACCGAATGACCAAATTTTATCTGTAGATGGAAACAGTGTGAAAGACTTATCACGTGAAGAAGCAGTATTAAAAATTCGTGGTAAAAAGGGAACGACTGTCGCAATTGAAATTAAACGTGCGGGAGTAACTGATCCGATCGTATTTAAAATTAAGCGTGAAAAGATTCCAATCTTTACAGTATTTAGTTCTGTGAAGCAAGAGAGTGGAAAAGATATCGGTTATATGCAAATCACTTCTTTTGCTGAAAATACAGCGAAAGAATTTAAGGATCAGTTAAAAGAGTTAGAGAAGAAAAATATAAAAGGCTTAGTTATTGACGTACGTGGTAATCCTGGTGGCTATTTAAATAGTGTAGAAGATATACTAGGGGAAATTATGACGAATAAAAAGCCGATGCTACAAGTAGAGCAGCGAAATGGTGAGAAGAAGAAATTCTCTACGGAACTGAAAGAGAGAAAACCATATCCAATTTCAGTATTAATTGATAATGGAAGTGCTTCTGCTTCAGAGATTTTAGCGGGTGCGCTAAAAGAAGGAGAAGGATACGATTTAATTGGTGAAAAGACATTTGGTAAAGGTACTGTCCAGCAAGCTGTTCCATTTAAAGACGGCAGCAACATTAAATTAACGATGTTTAAATGGTTAACACCGGATGGGAACTGGATTCATAAAAAAGGAATCGCGCCAACAGTAGAAGTGAAGCAACCAAATTATTATCATGCGACACCAATTCAAATTGAAAAAACACTTTCATACAATTCAAATGATGTACAAGTAAAACATGCTCAAGAAATGCTTAAGAGCTTAGGGTATGTACCAGGTCGTGAAGATGGATACTTTAGTAAAGAGACAGAATCGGCTCTGAAAGCATTCCAAAATGCAAATGAGATGGAAGCGACAGGACAGCTTGATAAAAAGACAGCTGAAGCGATTCAAACTAAAATTATCGAAAAAATTCGTTCTGGAGAAAATGATCTACAATTACAGTCAGCATTAAAATTAATGGCAAAATAAGAAGAAATACAGGCAGTTTGCTGCCTGTATTTTTTTGTGTTAAACAAACGTTTGTTTAGTTATGATAATATAAAAAGAAAGAATGATATAAATGGTGGTGAATGAGTTCATGGAGGCGTGGATTTTTGAAATAATGCGGGCAGTTGGACGTTTTTTCTTACACCCTGCTGTCTATATATTTGTAATAAGTAGTATCTTCGTTGGATACTTACGTATGTTAAGAGAACGAAAAGATTTTTCTTTTAAAGTTTATGATATTTGGTTTGAACTGCGAACCTCTCTATTTGCAGGGATTGGATACGGATTAGTAGTATCTATTGTTACGATTGGGCTTGGACTTGTTGTTTCTAAAGCGAGCTTATGGGCCATTTTAATTTGGACGTTACTATTTGGATTAACGGCTATGTATCGATATTTATCGGCGGCTTATACATTTAGCATTGCGATTGTATGTGTTCTATTATCTTCTAAGCTACCAGTTTCCTTTTTACAGCTTCGAGAAAGTGAAGAGAGTACCATTGTATCCCTTGTTATTTTACTAGGCGTTATGCTTATTGTAGAAGGCTTATTGATTTCTAAAAACGCAGTAGGATATTCGACGCCGAGGATTAGGAAGGGGAAGCGTGGATTAAAGATTGGTTTACACGAATCAAAGCGTTTATGGATCGTTCCTATTTTTATTCTTGTACCGGGTGATGCGGTAACGCAGTTTATTTCATGGTGGCCTGTCGTTTCAATCGGTTCAAATACATATTCTCTATTCCTCGTTCCATTTTTAATTGGATTTATGAGAAAGATTAAAAGTTATGAGCCGACGGAAGCCTTATTATTTACAGGAAGACGTGTTTATGGATTAGCAGGACTTGTGCTCGTTTTAGGAGTCGCAAGTTACTGGTGGCACGTACTTGCAATTATCGCGATGGGAGTCGCAATGCTTGGGCGTTTCACAATCTCGATGCAAGAGAAAATTGCCGATGAAACAAGACCAGCATACTTTGCTGCACGCAATGATGGGCTCGTTGTACTAGATACAATTCCAAATACAATTGGAGCAGAGCTAAAATTACTGCCTGGAGAAATTATTACGAAAGTAAATGGAGTCATTCCAAAAAGCGCCGAGGAATTTTATGATGCGCTTCAAACGAAGACGACAGGAGCATTTTGTAAATTAGAAGTATTAGATACAAATGGTGAGCTTCGTCTTGCACAAACTGCATTATATGCTGGTGGGCATCACGAATTAGGTATTGTATTCGTTGAGCAGGAGCACGAGTGGGATTCGGAAGCGATGTAATAGAAGGAATGGTATCACCTTGTGGTGGTACCTTTTTTGTTTTTGGGGATGGGAGAGTAGTTAGTAAATGAAATTTATATCGGCGATTATCCGAATATATCAGCGCAACTTGAAATATATCGGCGATTTTGCAAATATATCAGCGCAACTCGAAATATATCGGCGATTATTCGAATATATCGACTTTCCAGCAAAAAACGACAACTATCGCAAAGCTTATTTTCAGTTTCATAGACGGATAACTTGAATAATTATTTGATAATGGTTATCATTTAGGGGGTCTTTTTAATTTTGGAAAATGGAGGTAAGATATGCTGCGTAAATTTTTCTCGTACTATAAACCGTATAAAGGTTTATTTATACTCGACTTTTCTTGTGCGGTTGTCGCAGGATTATTAGAACTCGGCTTCCCGCTTATCGTAAATCAATTTATTGATAAGTTATTGCCAAGGCAAAACTGGACGCTTATTTTATGGGCCTGTTTCGGTTTACTCGCAGTTTATATGTTAAATGCAGGCTTACAATATGTCGTTACATATTGGGGACATATGCTTGGTGTTAACATTGAAACAGATATGAGGCAGAAATTATTTGATCATATTCAAAAGCTATCATTCAGATTTTTTGATAATAATAAAACAGGTCATTTAATTTCCCGCCTTACAAACGATTTAATGGAAATTGGGGAAATTGCTCATCATGGACCAGAAGATTTATTTATCGCCGTAATGACTTTAGTTGGGGCATTCTCATTTATGATGATGATCAACTGGAAGTTAGCGTTATTAACGTTCTTCGTCATTCCATTCCTATTATGGTTAGCGCTTTACTTCAATAAAAAAATGACAGGTACATTTAGACGTTTATTCTCAGACGTTGCTGATTTTAATGCATGCATTGAGAACAATGTTGGGGGAATTCGTGTTGTACAAGCATTCGGAAATGAAAAGTTTGAGAAAGAGCAATTTGCTGTTAACAACGCTCGTTTCCGTACAACAAAATTAATGGCGTATAAAATTATGGCGTTAAATTCGTCGATTAGTTATATGCTCATGCGTCTCGTAACGCTCTTCGTCTTAATATGCGGTACATGGTTTGTTCTGCAAGGAGAATTAACGTACGGTGGATTTATCGGATTCGTTCTATTAACGAATATTTTCTTCCGCCCAATTGAAAAAATTAACGCAGTAATCGAAAGCTATCCGAAAGGAATCGCCGGTTTTAAAAGATATGTAGAGCTTCTTGAAACAGAGCCTGACATTGTAGACTCTAAAGATGCAATGGAAGTGAAGCATGTACACGGTGATATTCAATATAACAACATTACGTTTGGATATGAAAACAAAGAACCGATTTTAAATGACATTAGTTTGAAAATACATGCAGGTGAAACGGTTGCGTTCGTTGGACCATCAGGAGCTGGGAAAACGACGTTATGTAGCCTATTACCACGTTTTTATGAGCAATCATCTGGATCGATTCAAATTGATGGAATTGATACGAAAGATATGACATTATCTTCACTTCGTAAGCAAATTGGAATTGTGCAGCAAGACGTGTTCTTATTCTCAGGAACAATTCGTGAAAATATCGCTTACGGAAATTTAAAAGCATCAGAAGCTGAAATTTGGCAGGCAGTAAAACGTGCGCAATTAGAAGATTTAATTTACTCACAGCCGGACGGTTTAGATACTGTTATCGGTGAGCGCGGCGTGAAACTTTCAGGTGGACAAAAGCAGCGTCTAGCTATTGCTCGTATGTTCTTGAAAAACCCGCCAATTTTAATATTGGATGAAGCAACTTCTGCACTAGATACAGAGACGGAACTTGCGATTCAAAAATCGCTTGCTGAACTATCTGTTGGTCGTACAACATTAGTTATCGCTCACAGACTTGCAACGATTAAAAATGCAGATCGCATCGTCGTTGTAAATAAAGATGGCATTGCAGAACAAGGTTCACATAATGAATTAATTGAGCAAGGCGGAGGATACAGTAGGTTATACGAAGCTCAGTTTAGTTCGTAAATATAATTTGTACTGAATTAGTGCACCATAAGTAGGTAAAAATCTCATATGGGAGGCTATAAAGTATGATTGTAACAACAACGTCTACAATTCAAGGAAAAGAAATTATTGAGTATATCGATATCGTCAATGGAGAAGCGATTATGGGTGCGAATATCGTTCGTGACCTTTTCGCTTCTGTTCGTGACGTTGTCGGTGGTCGTGCTGGCGCTTATGAAAGTAAATTAAAAGAAGCACGCGACATCGCAATGGAAGAGATGAAAACTTTCGCAAGACAAAAAAATGCAAATGCAATTGTTGGTATCGACGTGGATTACGAAGTAGTTCGCGAAGGTATGTTAATGGTTGCGGTGAGCGGGACTGCTGTCCGCATATAAAGTAAAAAGCCGTGCTGATGCACGGCTTTTTACTTTGTATGTCGAAGTTTCAATATTTCTTGGGAAATGTGGAAGGCCCCGTCGATATATAGGGAAGACATTAGAGCGCTTCTTTACATTTTTGAATTTGAGTTAATAATTTTGCGTATTCTTGTTCGAGAGATGTGATGTCATCGTGATGATTTGGAATGGAAATCCGGCCGATGACTTCTGTTAATTTTGTTTGTAATCGTAACAATTCTTGCTCAGTAACGTTTACAGAAGCTCCGGTGGTTCTTTTTGTGTATTGCTCGTAATTACCGTGGAAGATTCTTGGTTCACTCTCATCTACTTGTAGAATATGGTCTGCAACAGAGCGAATAAAGGCACGGTCATGGCTAATGAAAAGTATTGTGCCAGGATATTCTTGTAACATGGTTTCTAATTCTTCTTGCGTTGCTAAGTCTAAATAGTTTGTCGGTTCATCTAGCAGAAGCATATTATAGTTTCCTAAAAATACTTTTGCGAGTGCAACCTTCATTCGTTCACCCCCGCTTAGAACGTGCACAGGTTTATGAACATCCTCACGGCGGAATAGAAGTCGTGCAAGTATTGTGCGAACGAATGCTTCTGTATAGTTTGTTTCTTCTAGAACATTTTCTAAAATGGTTTTATCTGTTTTTAAAATAGATAATGTTTGTTCGAAGTATCCAATTTTACAACTTTTCGATAGCTGCATGCCACGCTCGTTTGTGAGAAGCATGTTGAACAAAGTGGTTTTGCCGCTTCCATTTGCCCCTAAAACGGCAAGCTTTGCACCAGGGGCAATAGTTCCATTCATATTTTTAAATAGTGTGCGGTCGCCTATTTTCTTTGTTGCTTTATTGAATTGTACTGCCACCTTACTATGAATGGGAGTATGGTATTGCACGTCAAATTGAGCTTGAGAAAGATCCTTTGGCTTTTCCTTCTTTTCTAGTTTTTCGAGACGTGTCTCTAATGCCTTCGCTGCTTTGCTAACCTGTTCTTGGCCATGAGCCCCACTTAACCTATAAAGTCTAGATTCAGATGAACTGAACCGCGTTGGGATTTTTGTCATGTTAGAAGCACGTTGCTTTCTTTGTAGAATGGACTGTTCTAAACGATTTTTTTCTTGTACATATTGCTCATATTCTGCTTGTTTTTGTATTCGTTCACGTTCTTTTTGTTTTCGATAGTTTGAATAATTCCCTTTGTACTCTTGAATAGTACCGTCTTCAATTTCAATAATTTTGGTACATATATTATCTAGAAATTCACGATCATGCGATATTAAAACAAGTGCTCCTTTATAAGATGAAAGTGCCTTTTCTAATTGCTCTGTACCGACCATATCTAAGTGGCTTGTTGGTTCATCAGCGAATAAAATGCCTGCATTTTGTTCGAGAGCATGGGCGATCTTTAGCCGCATTCGTTCACCGCCGCTCATTGTGTCGGTAACGTTTGAAATACTCCATTTTCCTTTTGCAAGAGAAGAAGCAGTTTCCGGTAGTTCTTCGCTAAGCTGAGGAATGATGCTGATAGAACTATGATGAGTTACTATGCCTCTGTCAGCTTCTATTTCTTTACTTAATATTTGTAATAACGTAGATTTACCAGCTCCGTTGACTCCGACAATTCCTATGCGATCCTGTGCTTGAATTTCCAGTGATGGTAATGTAAATAGTGTGCGATTACCAAAGCTCTTTTCAATATTACTTGCGAATAAAATAGTCATAAAAAAACCTCCCTAGTTTCACTAGAGAGGATAAACGTCGCCCTTGTATGTAAAAAATCGTACATAAATAAACGATTTTTTACATGATCGTTTCGAAAGAAAGTATCGACAAATGGACAGACTAATCCCCTGCTAGTTTTCATCATTTTTGTTCACTATTTGTGATGGATGAAATAAATAAGAGAATTAGAACTTCATTGGTCAAAGTACCTTCCTTTCATAATATTACTTTTATTGTATGCGCATACAATAGGGTTTGTCAAACTTATTTCTGTTCGCTATTTTTGAATTTATCATTATACAATTGTGCTTTTGCCAGCGCCTCAGCATCGTTTTTAATTTCATCCAGTCCATTCGCATTCCCAATAACATAACCTTCAAATGAAGAGCCAACAAAATCAAAAATATATTGGAATTGAGCAATAAGCGGTAATGCTTTTAGCTTTGGGTTGTCCCCGCCAACTATGACAACATACATTTTTTTGCCTTTCATTTTTTCTTTGAAATGAAGAGATGTATCGCGCAAGCTTTGTGACCAGCGATCAACAAAATTTTTCATATGTCCACTCATTCCATACCAATATAATGGTGTAGCAAAGATAATCGTGTCGTGCTCTAGCATGCGTTTGGTTAACTGCTTATAGTCATCATTTACGGGTTGGAATCCTTCTGCATCATGACGTTGGTCTGTAATAGGATAGACGGTATGATCACGCAAATAAATTTGTTCTGTTTCAATGTCCTCTATCATCATATGTGTTAAAGCTTCTGTATTTCCGTTTTGTCTTGAACTGCCATGTATAACAAACATGTAATCATCCCTTTTCTTTTGCATGTTTTAGGAGTGAAACGTGTTTTTGCAAATTCGTTTGGATGTTGGAAAGCAATGAGATTTGCTTTGTTACTTCATTGAGTTTATCTTCATAAAGCGTAAGGATACTGCTGCACGGATTGTCGTACAGGTGCGGTTCAATTTCAAGGCAGCGCAGCATCCTTGCCGTCTCTTCTAAATTTAAGCCAATTTGTAAGTACATTTGAATAAGCTCCACTTTTTCGATGGCACTTTCATCAAAATCACGGTAACCATTTGCGAGGCGTTTCGAAGGGAGTAACCCCTTTTCTTCATAATGTCTTAGAGATCTTTCGCTAATGCCAGTTTCTTTTGATAACTCTCCAATTCGCAATGTGTTTCACTCCTTTTACATGTATTGTAAACCTTCACACTAATGTGAAGGTCAATGCTGTTTTTTCGCAAAGGAATCTACATGATTTAAAAACACTTGAATAGCTTTAGACTGAATAAAATATTTGCCGCGCACGATGGAGAATGGACGGATGAGTTGTTCATTTGGAACTTCGACGTGGAATAGTTCTTTTGCTAGTAGCTCTTTCCGTACAGTCCAATCAGAAAGGATAGCGATGCCAAGCCCGGCACTAACAGCTTCCTTTACGCTTTGGATACTACTGAATGTAAAGAATCGTTTCATTTTTAAATGGTGTTGATGAATAAAGCGGTCACTATAAGCGCGTGTACCAGAACCACTTTCTCTTAATACCCATACTTGATCTTGGAGTGTACTTTCATTTATTTCATTTGTGCGGAGTAATGGATGATTTGGCGGGACGACGAGCTTCATTTCATCTTGCATAAATGTTTCAACATCTACGTCGGCGTATACGACTTGTCCTTCCACTAGGCCGATATCAATTTGATTAGAGCGAAGGCTTTGCAAAACGTCTTCTGTATTTGAGATAAAGGTATGAACTTCGACGTGTGGATTTTCATTTGCATAGTTAGCCAGTATTTTTGGAAGTAAGTATTCGCCAATTGTAAAACTAGCACCAATGCGCAGTGTTCCTGTTACAACGTTATGTAGTTCATTAATTTCTTGTTTCGCATCTTCGTAAAGAGAGAGCATTTGCTTTGCATGTATATATAATATGTTTCCAGCTTCCGTAACTTGGACGTGCTTCGGGGAGCGTTGAATAAGTGTAGTGCCAAATTCGTTTTCTAAGTTGCGTATATGCATACTTACTCCAGGCTGTGAAAGGTTTAATAATTCTGCTGCACGAGAGAAGTGTTTCTGCTCAACGACAGTAACAAAAATTTTTAAAATGTCTACGTTCATATAATGGGCTCCTTTCTTTTTCTATTATCTTATCATAAGTATTTCTAATGATAGAGATTTGGTATTGGTATTAAACTTATTATAGAAACTCTCTTATAATGTAAGTAGAAAGAACATGCATGTTCCAATACGATTATTGGAGTGGTTCAAAATGGAACAAACACTTGTTATACAAAAGAAGAAGCGTTTTGGATTTTCGCAAGGGATTGGGATTACGCTATTAATCGCAATTGCCGCGAAATATTTAGCAGAGCTTCCATTTTTAAATATTATGGGACAATTAGTAATTGCTATTCTAATTGGGATGGTTTGGCGTGCGGCAATTGGAGTCCCTCAAGATGCGATTGCAGGGACGAACTTTGCGAGTAAGAAGTTGCTGCGCTTTGGAATCATCTTACTTGGAATGCGATTAAATCTTGTTGATATTGCGAAGGCAGGGCCGAAAGTATTGGTCATCGCAGCGGTTGTTATTACATTTACGATTTTCGTTGTATATGGACTAACGAAAGTATTTAAGGTAGAAAAGAAACTTGGGATTTTAACCGCATGTGGTACAGCAATTTGCGGGGCGGCAGCGGTCGTGGCAATTGCGCCGCAAGTGAAAGCAAAAGATGATGAAACGGCAGTTGGGGCTGCAATTATTGCTATTTTAGGTACGATATTTACGCTTATTTATACGTTGTTATATTCAGTGCTTTGCCTATCTCCATATGGTTACGGTGTATTCTCAGGGGCCACGCTGCATGAAATTGCTCATGTTATCGCAGCTGCGGCGCCAGGAGGAAGTACAGCTGTAGACATCGCAGTTATCGTGAAGTTAACGCGCGTTGCAATGCTCGTACCAGTAGCAATTTTAATTGGATTATGGTTTGGAAAGAGTGAAGGAAGCAAGGAAAAAAGATCGTGGCGTGATCTTCCGATTCCGTGGTTCATTTTCGGATTTTTAGCGATGAGTGCAGTGCATTCGCTCGGGATTATTCCAGAAGTTGTTGCGGGATACATTGTTGTCATTGCTTATATGCTAATCGCAATGGCGATGGCAGGACTTGGTTTAAATGTAGAGTTTAAAACGTTCCGTAAGTTAGGAAGCAAAGCGTTCGTGGCGGGGCTGATTGGCTCGGTTTGCTTATCGGTTCTTGGATACGTTCTTGTATATGCGCTAGGATTTATGTAGTAGAGGAGAAAGCTGTTCCCGAAGGTATTTGGGGACAGCTTTTTCTTATGATTATAGTAGCGCTACGGATGTCGATATATTTGGGAAATCGCCGATATAATTTAAGTTGCGCTGATATATTTGGGAAATCGCCGATATAATTTAAGTTGCGCTGATATATTTAAAAAATCGCTGATATAAATTGAATTACTCTTGTACTTCGTTAGAGTAGATGTTTAATGAAACATTTTTCTAAAATTTGTAAAGATATCTTTACTTATAACTGGAAAATATTTATAATTTAAGTAAAGATATCTTTACTTTTGAAGGTGGAGCCTATGGGTGTGAAAAATAAAATAAAAGAGTTAAGAAAGCAAAATCATATAACGCAAGTTGAAATGGCAAAGGCGATGCAAGTGACGCGGCAGACGATAGTGGCGATTGAAAACCATCATTACAATCCGAGTCTAGAGTTATCTTTAAAAATCGCCAAGTATTTTGGAGTGAAGGTGGAGGAAATATTTACGCTGGAGTAAGGAGAAAGAAAATAAATGATAAGCTTGAGAGATTTCAATTAGAGTAAACGTTTAAATATATAAGGATTGGTTTTGATTTATTAATTAGTATCGCATCAACGAGCGTGTTAGCAACAAGGAATAATAGATAGAAAAAGGGGAACTGGGATGGGATTACCGGTGTTATGTGTCGCTACAGCTATATTTTCGCTTCTTTGGGGAATGCAAAACTTTTCTCGTAATCCAGTGCCGAGCATTTGTATTATGATTGGTACTGTAGGTTTATCGTATTATTTATTATTATTAGCCCATTATCATAAAACGGCAACGAATGTTGTTGTTGGGGCACTTATTTTATTTTGTGGGCGCGCCATACAAAAGGGGTTATTTCCATAAAAGCTGTTTATACACTTTGTATAAACAGCTTTTTGTATTTTTTTTACAAAACGCTTGAAAGTTACGTAACGTCATCTTTTATAATGAGAGGGAAGAGGTGATGGTAGTGATTTCAATACAAGAATTGACGAAAGAAACAGGGGTTACAGTACGTACACTACGTTATTATGATCAAATAGATTTATTAAAGCCGAGCGGAAAAACAGAGGGTGGACATCGGTTATATAGTGAAAATGACGTTATTCGTTTGCAACAAATTTTATTTTTGAAAGAAATGGGATTTTCATTAAAAGAAGCTGCGAATATGTTAGTAAAAGGTGAGCTGGATTTAAAAAATTCGCTTGAAAAACAACTTCGGTTTGTACAGGAAGAACAAAAGAAATTTAATCGAATGGAGCGTGTTTTACAAGCAGTTGTTTATTCGGTAGATGTAGAGGGAGAACTTGATTGGAAAGTTATGTTTGAACTTATTCAGCTTTCAAAACAGTCTCCTCGTATACGTGAAATATTTCAAAATGAAGTATTTTCAAAGGAAGAACAAAAATTGCTTCAGAATTTGCCAAATATGAGTGAGGAAGATCCGAATGTTTTAGAATGGGTAGATTTATTAAAGCAATTACGTACTTTTATGAAAGACGGTAAAGAAGTCACGAGTGATGAAGTACAAGAGGCAACGAAGAAATTAATGCAGAAATGTTTAGAAATGGCTAATGGTGACGAAGCGTTTTTAGATAAGTTATGGGAAGTTAGAAAATCGAAGGAAGATTCACAGAAAATGAGCATGTATCCAATTGAAGAAGAACTTTTAGTATATATGGATGAGGCTTTTCGTATTTATGATGAAAGGGAGAAGGATAAATGAGTATACTCGCAGAATATCGTTGGTATTTTTTAATTGGGGCAGAAATTGTATTTTGGTTATCAGCTATCGGTTTCTTTTTACTTCGCTACGGATTCCGTTTGAAAAGGGCGAGTTTTATTCTGGGGATTGTACTCCTCGTAAATGAAGTATTTATTTTAACTTTAGGGGTAGTGGACTATTATCAAACAGGAAAGTTCTCTAACTTTCAGATTATTACTGTAATCATTTTATTATATGCAGTTTTCTACGGGAAAAAGGATTTAAAGAAGCTTGATATATTTGTACAAAAATCAGTTGCGAAATGGCGTAATGAACCGGCGCCTATTATTGAAGAACAGGTAGAATTAACAGGTATGGCCTATGCAAAGCAGGAAATAAAAAATTGGGTATTACATCTTGTTTTATTCGTTGGTGTGCACATATTCTTTTTCTTCGCGTATGGATTTATTCCATTTGAACAATGGGGTAATTGGTTAGAATCGGGAATCGTTTTAAATAAAGCTGCAAGTCGCGTGAGTCAAGTGTGGGCGATTATATTTTTAGTTGATACAGCGATTTCATTTTCATATGTGATTTTTCCGAAGAAGGAGAAAGGAAAAGAAAAGCTACTTTCATAATTGAAAGTAGCTTTTCTGGTATACAAATAATTTTTATAGGAGAGGATGACAATAGGAAAAAGAACCAGTTTTATAAGTCTATTTCTCTTTAGTTTAGTAGCATGTTCACCATCTAGCACTACAATTGATAAGAAGAATAATGTCATTGTAAAGGGAGCAGGAATTCTCAATCTAGATAAATTTGAAAAGTTCGTTTTGAATGTCGAGCAAAGGGAAGTTGATAAAATAAGAATTGTACAGTATACCCTTGAAGGGGACCCGATTTTTCAAACGTTAGAGTATAGTGGGAACGATATATTTTATGTGTCAGATAATAGAAAAGACAAATTTGCTGGGAAGGGTAAAGGGTTACATAAAGATAGTTGTAAAGGTATTGTTAAAGAGCAGCGCGAATCAGAAAGTACTTATCGGTTAATAGATTGTATGAATGAAGCTGGGCGCAATGGATATGACTTAGTATATGTACCTAAAAAATAGAATTAGTAGAGGAAGGAAGTATTTACTCCTTCCTTTTTCTATGTGTATATTGTCGAAAACTTTACCGAATATCTGTTCGTTTTTTTAGGTTTTTTATAGGTATTCGTGGTAAAATAATAATACAGATTTTTATGAGGAGGTCGGATTTTCTTGGAACGTCAATTTGAAATTGTCTCAGCGTATTCCCCGCAAGGTGATCAGCCGGTAGCTATAGAGAAGCTTGTAGAGGGAATTAATAGTGGAAAGAAAAAGCAAGTGTTGCTTGGAGCGACAGGAACGGGTAAGACATTTACGATTTCAAATGTCATTAAAGAAGTGCAAAAGCCAACACTTGTTATGGCTCATAATAAAACGTTAGCAGGGCAGTTATATAGTGAGTTGAAAGACTTTTTCCCGAATAATGCAGTTGAATATTTTGTTAGTTACTACGATTATTATCAGCCAGAAGCGTATGTACCACAAACAGATACGTTTATTGAAAAAGATGCGCAGATTAATGATGAAATTGATAAATTGCGTCACTCGGCAACGTCTGCATTATTTGAACGGGACGATGTAATTATCGTTGCGAGTGTTTCGTGTATATATGGCTTAGGTTCTCCAGAAGAATACCGCGAGCTAGTTGTTTCGCTTCGAGTTGGTATGGAAAAAGACCGTAATCAATTGCTTCGTGAACTTGTTGATGTACAGTATGGACGTAATGATATTGATTTCAAGCGTGGTACATTCCGTGTACGCGGAGATGTAGTTGAAATCTTCCCAGCATCACTTGATGAGCATTGTATTCGAATTGAGTTTTTCGGTGATGAAATCGATCGTATTCGTGAAGTAAATGCGTTAACAGGTGAAGTATTAGCAGAACGTGATCATGTAGCAATCTTCCCAGCATCTCACTTCGTTACACGTGAAGAGAAAATGAAGGTCGCTATTGAAAATATCGAAAAAGAATTAGAAGAACGTTTAAAGGAGTTAAATGATAACGGTAAGTTGTTAGAAGCGCAGCGTATAGAGCAACGTACACGTTATGATTTAGAAATGATGCGCGAGATGGGCTTTTGTTCAGGTATTGAAAACTACTCCCGTCATTTAACACTTCGTCCAGCGGGGGCAACGCCGTATACGTTATTAGACTATTTCCCGAAAGATTTCTTAATCGTTATGGATGAGTCGCACGTATCAGTACCGCAAGTAAGAGCGATGTATAACGGTGACCAAGCACGTAAACAAGTGCTTGTGGATCATGGATTCCGTCTGCCATCAGCTTTAGATAATAGACCGCTCATGTTTGATGAGTTTGAGGAGAAAACGAATCAAGTTATTTACGTTTCAGCAACGCCAGGACCGTACGAGTTAGAGCAGTCACCAGAAGTAATAGAACAAATTATTCGTCCAACAGGGCTTTTAGATCCACCAATTGATATACGACCAATTGAAGGGCAAATTGACGATTTATTAGGAGAAATTCAAGATCGCATTGCAAAAAATGAACGTGTATTAATTACGACTTTAACGAAGAAAATGTCAGAGGATTTAACGGATTACTTAAAAGATGTAGGAATTAAAGTTAACTATCTTCACTCTGAAATTAAAACGTTAGAACGTATTGAAATTATCCGTGATCTTCGCCTCGGTAAATTTGATGTACTTGTCGGTATTAACTTATTGCGAGAAGGATTAGATATTCCGGAAGTATCACTTGTAGCTATTTTAGATGCTGATAAGGAAGGATTTTTGCGTTCAGAACGTTCATTAATTCAAACAATTGGTCGTGCCGCGCGTAATGAAAACGGCCGCGTTATTATGTATGCAGATCGTATAACGAAATCTATGGGGATTGCGATTGAAGAAACGAAGCGTCGTCGTAGTATACAAGAAGCTTACAATGAAGAGCATGGTATTACACCGAAAACGATTCAAAAAGGCGTTCGTGATGTTATCCGTGCAACGACAGCAGCTGAAGAAACAGAAACATATGAAGCAGCACCAGCTAAGAAGATGACGAAAAAAGAGCGTGAAAAAACAATTGCGAAGATGGAAGCAGAGATGAAAGAAGCAGCAAAAGCGTTAGACTTCGAGCGTGCAGCTGAACTAAGAGATTTACTATTAGAATTAAAAGCGGAAGGGTGAAAAAAGTGAGTAAGAGCAAGGATTTTATCGTTGTAAAAGGTGCTAGAGCACATAACTTAAAAAATATTGATGTAACCATTCCGAGAAATCAGCTTGTCGTTGTAACGGGATTGTCTGGTTCGGGGAAATCATCATTAGCATTTGATACGATTTATGCAGAAGGGCAGCGCAGATACGTAGAATCATTATCTGCGTATGCGCGCCAGTTTTTAGGACAAATGGATAAGCCGGATGTGGACACGATTGAAGGATTGTCACCAGCGATTTCAATCGATCAAAAAACGACGAGTCGTAATCCACGTTCAACTGTCGGAACGGTAACGGAGATTTATGATTATTTACGTTTATTATTTGCGCGAATTGGTACGCCAATTTGTCCAAATCATGGGATTGAAATTACATCACAAACAGTAGAGCAGATGGTAGACCGTGTTCTTGAATATCCTGAACGTACGAAATTACAAGTGTTAGCTCCTATCGTGTCTGGGCGTAAAGGTGCACATGTGAAAGTACTTGAAGATATTAAGAAGCAAGGATATGTTCGTGTACGTGTTGATGGTGAAATGCTTGATGTATCTGAGGATATTACGTTAGATAAAAATAAGAAGCATTCCATTGAAGTTGTAATTGACCGTATTGTTGTAAAAGAAGGAATCGCAAGCCGTCTTGCTGATTCACTTGAAAGTGCATTAAAGCTTGGCGGAGGCCGAGTGTTAATTGATGTAATGGGAGAAGAGGAACTTCTATTTAGTGAACATCATGCTTGTCCGCATTGTGGTTTTTCAATCGGAGAATTAGAGCCGCGTATGTTCTCATTCAACAGTCCGTTCGGAGCATGTCCTTCTTGTGATGGACTTGGTTCAAAGCTAGAGGTAGATTTAGAGCTTGTTATCCCGAACTGGGATTTATCATTAAATGAACATGCAATTGCACCTTGGGAACCGACAAGTTCACAATATTACCCGCAACTTTTACAATCTGTATGTAATCACTACGGCGTTGATATGGATGTGCCTGTGAAAAATATACCGAAAGATTTATTTGATAAAGTGTTGTACGGAAGCGGGGAAGAGAAGGTTTATTTCCGCTATGTAAATGAATTTGGTCAAGTAAAGGAAAATGAGATTTTATTTGAAGGTGTTATTCCAAACATTGAACGTCGTTATCGTGAAACGAGCTCCGATTACATTCGTGAGCAAATGGAAAAGTATATGGCAGAACAAGCTTGTCCGAAGTGTAAAGGTGGACGCTTAAAGCCTGAGAGCTTAGCTGTATTTGTTGGCAATAAAACGATTGCTGACGTAACGAAGTATTCAGTTCAAGAAGTACAAGAATTCTTCTCGAATGTAGAGCTAACGGAGAAGCAACAAAAAATAGCTCATTTAATTTTAAGAGAAATTCAGGAGCGCGTTGGGTTCTTAGTGAACGTTGGTTTAGATTATTTAACGTTAAGTCGTGCCGCAGGAACTTTATCAGGTGGTGAGGCGCAGCGTATTCGTTTAGCGACGCAAATTGGTTCTCGTCTAACTGGCGTACTTTATATTCTTGATGAACCTTCAATTGGTTTACACCAGCGTGATAACGATCGTCTTATTCGTACATTGCAAGAAATGCGCGATTTAGGTAATACGTTAATTGTTGTTGAACATGATGAAGATACGATGATGGCTGCTGACTATTTACTTGATATAGGGCCTGGTGCAGGTATTCACGGTGGACAAGTCGTATCAGCAGGTACACCGGCTGAAGTGATGCAAGATGATAATTCATTAACAGGGAAGTATTTAAGCGGTAAAGAGTTTATTCCTGTTCCACTTGAAAGACGTAAAGGTGACGGAAGGAAAGTGGAAATTGTCGGCGCAAAAGAGAATAACTTAAAGAATGCGAAGATGTCATTCCCGCTTGGTACGTTTGTAGCGGTAACAGGTGTATCTGGATCAGGTAAAAGTACGATGATTAATGAAGTACTATATAAATCGTTAGCGCAAAAGTTATATAAAGCGAAAGCGAAGCCGGGTACGCATAAAGAAATTAAAGGTCTTGAGCACTTAGATAAAGTAATCGATATTGACCAATCACCAATCGGTCGTACACCACGTTCTAATCCAGCGACTTACACAGGTGTATTTGATGATATTCGTGATGTGTTTGCACAAACGAATGAAGCGAAAGTGCGCGGATATCAAAAAGGACGTTTCAGCTTTAATGTAAAAGGTGGACGTTGTGAAGCGTGCCGTGGTGATGGAATTATTAAAATCGAAATGCACTTCTTACCAGACGTATACGTTCCGTGTGAAGTTTGTCATGGTAAACGTTACAACCGTGAAACGTTAGAAGTGAAATATAAAGATAAGAATATTTCTGAAGTGTTAGGGATGACAATTGAAGATGGAGTAGAGTTCTTCGCTAATATCCCAAAAATTAAGCGTAAACTTCAAACGCTTGTAGACGTTGGGCTTGGTTATATGAAATTAGGTCAACCAGCAACAACATTATCTGGTGGGGAAGCACAGCGTGTGAAATTAGCCTCTGAATTACACCGTCGTTCTACAGGACGTACGTTATACATTTTAGATGAACCAACGACTGGTTTGCATGCGCATGATATTGCACGTCTTCTAGAAGTGCTGCAACGTCTTGTTGAGAGCGGTGAGACGGTACTTGTAATTGAACATAATTTAGATGTGATAAAAACAGCTGATTATATAGTTGACCTTGGACCAGAGGGTGGAGATAAAGGTGGACAAATCGTTGCTTCCGGAACGCCAGAGCAAGTAGTGAAAGAAGAGCGCTCGTACACAGGTAAATATTTAAAAGAGATTTTAAATCGTGATAAAGCAAGAATGAAAGAGAAAATAAAAGAAGTAGAGTTATCGCAATAAGTTTATTGATAAAAACCGGGTGGAAATGACGCTCGGTTTTTATTTTATAGGGGGAGAAAATGGAGTTTTTAGAGGTGTTAAGAAAGAAAAATATGAAAGTAAGAGAGTTTCAAAATTGGGGTGTATATTTTCGAAAGCGCTGGGAGGATCACTTTGCAAATCATTTAAGTGATGAAGAAAAAGAAGACATTTTTCTTTATGGAGATAAGTATGGATGTGGGTATCTTTGGAACATATTTAGTTATGAGAAAAAGAAGTGTTTAGAGGGTAAAGAAGCAAAGAACGCGTTTCATAATGAAGTGAAAAAGGATTGCTACATTTTCTACCAACACTGTGATGAGGTACTGTTAATAAAGGATGCGAGTTTGTTACATATGGATGATATATTGTGTGAGAGGGACGATATGTATAAGGGTGATATCTATATTGTAGATAAGGAGTTCACTTGGACTTTTGTAAAAACTCATGAACATAGATGGTGCGGCCCTTATTTTACTAAGAAATGTTAGTAGGTATACAAGCATGAAAGATAGAATAAGTTGATATAAGTGTTCGTATCATACTTGCGTTTCTTATCTATTAGCGTATGATGAAATATATATGTTTAAAAGGATGTGTAACGAAATGAGATGGATTGTATCACTTCTTGTAAATAGCGTTGTGTTAATCGCTGTATCGGGACTTTTAAAAGGGATTGCACCAGATGCATTTTACGTAGCAAATATACAAACTGCAATTATTGCGAGTATTATATTGGCGGTTTTAAATGTGTTCGTAAAGCCATTTTTAATTTTAATTACGCTACCAATTACTGTTGTAACTTTCGGCTTCTTCTTAATTGTTATTAATGCGATTACGTTAAAAATAGCAGATTCATTATTAGGAGATGCTTTTAATATATCAGGATTTGGTGTAGCGATTGTTGCGGCAATTTGTATTTCAATTTTTAATATGATAATTGAAAAGGCAATTGTTGAGCCTCTGTATGAAAAAAAGAGAAAGTGACAAAAAGAAAAACATTTCATTATTCGTATGAAATGTTTTTTTCTATTTATTAGAAACCGTATTTCTTGTTTTCAGAAAAAAATGGTACAATATCCGATAGAATGGAATTTTACATCAAACGAGACTGAACCCGCAGCGGAGTGGAGGTTTATACATATGCCGAAAGTAAGGACAAAAGATTTAATTGAACAATTTCAATTGGAGTTAATCAGTGGTGAAGAAGGTATTCATCGTCCAATTGATACAAGTGATTTATCACGACCTGGAATTGAAATGGCAGGATTTTTTACATACTATCCAGCAGATCGTGTGCAGCTTCTTGGTAAAACGGAGCTTACTTTCTTTGACACGTTAACGTCAGAGCAAAAACAAGAGAGAATGAAAGCGCTTTGTACTGAGGAGACGCCATGTATTATTGTAACTCGTAATCAAGATGTACCAGATGAGTTATTACAAGCATCACGTGAATCAGGTATGCCTTTATTACGTTCTTCTCAAACGACAACGAGATTATCAAGTCGTTTAACAAACTATTTAGAAGGTAAGTTAGCACCAACAACAGCTGTTCATGGTGTGTTAGTAGATATTTACGGCGTTGGTGTTTTAATTACAGGTCAAAGTGGTGTTGGTAAAAGTGAGACAGCTCTTGAGCTTGTAAAGCGTGGTCACCGTCTTGTTGCGGATGATAGTGTAGAAATTCGTCAAGAAGATGAAGATATGTTAGTCGGAAGTTCACCAGATTTAATCGAGCATTTATTAGAAATTCGTGGTCTAGGTATTATTAACGTTATGACGTTATTCGGTGCAGGGGCAGTACGAAATTATAAGCGTATTACACTTGTTATTAATCTTGAAATTTGGGATCAAAAGAAAAATTACGATCGCTTAGGTCTTGATGAAGAGAAGATGAAAATTATTGATACAGAACTTACGAAGATTACACTTCCAGTTCGTCCTGGTCGAAACTTGGCTGTTATTATTGAAGTAGCAGCGATGAACTTCCGTTTGAAACGTATGGGAGTCAATGCAGCACAGCAGTTCTCTGAACGATTAATGAGTGCAATTGAGTTAGGAAATCAGGAGTAAACTTTGGAGAGGGAGGTCATATACATATGCTGTTAGCTTCTGTACCACAGCTTGACCGTGTAGCTATCCAACTTGGGCCGTTTCCTGTGTATTGGTACGGGATTATTATCGGTACAGGTGTGCTATTAGGTCTTTGGCTGGCAACTCGCGAGGGAGAAAGGCTAGGTATTCCAAAAGATACATTTGTTGACCTTGTATTAATTGCAGTACCGATCGCTATTCTTTTTGCGAGAATGTACTATGTTATTTTTGAATGGGAATATTACGCACAAAATCCGAGTCAAATTATTAATATTCGTCAAGGCGGTTTGGCGATTCATGGTGGTTTAATCGGAGCTGTTATTACCGGAATTCTTTTTGCGAAGCGACGCGGGGTTTCCTTCTGGAAGTTGGCTGATATTGCTGCACCAAGTATTTTACTAGGACAAGCAATTGGCCGATGGGGAAACTTTATGAACCAAGAGGCGCATGGTGATGAAGTAACGAGACAGTTTTTAGAAGGTCTTCATTTACCGGATTTCATTATTAATCAAATGTATATTGAGGGTGTGTACTATCATCCGACGTTTTTATATGAATCATTATGGAATTTTGCAGGCGTAATTTTACTACTTGCATTAAGAAAAGTGAATTTACGTCGCGGGGAGTTATTCTTCACATATTTAATTTGGTATTCAGTAGGACGCTTCTTCGTAGAAGGCTTACGTACAGATAGTTTAATGCTAGGACCACTTCGTATTGCACAAGTAATGTCAATTGGACTTGTTGTTATTTCTATTATTTTCATTATTGTGAGACGAAAAATGGGGCAAGCTGATAAAAGATATTTAGAAAATTAGAGACAAGTAGCATCTTATTATAAGATGCTGCTTCTTTCATATTCAGGAAGGCGAAAGGACTAAGGCGATGAGAATAAATACCGTGTTATTTGATTTAGATGGAACTTTAATTAATACAAATGAACTTATTATTTCTTCGTTTTTACATACTTTAAATACATATTATCCAAATCAATATAAGCGTGAAGATGTGTTGCCATTTATCGGTCCATCTTTGCATGATACTTTCAGCAAGATTGATGAAAGTAAGGTTGAAGAGATGATTACTAGCTATCGGAAATTTAACCATGATCATCATGATGAATTAGTAGAAGAATATGAAACTGTATATGAAACAGTTCGAGAGTTGAAGAAGCAAGGTTATAAAGTTGGTATTGTTACAACGAAAGCGAGACAAACCGTTGAGATGGGATTACAGTTGTCAAAGCTTGATGAATTTTTTGATGTTGTCGTGACAATTGATGATGTAGAGCATGTGAAACCACATCCGGAGCCACTTCAAAAAGCGCTTGAATTATTAGATGCAAAACCAGAAGAGGCATTGATGGTTGGGGATAATCATCATGATATTGTCGGTGGTCAAAATGCGGGGACGAAAACAGCTGCGGTTTCATGGACGTTGAAAGGTAGAGCGTATTTAGAGGCTTACAAGCCGGACTTTATGCTAGATAAAATGAGTGATTTGCTACCGATTTTGTCTAACATGAACCGTTCATAAAGGTCCAAGTAAGTTAGTAGAGGAGCGAGCTAAGTGCGACGGACAACGCGCTATCCTGTTTCAGGAGAAAATTCGTTATGGAATGTGTATAAAACAGTGTCTTTTTGGAAGGTAATGAAAAACTTTATTATTATCCAAATTGCGCGTTACACGCCATTTTTATCCGTGAAAAATTGGTTGTACCGCACTTTTTTACGGATGAAAGTAGGAAAGAAAACATCATTTGCGCTTATGGTAATGCCGGATATTATGTTCCCAGAAAAGATAACTGTGGGAGAGAATTCGATTATTGGCTATAACACAACGCTTTTAGCACATGAATATTTAATTCGTGAATATCGACTTGGCGAAATCGTCATTGGAAATGAAGTAATGATTGGAGCGAATGTAACAATATTACCAGGTGTGAACATTGGAGACGGTGCGACTGTCTCAGCTGGCACACTTGTTCATAGAGATGTACCGAGCGGTGCTTTCGTAGGTGGAAATCCAATGCGTATTATTTATACGAAAGAGCAAATGACCGCAAGAGAAGGTTCATGGTGAAAATGTAACATTTCTCCTCTTTTTTTATGAATAAAAAGGAAATAATTGAGTATAATATACTGTTTTGTTTTTTACGGAATCGTTTATACTTATAGATAGAAGAATGTGTGAACGAAGAAAACAAAAAACTGGAGGATATATGGGGAAAAATCAAAGGATATATAAGGAGAACGGACAAGTTATCTCTTTTAATCAATTAGCGGACTTCTTTTATAAAAAAGGGATGAGAGCTTACAAAGGACAAAAATTGCAAGATGCAATTAAATATTTTCGAAGAGCGGCACAAAGTGAGAAGGAGCCGTTTATTTTATGTCAATTAGCATCAGTATTATCTGAGGCTGGTGAATATCAAGAATCGAATCAAATCTTCTTAAAGTTAGTTAGATCTAATCCAGAACTTGAACAGTGCTATTATTTTATTGCAAATAATTATGCATATATGGGGTTATTTCAACAGGCGAAGAAATATGCAGATCGTTATTTAGAAGTTGCAAAAGAGAAGGAATTCGTAGAAGATACGTTAGAACTTCTTGAGATTATGGAAGAAGAAGCAATGGGTGCGGAAGAGATTGAAGATGAAGATGATTTAATTGTTATGCAGGAAGAAGCGAATCGCTATATTCGTAATGGACAATTGGAAGAAGCAATTGCTACATTAGAAATTGTTACGAAAGATTATCCGGAATTTTGGTCAGGTCATAATAATTTAGCCATTGCACATTTTCAATCTGGTAATGTAGACAAAGCACTGAAGTTAACAGAAATGATTTTAGAGAAAAACCCTGGTAATATACATGCGCTTTGTAATACGCTTATTTTTCTATATTCAATTGGAGAGCATAAACAAGTAGAGGCATTAGCGGGACAGCTAGTTTCGGTATATCCGATTTCATTTGAACATCGTTTGAAACTGGGAACTACACTCGCAACAATTGGTTATTTCGAGCATGCATATAAGTGGTTCAAACTATTAAAGCGTCAAGGATATGAGGGAGACGTTAGTTTTTATTATTGGTTTGCATATTCTGCGTATATGGTGAAAGACCAGCAACTAGCTGAAAAAATGTGGCAATATGTCGTGGAATTACATCCTGATAAAAAGGGGAAAGAACCGTGGAATGCGCTGAATTTAGCAGATGAAGGGCAAAATGTGTTATTTGAAGAATTACGAAAATCATTTCAGCAAAGTGCGACGCTAGAAGAACAAATGCTAGCTTTATATTTAATGAATGAATTGTCAACGCCGGAGAAGGTTGGATTCTTCTTTGATATAACGCAAGCGAAGAACGGTGTTCCCATCGTATCGCAACTTGCAAAGTACTTCTTTTTACTTAATAGTCATAAGAGTATTCCAGCTGATTTACAGCAATTTGAGCAGTGCGCGAGAATTGCGGATGCATTATACAATTATACGAAAAAAGATGATGAATTAATCGAAGAGTGTTTACACTTTTGGTTTTGTACGTTCATACGTTTATATACATCTGGAGACATATTTACAAATGTGTACGGCTGGTCAGCTGCGATTGAATACATTGTACGCGGCGAACAAGGAAATAAAATGACACAGTCGGAGCTTGGAGATGTATATAATGTATCTGTAGCGACTGTCCGAAAGTATGTGCAAGCTGTTAAGCGTACGCACACATAAGATAAGCAAATCATTGGGAAAAAAATGATGCTAACAGTATAATGAGGGTAACTTAATTGTGTAGGAATGGATAGGAGTGAATAGTGTGTCAGAAGAAAAAATTTATGATGTCGTTATTATTGGTGCAGGACCAGCTGGTATGACAGCTGCAGTATATACATCTCGTGCAAATTTAAGCACATTAATGCTTGAGCGAGGTATTCCAGGTGGCCAAATGGCAAACACGGAAGATGTAGAAAACTACCCAGGTTATGAGTCTATTTTAGGACCAGATTTATCAAATAAAATGTTTGAGCATGCGAAGAAATTTGGTGCTGAATATGCATACGGTGATGTGAAAAAAGTCATCGATGGTAAAGAATACAAAACAATTATTGCTGGTAAAAAAGAATATAAAGCACGTGCAATTATCGTTGCAAGCGGTGCAGAGTATAAAAAAATTGGTGTACCGGGTGAAACAGAACTTGGCGGCCGCGGTGTATCATATTGTGCAGTATGTGACGGAGCATTCTTTAAAGGAAAAGAGCTTATCGTAATTGGTGGCGGAGATTCTGCTGTTGAAGAGGGTGTGTTCTTAACACGCTTCGCATCAAAAGTAACGATCGTTCACCGTCGTGACACGCTTCGTGCACAGAAAATTTTACAAGACCGTGCTTTCCAAAACGAAAAAGTAGATTTCATTTGGAATCACACTATAAAAGAAATCAACGAAGCAAGTGGTAAAGTAGGAAGTGTAACACTTGTGGACGTAAATAGTGGAGAAGAGAAAGAAGTCAAAACTGACGGCGTATTTGTATACATCGGTATGTTACCTTTATCAAAACCATTTGTTGAACTAGGTATTACAAATGAAAATGGTTACCTTGAAACGAACGAGCGTATGGAAACGAAAATCCCTGGTATTTTCGCAGCTGGTGATGTTCGTGAAAAAATGCTTCGTCAAATTGTAACTGCAACAGGTGACGGTAGTATTGCAGCGCAAAGTGCACAACATTACGTAGAAGAGTTATTAGAGGAATTAAAAACTGTATCAGAAAAATAAGGGATAATATACCTTGTGAGAAGAAAGCTACCGACAGGAGCTTTCTTCTTTTTTTGTGTGAAAATGTCAAAGTTTTGTCAAAAAATATAAGGATTATAAGCTTTCTTATTGATATACTGGACTTTACGGAAAAAATCACTATAAGAAATGAGGAATTTATTCAGTATGGAATGGCGTAATATATATCGTGGATTTTGTATGGGCGTTAGTGATTTAATTCCTGGTGTGAGCGGCGGTACAATCGCTGTTGTGTTAGGGATTTATGAACAATTGCTTGCGGCAATTAGTGGATTCTTTAGTCGTGAATGGAAAAAACATTTAGGATTTTTAATTCCCCTTGCAGCTGGTGTGGCAGCGGCATTTTTAACGTTAAGTCACGTTATTAAATATTTACTTGCAAATCATTATGAACCGACTCAATTTTTCTTCCTCGGTTTAATTATTAGTATATTACCGATGTTAATGAGGGAAGCTGATGCAAAGTCGTCGTTTAAAGGTAAGCACATCGTTTTATTAATAGTTGCAGCAATTCTTGTTGCGATTACAGCTTTCTTTAAACCAGATAAGGCAGCAGATCCAATTACGACTTTAACAATTTTAAATGCAATTGGTTTATTTTTCGCAGGATGGATGGCTAGTATGGCAATGCTGCTTCCTGGGATTAGTGGATCGTTTATTTTATTAATTATTGGTGTGTATCCAACAGCAATTAACGCTTTAACTACACTTAACTTACCTTTAATCGTGGTTATCGGTGCTGGTGTTATGGTTGGATTTGTTGTAAGTAGTAAAGGTATTAGTTTTTTATTAGATCGTTATAAAAGTATGACATTTGCGGCAATTATTGGACTTGTAATCGGTTCGATTGTAATTGTATTCCCTGGGATTCCGACTGGTGGATTTTCAATTATAAGTTCAATCATTACCTTTATTTTAGGATTTGCGATTGTTACTTATTTCGGTAAGAAATAAGGGCTTTAATCCCCTTGGCGATAAAAATCGTTAAGGGGATTTTTCATGCTATTCATTAAAAGTCTAAGCATTTACATTGCTTGTTATAGAAAGCTTTTTTAAAATTGCTGAGTAGCATATGCTTAGCGAAAGAGGACTGGCTCCTTCGTTGTAGCAAACTGTTTTTGATAGTATAATGAAAGAAGTATGCAGTGAGGAATTTTACTGCAAGTAGCTGAGGTGAAGAAACATGCAAAGAGTGACAAACTGTGTGTTAATTAGAGATAATGAAGTACTCTTACTCCAAAAACCTCGCCGGAATTGGTGGGTTGCACCAGGCGGGAAAATGGAGCGTGGTGAGACTGTAAGAGATTCCGTTGTTCGCGAATATCGCGAAGAAACAGGTATTTATTTGAAAAACCCAGCGTTAAAGGGGGTCTTCACCTTTGTCATCCAAGAAGGTGATAAAGTTGTTTCTGAATGGATGATGTTCTCCTTTTTAGCGACAGATTTTGCAGGAGAAAACAAACTAGAGAGCGAAGAAGGCATCATTGGTTGGCATACATTTGATAAAATTGATGATTTAGCAATGGCGCCAGGAGATTATCACATTATTGATTATTTAATTAAAGGAAATGGCATAATCTACGGTACATTTGTATATACCCCAGATTTTGAGTTGCTTTCATATCGATTAGATCCGAGTTAAACCGTCAAGGAGAGGATACGATGACAGAGAATAATGATATAAAAATGGTAATTATTACAGGGATGTCTGGAGCTGGAAAAACAGTAGCTTTACAAAGTTTTGAAGATTTAGGATATTTTTGTGTAGATAATTTACCACCGATGTTATTGCCAAAGTTTATTGAGCTTATGGCGGATTCAAAAGGGAAAATGAATAAAGTGGCACTTGGTATTGATTTACGTGGCCGCGAGTTTTTCGAACATTTATGGGGAGCACTTGATGATTTATCAGAACGTACATGGATTATTCCTCATATTTTATTTTTAGATGCGAAAGATAGTACGCTTGTAACTCGTTATAAAGAAACGAGACGTTCGCATCCACTTGCACCAACTGGTTTGCCGTTAAAGGGAATCGAAGCAGAGCGCAATTTATTAACAGATATGAAAGCACGAGCGAATATTGTGCTTGATACATCGGATTTAAAACCGAAAGAATTACGTGAAAAAATTGTTCACTTGTTCTCAACAGAAACTGAGCAAGCATTTCGTGTAAATGTTATGTCATTTGGATTTAAGTACGGTATTCCAATTGATGCAGATTTAGTATTTGATGTTCGTTTTTTACCAAATCCATATTACATTCCACACATGAAGCCATTAACAGGACTAGATGAAGAAGTTTCTTCGTATGTACTGAAATTTAATGAGACACATAAGTTTTTAGAGAAGTTGACGGATCTGATTACTTTCATGCTGCCTCATTATAAAAGAGAAGGCAAAAGTCAACTTGTAATTGCAATTGGATGTACAGGTGGACAGCATCGTTCTGTTACGCTTACAGAATACCTTGGGAAACATTTGAAACCAGAGTATAGTGTTCATGTATCTCATCGTGATGTGGAGAAGAGAAAGGGCCATTAAGGGATGAAAAAAGAGAGAAAACCTAAAATTGTCATCATGGGAGGCGGAACTGGACTCTCAGTTTTATTAAGAGGATTAAAGCAATATCCTGTTGATATTACAGCAGTTGTTACAATCGCTGATGATGGTGGCAGTTCGGGTCGATTACGTGATGAGCTAGAAATTCCACCTCCAGGTGACATCCGTAACGTACTTGTTGCGTTATCGGATGTAGAGCCACTGGTGGAAGCTTTATTTCAGCACCGTTTCACAACAGGAGACGGACTGAAAGGTCATGCGTTAGGAAATCTATTATTGGCAGGTATGACCTCGATTACAGGAGACTTTTTCCATGCAATTACAGAAACAAGTAAAGTATTAAATGTCAGAGGACGTGTATTACCAGCAGCGAATCAAAGTGCGGTACTTCATGCGGAACTTGAAGATGGGGAAATTGTAACAGGTGAATCAAAGATTCCTTATTACGGAAAGAAGATTAATCGTGTCTTTTTAACTCCAGAAGATGTAGAGCCATTGCATGAAACGTTGGCTGAGATTAAACGAGCTGATTTACTTGTTTTCGGTCCTGGCAGTTTGTATACGAGTATATTGCCCAATTTAGTTGTTAACAAAATTGGAGACGCTGTTCTTGCTGCAAAGGCGAAGAAGGTATATGTATGTAACGTTATGACACAAGCGGGTGAAACGATGGGATATACTGCTTTTGATCATGTGCAGGCGTTACACGATCATTTAGGGCAACCATTTATCAATACTGCAATTGTAAATAACCGTGAGATTCCTTGTGAATTACGTAAGTTATATGATGAAGAAATGTCTACACCAGTTGTAGTGGATGAAGAACGTTTTGTTGAAAATAATATTGATGTTATTCAAGAGGGATTAGCGAAGTATGATGATCATGTTGTAAGGCATGATACGTTAAAGTTAGCTTCCATTTTATATTCATTGTTATAAATATGCGTTGCCTCGTTTGAGGTAGCGCTCCTCATTCATATAGGACAAGAATTTTGTTCCATAATAATCGTATAAGGAGGTGTTGACTGTGTCATTTGCATCAGAAACAAAGAAAGAGTTGACGAATCTTGAGATGAAGGAATGCTGTGAGAAAGCAGAATTATCAGCGTTACTTCGAATGAACGGGTCGCTTTCTTTTTCAAACCGTCGTCTATCTATCGATATTCAAACGGAAAATGCGGCAATTGCAAGAAGGATTTATACGCTTTTGAAAAAAGGATATGACGTGACGGTAGAATTGCTTGTTCGTAAAAAAATGCGCTTGAAGAAAAATAATGTATATATTGTGCGGCTTGTTGAGAAGTCTCGTGAAATATTAGCTGATCTTCATATCGTTCGAGATGACTTTTCATTTATTCGAAATATATCACAAGAATTGATTGAGAAGAAGTGTTGTAAACGATCGTACTTACGCGGCGCATTTTTAGCAGGTGGTTCAGTAAATAACCCAGAAACATCATCTTATCATTTAGAGATCTTTTCGTTATATAAGGAACATAATGATGCTATATGTGAACTGATGAACGGATTTGATTTAAATAGTAAGACGTTGGAAAGAAGAAAAGGGTACATTACGTATTTGAAAGAAGCAGAAAAAATTACAGAGTTTTTAAATATTATAGGTGCTCATAATGCACTTTTAAGATTTGAAGATATTCGAATCGTACGTGATATGCGTAATTCTGTAAATCGTTTAGTGAACTGCGAAACAGCTAATTTAAATAAAACAATTGGTGCAGCACTAAGGCAGATTGAAAATATTCGTTACATTGATGAGACAGTTGGTCTTGATATATTGCCGGATAAACTACAAGAGATTGCACAATTACGAAGAGATTATCAAGATGTAACATTGAAAGAGTTAGGTGAGATGGTATCCGGGGGGAAGATTAGTAAGTCGGGTATTAATCATCGTTTGCGTAAAATCGATGAAATTGCAGAGAAATTACGCGCGGGGGAAACGGTAGCAAAAAAATAAGAGGTTAAAGGGGAAATGGAGCTGTGGTTCAAAAACGAGTTCAGGTTTCATTAAAAAACGGTTTACAAGCACGTCCGGCTGCGTTGTTTGTACAAGAGGCAAATCGCTTTCATGCAGATATCTTCATCGAGAAAGATGGAAAGACAGTAAATGCAAAGAGCATAATGGGGATTATGAGCTTAGCAATTGGAACTGGAAGCATGATAACAATTACAACAGAAGGTTCAGATGCAGAAGAGGCTTTAGAAGCATTAGCTGCATATGTACAATAAAAAGCTATCGCGTATATGCGATAGCTTTTTGTTGTCTGTGCGAATTAGCGAGGAGGGGTATTTAAGGGGTACGTGCTTGTCGAGAATTGTCGGTAAGTCGATAAGTTGTGTCGAAACGTCGATATATTAGAATAATCGCTGATATAATCGGAGTTACGGTCGATATATTTGAAAAATCGCTGATATATTTAGAGAGATACTGGATGGGGTATGTGAGCGGGGAACAATATATAAAAGAAGCGCCCAATTATAGGGCGCTTCCACTTTTAGTTGTATCCAGCTCCAGCGACCTGCGATTCTAAACGAGCCGCTTTCGCTTTTAAGTATTAACGATTTGTAAAGATCTTATCGATTAAACCGTATTCTAAAGCTTTTTCTGCTGTCATGAAGTTGTCGCGGTCTGTGTCGCGTTGTAGTACTTCAAGTGGTTGACCAGTGCGGTCAGCAAGAATTTGGTTTAGTTTTTCACGTAAGAATAGGATACGTTTTGCAGCGATTTCGATTTCAGTCGCTTGACCTTGTGCTCCTCCAAGTGGTTGGTGAATCATTACTTCACTGTTTGGAAGTGCATAACGTTTTCCTTTTTCACCTGCTGCAAGTAAGAATGCACCCATAGATGCTGCCATACCGATACAGATTGTTGATACTTGTGGCTTAATAAACTGCATTGTATCATAGATTGCCATACCTGCTGTGATAGAACCACCAGGGCTGTTGATGTAGATATGAATATCTTTTTCTGGATCTTGAGATTCCAAGAATAAAAGCTGGGAAACGATTGAGTTAGCTACGTTGTCATCAATTGCACTACCAAGCATAATGATGCGGTCTTTTAATAGTCGAGAGTAAATATCGTAAGCGCGTTCTCCACGATTTGTTTGTTCAATTACTGTAGGAATTAAATTCATCTGTTATTTCCTCCTTATAAAGCTTTCTTAGTCTTATAATACAATTATGGTCAATAAAGGTCAAACGAAACCACTTTAAATCAAAAAAATATGTAGTTGTACCATGAAATATTCGCTATGTTTTCGAAATTCCCTGCTTATGTATCTTCAACATCATAACCGAATTACATAAATTTAAACGTTATGAAAACTGGAGAAAAAAGAAAAGAACGCCTTTTAACTGAAGCGTTCTTTCGATAATTAGTCTTTTAAAAGATAGGTTACTTTATTTAAAATCTTTTCGATTTGTTTCGCGTTTTTACTATACATTTCACTTGCTGATTTCGACTTTGTTTCTAAGGAAAATAGTTCAAGATCAGCATGACATTTTTTTAAAGATGCTAATAATAAAGGTTTGTTTTGAGGAGAAGGCATTTGGAGTTTGTCATTGTAAATGTCGATAGTAAGTTGTCCGTATGAATCCACTTGACCGAGGAAGACATTTTCAATAACAACACCAAGTTTTTCTAATTCTGAATGTAGCCAAGCGCGGTTATGTCCGCTTGCTGAAAGAGGTTCATCTAGTACATTTCCATCCATAATAACAGTTTGTGGTTCTTTCTCGTTTGGTACTTTTAAACCGATGTCTTTTGCTGTAAGTGGCTGGGAATCTTTCTTTAATAATACATTTAATTCTCCGCTCGGTTCTAAGACAGCAAATTCGACTTCAGCTACGCTGAACGCACTTTTTCCACGGAGAAGTTCCAGTAATTCGTCACTGGTATATTTTTCTTTCTTTAAGTTATCTTCGAGTATCTTTCCGTCTTTTATTAATACGGTAGATTTCCCTTCAAAGAAGTCCCGAGCTGTTTTGTTCTTTAAAGAGAGGATTCCTGTTAAAAAAGGTACCACAGCGAAAATGAGTATCGCAAAGACGCCGTGAAAAAATTTTGAATCGAGCCCTGTAGATACTTGGGCAGCGATGTCACCAATCGTCATTCCGGCTATGTATTCAAAAAAGGAAAGCTGAGAGATTTGTCTTTTCCCTAACCATTTCGTAATAGCGAATAAAATAATTAATATGAATACAGAGCGAAGAATGACAAGTGTCCATTCCGGCAGGTGAGACATAGTCGTTTCCTCCAGTCTACTTAAAACCCTTTATATTGAGGTTCTTCACGTTCTAATACTGAAATTCTATCCTTTAAATCAGCGATGACGCTGTCCATTTCTAACATACATTCATGAAATACGCGTTTTGATTCTTCGTCTTGTGAATTTAATGAAAGGGAGCTTAAACTTGCTTGAGCGCCCCTTACACTAGCAAGGCAAGTTTTTACGCTAGCGATAACAGTCATATAAACACCTCTTATCCTTTCGGTTTGAATAACAATGCTCCAATGAAGCCGAAAATAATAGCCGCTGATACACCGGCGCTCGTTACTTTAAACATGCCGGTAATAACGCCAACGATGCCATGTTTTGCAGCTTCTTCCATTGCGCCATGAACGAGGGCATTACCAAAGCTTGTAATAGGTACAGTTGCCCCGGCTCCAGCGAAATCAATTAATGGCTCATACAAATTAAATCCATCTAATATAGCTCCAGCAACAACGAGTGTTGCCATTGTATGAGCAGGTGTTAGTTTGCCGACATCAAACATAAGTTGGCCGATTACACATATGAGTCCGCCAATGACGAAAGCCCAGAAAAAAATCATTGCGTTGCACCTCCAAATTCAATCGAAACGGCGTGAGCGATACACGGAATCGTTTCTTCTTGTTGGAATGTAAGTGGAGATAGTAAAGCGCCTGTCGCAACGACAAGTATTTTTTTGAACTCTCCTCTTTTCATTCGGTTTAATAAATGACCGTACACGACTGTTGCAGAACATCCAGGTCCGCTAGCACCAGCTATGACAGGTTGTCCTTCTCTATAAATGATAATTCCGCAATCTTGAAATTGTTCGCTCGTTACTTTCGTTCCGTGTTTATGTAGTAAGTCATAAGCAATTTCGCGTCCTACATGTCCGAGATCGCCTGTTACGATTAAATCGTAGTAAGAGGCATCAATTTGACGTTCACGTAAATGGGCTTCAATTGTATCAACTGCAGCTGGAGCCATTGCGCCTCCCATATTAAACGGATCCGTTAATCCCATATCAACCACTCGGCCGATTGTTGCAGAGGTTACTCTTGGACCGTGTCCAGTATCGCTTAAAATAGCGGCTCCTGCTCCGGTTACTGTCCACTGTGCAGTAGGCGGCTTTTGTCCACCGTATTCGGTAGGGTAGCGGAACTGTTTTTCTACAGCTGTATTATGGCTTGAAGCTCCAGTTAATAAATATTTTGCACCTTTTGCATTTACGATACTTGCCCCAAGTGCTAAACCTTCCATAGAAGTAGAGCAAGCCCCGAATAATCCGAGATAAGGAGTCCCAAGTGTGCGGCAAGCAAAGCTTGTTGGAGTAATTTGATTAATTAAATCTCCTGCGAGTACGAATTGAATATCATCTTTACGAAGTTCTGCTTTTTCAGTAGCGCGACTACAAGCTTCTTCAAATAAAATCTTATGTGCTTTTTCATAGGAATCTTGTCCGAGCCATAAATCTTCATGAAGGATATCGAAGTCTTCTGGGATGTTCCCCTTTGCTTCAAATGGTCCACCGACAACCCCTGTTGAAATAATGACTGGTTTGTTTTCAAATACCCACGTTCGGTGTCCTTGTAACATTTATAGCCCTCCCCATTGAACGAGAATAGTTTTAATAAGTGCGATGACGAAAGCGGAAAATACACCAAATAAAATAACAGAACCAGCTAGTTTAAACATATTACCGCCGACACCAAGTACAAAACCTTCCGTTCGGTGTTCAATACACGCGGAGATAACAGAGTTACCAAATCCAGTGACAGGTACAGCTGTTCCAGCGCCTGCAAACTGACCGAGACGATCGTATACACCGAATCCGGTTAGCAACATTGAGATAAAAATGAGAGTTGCGACTGTTGGATTTCCTGCTGAGCGTTCGGTAAAATCGAAATACGTAATATAAAAAGTTGATATCAGTTGCCCGATTAGGCAGATAAAACCACCAACGAAAAAGGCCTTTAAACAATTTTTTAGAACAGGGCGTTTCGGTTCGCGTTCTTGCTCAAATTTTTTGTATTCCTGTTGTACAGGGGTTAAGTTTTTATCTTTACTTGACATTGCAATCCTTCCTTTTCTATTCGAAAGCGTTAAGTGTTAGATTCCATTTCTGATCCGATTAGCTTTAACTGTTTTTTGATCTCATCTTTAGATACTTCTTTTTTCTTAATTTTGTTTGCAAGCTTTTCGAGTAACATAAAGATTTTTTTATCTGTACTAACACGAACATCGAAAGTAGGATATTCATCACTTAGTTGCTTTTGAAGTTTCTTGCGCAAAGGTTTTAATCCAAACCTTTCATGATGCTCAGGTATAACCGCTATGTAGAGATCTAAATTTGAATTCACTGCTGCGCTTTTTATAATTTCATCCATAGCGAGGGCCTTTTTCTTAGCTCCTTGCGATATAGATTGATTAAAGGATTCTGTACTCATCTTTGTTAATTTTGGACCCTTTTCTTTTTCTGTTCGTTTTGTTTCTTCTTTCTTTACCTTTTTATCTAATGGGCTATGATCACAACCGGTAAAAGAACTAAATAGAAGTATAAATAACGCGGTTATAAGTCCAATCTTTCGCATAATCATCATTCCATTTCTATTGCAATATGTAATGTGATAGAAAAAGGATGACTGCATATCATCCTTTTTCTATTTCACAGCAAGACTGATTCATTATTGCTGTGAGTATTGTGGTTCTTCTTGTTGGACTTCTTCAACACGTGGGTTTAAAGAATCGATAATCGTTTGTGTTTGCTGCGCAGCTGTTTGGAAAAGTTGCTTAGCTTGTTGGTTATCCGTATCAAGAGCGAATCCCTCTAAGCTAGCTTGTGCACTTTTTAATCCAGAAACAGTCTGCTTTAATTTTGTAATTACAGTCATTGAATGAAGCCCCCTTTGGAATATCAATTCAAAGATTATAATTTGTGAGTTGGGGAGAATTTATGATTGGAAAATTTAGGGGTGGAATGGATTTTATATGCTTTTAGCTAAGATGCATAAGGTATTACGGGGATATTTTTATTGATTTAGATGGATTTTATTGCTATTATTATGAGAAGAAAATGAAGTGTTTTCTATAATCATGCGCCCATAGCTCAGTCGGATAGAGCGGTGGTTTCCGGTACCACGTCTGCCGGGGGTTCGAATCCCTCTGGGCGCGTCAAAAAGTCCTAACTTACGTTTTGTAGGTTAGGACTTTTTTTATTTACCTCTTGTTATATCTAGTAATAAGATTTACTATTAGTACTTGATAATAATTTTTAATTTTATTATTTTCTTTCAATATTATTCAAATTTCGGTTGTAAGTTGTAAATCTCATTAATACATATAAATTAATAATATTTTGGAATGGGTGTCTGCGTGAGGATTCTCCTTTTACCAAACTTATTGTACAATAGAAACAAGGGGGAGATTAGTTTGAAGGCAAGTCTTTTACAAGAACAAAGCTTACGTTTGGCAATGACACAAGAGTTAAGGCAAGCGATTACAATGCTCCAGTATAATGTACAAGAATTATCGGAGTTTTTGTATGAGCAATCGTTAGAGAATCCCCTTATTGAGTTAGGTGGTTTTGAGAGGGAGAAGAAAAAGAGCTCTAACAACAGTAAAAGTACCAGCAAACAAGTCGAGAATCAGATGGAGATCTACAGTGTGGATTCTACAACGATTCAGCAACATTTATTAAATCAAATACAGTATTATAAAATAGATGAAGAAGAGCGAAAAGTAGCTTCTTTCATTATTATGAACATGGATGGAAATGGATATTTACAAGAAACGAATGAAGAGTTAGCAGAGCTCCTTTCTGCACATATTCATGTAGTCGACCGTTCTGTAGAGCTTGTCCAATCACTGGAGCCAGCAGGGGTAGGGGCGCGTAATATTCAGGAATGTTTAACCTTACAATTGAAGCGCTTACAAAGACGTAATGGATTAGCAGAAGAGGTTGTAGAAGATCATTTCGCTTATTTTGTGAAGAAAGATTGGCGAAAGCTCGTTCAAGTGTTGAAATGTAGTAATGAGGAATTGCAGAGTGCGGTAAATTGTATAACGTCATTACAACCAAAACCAGGTCTTGCGTTTTCTTCAGATAAACCACTTTACATTGTACCTGATATGGCGGTGAAAAAAGATGGCGATCGCCTCGTTTTACAAATGAATGAGAGAAATATGCCGAGAATTGAAATTCATTCTGAATATAGTGCGCTTCTTAATAATAGTGAAAGTGAAGTAGCATCTTACGTATCAGAAAAGTATCAGCATGTGCAGTGGATTATGCGCAGTTTGAAGCAGAGAAAACAGACGCTTCTGCAAGTAATGACTATTATTATGGAAAAACAACGTGATTTCTTCTGGAAAGGTCCAGAGTATTTAAGACCTCTCGCTTTAAAAGAGGTAGCGGAAGAGTTAAGTGTGCATGAATCGACAATTAGTCGTGCGACGCGAAATAAATATGTGCAAACACCACACGGTTTATTTGAGATGAAATCGTTCTTTAGCAATGCCGTTTCGACGACTGAAGATGAAGCAGTTTCTACAAAACGTGTAAAACAATTTATTCAAACGCTAATTGGGGCAGAGGATAAGAAAAAGCCACTTTCAGATCAAAAGATTTCAAAATTATTAGAAGAAGAGCATGAAATTGTTATTTCTCGAAGAACAGTGGCGAAGTATAGAGAACAAATGCATATCCCAGCTTCGTCATTACGAAAAACGATCGGATAGGTGAAGAAGATGAAAGTTGTACTGTATACTAAAAAAGATTGTGGCCTTTGCGTGAAGGCGAAACAAGTTTTACAGGAAGTACAATGTGAATATTCTTTTCAAATCGAGGAAATAGATATATATGAAGATAATGACCTTTTAGAAAAATATCACTTAATGATTCCGGTTGTAGAAATGGACGGAAAACAAGTAGAATATGGTAACATTCACAAAGGTGTCATAATAAACTATATAAAGAATGCAGTTAAGAGTTGAATAAGTTTCTATCTCCTGTTACAATAATACACGTAGCAGGGATTATTTTTTTAACCTATGTGGGACACAAAATGTCACTACGGGACGTAAAGTGACCACGAGGGAAAATGAACCGATGTAGTGAGGAGAAAAGATATGCGCTCATGGATTCAGAACACAAAAAAATTATTACCTGATCTGCTACCTGTTATGCAAACGAGAATGCAAATTCTTCAATACATTAGGCTCATGCAGCCGATTGGAAGAAGAAACTTATCAGCAAGTCTCGGTATGACAGAACGAGTATTGCGAAGTGAAGTTCAAGTTTTGAAAGAACAAAACTTAGTTCACGTCGCTTCTTCTGGAATGACTTTGACAGAAGAAGGAACAGCTTTAGTTCTTGCTTTGGAAGACTTTATGAAAGAAATTTCCGGGTTAAAGGTTTTAGAAAAGCAACTTAAGGAAACATTAGACTTGGATGAAGTTTTCGTTGTCCCTGGTGATAGTGATGAATCACCTTGGGTCAAACTGGAGATGGGCCGTGCTTGTGTGACTTGTATAAAAGACCGTCTGACAGCGAATAATATCGTTGCTGTGGCTGGAGGAACTACGCTAGCTGCTGCTGCGGACATGATGCAACTTGATTGCAAAGATTTACATATGCTGTTTGTCCCAGCACGTGGTGGAATTGGAGAAGGTGTTGAATTAGAAGCCAATACCATTTGTGCCAAGATGGCGCAAAATACGATGAGTAATTATCGCTTATTGTATGTTCCAGACCATGTTAGTAGCGAAGCATATGCGTCTATTGTGACAGAGCCTTCCGTGAAAGAAGTTCTTGAGTTGATTCGATCTTCCAATATCGTCATTCATGGAATAGGTGATGCGTTAACAATGGCACGTCGCAGAAGTACTTCAGAAGCAGATTGGTTAAAGATTCAGGCAAGCGAAGCAGTTGGCGAAGCTTTCGGTTACTACTTTAATGAAGAAGGAAATGTTGTTCATAAAGTAAGAACAGTTGGTATGCAACTAGAGGACTTACAAAATGTATCTCATGTTGTTGCAGTCGCTGGAGGTTCTTCAAAGGCAAAAGCAATACAGGCTGTAATTAAACAAGGGCACACTTCAATTCTAATTACAGATGAAGGTGCAGCAAAACAGTTAACAAAGGGTTTTACCCTTTAATATAATCCCCCAAGGAGGAAATTCAAATGACTAAAATTGGTATTAATGGATTTGGACGTATCGGACGTAACGTATTCCGCGCAGCTCTTAACAACTCTGAGGTAGAAGTAGTAGCAATCAACGACTTAACAGATGCTAAAACATTAGCTCACCTTTTAAAATATGACACAGTTCACGGAACTTTAAATGCAGAAGTATCTGCTAACGAAAACAGCATCGTTGTTAACGGTAAAGAAATTAAAGTTATCGCTGAGCGTGACCCAGCTCAATTACCATGGAGCGACTACGGAGTAGAAGTAGTAGTAGAATCTACTGGCCGTTTCACTAAAAAATCAGATGCTGAGAAACACTTAGGTGGATCAGTTAAGAAAGTTATCATCTCAGCTCCAGCTTCTGACGAAGATATCACTGTAGTTATGGGTGTTAACCACGAACAATACGATGCAGCTAACCACAACGTAGTATCTAACGCTTCTTGTACTACAAACTGTCTAGCTCCATTCGCTAAAGTATTAAACGAAAAATTCGGCGTAAAACGCGGAATGATGACAACAATTCACTCTTACACTAACGACCAACAAATCTTAGACTTACCACACAAAGATTTACGTCGTGCTCGTGCAGCAGCTGAAAACATGATCCCAACATCTACTGGTGCAGCTAAAGCTGTAGCATTAGTATTACCAGAACTTAAAGGTAAATTAAACGGTGGCGCTGTACGTGTTCCAACTGCTAACGTTTCTCTAGTTGACTTAGTTGTTGAACTTGACAAAGAAGTAACAGTTGAAGAAGTAAATGCAGCATTCAAAGCAGCAGCTGAAGGCGAATTAAAAGGTATCCTTGGATACAGCGAAGAGCCATTAGTATCTATCGACTATAACGGATGTACAGCTTCTTCTACAATCGATGCATTATCTACAATGGTAATGGAAGGTAACATGGTTAAAGTACTTTCTTGGTACGATAACGAAACTGGTTACTCTAACCGCGTAGTAGACCTAGCAGCTTACATGACTTCAAAAGGTCTTTAATTCTTAATTATATAAGTTATCAATGACAAAACGAGGGAGAGGGTTTGTTCCCTCTCTCTCTTCTTTCGTTTTAAAAGCAAATGTGTTAAGCTTTTGAGTGGGTTTTGTCAATCCTAACTAGTAGTCGGAGGGAAATCCAATGAACAAAAAATCAATTCGTGACGTAGATTTAAAAGGTAAGCGTGTATTTTGCCGCGTTGATTTCAACGTACCTATGAAAGAAGGCAAAATTACAGATGAAACTCGTATCCGTGCAGCTCTTCCTACAATTCAATATTTAGTAGAGCAAGGTGCGAAAGTTATTTTAGCAAGTCACTTAGGCCGTCCAAAAGGTCAAGTAGTAGAAGAAATGCGTTTAACTCCAGTAGCAGCACGTTTAGGCGAGCTTCTTGGTAAAGACGTTAAAAAAGCGGACGAAGCATTCGGACCAGTTGCACAAGAAATGGTTGCAGCAATGAACGAAGGCGACGTATTAGTTCTTGAAAACGTACGTTTCTATGCGGGCGAAGAAAAGAACGATGCAGAACTTGCGAAAGAATTTGCAGCACTTGCTGACATCTTCGTAAACGATGCATTCGGTGCAGCTCACCGTGCTCACGCTTCTACAGCAGGTATCGCAGACTACCTACCAGCAGTATCTGGTCTATTAATGGAAAAAGAGTTAGATGTACTTGGTAAAGCACTTTCTAACCCAGAACGTCCATTTACAGCTATCATCGGTGGCGCGAAAGTAAAAGATAAAATCGGTGTAATTCGTCATCTATTAGACAAAGTAGATAACTTAATCATCGGTGGCGGACTTGCTTACACATTCGTTAAAGCTTTAGGTCATGAAATTGGTCTATCTCTATGTGAAGACGACAAGATCGAACTAGCTAAAGAATTTATGCAACTTGCAAAAGAAAAAGGCGTAAACTTCTACATGCCAGTTGATGTTGTAATCACTGAGGAATTCTCTGAAACTGCAACAACTAAAATCGTTGGTATCGACTCTATCCCTTCTAACTGGGAAGGCGTGGACATCGGTCCTAAAACACGTGAAATTTATGCAGATGTAATTAAAAATTCTAAGCTTGTTGTATGGAATGGACCAATGGGTGTATTCGAAATGACTCCATTCGCAGAAGGTACAAAAGCAGTAGGACAAGCATTAGCAGATGCAGAAGATACATACTCTGTTATCGGCGGTGGTGACTCTGCAGCAGCTGTTGAAAAATTCGGTATGGCTGATAAAATGAGCCACATTTCTACTGGCGGCGGTGCGTCATTAGAATTCATGGAAGGTAAAGAGCTTCCAGGTGTAGTTTGTCTTAACGACAAATAAGTAGCAGCCAAAGAAAAAGGACGGTGCAAAGCATGCGTAAACCAATTATCGCAGGTAACTGGAAAATGAATAAAACTCTATCAGAAGCAGTTAGCTTCGTAGAGGAAGTTAAAGGTCAAATCCCAGCAGCTTCAGCTGTTGATGCAGTAGTTTGCTCTCCAGCTCTATTCTTAGAGCGCCTTGTAGCAGCAACTGAAGGAACTGACTTACAAGTAGGTGCACAAAACATGCACTTCGAAAAAAATGGTGCATTCACTGGCGAAATTAGCCCAGTAGCACTTAGCGACTTAAAAGTTGGCTATGTAGTACTTGGCCACTCTGAGCGTCGTGAAATGTTTGCTGAAACAGATGAGTCAGTAAACAAAAAGACTATCGCAGCATTTGAACATGGTTTAACACCAATCGTATGTTGTGGTGAGACTTTAGAAGAGCGCGAAAGCGGAAAAACATTTGATTTAGTAGCAGGTCAAGTGACAAAAGCACTTGCAGGTTTAACAGAAGAGCAAGTTAAAGCAACTGTTATCGCTTATGAGCCAATCTGGGCTATCGGTACAGGTAAATCTTCTTCTTCTGCAGATGCAAACGAAGTATGTGCGCACATCCGTAAAGTTGTTGCAGAAGCTGTTTCTCCAGAAGCTGCAGAAGCTGTTCGTATCCAATACGGCGGTAGCGTAAAACCAGAAAACATTAAAGAGTATATGGCACAATCTGACATCGACGGCGCTTTAGTTGGCGGTGCTAGCTTAGAGCCTGCTTCGTTCTTAGGTCTTCTGGGGGCGGTAAAATGAGAAAGCCAACAGCTTTAATCATTCTTGACGGTTTCGGACTTCGTGAAGAAACTTACGGGAATGCTGTAGCACAAGCTAAGAAACCTAATTTTGATGGTTACTGGAACAAATTCCCTCACACAACGCTTACAGCTTGTGGCGAGGCAGTAGGTCTTCCAGAAGGTCAAATGGGTAACTCTGAGGTTGGTCACTTAAATATCGGTGCTGGCCGCGTAGTATATCAAAGCTTAACACGCGTTAACGTTGCAATTCGTGAAGGCGAGTTCGATAAGAACGAAACTTTCCAAAATGCAATTAAAAGTGTAAAAGAAAAAGGTACTGCACTTCATTTATTCGGTTTACTTTCTGACGGTGGTGTGCACAGTCACATGAACCATATGTTTGCTCTTCTTCGCCTAGCAGCAAAAGAAGGCGTGGAGAAAGTTTATATCCATGCATTCTTAGACGGCCGCGATGTTGGACCACAAACAGCAAAAGGTTATATCGATGCAACGAATGAAGTAATTAAAGAAACAGGAGTAGGACAATTCGCGACTATCTCTGGTCGTTATTACTCTATGGACCGTGACAAGCGTTGGGATCGCGTAGAAAAATGTTACAGTGCTATGGTGAATGGTGAAGGCCCTACTTATAAATCAGCAGAAGAGTGTGTAGAAGACTCTTATGCGAACGGTATCTATGATGAATTCGTATTGCCGTCTGTAATTGTTAACGAAGATAACACGCCAGTTGCAACAATCAATGATGATGATGCAGTTATCTTCTATAACTTCCGTCCAGACCGTGCAATTCAAATTGCTCGTGTATTTACAAACGAAGACTTCCGTGAGTTCGATCGTGGTGAAAAAGTACCTCACATTCCAGAATTCGTATGTATGACACACTTCAGTGAAACTGTAGATGGTTACGTGGCATTCAAGCCAATGAACCTTGATAACACTTTAGGTGAAGTTGTTGCGCAAGCGGGATTAAAGCAACTTCGCATCGCGGAAACTGAAAAGTATCCGCACGTTACATTCTTCTTTAGCGGTGGTCGTGAGGCTGAATTCCCAGGAGAAGAGCGTATCTTAATTAACTCACCGAAGGTTGCAACGTATGACTTGAAACCTGAAATGAGCATTTACGAAGTAACGGACGCTTTAGTAAATGAAATCGAAAATGATAAACATGATGTTATCATTCTTAACTTTGCGAACTGTGATATGGTTGGCCATTCTGGGATGATGGAACCAACAATTAAAGCAGTAGAAGCAACTGACGAATGTTTAGGAAAAGTTGTAGAAGCGATTCTTGCAAAAGATGGTGTAGCACTTATTACTGCTGACCATGGTAATGCTGATCAGGAGTTAACTGCTGATGGCGGTCCTATGACAGCTCATACAACTAACCCGGTTCCTTTCATCGTTACAAAAAATGATGTAGAGCTTCGTGAAGGTGGTATTTTAGGAGATATCGCTCCAACAATGCTTACACTTTTAAATGTGGAACAACCGAAAGAAATGACAGGTAAAACAATTATTAAATAATTTGCTTATATAAAAAGGAGAGAATTTATTATGTCAACAATTATTGATGTTTATGCTCGCGAAGTCCTTGACTCTCGTGGTAACCCAACTGTAGAAGTAGAAGTTTACACAGAAAGCGGCGCTTTCGGACGCGCTATCGTACCAAGTGGTGCATCTACTGGTGAGCACGAAGCAGTAGAATTACGTGACGGTGACAAATCTCGTTACCTTGGTAAAGGTGTTGTTAACGCAGTAAACAACGTTAACGAAATTATCGCTCCAGAAATCGCTGGTTTCGATGTAACTGACCAAGCTGGTATCGACCGTGCTATGATCGAATTAGATGGCACTCCAAACAAAGGTAAACTAGGCGCTAACGCTATCCTTGGTGTATCTATGGCAGTAGCTCACGCAGCAGCTGACTTCGTAGGTCTTCCATTATACCGTTACCTTGGTGGATTCAATGCAAAACAATTACCAACTCCAATGATGAACATCATCAACGGTGGTTCTCACGCTGATAACAACGTTGACTTCCAAGAGTTCATGATCTTACCAGTTGGTGCTCCAACATTCAAAGAATCAATCCGTATGGGTGCTGAAGTATTCCATGCACTTAAAGCTGTATTACATGACAAAGGTCTTAACACTGCAGTAGGTGACGAAGGTGGATTCGCTCCAAACCTTGGTTCTAACCGTGAAGCTTTAGAAGTAATCATCGAAGCTATCGAAAAAGCTGGTTACAAAGCTGGCGAGAACGTATTCTTAGGAATGGACGTTGCTTCTTCTGAGTTCTACAACAAAGAAACTGGTAAATATGACCTTGCAGGCGAAGGCCGTACTGGCTTAACTTCTGCAGAAATGGTTGATTTCTATGAAGAGCTTTGCAAAGACTTCCCAATCATCTCTATCGAAGATGGTTTAGACGAAAACGACTGGGATGGTCACAAATTATTAACTGAGCGTATCGGTGATAAAGTACAATTAGTTGGTGACGATTTATTCGTAACTAACACTCAAAAACTTGCTGAAGGTATCGAAAAAGGTATCTCTAACTCAATCTTAATTAAAGTTAACCAAATCGGTACTTTAACTGAGACTTTCGAAGCTATCGAAATGGCTAAACGTGCTGGTTACACAGCAGTTGTATCTCACCGTTCTGGTGAAACTGAAGATGCTACAATCGCTGACATCGCAGTTGCAACTAACGCTGGCCAAATCAAAACTGGTTCTATGAGCCGTACTGACCGTATTGCTAAGTACAACCAATTATTACGCATCGAAGACGAACTAGGCGAAATCGCTGTTTACGATGGTATCAAATCTTTCTATAACATCAAACGATAATTGTAGGAAATAAACGACAGACCGTGAGAAATCACGGTCTGTTTTTTTTATGCTAAAATTGTTCACCCGTCATAAGTGACATGAAATGTTTGAAGAAGCGGTTATAGTCAAAATCAATTGCGATTTGATGAACCGGCCAATCAATAAATGGCTTCTGGTTCACTAAAGAGCGAAATTCCCCTATGCTTGCTCCTTGTGCAGAGGATTCTGTCATGACAACAATAGGTGATTTATGATACGTGAACATAGAGTTATCAAATAAAGCGAGTATTGGCATTGTGTCATGGAAGGGGCTCCCCTTTAAATGTGGTAGGGCGTCTTTATAATATCCGTAGTAATAATGATCAAATAACGGTTTGGCAAGTGGAGCTTTTCCTTTTGCCTCAATGTACTCTGCCATTTCTGGTGTAATGATGGAGTATTGAGTGACGTTTAATGGGTATATGTACATGTTAACTGCGGATTGAAGGACTATATTAGCAGCAGTAGGATCGCCATAAAAGTTTGCTTCGGAAATAGGGGTAACATTACCAGGATGTAAAAAGGCACCGCCCATTACGTAGTAAGATTTAATTTGTTTCATTAACTGTTTGCACATGATAAACAAAATTGCTAGGGAGGTAAGTCTTCCTAAACTCACAATGATTAATTCATCTTTATACTGTTCAATAAGAGGAATGACTTCAAAAAAATTCTCCATTTCTCCGTTAGTCACATTCACCTTTGGAATAATTGGACCGAGCCCCTGTTTCCCATGTACATCCGTAAAAAACGCAGGTGGGGCACCAGTAAGGGGACGTTCTGAACCACCGAATATCTTGATATTTCTATTCTTTGTTTCGTTATTAAAAAAATGAGCATTTTCTACGGCCATTTTTTTTGGAACATTGCCGTAATCAGCAACGATACCGACGATTTCTATTTCATCGATAAAGAATGCTAAGAGGAGAGCCATCGTATCATCAATCCCAGGATCACAAAAAATGAGAACTTTTTTGGGCATATGTTCACCACCTATCTTGTTTATCCGGTACAAATCCGCTTCGTGAGGGATAATAATTAATGGGGATGAGGAAAACCTCAATGATTAAAGTTTCACTTTATATATATGTAAGTTTAAGGATAAAAAGATTATTTTATTGAAATAATAGTCTTTTAAATTCAGAAAATAAAAACTTTTTATATTAGGTCAAGGTTTTTGACGTAATTTTCGTTTGAAAATGCAGTCATATCAAGGTTGTAAGCGTATAACATAGGCTGTTTTTGCTGTCAAGTTGATAAATTGCAGCTTTTTACAATTTATACTATGATAAAGATATTAACAGAAGATCGTATAAACATGAGGGATGATGAACATGAAATTTACAAAGATTCTTGTCCAAATTGCTGCTCTTTACGTGTTTTATATGGTTGGAACTTGGGTGCAAGAAATGTTAAATATTCCGATTCCAGGAAGTTTGATTGGAATGTTCCTCTTACTTGTTTTACTTAGCCTAAAAGTTCTTCCAGTGAAATGGTTCGATTTAGGAGCAGAAACACTCGTTGCTATTATGCCGTTTTTATTAATTCCGCCAACGCTTGGCCTAATGAATTACGGTGCTTTTTTTATGAGTAAAGGAATTTCTCTTTTCATTACAGTTGTAGCGAGTACATTTTTAATTATTATTGTCGCAGGACATACAGGACAATATCTTGCGAATAGGAAGGAAAGAGAGTCGCGATGAGCCAAATATTAATCGGAATTGGTTGGGTTCTTTTTACGGTGCTATTATATCAATTATCTAAAAAAATCTATAAATTATTTCCAACACCATTCACCATTCCAATGCTTGTAGCAACTGGATTAATGGCTTTCCTATTTATCGTGCTTGATATACCATATCAACATTATATGGAAAGTGGTGGTGGCTGGATTGCAAAGCTACTTGGACCCGGTGTTGTAGCATTTGCAATTCCTCTTTATAAACAACGTCATGTTCTGCAAAAATATGTTGTACCGATTGCTGGCGGGGTATTAGTAGGTACAACAGTTGCAATCGCTAGTGATTTTGCGATTGCTTCACTTATGGGAACGGATAAAAGCTTAATCTTATCGTCATTACCAAAATCGGTGACAATGCCAGTTGCGATGAGTGTTTCTGAACAAGTTGGTGGTGTACCTTCCTTAACAGCAGCTTTCGTTGTTATCGCAGGTATTACTGGAACGATTACAGGCCCACTTTTATTAAAATGGAGCCGTGTTACAAACTCAGTTGGTAAAGGTATCGGATTTGGATGTGCTTCTCATATTATGGGCGTGATGAGAGCAATGAAAAATAATGAGCATGAAGGTGTTATTGGATCGGTAACAATGACATTAACAGCAATTTTGACATGTTTACTTGGACCGTTATTTGCGATGATGTTTATGTAATAGAAGAAAAGCGAGAGCGCCTCTATAGCTCTCGCTTTTCTATAGAATTTATGCTACAGTTACAATAACTGAATCTTTGTAGGAGGTACGCCAAGTGCATACGTTATTATCAGTTTTACTTATTATTGTATCGATTTTAATGATTGTTATGGTACTTATGCAATCTAGTAATAGCTCAGGCCTTTCAGGTGCAATTTCAGGCGGTGCGGAGCAATTATTTGGTAAGCAAAAGGCACGTGGGATTGAAGCGGTATTAAACCGTATTACAATTGTTTTAGCTGTATTGTTCTTTGTATTAACAATTGGTGTTACGTACTTCAATTTATAGAATTGAAAGAAGAAGCGTTAGTGAATGGTACTAATGGTTCTTCTTTTTTTGTTTTGCTATTTGAAAGATGTTTCTAATTAGATTATAGAAATACAAATATGGTACACTAGATATAGAAAGAATACGACTAGATTACAGAAGAGAAAGAGGAGAAATACATGATGAAATTAGCATCTCCGAAACCATTTACATTTGAGGGTGGAGAACGCGCTGTTTTATTACTACATGGATTCACAGGGAACTCAGCTGATGTACGTATGTTAGGGCGTTTCTTAGAAAAGAAAGGCTATACTTGTCATGCCCCAATTTATAAAGGGCACGGTGTACCACCAGAAGAGCTTGTTCATACAGGGCCTACAGATTGGTGGCAAGATGTAACGGAGGCATATCAGCTTTTAAAAGATAAAGGTTTTGAGAAAATTGCTGTTGTTGGATTGTCACTTGGCGGCGTATTTTCTTTAAAATTAGGTTATACAGTACCGGTTTTAGGTGTAGTACCAATGTGTGCACCGATGTATATTAAGAGCGAAGAAACGATGTACCAAGGTATATTGGCATATGCCCGCGAATATAAAAAACGTGAGCAAAAATCACCTGAACAAATTGAACAAGAAATGTTGGAATTCCAAAAGACACCGATGAATACATTAAAAGCATTACAACAATTAATTGCTGACGTACGTAACAATGTGGATATGATTTATGCACCAACATTTGTTGTACAAGCACGTCATGACGAAATGATTAATACAGATAGTGCTAACATTATTTATAACGGTGTAGAATCTACGTTAAAAGACATTAAATGGTATGAAGACTCTACGCATGTCATTACACTTGATAAACAACGTGACGAGCTACATGAGGATGTATATAACTTCTTGGAGCAACTAGATTGGTAAGATCTAGTTGCCTCTTTTTTTCATAAGGAATTTTTTGTGAAAACTGTAAAAATCATAAGGGGAGTATTGAAGTTTCACTTTATACATCCCCTATCTTTCGGATACACTAAATAATATAAGGTTTTAAAGGAGGTATTTTTGCTTGGAAGAAATCATACAAGAACATATTGATAAGTTGTTATTATTTATGAGAGAAGAAGCGTATAAACCGCTAACGATACAAGAGTTAGAAGAGGCATTTGGAATTGAAGGTTCTGAGGGTTTTAAAGATTTTGTAAAGGCACTTGTAACGATGGAAGAGAAGGGACTTGTTATTCGTACACGTAGCAACCGTTACGGTCTTCCTGAAAAGATGAATTTAGTACGAGGTAAATTAATTGGACATGCACGTGGTTTTGCATTCGTTGTACCAGACGAGAAGAAAACGGGAGACGATGATCTTTTCATCCCGCCTACAGAATTAAACGGTGCACTTCATGGCGATACAGTATTAGCACGCCTTAGTTCTCAATCGAGCGGTTCGCGTCAAGAAGGTTCAATTGTACGCATTTTAGAGCGTGGAACGAAAGAACTAGTTGGTACATATACAGAATCGAAAAACTTTGGATTCGTTATACCTGACAATAAGCGCTGGACGAGTGATATCTTTATCTTGAAAAGCGCATCGATGGGTGCTGTAGAAGGTCATAAAGTAGTTGTGAAAATTACGAGCTATCCAGAGAATCGTTTAAGTGCAGAAGGTGAAGTTATTCAAATTCTAGGTCATAAAAATGATCCAGGAGTAGATATTTTATCTGTCATTCATAAACATCATTTACCTTTAGCATTCCCTGAGGAAGTGATGGAGCATGCAAACAGTGTACCAGAAACGATTTCAGAAGAAGATTTAAAAGATCGCCGCGACCTACGTGACCAAATGATCGTAACGATTGATGGTGCAGATGCGAAAGACTTAGATGATGCTGTTACAGTAACGAAGCTTGAGAACGGTAACTACAAGCTAGGCGTTCACATTGCGGATGTAAGTCATTACGTTCAAGAAGGCTCTCCAATTGATGTTGAAGCAGCGGAAAGAGCGACGAGTGTATATCTTGTTGACCGTGTAATCCCGATGATTCCGCATCGTCTATCTAACGGTATTTGTTCATTAAATCCGAAAGTAGACCGTCTGACGTTATCTTGTGAAATGGAAATCAACAACTTAGGTGATGTTGTTAAACACGAGATTTTCCAAAGTGTGATTAAAACGACAGAGCGTATGACGTATGCTGACGTAAGAAGCATTTTAGAAGATGAGGACGAAGAGTTAATTAAGCGTTATGAGCCGCTCGTACCGATGTTTAAAGAGATGGGTCAATTGGCACAAATTTTACGTGAAAAACGTATGCGCCGTGGTGCAATTGACTTTGACTTTAAAGAAGCGAAAGTATTAGTAGATGAAGAAGGAAAACCGACAGACGTTGTCATGCGCGATCGTTCTGTATCAGAGAAGTTAATTGAAGAATTTATGCTTGTTGCGAATGAAACAGTAGCAGAGCACTTCCACTGGATGAACGTACCGTTTATGTACCGTGTCCATGAAGATCCGAAAGAAGATAAGCTTGAGCGTTTCTTCGAGTTTGTAACGAACTTCGGATATGCGGTAAAAGGACGTGCGAATGAAGTGCACCCTCGTGCGTTGCAACAAATTCTTGAAATGGTTCAAGGACAGCCAGAAGAAGTAGTTATTTCAACAGTTATGCTTCGTTCTATGAAGCAAGCTCGTTACGATGCGGATAGTTTAGGACATTTCGGTTTATCAACTGAGTTCTACACACATTTCACATCACCAATTCGTCGTTACCCAGATACAATCGTTCATAGATTAATTCGTGAATACATTATTAATGGTAAAGTCGACAACGAAACGCAAGCAAAATGGCGTGAAAAATTACCTGAGATTGCAGAGCACTCTTCTAATATGGAACGCCGTGCTGTTGAAGCAGAGCGTGAAACAGATGAGATGAAAAAAGCAGAGTATATGGTTGATAAGATCGGTGAAGAGTATGACGGTATGATTAGCTCTGTAACAAACTTCGGTTTATTCGTAGAGCTTCCAAATACAATTGAAGGTCTTGTACACGTTAGCTACTTAACGGATGATTACTACCGTTATGACGAGCAACATTTCGCTATGATCGGAGAACGTACAGGAAACGTATTCCGCATCGGTGATGAAATTACAATTCGCGTTATTAACGTAAACAAAGACGAGCGTGCAATCGACTTTGAAATCGTTGGCATGAAAGGCACACCTCGCCGTAAGTTCAAAGATCGTCCAGTCGTTATCGAGCAGCCAAGAACAGGCAGAAAGAAACGCGGTGGACGTAGCGAGCGCAGTAATGAGCGCGGCGGTGAACGTGGCACAGGTAGAAAATTTGACCGTGGTGGTAAAGGAAAAGGAAGAGGATCTGCATCTGCATCCGCTTCTGCTAGTCAGCCAGGAAAAAAAGATGGTAACGGTAAGAAGAAAAAAGCATTCTTCGAAAACGTACCAGGATTCAAGAAGAAAAAGAAAAAGCGTAAGTAAGAAAAGAGTGGCTTCGCTTTGATGAAAAGCGGGGCCGTTTTCTTTTTTCTTCGTGGCTTGAGAGCGAGCCACTTTCGCTTTTTGATGGAATCCAGCTACAGTGGCTAGAATGTTCGGCGGCTTCACTTCTTCCCGAGAGGCAAAGAGCGCCTCAAGGTCAGAAGCTCCATCCATCTCACATTCTGAGCGAGCCACTTTCGCTTTTAATGGAATCCAGCTACAGTGGCTAGAATCTGTTGGCCATTTCACTCCCTCGGACGAAGCAAAAAGCGCTTCTCTGTCGGGAGTTCCAATGTCCAAAGATTCTGAGCGAGCCACTTTCGCTTTTTATTAACATTTGTTACAATAGTAAAAATAGAGGAGGGACGTTATATGCCAAAGGGTACAGGTAAGGTTATTGCACAGAATAAAAAAGCATTTCATGATTATTTCATCGAAGAAACATACGAAGCAGGGCTTGTCCTTCAAGGAACGGAAATTAAGTCGATTCGCGCTGGACGCGTAAACTTGAAAGATGCGTTTGCACGTGTACATAATGGTGAAGTATGGGTTCATAATATGCACATTAATACGTACGAACAAGGGAATCGTTTCAACCATGATCCACTTCGTACGAGAAAATTACTTCTGCATAAAAAAGAAATTGATAAACTAGCGGGCGCTGCGAAAGAAACAGGTTACGCATTAGTTCCACTTAGAATTTATTTAAAAAATGGATTTGCAAAGATGGCACTTGGTTTAGCAAAAGGTAAGAAGCAATACGATAAACGTCACGATTTAAAAGAGAAAGAAGCTAAACGTGAAATTGCACGCGCGTTCCGTGATCGCCAAAAGATGTAATACAGATATTTACATTTGTAAAATGGAGCGCGTATGTTATAATAATTTATGTAAGGTTGTTGCACATTGAAAAACAGCTCTTAGTAGCTATCACGATATTTTCTTCGTATGCTCCATTTTTATCATGGGGACGTTACGGATTCGACAGGGATAGTTCGAGCTTAGGTTGCGAGTCGAGGGGATCGGCCTCGTTAAAACGTCAAAGCCTATAATTGGCAAACAAAACAATCTTTCTTTAGCTGCTTAATTGCACTAAAGGTTCCTCCCTCCATCGTCCATGTGGTAGGGTAAGGGACTCAAACTAAGTGGACTACGCCGGAGTTCGCCGTCTGAGGACAAAGGAAGAGAATAACCAGACTAGCAACTTGGAAGCCTGTCGATAGGCCGAAGAGTTCGCGAAATGCTAATATATCGACTACACTCGTAGAAGCTTAAGTGCCGATATTTTTGGACGTGGGTTCGACTCCCACCGTCTCCACCAATACATATTTGGTGGTTTTTTATTTTGTATAATATGAACCATAATTTTGCCAGGTTGGTGAGGTTATGGTTCTTTTTGTTTGTGGTTTTATAGAATGCTGAAGTTGATGGGACGGTATCCCTGAAAGAGAGAATAAAAAATGGTTATTGATGATAAGCGGGTAGATACTATAGCAGATTGTAAACGCTCAATTGTTAAGTGATTATTATTTTTTTGCTTTATTCGAATCTTCATATGTTTTGTGTTTTTATCCATACATATTGTAAGATTATATAGAGTTCTCCTAATAAACTGTTTTAATGGATTATTTAGGGGTTTTAAATTTATAAATCTTAAATTATTTTTTCGGGATAATTTTTTTATCTAAATAATTTATATTGAAGTAGAGGTGAACCATCGGTGAAGCGGGTGTTGGTGATTAAAAATGAACGGTCTTCAGCAAAGAAAATCGTAAGCGGTTTAACGCAAGAGGGCCATTTCATTTTAAAACTTCACAATGAAAACCAAGGTTTAAATATAGCATATGAGCAAGATTGGGATATTATCATATTGGATTGGGATTCATTAAGTATATCGGGACCAGAAATTTGTAGACAAATACGACTTGTTAAAACGACACCAATCATTATTGTGACCAACAATATTTCTAGCGAGGATTGCATAGCAGGGTTACAAGCAGGAGCAGATGATTATATTAGAAAACCATTTGTGAAGGAAGAATTAGTAGCGAGAGTTCAAGCTATTTTAAGAAGAAGTGACTATAACCAGCAAAATGAGACAAATTTTTTTCAGTTTAAAGATCTCTTTGTTGATGCATCTAGCAATATTGTGAAAAAAGGTGGCAAAAATCTCTCGCTTACGAAGCGCGAGTACGATTTACTTGTATTTTTAATTAAGAATAAAAATACGATATTAAGCCGTGAAATGCTTTTGAATCAAGTTTGGGGATATGACGTAGTAGTAAATCCGAATGTAGTAGACTTATATATTGGGTATGTAAGAAAAAAGCTAAAGTGCGAGAAGAAAGATAGATATATTCAAACGATACATGGCAGAGGCTATTCAATGGTTGAATGATAAAAATAAGATAATAAAGTAGTTTCTGTGAAATATTAGCTATTACTGCGCGTATTTTGTAAGGGAAGGTCTCTGTCCCGTATTTGTTGAGAAAGTATTTAATGAAGGTTAATCAACAGTCCTGACCGCACATATTACTTTTTATGCTTGATTTTATGAATTCATACGATTCACAAGATTTTCACAGAATTAATGACTATACTAATTAACAGGATGTTCAAATGAAAATGATTATCAATAGCGATTCAATTGAATAAAAGTTACCTTCCAATTCAATCTATGGATGTCATCATTTTCGAAATAAATCACACTATAAGGAGTATACATATGAAAAAATCTATGCTTTTAAAATTAGTGAGTATTCTAGCAATTTTTACTTTAATGTTAGTGGCTTGCTCAGATTCAAGTAAAGAAACTTCGAAGGCTAATAATAAAGATAATGGTAGTGATAAGCCAAAAACGGTTGAAATCACTGATGCTCATGGAACTGTTAAAGTACCTGTAAACCCAAAGAATGTAGTTGCTTTGGATAACAGAACTTTTGAAACTTTATCTGATTGGGGAATTAAATTAGCGGCTGCTCCAAAGGATATCATGCCTGCTGATTCAGCATATAAAAAGGATGAAAAAGTTCAAAATATTGGGAATCACCGTGAACCAAATCTAGAAATTATTGCAGCGGCAAACCCTGATCTTGTAATCGTTGGTCAAAGATTTGCTGATCATTATGAAGAAATCAAAAAATTAGTGCCAAATGCAGCTGTTATTGATCTTAATTTTGATGTTTCTGAGAAGGCTACTAAGCCTGGAGAAAACTTAGTAAAAGGACTTAAAGATTCTACAACTACTTTAGGTAAAATCTTTGCTAAAGATAAAGAAGCTAAACGATTAGTAGCTGATTTCGATAAATCTATTGAAAAGGCAAAATCTGCTTATAACGGAAAAGATAAAGTTATGAGTGTTATCGTTACTGGTGGAAATATTGGCTTTGCTGCGCCGCACTCTGGTCGCGTTTGGGGACCTATGTATGAAATTTTCGGTTGGACTCCAGCATTAGAAGTTTCGAATTCTACTGCAGGTCATAAAGGTGATGATGTTTCTGTTGAAGCTATCGCACAAACAAATCCTGATTGGCTTTTCGTATTAGATCGTGATGCTGCAACATCTGATGCAGCTAAGTCAACACCTGCTAAGGATGTTATTTCTAAATCACCAGCTCTTCAAAACACAACTGCTGTTTCTAAACAACAAGTTGTTTATGCACCAGAAGATACTTACACAAATGAATCAATTCAAACTTATATAGAGTTATTTGGAAATATGGCAAAAACTTTAGCTAAGTAGTGTAAAGGGGTACGAAACAGTGTCAAAAAATATGATTTCTAGGGTTGAGAATATTTCTCAACCCCAGTTTTATAATCAAAATAAAATATGGACAAAACCTTTTATAATAGCAGTTATAGTTGTTATAATTTTAGGTATTATATCACTGTTTACTGGAGTTTATGATATACGTGGACAAGAGGACGGAATGGAGATGTTTTTCATCACTCGTGTTCCAAGAACGTTTGCATTAATGCTTACTGGAGCTGCGATGGCGATGGCAGGGCTCGTAATGCAACTCATTACACAGAATCGTTTTGTTGAACCTACTACAACGGGGACTATTGAATGGTCAGGCTTAGGCCTGCTTTTTGTATATTTATTATTTCCTGCCCCGACTTTAGTTCAAAGAATGACTGGTGCAATCATTTTTTCTTTTATAGGAACTATGATTTTCTTTCTATTTTTAAGAAGAGTTAAGCTTCGTTCGTCTTTAATTGTCCCGATTATTGGATTGATGCTTGGAGCAGTTATTTCTGCAGTGTCTACTTTTTTAGGACTCCTTTTTCAAAAGACGCAAAGTATTGAAACTTGGTTTGTAGGTTCATTTGCTAACATTCAGGTCGGAAGATATGAATATTTATGGCTGATTGTTATCATTACTTTTCTTATTTTTATGTATGCTAATAGATTGACTTTAGCTGGACTAGGAGAAGATGTCGCAACAAGTCTTGGAGTTAATTACAATAGAATTGTTCTTTTTGGGACTGCTCTTATCTCTGTTGCAGTTGGAATTGTTGCAGCTGTTATTGGACACTTACCTTTCTTAGGATTAATTGTGCCAAATATCGTTTCAATGTTTAGAGGTGATGATCTTAGGAGTAATTTACCTTGGGTTTGTGTGATCGGAATGGGATCAATAACTGCCTGTGACATCATTTCTCGAACAATTATACAGCCTTTTGAATTACCTGTTTCTTTAATACTTGCAACAGTGGGAGCAGTCGTGTTTATTACTATTTTATTGAGACAAAGAAAACCAAGGAGGCTACGATGATCACATTAGAATATAGAAAAAAAGAAAATGTCGAAATCGATTCTAGCCTTCATAATGAAAGTAGATCAGCTAGCGCTTTTCGGTCTAAGAAGGAAGCAAGACGTTATTGGATTTTACTGATAACATTGATTGCTTTAGGTCTTCTTTCTTCATATGGACTTTTAGTTTATAACAATCCAGTTCCGATAGATTCACCTTCTTTTATCCCAGTCGTTAAGAGAAGGATAGTAGCTATTGTTGCAATGATTATTGCTGCGGTTTGCCATAGCTTGTCGACAGTTGCTTTCCAATCTATTACGAATAATAAAATTATTACTCCTTCACTTTTAGGTTTCGAATCACTTTATTCAGCAATTCAAACGAGTACAGTATTCTTCTTTGGTGCTAGTGCGTTAATAAATTTTAATGGAATTGGATCATTTTTATTCCAAGTTGTTGTTATGGTCTTCATGAGTTTGATACTTTATGGATGGTTACTTTCCGGTAAATACGGGAATTTACAACTTATGCTTTTAGTTGGAATTATTATTGGTACCGGGCTAAATTCTGTGTCAATTTTCATGAGAAAACTACTTGCGCCTTCAGAATTTGATATTTTACAAGCAAGATTATTTGGTTCTGTTAATCATGCAGATCCTGCATATTTTCCTATTGTAATTCCTATGATCATAATTGTAGCGATATTAATTTTTGTTCATTCTAAGAATTTGAATGTTTTGTCACTAGGAAAAGATGTTGCTACTTCTTTTGGAGTTAAATACCAACCTAGTGTAATTTATACGCTTGTATTAGTAGCTATTTTAATGTCCATTTCAACAGCTCTAATTGGGCCACTTACTTTCTACGGCTTTTTAGTGGCAACTTTGAGTTATCAGGCAGCGTCAACTTATGATCATAGATATATTTTTCCGATGGCTTTTGCTATAGGATTTTTAATAATGACGAGCGCATATTTTTTAATGTATCATGTATTCCATGCTCAAGGTGTAGTTTCAGTTATTATTGAATTATTTGGTGGAATCATATTCTTAACTATAGTTTTAAGGAAGAGGGCTTTATGATAAAAATTGATAATGTTAAAAAGTTCTATACTGATAAGGTAAAAATAGGACCTTTGGATATTGAAATACCAAAAGCAGGCTTTACTTCTTTAATTGGACCAAATGGCGCTGGAAAGTCCACGACACTTTTGATGATTGGTAGACTTTTAGATATGGATGAAGGCCAAATTCAGGTAGCAAATATGGATGTTTCTGAATCCAAATCAAAAGACTTAGCAAAAGTTTTGACTATATTGCGACAAGAAAATCATTTTGTAACTAGGCTTACAGTTAGACAATTAGTTGGATTTGGGCGCTTTCCTTATTCAAAGGGAAGATTGACTAAAGAAGATGAGGTTATCATTTCTAAATATATCGATTTCTTAGATTTAACTAGTTTAGAGAATAGATATTTAGATGAGCTTTCTGGTGGTCAAAGACAAAGGGCATATGTAGCTATGGTATTGTGCCAAGAGACGGAATATGTACTTTTGGACGAACCTTTGAACAACCTTGATGTTGCTCGTTCTGTTCAAATGATGGAGCATTTAAGACGTGCAGCTAATGAATTTGGACGAACAATTTTGACTGTTATGCATGACATAAATTTTGCAGCTAAATACTCGGATAAAATTTGTGCTATGAAAGATGGACAAATTGCTGCTTTTGGAACAGTAGAAGAGGTTATGGACTCAACACTTTTGACAGATATTTTTGAAACAAAAATAGAAATTATTAATGGTCCTTATGGGCCAATCGCAGTTTATTAGTTATAAAATGTCTTGCGTAGATTATGCAAGACACTTTAGTTGAAGTTGCTGTCTATATTTTATAGGCAGCAGCTTTTTTTATGTGATTACTCATAAAATGCAAAAGAATGTTCACCTTTTCAAGTATGTACCAAACGAAAAAATATCTCTGTATAATTTTTCAAAAGAATTCAGCTTGTTTTTTGTATATGTAATATTGCATATCAGAGTGTATTGATAAAAGTGTAAGGGGTCACTATAATGAGGGCATAAAGATAAATCATATTTTCGTAGTAATAAAAAGGAGGAAATAATATGGAAATCGCAATGGCAGTTTTAAAATTTGTAGGTGGCGTAATCCCGTTAATTCAAGAACTTTTAAAAGCATTTATGTAAATTTATTAGTTAGCTATCATTTATCAATCATTATCATATTTTACTAAAAAAAGAACGGGGTGATTTTTCTGAATATTAAGAAAAACACTAAAAGAAGAAAGTTCCTTACATGTTTATTAGTTAGTCTATGCACTATTAATTATTCATCTATTTCCTTCGCAGAAACACAAGCAAGTAATGTAACTGATGTAACCAAAAATGCTAGTGGCATTGATACTGGTATAGCAAATCTTAAATATAATAATCAAGAGGTTTTAGCTGTAAATGGTGATAAAGTAGAGAGTTTTGTTCCGAAAGAAAGTATCAATTCAAATGGTAAATTTGTAGTAGTGGAACGGGAAAAAAAATCACTTACAACGTCACCAGTCGATATTTCAATTATTGATTCTGTAGTGAATCGCACGTATCCAGGAGCTGTACAACTTGCAAATAAAGCTTTTGCAGACAATCAACCAAGTTTATTAGTGGCTAAGAGAAAGCCTTTGAATATTAGTATAGACTTACCTGGCATGAGAAAAGAAAATACAATCACTGTCCAAAATCCGACATATGGTAATGTAGCTGGAGCAGTAGACGATTTAGTATCTACTTGGAATGAAAAGTATTCTACAACACATACGTTGCCTGCAAGAATGCAGTATACGGAATCTATGGTTTATAGTAAATCACAAATCGCAAGTGCTCTTAATGTTAACGCTAAATATCTTGATAACAGTCTAAACATTGATTTTAATGCGGTTGCAAACGGAGAGAAAAAAGTGATGGTTGCCGCATATAAGCAAATATTTTATACGGTAAGTGCTGAACTACCTAACAATCCATCCGACCTTTTTGATAATAGTGTTACTTTTGATGAGTTAACTCGAAAAGGCGTAAGTAATTCGGCTCCACCTGTTATGGTTTCAAATGTAGCTTATGGTAGAACGATTTATGTAAAATTAGAAACAACATCTAAGAGCAAAGATGTACAAGCTGCTTTTAAAGCCTTACTTAAGGATAACAGCGTTGAAACAAGTGGACAGTATAAAGATATTTTTGAAGAAAGTACCTTTACTGCTGTAGTATTAGGCGGAGATGCGAAAGAGCATAACAAGGTTGTTACTAAAGATTTCAATGAAATCCGAAATATCATTAAAGATAATGCTGAATTAAGTCTTAAAAATCCAGCATACCCAATTTCATATACAAGTACTTTCTTAAAAGATAATGCAACTGCTGCTGTTCATAACAATACAGATTATATTGAGACGACAACTACAGAATATTCAAGTGCTAAAATGACACTTGATCATTACGGTGCTTACGTTGCTCAATTTGATGTATCTTGGGATGAATTCACATTTGACCAAAAGGGTAACGAAGTATTAACACATAAAACATGGGATGGTAGCGGAAAAGACAAAACGGCTCATTACTCTACAGTTATCCCACTCCCACCAAATTCAAAAAATATAAAAATTGTAGCAAGAGAATGTACAGGTCTTGCATGGGAATGGTGGAGAACAATTATTAATGAACAAAATGTTCCATTAACAAATGAAATAAAAGTTTCAATTGGAGGAACAACATTATACCCAACAGCTAGTATTAGTCATTAAGTATAAAAAAGCGCCCTATAAGTAGGGCGCTTTTTACTTGGTCACAAATTTTATTTTGTATCGGTATGTTTTTAAGTTTTGTAAATCATCAACTATAAGGTGGGAATATTGTGCAGACGAAAAGCTACATGTTTTTCGTCTTTTCGTTCTGTTGCTTAATAAGAAAGATCCTGTAACTCAGTACAGGATCTTTAATCAAACGTTTTTAAAAGCTAAATTGTGGTTTCATATCACCTTTATAAGGTTCATGTTCAACAAATATAGTTATATCCTTACCAGCTTGGTCTTTACCAGTTCTCTTATACGTAAATTTATTCTTATTTAGTTCAGTAAGTTCAAGAGCAGCACCGTATTTGTTATTTCCAATTGAAACATGGGCTCTTATTTTATTTTCGTGTACAACATCGAAGTAGCCATAATCACCGCGGCTTTGACCTGTTTCGCTATTGAAGAACTCATATTTATTAGATTTGTCATCAAATTTTGCTAGACTTATAAAATTCGAATTAAACTGTGTTACATCGTTACCAGTTTCGTCTAATACCTTTGTTCCGTGCCAAAGGGTACCGCCCAAAATTTTATCTCCATCAACGTTTGTAACAATATCTCCTGTAGTCGTGTTCAGCTGCTTGTCCGGATCAGTGAAAGAAAGTTCTTTTTCTTTATATGGGACATGTTCAACGAAAACTTCTACATCTTTACCGTTAGCGTCTTTCCCTATTCGTTTATAAGTAAATACATTTTTATTTAGTTTTGTCATGTCAACGACAGCTTGATACTTCATTGATTCTGAAATTAATATTCTCTTTTTCCCATCATTTGTGATAAAGAAAGTTCCTTTAGCGCCACGACTTGCATCTGTTTTAGCATCAAAAAATTCATATTTGCCTGACTTCGCATCATATTTTGCAAGGCCGATGAAGTTTGCATTCTCTTTTGTTAAGTCATTCTTATCTTTGTCATACACTCGTGTACCTTGCCAATTTGTCTCGCTAAGAATATTAGCCATTTTTTGCCCTTTAGTTAATTTATTTTCCTTTTTTGTTTCTTTAGCAACTTGTTCTTGCTTTTGTTTCCCATGATTTTCTTCAGCTTTAGTACCAGCACACCCTGTTAATGCTAATGTGAATCCGAGCAGTATGGATGATAGTGTTTTTGTTTTTTTGTTCATGTTTTATCGTCTCCTTATTTTATGATTTTAGGTAGTACGGTTAGCGATTATAGTAGCAGTGCGTCATATACGAACTTAGTTGCTACGTTTCTTATGTTAATACTCGACTATAAACTGTCTCTAAATAAAACATTAAAAAAAGATAAACTAATTCCTAAAAAATGTTCATATTTATAAAAAATTGCTAGCTTGCTGTAGTGCCTACGAGTAATCCCAAAAATACATTGTAAAGAAGAAGGAAAGCCACTAACAATAATGTAATTGCTAATAGAGCTAATCGATTGTAGTGCAAAACTTTTGAGGAAAACTGTAAGGGAAATGAAGATTTTATAGAATTCGTTTCGTATAGGAAGGGGATGCCCATGTTTGATTCAACAGATTTTAAGATTATACAATTACTACAAGAAAACGCTAGAATGAACTGGAAGGAAATTGGGGAGATAGTACATTTGACTGGCCAGGCTGTTGGGAAACGAATTAATAAATTAGAAGAGGCAGGTGTCATTCAAAAATATACGATAAATATTGACAGGGCTAAGCTAGAAGGTTCTATTATGACCTTTGTTACACTATTTTTGCATGCACCGCACTATCATAATCAAATTCAAAACTTTTTTGAAAAAATGGACGTAATTACTGAAATGTATCGTATAAGCGGCGATGGGTGCTATGTCATGACTCTTCACACATCTTCGCATCAGCAATTAGAAGAGGCTCTTGCAGATGTTTTACATTATGGTGATTATAGTATAAATACTGTTATTAGGACGATTGAAAAAAAGAAAGGATAAGATACTTATCCTTTCTTTTCTCATATGGAACTGTAATTCTTTATTTGCTTTTGTTTATAAAACAGCTCGCTGACATGATTGTTGCATAAATATCACCAAACTCTAATGCACTCATGAACGATTGATGAGCGTGTACTGCGGGGATTAAATTTCCTTGGAATTCTAAATCTTTTGTTGTACAAGCATCTTCAATTACAATACATTGAAATCCGAAGTCACTGGCAGCGCGTACTGTTGCATCAATACATACATGAGTCATCATACCGCAAATGACTAATTGATCTATTTCTTCTGTCTTTAATGTTTCTAATAAATTTGTTCTTAAAAAACTGTTAGGGTGGTGTTTTTGAATGACTCTTTCGTTAGCAATCGGTTGTACATCATCATAAATTTGAACACCTACTGTATCGGGTAAGAAGAAAGTAGCCCCTTCATTGTTCGCAATATGTTGTACGTGAATAACTGTTTTATGCTTTTCACGAAATACTTTCAAAACTTCTTTCGCTTTGTGTGCGGCTTTTTCAGGTTGATGTAATTCCATATTGCCGCCTGCAAAGTAATCATTTTGTATGTCTACTAATAGTAACGCCTCTTTCATCGTTATTCCCCCATACTTAGTGATTTAGTACGTTATTTGTACTGTGCCGTTATTATATAAATTGTAGCTATGCGTAAGTAATAACGTCGTGAAACGATTTTAACGTATATAGTTTCATTGTGAAAAAGGTGAAAGTTGGTATAGGTACAAATGGATTTTGTGGAATTCACGGCAAAGTTATAGGTAGAGTGGCGTTGTAGGATAAAAACATAACTTTGCTAGAGGAGCGGGTTATGGTTTTTTTATGAGGAAATACGATTTTAAGTTTTTGCTGAGGGTGTTTTTCTGGGGTATGCTGTGAGTGAGTGGAGGGAGGTAGTGTCGGATATTGTCGACCGATCGATATATTGGAAAAATCGTTGATATATTGTGAGTTATGATAGATATATTGGAAAAATCGTTGATATATTGCGATTTGTGATAGATATATTGAAAAAATCGTTGATATATTTGTAAAGGGGTGTTTGAGATGATTGTGAAAGAAAGAAAAATGCCGATTTATATAAGACAGTTAGAAGCGCTTCTTAGAAGGTTACCTGTACATCATCCAAAACGAAATTTAATTGGAGAAAACTTAGCAAAACACATGGCGGGGTATAAAGGGGAGCAAGCAATTGATTATCCACTTAGTTTTATTTCTGAGAAAGAGTACAGTGTTTTACATGACGTTCGCTTATCTAATCATGATCAATACTTTCAAATTGATACTATTATCCTTTCCACAAAGTTTCTTCTTTTTCTTGAGATAAAAAATATAGCAGGTACATTAATGTTTGATGCAAAGTTTAATCAACTTATCCGAATAACAGAAGGAAATTCAGAGGGATTTCCAGATCCGGTTTTACAAATAAAAAGGCAAGAAATACAACTAAAGAAATGGTTAAGCTTACATGGATTTTCCTCTAGTCTTCCGATCGAGTCCCTCGTTGTTATTAGCTCGCCTCGTACCATTATAAAATCTTCAGATGACAATCTTCTTCATACAATTATTCATAGTGCAAATTTACCTCATAAAATAAAGTGGTTTGAAAGTAAATATAAGAGAAAGGTTATAGATAATGTAGATAGGCTCATTCATCAAATAATAATGGAGCATTCTCCACTTCAACAAAATATACTTGAGCAATATAAAATAGAAAAAGAGGAGTTGTTAAATGGAGTACAATGTGAGAAATGCTTAGTTATTCCAATGGTTAAAGTGAAGAAGGGGTGGCGTTGTAAAAGTTGTAAAGATTTTTCAAAAGTGGCACATGAGGGTGCTATACGAGATTATGCATTGCTTATTAGTACGACATGTACGAACGGTAATTTGAAAGAGTTTCTCCATGTTTCGTCGGGTATGGTTGTAAACAGAATTCTCCACACACTAAATCTGCCCTTCACTGGCAACAACAAAGGACGAATATATGATTTAACTTCTTTCCAATCGTAATTTTGCTATAATAAATAAGTACTTATACGAAGGGGAGTCTAAAGAGAGTATGAAGTCATTTAATATCGATCATATTATAGCTAGTGTTTTGCAATGGATATTAAATATAGCCTTAATTATATTATCCATTGTGTTATCAATTTTCTTAGTGAATGAGACAATTACGTTCGTGCAGTATATTTTTTCGGCAAAAGAGTATACGTCTTATAAATTGGTTGAAAGTATCATCGTTTATTTCTTATACTTCGAGTTCATTGCATTAATTATTAAGTATTTTAAATCGAACTATCATTTCCCGTTACGTTATTTTATTTATATCGGAATTACGGCCTTAATTCGATTAATTATTGTGTCTCATGAGGAACCGATGGAGACGTTATTATACGCAGGAGCAATTCTTGTTTTAGTTATTGCTTTATACATATCAAATATGAGAGATTTGAGAAAAGAGTAGTAGTGCAGACATAAGTCAGCACTACTTTTTTACATCTTGACCTTCAAGTTGCTTGAAAGTTTACAATGAAATTAGGGCGTTTGAAATCGAAAAAAATTGAGAAATTAAGTGAAGAGGTTTCTTTTAGTTGGAGGTTATAGGAATGAATCAGGAATTGAAGTTACGTCCATTAGAACGAGAAGATTTAAAGTTTGTACACGAACTGAATAATAATGCGCATATTATGTCGTATTGGTTTGAAGAGCCGTATGAGGCATTTGTGGAGCTGCAAGACTTATATGATAAACATATACATGATCAAAGCGAACGCCGATTTATCGTTGAGAAAGACAATGAAATGGTTGGATTAGTTGAGTTAGTAGAAATCGATTATATTCACCGTAGAACAGAATTCCAAATTATTATTGATCCGAATTATCAAGGATATGGTTATGCAGTGGATGCGACGCGTTTAGCAATGGATTACGCTTTTTCCGTACTAAATATGCATAAGATTTATTTAGTTGTGGATAAGGAAAATGAAAAGGCAGTACATGTTTATAAAAAAGTTGGGTTTATGGTAGAAGGTGAGCTTATCGATGAGTTTTTCGTTGATGGTAACTATCATAATGCAATAAGAATGTGTATGTTTCAGAAGCAATATTTTGAAAACAAGTAGTTGAAAGATTCGGAAGTAATGTTGACGCTTCGTAAAACCGTATGCTAAAATCCTTTTTAAGTATTAAGGAAGGTGCATAATATGCTTTATATAAAATTTGTAAAACTCATTAGAAAACTTTGCTCCGCACAAATGTATACGGTGAAGCGTTGTACGGAGCTTAATCAAGGGGTATAAATCCCCTATATTCATCGGCTGAATAACTTTTCTAAAAAAGTATAGTGTACCTATGCTTATTTCGTTATGGTTTTTCAGCTGGTGTATAAAATAGATTAAGGGGCCATAGACAATGCTTTGTCTATGGCCCTTTGTGTATATTATTCCGATGAGTCTTTACTATAAATTGGAGTAGTATAGGAAAAACCACGAAGCAGAGGGCTAGTGTCGAATGACGCTATCTCTCTGCTTTTTTTAATTTCAGGAAAAGAGGAATAAAAATGAGTTTACTTAAAGTGGAAAGTTTATCACATAGTTTTATAGATAAAGTATTATACGAAAATGCTTCTTTTGATTTGCATAAAGGGGAGCATATGGGAATTGTTGGACAGAATGGTGCAGGAAAAAGCACATTAATGAAAATATTGGTGGGGGAAATTATTCCTGATAAGGGAGACATAAAGTGGCAACCTAACATTCAAATTGGACATCTTGATCAATACGCAGAAATTGATGAGGGTTATACCATTTCACAATATTTAAAGAGAGCCTTTTATGATTTGTATGAAATGGAAAAGAGAATGAACAAGTTATATGAAGAAAGTGCGATGACTGGAGATGAAAATCAACTATTGAAAGCGGCAGAAATTCAAGGACTGCTCGAGGCTCGTGATTTTTATTCAGTAGATAGTATTACGAATAAGGTGGCAGCCGGTTTAGGTATTGATGTGATTGGGATGAATCGTGTGATTGGTGAATTAAGCGGAGGGCAGCGTGCAAAGGTAATTTTAGCGAAGCTCTTATTAGAAGAGCCTAATATTTTATTGCTAGATGAACCGACGAATTTTCTCGATAAGGAGCATGTGGAGTGGCTTGCTAATTATTTAATGAATTTTGAAGGAGCGTTTATTGTCGTATCACATGATTTTGATTTTCTGGAAAAGGTAACTTCTTGCATATGTGATGTAGAGTTCGGAACAGTTAAGAAGTATTACGGCAAATACTCAGATTTTGTAAGACAAAAGGAGCATTTGCGAAAAGATTATATTCGCCAATATTATGCACAGCAAAAGAAAATTGAAAAAACGGAAGAGTATATTCGTAGAAATATTGCTGGGGTGAATTCAAAAATAGCGCAAGGTCGTAGAAAACAATTACAGCGTATGGAAAGAATTGCGCCACCAAGTTTTACTCATAAACCGTCTATCCATTTTCAGGAACTTCCCATTTCAGTTCAGACAGTTCTTGAAGTAAATAATCTTGAAGTTGGTTACGACTTCGCTCTCTTACCAAAGTTGAATTTTTCAGTAATGGGTGGGAAAAAACTTGTCATTACAGGTTTCAATGGAGTAGGGAAATCTACTTTATTAAAAACAATCGTTGGAAATATTGCTAGTATTTCTGGAGAGTTTCACTTTTCAGAGCAAATAAAGATTGGATATTATGAGCAAGATTTAAATTGGAGCAATGATTCTTTAACGCCGCTTCAAATTATTTCAGAACAGTTTCCTAAACTGAATATGAAGGAAATACGCCATCATTTAGCTGCGTGTGGAGTGAAGGATACGCACGTTTCGCAAGAAATTCGTACGTTAAGTGGTGGTGAACAATCGAAGGTGAAACTGTGTGGATTATTACTATCACCTTGTAACTTCTTAATTTTAGATGAGCCGACAAATCATTTGGATGCAGAAGCGAAGGAAGCTTTGCAAAAGGCGTTAATTAAGTTTAAGGGCAGCATTATACTCGTATCTCACGAAGCAAGTTTTTATCTTGATTGGGCAGATAGCATCTTTCATATAGAGACGGGATTAGTTAAGGGGGTGTGAAACATATGAGTGAAAACAATTGGAAAACGAAAATTATATTATTTTTGACCGCTCAAACTATTTCGTTGTTCGGTTCCTCTCTCGTGCAATACGCAATTATATGGTATATCACCCTTACAACATCATCAGGAGTGATGTTGACTATTTCAACTGTTTGCGGTTTTCTACCACAAATTGCGATATCTTTGTTTGCAGGTGTTTGGATTGATCGTTATGACCGTAAAAAGATGATTATGTTATCGGATGGAATTATAGCGATTGCGACGTTAGTCTTAGCAATTTTATTTTTAACAGGATATAAAAGTATTTGGTTACTTTTTATTGTGTTACTCATTCGTTCAGCTGGAACAGGAGTACAAACGCCAGCTGTGAATGCATTAATTCCGCAAATCGTTCCGAAAGAGTATCTTATGAAAGTAAATGGAATAAATAGCAGTATTACATCTTTAATTTTTTAATTGGTATAACAATGCCGTGCTTCAATACACCAGTTACTGTGTTATTGCAGGAGAAAGTAGAACCATCAATGCACGGACGGATGTTTAGCCTTGTACAAATTGCGAATTCATGCGCGCTTCCTTTAGGAATGATAATATTTGGTCCGTTGTCGGATATGTTTAGTGTAGAGATTTTGTTAATTTATGCTGGGATATTCGTGCTATTTTGCGCAATGTATATTGTATTAAGCAAGAGGTTTGAAGTGTAAATATTTATAATTTAGAAGGTTTGCGAAGTGATTTAAGATGCTTTGCAAACCTTTTTGTTGTTTGTTTAGTCAATAATTATTTATTGTTTAACAATAAATAATTATTGACTGTTAATTCTTTTTTAGATAATATGATGGTAAGAATCTAAGGGGAATTACATAAGTAGAGGAGAATGTGAAATGAAAAATAAATACGTAGTAGCTATTTCTTTCATGATTTTAGCGATTATTTCTTTAACGATACATGCTTCAAACAGTAAAGTAGGAGCGGATGGATTTCTTGAAGAACCTTTCTTTTTCCTAGTACCGATAAGTTATATATTGTTCCTTAGTGGTATTGGTATATTGCTATTTGGATTTATTACTTCAAAGCTGAAAAAGGGCAATAGATAGGGACAAAACACTCACTATGAAATAGAAACATACCATATGGAAGAAAAAGAATAAGTGAGATGAATCATGATGAATCATTATTTTTATAATGGTAGACAAGTAGGAGCTGCTATTACGCTGGCTGGGGCACAAGGGACAATTCATGCTGTGAATCTAGCTATTCAAATGCAGCAACAAGCATATTTTGCACAAATGATGCAAAGTCAGTATATGCCGTATTCACAACTTCCGATGCAAATTATACATTACGATGTACATCCAGCTGGTTTATTTTCCATTCCATATGGCGGGACATATTTCTTATGAAAAAAAGCGACTCAATAGAGTCGCTTTTTTATATTCCGCCTAACTTCATTCCAAGGAAGGCAAAGGCGATACCAATTATGTAAGTAGCACTTAAATATAAAAGGAAGATGTATAGTTTTTTACGATTGAGAAGCTGAACAGATTCTAATTTAAACGTAGAAAATGTAGTGAATGCGCCCATAAATCCAGTACCTAATAATAGTTGCCAGCCTGTAGTGACTCCGTTGCCAATTATATACCCAAGTAAAAATGCCCCTGTTATATTAATAAGGAATGTAGCAATTGGAAATTGTGTTTTATTTCTTTTCTTAAACCAATTGCTAATTGCAAATCGTGTAATCGCACCGAAAAATCCTCCTGTTGCGACTAATAAAGCTTCTATCATGAGTAATCACCTTCTGTAAGAGATTTCTTAATTAAGAAATCTCCAAGTGTATAGCCAAGGCCAGACATAATGAGGCCACCAAGTATGCTGCATGATACATATAAGAAGGCTATGCTCCACTCAGAATGATTGATCAATTGCACAGTTTCTACACTAAATGTTGAAAAAGTCGTAAAGGAACCGATGAATCCAGTTCCGATGCCTGTGATAACCTCTGAAGGTAAGATGTTTAGCCGAGCGATATAAGTAGTTAGCCACGCTAAGAAAAAGCAACCGATTGAGTTAATGAGTAATGTTGCCAATGGAAATGAATGATGCCAAAATGTGTTGATATTAAGACCTAAATAATAACGAGAAAGAGCTCCTAATATACCAGCAATGCCAACGATAATATAAATCAATTTTCTCACCTCTTTAAATAGCTTGCTCAAAAAAATAGACTCCTACCAGTATCCATACTGGTAGGAGTCATTAGCTAAGCAGCGTTTATGGCGAACTCCATCGCCTATGATTATTACATATAGTGTACTAAATATACCGTTTAATTTCCAGTGAGGAGGAGGGTGTAACTTTTCTTTTTTTGATGTCTGAAGGCTTTTTAAGTAATTAAAATGGGATCGATTACTTATCAACTAAATATAGTGATATACGGTTTTAATTATGATAAAATGTTTCTTATGTGTGTCGTTTTGTTTTATTTGACTGAAAATAAAGAAAAATAAATTTGCGTGAAAAGGAGTCATTTATTTGAAGAAATTTTTAAAAATCGTATTTACATGTGTTTTAGTAGTAGCGGGCATTGTAGGAGGATTTCTAGCTTATATGACACTTACTAAAGAACAGCCTGCTGATGTTATAAGCTTGAAGGTAGAGAATAATAAGGAGCGCGTATTAGCGACTGGAAATGAGTTTAAAGTTACAACATTTAATATTGGATATGCTGGGTTAGATAAGGATCAAGATTTCTTTATGGATGGTGGAAAGGGATCTGGTTCAAGTAGTAAAGAGCAAACGGAAACTAATTTAAAGAATATGCTTTCGTTTTTACAAAATGAGAATAGTGATTTTGCACTATTACAAGAAGTTGATATAAAGTCACTTCGTTCATTTGATGTAAATGAACATGAATTTTTGAAAAAAGGATTACCTGATTATGTTTCGTCATTTGGCAAGAACTACGATACGAAATGGGTTCCAGTGCCAATAACAAATCCAATGGGATATGCGGAGGCTGGATTAAGTACGTTTTCTAAATACACTGTTCAAGAAGCGAAGAGGTTCCAGCTGCCTGGAATGGAGCCTTGGCCAAAGCGTTTGTTTGATTTAGATCGAGCAATTGTGGAATATAAAATTCCTGTTAATAATGGAAAACATGTTAGACTCGTAAATTTACATTTGTCTGCTTATGATGAAGGCGGGAAAATTAGAAAACAGCAAGTAGAGTATTTAAAAGAATATATGAACAAGCATTATGAAAATGGTGATTACGTAATAATGGGTGGAGATTGGAATCAATTGGTTTCGAACGCTCAATTAAGTGATCCGAAGTTCGTGAAAGAGCGTCCTGAGTGGTTAGTAGAGTTACCGAAGGACTTTACAGACGGTGGCTTTAAATGGGCTGTAGATCCGTCTGTTATGACTGTAAGAGATGATGTAAAGAAATATGTAGAAGGTGAAAATTTCGTCACTATTATTGATGGCTTTATCGTTTCACCGAATGTAGAGATTGTAAATGTACAAGGGAAAGATTTAAAGTTTGAAAATAGCGATCATAACCCAGTAAGTGCGGTATTTAAACTGAAGTAATTGATATGTATAAGTAGAAGGTGGGGCTTCATATGGAGTGGTTAAAGAGGACTTGTTTTTCTAACCTTGAGAAAGAATCACAGAAAAATCATTTATTACTGTTTATAACGATTTGTAGTTTCTTCCTTGGGATAATCGCAATTGGGTATTATGGATATATTTTTACAGAGAGAGCCATAGCATTTTGGATTTCTGGTATTTCTGTCGTTGCATTTGGAACGCTTTTTACTTTTATAAAAAGTATGGAATCAGCGTATAAATATATCATGACATTTATGTTGCTTACAATGTCTTACATTATGGTACAAGCTTTTAATGAAAGCCCGGCTGTATTTCAAATGGTCTATTTTACATTAGCTGTTTCACTTATTTATTTAAGCGAGCGCCTCATTTTAATTATTGGCGGGGTAGCTGTTGTGATCACATTTATCCTTTGTAGCTATTGGCCGGAGCAATTTTTTGCTTATACAGCCTCATCTGAAGCTGCTAATTTCGCAAGTTTGTTAGCGATTGTAACAATCGCTATGTGGGGCGTCACAAAAATCGGTTCTAATCTGCTCCTTCGTTTAAGTGATGAGAAGCAAGAAGTAATGAGAAAAGCTCAGGAGTTAGAAGAGACGCAAAGACTTATTGAAGAAACAGTTGTGAAACTAGATAGTAATTTCAATCATTTAAGACAAAATATGAACACGTCGATGGAATCGATGAGTGAAATTAATTTTGCCTTTGAAGAGGTGGCAGTTGGTACGCAATCACAATCAGAGATGATGTATCGTTCGGTAGAAGTATTGAATGATATGGAGGGAAATATTGAAAAAATCATCTCTCAAGTAAGAACTGCATCGGCTCATGTGGATGAAAGCTTAGAAATTTCAAAAGGTAGTGTACATACTCTAAGAAATTTTGAAACTAACATGAGAAGTTTAAATGATGTTGTTTCACAGTCTGGAATTATATTTAGAGATTTAATGATGCAATCGAAACAAATTAATGAAATTGTAGATGTAATAACGAATATTTCAAGTCAGACGAGTTTGCTAGCTTTAAATGCAAATATTGAAGCTGCGAGGGCAGGCGAGCATGGAAAAGGTTTTGCTATTGTAGCGAGTGAAGTGTTAAAGCTCGCTGAAGAATCAAATCGTTCTGCGGGAAGAATTCAAGGGATTTTGAAGGAGTTTAGTAATCAAGCAAGTAAGGTAGAAGTGCAAGTAGAGAAGTCAGAAAGAGTACAAGAAGAATGTAACGAGATGTTAGCAAGCGTTTTAACAAATGTAACTGATTTAGGGAAGTTTATTGATGCGATTAATGAAGTAATGCGAGAGGTTGTTGTTCAACAAGAAAGTTTCCAAGTTAAAACGACGAATATCGTAAAGGATGTTACGCATGCTTCTAACGTAATTCAGCAAACTTCTACAGCTACAGAAGAAGTGCTAGCGAGTGTGGAAGAAGAAAAACATCGAAATGATACGTCAGTGAAGACGTTACAAACTGTTAGCGAGCAAGTGAAGTTGTTAGAAGATATTTTAGAAAAGTAATATTGCTTAGAAAGAGCACGAGTGATGTGCTCTTTTTTCATTGAAACGAATACTTGATAGGAATTTAATTGCTTTTCTGCGCGTTTTCTGCCAAGCTTAAGGAGATAAAGTGAGACTAGTACATACTGATTATTAGCCCTCACCAATCAAGCTATCCGCAAATAGCGGAATAAAATACTTCAAAGAAAGAATTATATAGGTGACGCATATGATCGAAGTTAAGACTTCTGAACTTAGTGATGGAGAATTTAATAGAGGTGTATTTGCAACTCGTGATATTAAAAAGGGTGAGTTGATACACGCAGCGCCAGTTATCTCTTATCCGAATGAACAGCATGAACATATTGAGAAAACGTTACTTGCTGATTACGCATTTGAGTATGGAATCAATCATACGGCAATCCTTTTAGGATATGGTATGTTATTTAATCATTCATATACACCGAATGCAACGTATGACATCGTTTTTGAGAATCATACATTTAACTTCTATGCTTATAAAGATATAAAAGCAGGAGAAGAAATTTTAATCAATTATAATGGTGAAGTTGATAACGATGAGCTGTTATGGTTTGATAAAGAAAAAGAAGAGAACGAAAAGTAATATAAAGAGTATAGAAAGAGCACATTCTGTGGGATGTGCTCTTTTTTATTGATGTAAATAAAGTAAAAAGTACAAAAAAATACCACTTTCTTTTTGTGTGGTATAGTAAGATACTGAGGGATAGTGTTTTGAAAAAGTCATATATTTTACAAATTGTTGTCTTTCTGATGACATGTCAAGTTTAGTAGTCCATTTGGGTTGCTTTATTATGCAATATATATTTTAATATGAGTGGCACCTCTTATAAATTAAGAGGTTTATAGGTGTCTCGAATTGATTTTGGGTACACTGTATCCACCACTTTAGGTTCTTTCATGTACGTGGGGATATTATGGGCCCGTATAACGGGATAAAATGAATATAGAAATAGAGGAATCGTAAAATGAATATGCAAGAGGTTTATAAATATTTAAGTACGGTATTGCCTGAAGGACATGTTAAACAAGATGAAATGTTAAAGAATCATACGCATATTAAGGTTGGCGGAAAAGCAGATGTTTTCGTTGCGCCTACAAATTATGATGAAATTCAAGAAGTTATCAAATATGCGAACGAATATAATATTCCAGTTACGTTTTTAGGAAATGGATCAAATGTCATTATTAAAGATGGTGGAATTCGCGGAATTACAGTAAGTTTAATTCACATTACAGGTGTTACTGTAACAGGAACGACGATTGTAGCACAGTGCGGTGCGGCAATTATTGATGTATCACGTATTGCACTAGAACATAACTTAACGGGTCTTGAGTTTGCTTGTGGTATTCCAGGTTCAGTTGGCGGAGCATTATATATGAATGCAGGTGCATACGGCGGTGAAATTTCGTTTGTATTAACAGAAGCTGTCGTAATGACAGGTGATGGAGAGCTACGTACTTTGACGAAAGAAGCATTTGAATTTGGATATCGTAAGAGTGTATTTGCGAACAACCATTACATTATTCTTGAAGCGAGATTTGAACTTGAAGAAGGTGTACATGAAGAAATTAAAGCCAAAATGGATGATTTAACGTTTAAACGTGAGTCAAAACAGCCTCTAGAATATCCTTCATGTGGTAGCGTATTTAAGCGCCCACCAAATAACTTTGCTGGTAAGTTAATTCAAGACTCAGGACTACAAGGTAAGCGAATTGGTGGAGTAGAAGTTTCTTTAAAACACGCTGGATTTATGGTGAATGTTGATAACGGAACAGCACAAGATTACATCGATTTAATTCACTTCGTACAAAAGACAGTTGAAGAGAAATTTGGCGTGAAGTTGGAGCGAGAAGTAAGGATTATTGGAGAAGATAAAGAATAACGAAATACGTATGAAGATATAAATTATTTTAAAATAACATTTGGGTATTGTTGACAATTTGTTTTCAATTCAATATAATGGCTAATAATTTAACAAATAACATACGTTGAAAGAGCCCAGTAGCAGTTTGTCACTGTTAACGAGAGAGCTAGGGGTTGCTGGAACCTAGCACAAACAAACTTGCGAATTACACTCTGGAGTATCTTAGGTAATGCTAAGCGGACTAGCAATCGATATTATTGCTAAGAGTGGTATGAGTAGCTATGCTATTTATGCAAACTGGGTGGTAACACGGTGAATAATCGTCCCTATGTCTATCGTAGACATAGGGGCTTTTTTGTTTTTAAAAAATAAAGGGGATGACAAAAGATGAATATTATTGATGAATTAGAATGGCGCGGCGCCGTTAATCAGCAGACTGACGAAGAAGGCTTACGTAAGCTAGTAGAAGAGAAAAAGATTTCACTATACTGCGGAGTTGATCCAACTGGTGATAGTATGCATATCGGACATTTGATTCCGTTTATGATGATGAAGAGATTCCAATTAGCTGGCCATCATCCTGTTATTTTAATTGGCGGGGCAACAGGAACAATTGGTGATCCGAGTGGACGACAATCAGAGCGTCAACTTCAAACGTTAGAAGTGGTTCAGCATAATGTAGATGCGTTAACAGCACAAATGAAAAAGCTATTTGATTTTGGTGGAAATAGCGAAGTGAAGATGGTAAATAACTATGATTGGACACATAAAATAAATATTATTGAGTTTTTACGTGATTACGGGAAAAACTTTAGCATCAATAGCATGTTAGCGAAGGATATTGTAGCAAGCCGTTTAGATACAGGTATTTCTTTCACAGAATTCACGTACCAAATTTTGCAAGCGATGGACTTCCATCATTTATACACGAAAGAGAATGTTCAACTTCAAATTGGTGGCAGTGACCAATGGGGAAATATTACGAGTGGTTTAGATTTAATTCGTAAGTTAGAAGGTCATGAGGCGAAAGTATTCGGATTAACGATTCCGTTATTATTAAAATCGGACGGTACGAAGTTTGGTAAATCAGCAGGTGGTGCGGTTTGGCTTGATCCTGAAAAAACGACACCGTTTGAATTTTACCAGTTCTGGGTAAATACAGATGACCGTGATGTAATTAAATACTTGAAATACTTTACGTTCTTAACGAAAGAGCGTATTGATGAATTAGCAACGAAGGTAGAAACAGAGCCTCATAAACGTGAAGCGCAAAAAGTGTTAGCGGAAGAAATGACGAAATTTGTTCATGGAGAAGAGGCGTTCCTGCAAGCTGAGAAAATTACAGCAGCGTTATTTAGCGGAGATATTAAATCGTTAACAGCTGATGAAATTGAACAAGGCTTTAAAGAAATGCCAACATTCCAGTCTTCAAAAGAGACGAAAAACATCGTAGAGTGGCTAGTCGATTTAGGGATTGAACCATCTAGACGACAAGCACGCGAGGACATTAATAATGGTGCGATTTCTATGAATGGTGAGAAAGTAACAGATGTGGGTACAGATGTTACTGTAGAAAATTCATTTGATGGAAGATTTATTATTATTCGTAAAGGGAAGAAGAACTACAGTCTTGTGAAATTAGGATAATAAGTAAGGCTGGAAAATATATCGGCGATTTTTCGAATATATCGACCGTAACTCAAATTATATCGGCGATTTTCGAAATATATCAGCGCAAATCCGAATATATCAGCGATTTTCCCAATATATCGATTTACCGACAATAAGAGCTGTTCCGAACGGGACAGCTTTCATTATAAAAAGTCAGTATATTTAGATAAATTTAAAGGGTATATAATTTTTTTGACGAATAAATAAGTTAGAGAAAATTACGGATAAAAAATAGCCCGAACCATGCAGGGCATGATTCGGGCTTATATTCAGATTAGTAAGCTAAGCTGAATAGACCTTTAATGTGTGATAAGTAACGAACGTTACTTGCTTCTTTCATTAATGATGCTGGTAAGCCTTTAAGTGGAGTATTGCTTGCTCCAATTGTAGCAACCGCATCTTTACGTCCTAGACTAGCAAGTGTTCCAGAGTTTACAGGTGCGAACTCTTCCAATGCTTTGCCTTCTAGTGCTGCGTATAAGTTGTATCCAATTAACTCACCCATTTGCCAAGCGATTTGTGCAGTTGGTGGGTATGGACGTCCGTCTGGAGCGAAGACAACAGCGCTGTCTCCAGCAACGAATACGTCTTTGTGAGAAGTAGATTGTAGGTATGCATCAACTGTTGCACGTCCACGGTTAACTTCAAGACCTGATTCACCGATTAATGGGTTACCTTGTACGCCGCCTGTCCAAACGAATGTGTTAGCAACAAGTTTTTGACCGTCTTTTAAGTCGATTTCATTGCCAGCAACGTTTGTTACAGGAAGACCAGTTAAGAATGTAACACCGCGTGCTTCTAGGCTAGTAGTTGCACGTTCGATTAAGTGGTCTGGTAATACTGGAAGGATTTTTGGACCTGCTTCAACAAGAAGAAGTTTCACTTCTTTTGGATTTACGCCGTGGCTTTTTGCAAGTTTAGGCATAATGTCAGCAAGCTCACCAACTAGCTCAACGCCAGTTAATCCGCCACCACCGATTACGATTGTAGCATCAGCTTCGTTTTTCGTTTTCGCGTATTCACGAATACGGTCTTCAACGTGTTTGTAGATTTTGTTTGCATCAGCAGCAGATTTTAATACCATGCTGTTTTCTTCTAGTCCTGGAATACCGAAGTAAGCAGTTTTACTTCCTAAAGCAACTACAAGTGCATCGTAAGATAAAGTAGTGCCACCAGCTAGTTTGATTTCTTTGCTATCAACTGAGAATGACTCAACTGTTGCGATTTTAAGATCGATGTCTTTCCCTTTGAAAAGCTTTGTAAGTGGCATTGCAACTGCTTGCTCAGACACGTTACCAGCTGCAAGGCGGTGTAGTTCAGTGATGATTTGGTGTGTTGGGTATTGGTTAATCACTGTAACTTGTGCTTCTGATTTGCTGTAATATTTACGTACGTTTAAAGCGGCAAGAAGACCGCCATAACCAGCGCCTAAGATGACAATTTGTTTTGACATAGTATGATATCCCCCGTCTTTACTAATTGTTGTTATAAGTTAAATTATTTATTGTTGCGTTCTGCACTAATTTGAAGATATGCGTTCACAAAGCGGAACATTTTTTGTGCTTGTGGATCTTTTAGTAATTTTAACAGACCGAATAGGCCGATAACTTCGTTGCTTTCTTCAGCACGATCTTTCGCTTCGATTGCAGTTGCAGCCATGCTTTTCACTGTATCTTTTACAGGTTCTACAAGCTCTGTAATTGCACCAACAGTATCGCTTTTTAATACTTCATCAGTAGCAACAGTTTGAGCGAAGTCATAAGACTTAGTTAAAATGTTAACAAGCTCAGTTAATTTTGGAAGCTGTTCTACTAGTGTTGTTAATGATTCTTGTACCTCAGGTTTTAACAACTGATCAAGTACATCAAGTTGTCCTTGGCTAGCAGAAATTTGTACAGTTTCTTGTTCTGGCTTTGTTTGAGTCATAGTTTCTGGCATCTCCAATTCTCCTTTACGATAGCAATACTCTTATTTTTTATAAGTAAGATAGTAAACGTTTACGAAACTTTATACAAAGTTTCACAAAACACAATAAAATGCCTTTAAATTTATGACAGCAAGTAAGCTGCAAACATAAATCTAAAACCATAACGTCTTACTTATTATTTATGAACTGTCCGATACATGGCTTGTCCGCATAATGGAAAAGCTCCGTTACCGGAAAGTGTATATAATATATATCCTATATTATATACTATATACACCTATGTTAACATAAAAATGATTCCTAATTATTTGATATTGAGTGTATAACGTAGTGCTGACAAGGTATGAAAGCGTATAAAATATTTTGTTCCAGTTAGAAATGTATATACATATAAAGAAAAAAAGGAAAAAATGAACAAATTCATGTTCGTTTTTTCCTTTTTCCTATTATTCACCTTCTACAATTAGCATCGATGTGTTACCGCTTTTTTCAAGATGGCATTCGCCCCAAGTACAAAGAGAATCAAGAATGGACTCTAAAGACCAACCGTATTCTGTAAGTGAATATTCTACTTTTGGTGGTACTTGATTGTATACCTTTCTTTGAATAACCCCATCGTCTTCTAATTCACGTAATTGCTGAGTTAACATTTTTTGTGTAATCCCAGGCATTAAACGTTTTAGTTCACTCGTTCTTTTTGTGCCTTTCGTTAGATGACAAAGGATAACAACCTTCCATTTTCCACCGATAACCTCTAAAGTCGCTTCAACGGGAATATTATATTTCTTCATATAAAAATCTCCTTTGATGAATGTAGATTTAAGTTCTCCAACAAAAGAAGCTAAATAATTAAATGTTACTAAAAAGTGCCTATAGCACTTTAAAGTACGTACTTTTTATCATGTTGAATATGTTCCATAATAGCATACGTAAGAGGGAAATGAGTAGTACGGTACTAAAAAGTGCCTATGTTACTTTTAGGTACCTATCGTACTTTTAAGTGCGTTCTTCAAAAAAAGAGTAAAGCCATTCATAATAGCATATATCAACAGTAAAGTTATTTTTGTAGAAGATAAAAAGGCCTTTTTATCATACTATTATGATTGGATTTCTCGCATTAAGGAGGAGTTCAATTGAATTCATATACAGTATCTTCTTCGGTTATGCAGACGAATCGGAGAAGTATGTTTGCTTTATTAGCACTAGCAATTAGTGCGTTTGGAATTGGTACAACTGAATTTATTAGTGTCGGTTTATTACCATCTATCTCAGAGGATTTACATGTTTCTGTTACAACAGCGGGGTTAACTGTTTCTTTATATGCATTAGGAGTAGCGTTTGGTGCTCCAGTATTAACGTCATTAACAGCTAGTATGTCGCGAAAGACGTTATTAATGTGGATTATGATTATTTTCATTATTGGTAATGGAATTGCGGCGGTAGCAACAAGTTTTACTGTGTTACTTATTGCGAGGGTTGTATCTGCATTTGCGCATGGTGTTTTTATGTCAATTGGATCTACAATTGCGGCTGCGCTTGTACCTGAGAATAAACGTGCAAGTGCAATAGCATTTATGTTTACTGGTTTAACTGTTGCGACTATTACAGGTGTACCAATTGGAACATTTATCGGTCAACAATTTGGCTGGAGGGCCTCGTTTATTGTTATTGTGGCCATTGGAATCGTTGCTTTAATCGCCAATAGTATGCTAATTCCTTCTAATTTAAAAAAAGGTACGTCTGTATCATTTCGCGATCAATTTAAGCTGATTACGAATGGAAGACTGTTACTTGTATTTATTATTACTGCATTAGGATACGGGGGAACGTTCGTAACATTTACGTATTTATCTCCGTTATTACAAGAAGTAACAGGATTTAAAGCAAGTACCGTTACAATTATTTTGTTAGTATACGGAATTGCAATTGCGATTGGGAATATGGTCGGGGGAAAATTATCAAATCATAATCCGATTCGAGCGTTATTTTACATGTTCTTTATTCAAGCGATTATATTATTTGTTTTAACATTTACAGCGCCATTTAAAGTCGCTGGATTCATCACAATTATTTTCATGGGACTATTCGCATTTATGAATGTTCCAGGGCTACAAGTGTATGTTGTTATATTAGCTGAGAGGTTTGTACCTAGCGCTGTTGATGTAGCATCGGCGATTAACATTGCAGCATTTAACGCAGGAATTGCTCTTGGTGCTTACTTGGGCGGTATTGTAACGAACTCGTTAGGATTAATTCATACGGCTTGGGTAGGTGGAATTATGGTAGTAGGTGCTGTTGTTTTAACTGCGTGGAGTATGACATTAGAAAAAAGAGATCAAGTAAAATAAAAGGAGAGAAAATAAAATGAAAAACTTACAAAGTAAAACAGTATTAAATAATGGTGTAGAAATGCCTTGGTTCGGTTTAGGTGTATTTAAAGTAGAGGATGGACCAGAACTTGTAGAAGCAGTGAAATCGGCGATTAAAGCGGGATACCGCAGCATTGATACAGCTGCAATTTACGGAAATGAAAAAGCTGTAGGTGAAGGAATTCGCGCAGGTATAAAAGAAGCATGCATTTCTCGTGAAGATTTATTCATTACTTCAAAAGTGTGGAATTCGGATCAAGGATATGAAACGACACTTGCTGCATATGAAGAAAGCTTAAAAAAATTAGAGCTGGATTATTTAGATTTATACCTTGTTCATTGGCCTGTAGAAGGGAAATACAAAGATACGTGGAGAGCGTTAGAAACACTTTATAACGAAAAACGCGTACGTGCAATTGGGGTAAGTAATTTCCAAATTCATCACTTACAAGATGTAATGAAAGATGCAGAAATTAAACCAATGATTAACCAAGTAGAATACCACCCTCGTTTAACACAAAAAGAATTACAAGCTTTCTGTAAAGAACAAGGTATTCAAATGGAAGCATGGTCACCACTTATGCAAGGTCAATTATTAGATAACGAAAAATTACAAGAAATTGCTGAGAAACACGGTAAAACAACAGCGCAAGTTATTTTACGTTGGGATCTTCAAAATGGAGTAATCACTATTCCAAAATCAACGAAAGAACACCGCATTATTGCAAATGCCGATATATTTAATTTCGAATTAACGAAAGAAGATATGGAAAAAATCGATGCGTTAAATCAAAATCACCGTGTTGGTCCGGATCCTGATAACTTCGATTTCTAAGATTAAAGTAAGAAAGAAGAGTGCGTAAAAGCACTCTTTTTTTGTGCATAAAAATAGTTTCTAAATAAATACTACTTAGTATTAAGTTTGTGATAAGGGGCTGTAAACATGAATATAAAGCAATCGTTCAAGATTTTAGCTATGTTTTTAAGTGTTTTATTTGTGTTATTCCCGCTTCAAAAAGCATTTGCAGAAGTTATGGACCATACAAAGTATGAAATGAATTGGAGTTATAGTAAGTCAAAGAAGAAACCAATTCGAACAGAGCTTATTAAAACGGCAGATGGCAAAATTGCTTTTTGCTTAAATGTAGATTTGAAATCTCCAAGCGGTCAAGATTTACCGGAAATGGGGAAAGTGGATATTAACGTATACCGTGTACTATTGAATGGATATCCACAAAAGAGTCCACAAGAATTAGGTGTTTCTGATTGGAGAGAAGCACATTACGCAACGCAGCTTGCAGTGTGGAATGCGTTAAAACAAATCGATATTAATGATTTAGATTTCCGCAATAAAAATGTAGAGAAAGTAACGAAAGACATTGTTGCAAAAGCAAGCGCTAGTGAAGAGTTACAAGAAATTACGATGAGTGTAACTCCTACAGAAGAACAAGAAGCAGTATTAAAAAATGATTTCTTTGAAACAGGTTTATATACAGTAGAAACAAATGCAAAAAGCGGAACGTATAAAGTACAAGCAACAGGTGCACCAGCGGGCGTGAAATTTGCAAATGAAAAAGGCGAAACAAAAACAGAATTTAATGTAGGAGAAAAGTTCCGCATTTTAATTCCGAAACAAACACCAGCTGGTGGATTTAGCTTTAAAGTATCAGGAAATTTAACGAAATTACAAGGGATTGCGTATAAAGGTACATCGACTATTCAAAATGCAGTAGTATTACTTGAGCGTAGTGAAGAAAAAACAAGTCCAGAGTTAGCGGTAAGTTGGAAAAAGGCTGAGGCTCCAAATAAACCAAATAAGCCATATACTCCAAATGAACCGCATAAACCGAATCAAAAGAGATAATGAAAAAGCATTGGCGTATGCCAATGCTTTTTCATATGAATTCTTTAAAGGTATATCAAGATAATAATTAATCGAGTGAAACACTATTTTAATGTTTTAAAAAGTATTTAAAAATAATAAAATGTGAAAAAATCTAAACGTTACAATAAATAGATTTTATTCACGAAATTGTAACATTATTCTAATTAGAGAGGTTATCAAACAAAGTGTAAAGCGTGTAAAATTCATTTGGAAAAACTACCTATAGATGGTCATATATGAAGAAAATGTAAGTTTTTATTGTTATTTTTATTTTTAGATGTATAGATGACAATACTGAAAAATATCTTTTACTATTCTCTTTTTTATGTAGCAAGAGAACTCATCACAAATAGAGAGAAGTGAGGAGGGCATATTACATATAAATTTTACAATGTAAGAAAGCGAATGCATGGAGAGAAATGCGGTAGTAATATATACAGGTGCGCGAGGTGTTAGTCCATTCATTAAATGTTTTTATAGAAATAATAGGATTACTTATTAGATGAATATATAGGGTAGTTTATTTAAATAAAGGAACAGGGGACACAGATTATGTCGAAGAAAAAGACGAGTAGGGTATTAGTAGCTGGAATATGTATATCTACATTATTATCGCCAGTAGCTTTCGAAGCATCGAAAGGATATGCAGCACCTTTGGAAGAAAATAAAGGTGGGAAATTAGAAGAGGTAAAAGAGAATAAGTTTGAGCAGAGAGTATTTCAGTTGCCGGGGAAAGGTAGCGTAGAAGAAGAAAATAATCGTTTAAGAGTTACTTGGAAACTTTCCGCTAATGAACCGACTGGAATTTATGCAGAGCCAAATGAAGAGATTACAATTGACATAAAAGGAACGCAGTCTATCCAAGCTTTTATTGGAACGAGATCTGATGATGAAAAGGACCCAGAGGAGTTTGATTTAAAACCAGGGAAAAATGTTATTTCATCTTCAAGAGGCGGTATTTTATATTTTTATAATATGAATAACGAAGGAGAAGTAACAGCTTCCGTTACAAATGGTGGTAGTCACTTTCCTTTATTTATTTTAGGTAAGCATACAAAAAAAGATTGGGATGAAATGTTAAAAAAATATAAGGATCCTTATGCAGTTGAATTAAAAGGTGAGAGAAGCTTAATTACTACTACTTACGATTCTGTGCAGAAATATATGAAGAATACGGATCCAACAGATTTAATGAAATTGCATGATAAGATTATCCGTTTAGAAAACGCGGTGGCAGGGTTATCTGAGGACAGTGTTGGGTTTGCAAAATCTCCAACTCATTATGTTCAGTTTGTTGAAAAACGGAAGCCTGCTAAAGGGGACTTTATGTTTGCAAAACATTATCATACAGGATATATTCCAACTGCAATGAATAGAGTTTTAGATATAGAGGTACTTGAGAAGGATGGATGGGGACCGTGGCATGAAGTTGGTCATTTACATCAGCAAGAACCGTGGAAGTGGTCTAAAGTAAGGGAAGTAACAGTAAATATTTACTCATTAGCTGTTCAAAAGGCGTTAGGGAATCAATTAGAAATGGATGAGCACTATAAAAACTCATTTGAGTATTTAGAGAAGCCTAAAGCAGAAAGATTCATTGATGACATTAATCCTCTTACAATGTTTTGGCAATTAAATGTAGTGTATGGAGAACATTTTTATCCTAGGTTACATCAAGCTTATCGTTTGTTACCTCAGAGTGAAATGCCTCATTCTGATGAAGAGAAAAAGCAGCTATTTATTTATATGACATCGCAAGTGGCAGGGCAAAATTTAATTCCTTTCTTTGAGGAATGGGGATTAACACCAAATGATGATATTAGAGAGAAAATAGAAAAATCAAAGTTACCTAAATTAGAAAAGGAAATCTGGAAAGCTACAGATAGTAATGATATTCGTGAGAAGCAAGTTGAACCGTATAAGGTTCCATATGGTGAACCTGCTAATGAAGTACAAAATCTTTTAGTTGGTACAGATTCTGACGAGAATGAAGCAAGTAAACTTGTTCGAAATTTAGGTGAGAATGTAAAAGTAACAGGAAAGATTGTATGGCCTAAATTAGAGAATGGTAAACAGGAAGTGTTAGTAGAAATTGGGGATGAGAAAGGAAATAAAAATTCAATTCCTGTCCAAGTTAACGGATTTTATGATGACAGTATAGTTTTTCAAGGACTTTCAGATGATGTAATGTCGACAGTGACACTTCACCACAATAAGAAGAAATTAAATGTAAACTTTACTAATAATGAAATACATTACCGTTTTGAAAAAGAAGAATATATGGGCTTAACGCTATATGATCGAAATGGAATTGAAAAGAAACGTGTATCAGCAGAAGGACAAGAAACGGGAAAAAGATTTGCGATGGAACTAAATGAATTGGATTTTGAATATGGTGATGTAGTAAAAGTATTCCATGCAGAACCGGATCGTCTGAAGTGGTACCAAAATAATACACTTGTAGATCAAGGGAAGGCTAAAAATAAAAAAGAGAAATTATTCCAAATCACTGAGCAAGGGTTCGAATTAAAAGAGAGTTTACAAGAAGTGACGGCGAAACCGCAAAAAGTAGTAGTTGGAATGGATGTAGACAAACTAGATCCGAAAGAATTTGTACAAGTAAAAGATGGAGAAGTGGTTGGTTTTGCAGAAAAACCAAATACATCAAAAATCGGAGAACAAAAAGTAAAAGTAGAAACGAAAGATCGATTTGGAAATAAGAAAGTGACAGAAGTTCCTCTAACAGTAACATATGGAGATAGCCTACTTGTATATGGGCTAAGCTATAGAGATGGTGACTTGAAATCAATTGTAACTTTGCATCATGATACGAAAAAACTGAGTGCGACAGATACAAAGAACCTAATTCATGATTACTTTAAAGATGAAAAGTATTTTGAATTCACATTGTACGATAAAGAAGGAAGAGTGAAGAAAAATATAGCAGTAAAAGGTTTAGAGAATACGCAAGAATTTGCTAAGGAAGTAAATGGAATTGCATTTGAGTATGGAGATGTAGTGAAAGTATATCATGCGGAATCTTCTCGTTTACATTGGTATCAAAAAGATGTATATGTGGGCGAAGGAAAAAGTAAAGAGATAAAGGAATTAGTCTTCAAAATAACTGAAAATGGATTTGAAAGATTAGACGGTGAGCAAACAGTAAAAGCAAATCCGCAGCAAGTAGTAATCGGAACAAATAGCGAAACGCTAGACGCGAAGAACTTTGTTGAAGTACAGGGTGGAGAAGTAGTAGGTTTTGTAGGGAAAATAGATACGACAAAAATTGGTCAGCAAACAGTGAAAGTAGAAACGAAAGATCGATTTGGAAATAAGAAAGTGACGGAAGTTCCTGTAGAAGTGACATATGGGGATAGTCTAGTCTATCAAGGTGTGTCCGATGTTACACGTTCAATTATTACGTTAAACCAAGCTGAAAAGAAATTACATGCAACATTTACAAATGATGAGATTCATTATCGCTTTGTAAATGAACAGTATATAGGCCTTACGATTTATGATCAAAATGGAACTGAGAAAAAGCATGTAACCGCAGAAGGACAAGAAACTTCGCAGAATTTTGCAGAACAAGTAAATGGTATGGCGTTCGAGTATGGTGACGTATTGAAAGTGTATCATGCCGAGTCAGATCGTTTAAGTTGGTATAAAAATAGTGAGTTAGTTGGAAAGGGAGATAAGAAAAAGTTTAAAGAAATATCCTTTAAGATTACTCCAAATGGATTAGAGCAAGTGCAATAATAAAAAAGCTCGTAAAACATTATGTTTTACGAGCTTTTTTATTATTCAGCTTCAGAAACTACTGTGAAGCGTTCGTTTACATGTTTTGGGTTTTCAATTTCATCAAGTGCTGCAACTGCGAAGTCTTCGTAACTTACGTAGCTATCACCTTTTGAGTTAACAAGAAGATTGTCTTTGCCAGCTTTGTAAGAACCAGTGCGTTTTCCTAATGCGAATAGTGCAGAAGGGCTGATAAATGTCCAAGTGATATCATTTGTTTGTTGTAAGATTTCTAAGTTTTTACCTTGGTTTTGAGCTGTTGCAAGATATTCTTTCGGGAAACCTGGTGTCTCAAATACACGTGTTGTTTTCTCTTCGTCTACAAACAAGCTTCCAGCGCCACCAACTACAAGTAATTTTGTGTTAGGTGCACCTTTCATCGCTTCAATTAGTACGTTTCCTGCATCTACGTGAAGGTGTTCTTGTCCTGCTGGAGCACCGAATGCATTTACAACTACATCGAATGCTTGCAAGTCGTTAGATGTAAGAGAAAATACGTCTTTTTCTAAAACTTTTACGTTTTCTTCTGTAATTTTTGCAGCGTTTCTTACGATTGCAGTTACTTCATGTCCGCGATCTAATGCTTCTTTTAAAATGCGACTTCCTGCTTTACCAGTTGCTCCGATAATTCCTATTTTCATAATAAATCCCTCCAAAGTGTTTTGTTAAAGTGTATATCTGAAAGTGAATGAATGTATTGTAATTAGGTTTGTTACAACCTGTTGTAATCATTATAGTTACAGGTTGATGTTTTTGTCAATGGGGTTGTTTGTGAATTTATTTTTTGTTTTAGTATGCACAGTTAGAGGGAGGGCAGTCATAAAGGTATTATTACTGCGAGCTTGTCTAATATTTGGAAATTGCAAATTGTCGAAAAATGTTGATTTTTGAATGTTTTTTAAATATAATTCGATTTATGGAGAAAAGGAGGGGTTAATTGTATGAATATTTTAGAGCAATTCGTTTCATCAACGAATACGATTCTTTGGTCATATATTCTTATCGCAATGTTAATTGGTTTAGGTCTTTATTTTTCTATTAAATTGAAATTCGTACAAATTACTCATTTAGGGGAAATGATTCGTTTAATGAGTGATGGGTTAACTGGAAAGACACGTAAAAAAGGCAGTGTATCATCATTCCAAGCATTTTGTATGAGTTCTGCAGCTCGTATTGGTATCGGTAACTTAGCTGGTGTAGCGTTAGCTATTTCTATGGGAGGACCTGGAGCAGTATTTTGGATGTGGGTTATTGCGATTATCGGGGCTTCTTCAAGTTTCGTCGAAAGTACGCTTGCACAAATTTATAAAATAAAAGATGGCAGTGGATTCCGTGGTGGTCCTGCTTATTATATGGAAAAAGGTTTAAATAAACGTTGGATGGGGATTTGGTTCTCTATTCTGATTACAATTAGTTACGGTTTAATTTTCAACTCAGTACAAGCAAATACAGTTACATTAGCGTTTAAAAATGCATTTGGTATTGAGCGTTACGTTGTTGGGATTGTATTAGCAGTATTAGTTGCGGTTATTATTTTTGGTGGTGTAAAAAGTATCGCGCGTATGTCGGAAATGATTGTTCCACCAATGGCAATTCTTTATATTGCGGTAGCGATTTTTGTTGTTATTAAAAACTTCTATTTACTACCAGATGTGTTTACAGAAATCTTTAAAGGTGCATTCGGTTTAGATTCAGCTGTAGGCGGTGGTATCGGTGCTGCGATGAAATATGGTATTCAGCGCGGATTATTTGCGAATGAAGCAGGTATGGGTAGTGCACCAAACGCGGCAGCGACGGCTGATGTAACGCATCCAGCTAAACAAGGTTTTATTCAAACAATTGGTGTTTTAGTAGATACATTCTTAGTATGTACATCAACAGCATTTATCGTACTATGTTCTGGTGCATATAAAGCAACGAACTTAGAAGGTATTGAATTAACACAAAATGCATTAAGCTCACAAATTGGCCCATGGGCGAGCAGTTTCTTAGCGATTATTATTTTCTTATTCGCTTTCAGTTCACTTCTAGGAAACTACTACTATGGTGAAACAAATATTGAATTTATTAAGCAAAGCAAAACGTGGTTAACAATTTACCGTATTGCGGTAGTTGGAATGGTATTATTCGGTTCTGTTGCGACGCTTCAAGTTGTATGGAATATGGCAGACTTATTTATGGGTCTAATGGTAATAACGAACTTAATTGCGATTACACTTCTTGGCCGATTTGCGTACGCGGCATTAACAGACTATGTAAGGCAAAAGAAACAAGGGAAAGATCCAGTCTTCAGTGCAGATTCTATTCCTGGTTTAACGAATACAGAGTGCTGGGATAAGCCAGTGGTAACAGATAAAGAAAAAGCAGTGTAATTGAAAAGGCGGGCATCGAGGTAAATTTGATGCTCGCCTTTTTTGTTGTAGTAAATGATGAAAAGGGTGAGGGGTAATTATTAATATAACTTTTTTGTTTGTTCCTCTCGTTATTTGTGGGGAACGTACTGTTTTAAAAGTATGGCTGGGCGAAGAGGATAAGAGATTGAGTATTGGATAAATGCATGTAATAGCTATATTTTTATGAAAAAAATACGTATGTTAATATAGTTAACGTATTCATGTCATGAAACCTAACATAAAGTTCTTGATTACTAAAAGTTTTTAGAATATAATTTTCTTATTGTTAGGAAGAGGGGGCAATGCAAATATGGATTTTTTAGCTAGGGTAATTGGGGATGTAAATAATATCCTTTGGTCATATGTCATTATTGCGATGTTAATTGGGTTAGGGCTCTATTTTTCATTTCGTGTGAAATTTGTCCAAGTTCGTTACTTCGGTGAAATGATTCGATTACTTGGGGATGGAGCAAGCTCGAAAACGAGAAAAGCGCAAAAAGAGAAGAGCGGCGTATCATCATTCCAAGCATTTTGTATGAGTACAGCTTCTCGTGTAGGTACTGGTAACTTAGCTGGTGTAGCTATCGCAATCTCAGCGGGTGGTCCAGGAGCAGTATTTTGGATGTGGTTAATCGCGGTAATTGGGGGTGCTTCTGCATTTGTAGAGAGCACATTAGCGCAAATTTATAAAGTGAAAGATGGGAATGCATTCCGTGGGGGCCCAGCGTATTATATGGAAAAGGGTTTAAATAAACGCTGGTTAGGTGTTGTGTTCTCTGTTCTAATAACAGTAAGTTTCGGATTGATTTTTAATGCTGTACAGTCTAATACTGTAGCGGCTGCCTTTGATGGGGCATTCAAAACAGATAGTAGATTAGTAGGTCTTGTTATGGCTGGTTTACTTGCAGTTATTATTTTCGGTGGAGTAAAACGAATTGCTCGCGCGGTTGAAATGATTGTTCCAGTAATGGCAATTATTTATGTAGCAGTGGCATTATTCGTTGTTGTAACAAATATTACGGCAATTCCATATGTATTTAAAGAAATTTTCTTACATGCTTTCGGAATTAAAGAAGTAGTAGGCGGAGGATTAGGAGCTGCGATTTTATTAGGGGTAAAACGTGGATTATTCTCAAATGAAGCAGGTATGGGTAGTGCGCCGAACGCAGCAGCGACTGCAAACGTAACGCATCCAGTTAAACAAGGTTTTATTCAAACTTTAGGGGTATTTACAGATACATTATTAATTTGTAGTTGTACAGCATTTATTATTCTTTTATCAGATGTGCATAATGCAGCTGATTTAAATGGAATTCAATTAACGCAGCAGGCGTTAAGTCAACATATCGGTCCATGGGCTTCTATATTTGTAGCAGTTGCAATCTTCTTGTTTGCATTCAGTTCATTAGTAGGTAACTACTACTATGGTGAAACAAATATTGAATTCTTAAATGGAAGTAAAGTGCTATTAACAGCGTACCGCATTGCTGTACTTGGTATGGTCATGCTAGGATCTGTAGCGACAATTCAAATCGTTTGGGATGTAGCAGATTTATTCATGGGTATTATGGCTGTTATTAACTTAGTGGCGATTGTATTCCTCTCTAAGTATGCTTTTGCGGCATTATCAGATTACGTAAAGCAAAAGAAACAAGGGAAAGATCCGGTATTCTATGCGGATTCTATTCCAGGTTTGAAAAATACAGAGTGCTGGGATAAGTCAGCAGTAGCTGATAAAGAAAAAGCAGTATAATGAGGTGAGCATCAAGTGAAACTTGATGCTCATTTTTTGTTTTATCCAGTTGTTTATAGATGGTAAAAGACGAACATTTATGAGCATTTCATAATTAAATGTAATTTTTTAAAGAAAAGTGCGGATATGAGTTGTGATTTATGTTAGAATGGAAAATGCCTTTGAAACAAGAGTTTTTATGACATTTCCTATCCAATCGAAGGTTACGGAGGAGAAATGGAAAGTTCGGATTATTTCTTGTTTTGAATGGTCAGACGTTCAACGTTAATGAAGAGTTAAATGGAGGATTTTATTAATGAAGTTTGTTATGTTCCTTGTAGGATTACTCGTTGTATTTGTACTCGGTTTTCTTATAAGTGCCGATCGAAAGAAGATTAAGTATAAACCAATCGCAATTATGCTTATTATTCAGCTAGCATTATCTTATTTCTTATTAAATACGCAAGTTGGTTATATTTTAGTAAAAGGAATTTCAGATGGATTTGGCGCACTTCTTGGATATGCGGAAGCTGGAATCGTTTTCGTATTTGGTGGTCTTGTTAATAAAGGAGAGGTTTCATTCTTCTTAACAGCGCTATTACCAATCGTATTCTTTGCGGTTTTAATCGGAATTCTGCAACACTTTAAAATTTTACCGATATTTATTCGTGCTATTGGTACGTTGTTAAGTAAAGTAAATGGTCTAGGAAAACTAGAATCATATAATGCAGTAGCAGCTGCCATTGTTGGACAAGCAGAAGTATTTATTACAGTAAAAGATCAATTAAGTAAAATCCCAAAACATCGTTTATATACATTATGTGCATCTTCTATGTCGACAGTGTCGATGTCAATCGTTGGTTCTTATATGAAAATGATCGAACCGAAATATGTAGTAACAGCACTTGTATTAAATTTATTTAGTGGTTTCATTATCATTCATATTATTAACCCGTACGATATTACAGAAGAAGAAGATACACTGAAATTAGAAAATAAGAAAAAACAATCATTCTTTGAAATGCTAAGCGAGTATATTATGCTTGGTTTCACGATTGCGATTACAGTAGCAGCTATGTTACTTGGTTTCGTAGCATTAATTACAGCAATTAATAGCTTGTTTGATTCAATGTTCGGTATTACATTCCAAGCTATTTTAGGATATATTTTCTCACCATTAGCATTCGTAATGGGTATCCCGCAAGCTGAGATGGTAACAGCGGGACAAATTATGGCAACAAAATTAGTATCAAACGAGTTTGTTGCGATGCTTGATCTTGGAAAAGTAGCTGGTGATTTATCGGCTCGTACAGTTGGTATCCTTTCTGTATTCCTTGTATCATTTGCGAACTTCTCATCTATCGGAATTATCGCAGGTGCAACGAAAGGTATCGATGAAAATCAATCAAATGTTGTATCATCATTTGGTCTACGCCTTGTGTACGGTGCGACATTAGTAAGTATTCTATCAGCGATTATCGTTGGTGTTATGTTATAAAAAAAGATGGCTCTAGCTCATAGCTAGGGCTATTTTTATGGTAAATTTGCATGAAAAAACCAATTAATTAGGAATATATTAACATATAAAAATCTTTTAAAATTTATATTGCATTTCGTCTAGATAACGCTTACAATTTGATTTGTAGGTGGTATCAATTTCAGACTTTCAATTATGGTAGGAGAGAAGAAGCTACCTTTTATAAATTGCAATTTATGTAAACGCTTACTGATTTTAGATGACAGTTGAATAGTTTTAAGGGTTTTAAATTTTTTAACAACAATGGTCAGACGTCATTCGTTATACGTTATACGACCAATAACTCGTGGGAGAAGTGGAGGATTCACATATGAAGTTCGTAATGTTTCTAGTCGGTTTACTTGTAGTGTTTGTACTAGGTTTCCTTATCAGTTCAGATCGTAAGAAAATTAAATATAAACCAATTGCACTTATGCTTGTCATTCAATTGGTACTTGCTTATTTCTTACTAAATACAAAGGTCGGATTCGTATTAGTAAAAGGGATTGCAGATGGATTTGGCGCCATTTTAAAATTTGCGGAAGCTGGGGTTAATTTCGTATTTGGTGGTCTAGCAAACGATGGACAAGCACCATTCTTCTTAACAGTATTATTACCGATTATTTTCTTAGCAGTATTAATCGGGATTCTGCAACATATTAAAGTTTTACCGATTATCATTCGTGCAGTCGGTTTCCTATTAAGTAAAGTTAACGGTTTAGGAAAACTAGAATCATATAATGCGGTAGCAGCTGCAATCGTTGGTCAAGGGGAAGTATTCATTACGGTAAAAGATCAACTAAGCAAATTACCGAAAAATCGCTTATACACACTTTGTGCATCTTCAATGTCTACAGTATCGATGTCAATCGTCGGTTCTTATATGAAAATGATTGATCCAAAATATGTAGTAACAGCACTTGTATTAAACTTATTCAGTGGATTCATTATCGTTCATATCATTAATCCATATGAAGTAAAAGAAGAAGACGATATTTTAGAATTACAAGAAGACAAGAAACAAACATTCTTTGAAATGTTAGGCGAATATATTATGCTTGGTTTCTCTATCGCTGTAACAGTAGCGGCGATGTTAATCGGTTTCGTAGCATTAATTACAGCAATTAACGGTGTATTCGATTCAATTTTCGGAATCACATTCCAAAGCATTTTAGGATACATCTTCTCACCATTAGCATTTGTAATGGGTATTCCAACATCAGAGATGCTACAAGCGGGACAAATTATGGCAACAAAATTAGTAACGAACGAATTCGTTGCAATGCTTGACCTTGGAAAAGTAGCTGGTGATTTATCAGCTCGTACAGTAGGTATTTTATCTATCTTCCTTGTATCATTTGCGAACTTCTCATCTATCGGAATTATCGCAGGTGCAACGAAGAGTATCGATGGCAAACAAGCAAACGTTGTATCATCATTCGGTTTAAAACTTGTATACGGTGCAACATTAGTAAGTATATTATCAGCGATTATCGTTGGGGTTATGCTTTAATAAATTAAGAAAAGCAATGAGCGTAGGCTCATTGCTTTTTTGTTTAACTTGCTTTATCCAAGTCTCTTTTAAAACGTGGTTTCTCTAAATAAGTTCCCAGTCTCCACACATATTCCACTGGCCCCATTCGGTATTTCTGGAGCCAATAGGTGCTAACGAATAATTGAATCGTATAAATTCCGATGGTTAAAAGAATACCGAAGAAATAGCCGATTTTCCCGTATAAGCCAAATCCATATGCGTAAAAAATAGTTGTTGCGATAATAGATTGCGCTAAGTAATTACTAACGGACATTTTCCCCATGTTCGCCATGTATGTTAGTAGACGGGTTGCTTTTTTGTAATGGAATAATAAAATGATTGTGCTTCCGTAAAAGAAGGTCATAGTTACTGGTGTAAGGCCATCTTGTAACATAATTAAAAGCGGGTGCTTTACGAACATAGCTAAGATTTTAATTGTAAAAGAAAAGAGACCGGTGGCAAACCATATTTTTTTGACAGCAGGTATATGTTTATTGACCTCAAATAGCCAGCCTTTTTTCCCTACATACATTCCGAGTAGAAACAGTGGAGACATAAAAATTATTGCGAAAACTGATATGAAAAATAATCCGAATGCACCGTCAATTCCCATGTAATCAAAAGGATTTTCAGTCAATCTAAAGTTGACGTGATCCATATAGCTTCCAGTTTGATGGACTTTATGTTCTTTTTCAGTATAAGGTGCAAAATCATTTATATTTGTAGATGGATCAGTTTGATAAGACATAAGTGTAATAAGTGCGAGTAGAATAATCGCCCAAATGAGCAAAGTTTTCGGTTTTCGATTGATGAACATCATTAAGAAAACCCCAATTATTCCGTATGCAAATAAAATATCTCCCTCCCAAACAAAAGTGCCGTGAATGTAGCCGAGTAGTAAAAGAATGATAATACGTCTTATGTATGTGGGGAAGAATTTTTTTCCTTTTGCGATAATACTTTTTTGTAACAAAATAATGCTAAGTCCAAATAGAAAAGAAAATAGGGATATAAAGTTATGTGTGCCGAAGAATTGAATAAACCAATTAGCGCCTTTATCAAGATCGCCGAATAGATAAGTTGGTTTTTCACTGGTGAAGAACCCGAATTGAATTAATGTCATATTGACTAGTAAAATGCCAAACAAAGCGAAACCACGAATTGCATCAACAGCTTCTACACGTTGATTCATTTTTCCTCTCCTCGTATATTCGTTTTTATATTGAAAATAATACCATTTTATAGCTGGCACTATGTCAAATATGAGGAAATTTAAGGTGATTTTAAGATAGAGAGCAAACAAAAAAATCACCTTAATTCATGTATTAAGGTGATTGAAATATTATTCAGCTGGAGGCGTAAATGTACGTTTCTCTAATTCAGCATCTAGCATAAACAGTGCGTTTGAATCGCTTGTAATACGTTTTAATTTTTGAATGATGCTATCGAATGAAGCTTCTTCTTCAACTTGTTCGTCAACGAACCATTTTAAGAATGTAATTGTTGCATGTTCACGCTCGTCCCAAGCGATATCAGATAAGTTGTAAATACGTTTCGTTACTTCACGCTCGTGCTCAAGTGCGACTTCAAAAGCGTTTAATACAGATTTGTATTCGTTATTCGGATTATCAAATCCAGTAATAATAGCGCGTTCTCCGCGGTCATTAATATAGTTGTAAAGCTTCATTGCGTGGAAACGTTCTTCTTCAGCTTGTACAAGGAAAAAGTTAGCGAATCCATCATAGCTCTCAGCTGTACAGTAAGCAGCCATTGCCATATAAGCATGGGCAGAGTAAAATTCAAAGTTCATTTGTTCATTTAATGCGTCGTGCAATTTTTTTGATAACATAAAATCCCCCTTAGTATTGTGACAATAATATTATACCATAATTGATAATATTCTCATTTAGATACTTCGAACCTTTTCGAAAGCTTTGTGACGTGTGCATCCATAATGTCTTGTAAGTCTAAATCATATTTTTGCGAAAGAATAATAAGGTTAGATAGTACATCGCCAAGTTCTTCTTTTAGTTCTTGTTTTAGCTCTTCTTCTGTTTTCGCATCTTCATCAGGGCGATCGCGGCCAATTTCAATAGCACGAACGACTCGTGAAACTTCCCCAACTTCCTCGGTTAAGAAATTTAAGCGAATAAAGGCATTATACTGTGACCAGCTTCGTTTTTCGTAAAATTCCTCAACCCATCTTTGAAATGCAACGATATCCATTTCTTCCTCATCTCCTCAATATGTTGTACAATGTTCATTGTATCATAACAATATATAGTTTCGGGGTGTAGGGATGAGAAAGATTTGTGTGTTTGCAGGTTCTAATTTAGGGGAGAGACCAGAATTTAAAGAGCAGGCAATTCAGTTAGGTAAAATGTTTGTTGAGAACGACTATGAGCTCGTATACGGTGGTTCATGTGTCGGATTAATGGGAGAAGTAGCAAACGAAGTTCTTCGTTTAGGTGGACGTGTAACAGGTGTTATGCCGCGCGGTCTATTCCGAGGAGAAATTGTGCATACAGGATTAACAGAATTAATTGAAGTAGAGACGATGCACGAACGTAAAGCTAAAATGGCAGAGCTTGCAGATGCTTTTATTGCGCTTCCAGGCGGATACGGAACGTTTGAAGAACTATTTGAAGTTGTATGTTGGTCACAAATTGGTATACATAATAAGCCGGTTGGTTTATTAAACATAAAAGGTTTTTACGGACCAATTTTGCAAATGGTTGAACGTGCAGCGGAAGAAGGATTTATGAATCCATCAAATAAAGAATTGATCGTTTCAGCAGAGACAGCAGATAAACTGATTCATGCAATCCAAAATTATGAGCGTCCTGTTTTGGGAACGAAGTGGAAGCAACTATCATAGCAAATACGGAAACACATGTCGTTTTAATTTAAGATGGCATGTGTTTTTAATTTGGTTAAATATGTTAATTTTTAGATGTAATGTTTTTGGAAAAGGAGAAAGAGATGGAGGAGTTTGTGTATTTAAGACCGGTCTTTAAAAGTATTTTAGCAGCATCTATTCTTGTTATGCTAATTGTTTTGAGACAGAAGAAAGAGTTGATTAATGAATTTTCGCTTTGGTTTATTTCGGTATTATGTATCGGTGTTTCCGCGATAACGTTGTTTATGTCTGGATTTATCGTTGATGAGTATAATCTAGGTGGAGATCCACAATCGTTTTGTATGTTTATTGCGATTGGTTGTATTAGTGGTCTGAATTTCATTATTTATTACAGAAGGCAATAAAAAGAGGCATTCCGTATTACTTTGGAATGCCTTTATTATTTTGATTGCTTTGTTTTTTATACAGGTACCAGCCACCCCAGCCGCCACCAATTGCTACGACAACAAGGAAAGCATAGTCCTTAACCTCGACACGTATATTGAAAATATTAGCTATAAGTAAGAGAATCCCAACTGTTATTAACGCAAAAAATGCTCTAATTAAGTAGTCTTTCAACTGAACCACTCCCGTCATTTAAGTAGTAAATGATGAATTTGGAAAAGCTTTTTGGGTCTATGATACTAAAGGGTGTTTCCTATATTTTAACATAGATGAGATTGTAATATATTGATAAAAGTAGGGGAGAGGGGTGTGTTAATATTGTCGTGATTTGTCGATAAGTCGATATAATTGAAAAATCGCTGATATATTGGATGGAATCGCCGATATAATTGGAAAATCGCCGATATATTGGAAAAATCGCTGATATAAATTTCATGTACCAGCATGCGCGATCAATCTATAGAAAAAAGCGACTCTGAACGAGCCGCTTCCGCTTTTAATTATTATTGATTCAAGAACGCACGTAGCATCCAAGCGTGTTTTTCTAGTTCTGTGTAGATGCCTAGTAGTAGGTCAGATGTCATTTCATCGTCAGAGTCTTGAGCGATTTCCATGCCTTTTTTCAGTTCGACTAGCATCATTTCGTAGTCTTTCATGATTGCTTCGACCATCCCTTCTGCAGTTTCTCCGTATGCTGCTTCTTGAATAGAAGATAGTTCTAAGTATTCTTTCATTGTTGCTACTGGTTTGCCGCCAATTGCTAAAATACGTTCTGCAATTTCATCGATGTGAGTAGCTGATTCTGTGTAAAGTTCTTCGAATTTCTCGTGTAATGTGAAGAATTGAGGTCCTTTTACGTACCAATGGAAGTTGTGAAGTTTTGTGAATAAAACGCTCCAGTCTGCTACTTGTTTGTTTAATACTTCGATTACTTGTTTGTTCATTATGATCAATCTCCTTTTGAGTTGTTATGTGATATCAATTACTAATTTATAATAATTATAATCTAGTAATCTCTATAAATCAACCCTTTTGCTGGAATTAATTTGAACAAATTATGAACTGTTGTAAATAAAAGGCCCTATTACGGTGAAGTAATAGGGCCTTTGTTTGAGGTATGGCTCTTGTTCTAAACGAGCCGCTTGTGCTTTTAATGATATCCAGCTCCGGTGGCTAGACCAGTCGGTCATTTCGCGCCTTCCTGTGAGGCAAAGAACGCCTCTTCGTCAGGAGCTCCAATGCCCTCCTGTTCTGAGCAAGTCACCTCCGCTTTTAATTGATATCCAGCTCCAGCGGCTAGAATCTCCGGTCATTTCGCTCTCTCGCTCGAAGCAAAAAGCTCTTCAAGGTCGAGAGCTTGAAGTGTCCTGCGATTCTGAACGAGCCGCTTCCGCTTTTATTTGTTAAACAGCCTTTTGTTTTTCTTCTACATCTTGCCCATCCCAGCACTCTGTATTCTTTAAGCCAGGGATAGAGTTTGCAACGAAGACAGGATCTTTTCCTTGTTTCTTTTGCTTCAAATAGTCTACTAATGCAGCGTAAGCAAATTTGCTAAGGAATGAGATGGCAATTAAGTTTGTGAATACCATTAGTCCCATGAATAAATCAGCTAAACTCCAAACTGTTTTAAGAGCAGCGATTGATCCGAAGAATACCATTCCGACAACTGCAACACGATAAATCATTAACCATGTTTTACTTTCTTTAATGAATGCGATATTTGTTTCACCATAATAGTAGTTTCCTAGAAGTGAACTGAAAGCGAATAGGAAAATAATAATCGCTAAGAAAGTGCTTGCCCACGGTCCAATTTGTGAACTTAATGCGTTTTGTGTTAATTCGATACCTTCTAAATTTGATCCTTTGTAAAGTCCAGAACATAATACGATAAATGCTGTTGATGTACATACTAAGAATGTATCTACGAAAACGCCTAACGCTTGAACAAGCCCTTGTTTTACAGGGTGAGATACATCAGATGTTGCGGCTGCATTAGGAGAACTACCCATTCCCGCTTCTGTAGCGAATAAACCGCGCTGAATTCCGAACTTGATTGCTGCTCCAATACCACCAGCGATGGCTTGGTCTAAACCGAATGCACCGTTAAAGATTTCCATGAAAATGCTTGGTAACATACTGAAGTTGTTAATAACGACAAAAATAGCCACGCCGATATAAACGATTGCCATTGGCGGAACAATCATTTCTGTAATACGTGAAATGCTCTTAATGCCACCAAAAATAATAACTGCAACTAATAAGGCTAATAGAGCTCCTACGATTGTTCGCTCTAGTCCAAAAGCATTTTCAAACGCTATTGTTACTGTATTTGCTTGCACTGAATTGAAAATTAATCCGTACGCAACTGTAATAAGAAGTGAAAACCAGACGCCCATCCAGCGTTTGTTTAACCCTTTTTCCATGTAATATGCTGGTCCACCACGGAACCTACTTCCATCTTTTACTTTATAAATTTGCGCAAGTGTACATTCTACAAAACTAGTAGCTGCTCCGATAATTGCGATAAACCACATCCAAAATATTGCGCCAGGTCCACCCATTGAAATTGCTAATGCTACACCAGCTAAGTTTCCGATACCGATACGTGCTGCTGCACTTAAGCAAAATGCTTGGAATGGTGAGATGCTATCTTTCTTTTTTTCTTTTCGATTAAACCCTTTACTAATTAAGCTGACCATCTCACTGAAATGAGTAATTTGGACAAATTTTAATTTAAAAGAGAAGTAAAGACCGAAGCCGATTAGCATTGCAATAAGAATATATGACCATAAAATATTATTCGTTACCTCAAGGAATCTGCTAAAGATATCAACCATATAATACACTTCCTTTTTTCGTAATAAGAAAATTATATGCAAAAAATATACGAGAATCAATTTTTCTAAAAAATTATGTTACTTAAAACATTTTTATGTTATGATTATGTTACATCGTAATATTTTTAGAATTATTTACATTTTAAAAAACTAAATTTAAAGCGAGAAGGTGGGGATAATTTGAAAGAAGATTCTTTATGGAAAGTAAGCCTTGAGAGTTTGAAAATGAGAAGTAATATATTTTTTATCATTACATCTTTAAGTATCTTTTTAGGGTCCACTTATTATTACAATAAAAGATTTCCAAATCACAAATATCCTGAGTGGTTAGAATTTCTAAAGTTGATTGGATGAATAAAAGACAGAAAAACAGAAAATTAAAATAAACAAGTTATGGAGGAGCTAAAAATGAATATTAGAGAAAGTGAACTTCCGGGTATTGGTTATAAGTTTCAAATCGTTACGAAAGGTAATGAAAAGATGGTAATTGTCATTCATGATGATGGTCGTAGAGAAATGTATCATTTTGATTCAGACCATGAAGAAAGCATCTCAAGTATTTCACTACGTGACTCAGAGGCAAGACAAATCGCTGCAATATTAGGTGGAATGGTATATAAGCCTAGGGCGTTAGAAAATGTTGAGATGGTTTTTGAAGGTTTAGCGATTGAGTGGTTCAAAGTGGAGAATACAGCTCCAGCAATCGGAAAAACAATTGGCGATCTTGAAATAAGAAAAACATATAGCGTAACAATAATCGCGGTTATGAAGAAGAACATGAAGAAGCTATTTAATCCAGGACCAGAAACAGTAATTGAAGAAGGAGATATGCTTGTAGTTTCAGGTGAGAGAGAAGAAATTAAAAAAATCATTAATGAATTACTTTCAAATAGGGGGGACTGATTAGATGGATACGTTAATTTTTGAAGTTGGTACAGCTTTAGTTTTAGTGGCAATTGCAGCAGTAATTGCTGGAAAATTTAAATTCTCAGTAATTCCTTTTCTAATCGTTCTTGGAATGTTAGTAGGACCGCATGCACCGACAATAGGTGTTATCGATCTCAAATTTATTGAAAGTGCAAGTGTAATTTCCTTCCTTGGACGAATTGGGGTTCTATTCCTTCTATTCTATCTAGGATTAGAATTTTCAATGAAAAAACTAATTAAATCTGGACGCTCTATTGCGATTGGCGGAACGATTTATATTTTAATTAACTTTTCACTTGGTTTGTTATACGGATTTATAATGGGATTCCCATTACTAGAAATCTTAATTATTGCGGGTATTATTACGATTTCTTCTAGCGCTATCGTTGCTAAAGTGTTAGTGGACTTAAGAAGAACTGGTAATAATGAAACCGAATTAATTTTAGGAATTATTATGTTTGAAGATATATTCCTTGCTGTATATTTATCAGTTGTTTCTGGTTTAGTACTTGGAGATCACGCTTCCTTCTTAGGTGCCCTTACTTCAATTGGAATTGCTTTAGGATATATGCTTCTATTCTTTATAGTAGCTAGAAAGGCTACGCCGTTATTAAATAAATTGCTCAATATTAGCTCAGATGAAATCTTTATTATTGTAGTATTTGCTTCGTTATTCTTCATTGCTGGTTTTTCAGAAACAATTCACGTTGCAGAAGCAATTGGAGCACTTCTTCTAGGATTAGTTTTCTCTGAGACAGAGCATAGTGACCGAATTGAACATCTTGTTGTTCCATTTAGAGACTTTTTCGGAGCTATTTTCTTCTTCAGCTTCGGGTTAAGTATTGATCCGTTCTCATTAGGCGGAGCGATATGGTTAACGTTAGGTGCTGTCCTTCTTACGATAATCGGTAACTTTGTAGCAGGAATGATTGCAGGAAGACAAGCTGGATTATCTCATAAAGCATCAACAAATATCGGATTAACAATCGTTTCCAGAGGAGAGTTCTCCATCATTATGGCTAATATCGGTATCGCCGGTGGTTTAATGTCAGTACTGAAACCGTTCTCAGCACTATACGTGCTTATACTATCCATTTTAGGCCCACTTCTGACAAAAGAGTCGAAGAATGTATATAAATTCTTAAATAAAATCTTTAAGTGGGATACGAAGACTAACTAAATTAAAAAAATAAAAGTACAAGATATTTCCTGCTTGTACTTTTATTTTGGTGATGAAAATAGTAAAGAGAGGTACATGATGTTAGGAGAGTTGATTCATTCGGTTTTAGTTTTTTTAGAAGGAATTGGTTATTGGGGAATTATGCTTGGATTAATGCTAGAGGTTATTCCAAGTGAAATCGTATTGTCTTATGCAGGCTATTTAGTATCAACAGGAAGCATTACATTTTGGGGCGCTGTCGCGTTCGGTACAATTGGTGGTGTAATTGCACAACTATTCATTTATTGGATTGGTCGATATGGAGGAAGACCTGTTCTTGAGCGATATGGAAAATATATTTTAATTCAGAAGAAACATATTGATTATGCTGAAGATTGGTTTAATCGTTATGGAACTGGCGTTATCTTTACCGCACGTTTTATTCCGGTTGTGCGTCATGCTATTTCGATACCAGCGGGTATTGCGAAAATGTCACATGCTAAGTTTATTACGCTAACTACATTAGCTGTTATTCCGTGGTCAATTGTGTTTGTATATTTAGGTTTTAAATTAGGAACAGAGTGGGAAAGTATTAATAAAGTTGCGGGGCCATATGTGAAATACTTTGCACTTGCTGCTATTGTTTGTGCAATTGGTTATTTTGTATTAAAAAAAATGATGCAAAAAAAGTGATTACAGAAAAGGAATCTATGTCGACGTAGATTCCTTTTTATTGGCATTTTTTCAAGGATGAAAGAATACGTTTAATATTTACCATATTGTGGCATACATATAGAAAAAGGGTGCTTGGAAAGGGGAATAAAGAGAAATGGAACTCCAGTTTCAAAATGTATATCAACAGGTAGAGAATTGGTATGTGTTGGATTCGGAGCTTCCTTGGGATGTCAAAAAGTTGAGAGAGGATTTGTTTTCTCTTATTGAAGTATGTAAAACGCCCGTTATTTTTTGTGATACGTGTGATGCAAATGATGTGCTTCTATCATTAGGGGAAGAGGAAGAAGAGTTCCTATTCCCAGTAGGTGGTTTTTATCATAAAGAAAAGCAATTAATTTTCGTTTGTATGTGGGAAGAGTATGATCAAGTTCTCAAAACGCTACTGCATGAATTCCGCCATGCGATGCAGCATAAGAGAGATATATTGTATGTGGGAAGTGAACGGTACGAAGAGCGGTGGATTGAAAAAGATGCGAGGAAGTTCGCGGAGAGGAAATTGGATGAATATAAGAGTAGAAAGTTAATGTAAAGCATAGTGGAGAAATAGCGCTGTGCTTTTTGCTTATTAAAAATAAGTATTTGACTTTTATTAAGTTTAGTTCTAAACTAATGATATGAAACGAGCGAGGTGATGAAATGAAAACAGAAGATAGACTAGGGCTACTATTATGGTTTCGTTTGTCACGCTTTTATAATAAGAGTATTCGTGAGACGAATCAGCATTTGAAAAAATGGAATATATCTGCCGCCCAGTTTGATGTGTTAGCTCAAGTTGGAGGATATAATCGTTTAACGCAGCAAGAACTTGGAAATAAGCTATTTGTTACGAAAGGAAATGTAACGCAGCTTTTAAATAAAATGGAGCAGCTTGAGTGGATTTTGCGTGAACAAGAGGGTACTACGAAATATATTTCTTTAACAGAAAAGGGAAGAGCTTTATATGAGGAAATCGTCCCACCTCAAGAAACGTTCCAAGCAGAGAAGTTTCATAATTTAAATATAGAGGAACAAAAGCAGTTATTAACACTATTAAAAAAGTTACAGTAAGAAAAAATTTTAAAATAAATCTCGAATTCGAGATAGTATGAGGTGAAGGATATGTTTAGAAAAGTTGATCATAAAAATATGGGCAGAGCAAATCATGGTTGGTTAAATACACATTTTCATTTTTCTTTTGCCAATTACTACAATCCAAATAAAATGAACTTCGGAGCGTTACGTGTTATTAATGATGATCTAGTAGCGGCGCAAACTGGTTTTGATATGCATCCGCACCGTGATATGGAGATTATTTCTTACGTTGTAGATGGTGCTTTAACACATGAAGACAGCATGGGAAATCGCGGAACGATTGAGCGTGGACATGTTCAATATATGAGTGCTGGCACGGGTGTATTTCATAGCGAGCATAATTTAGGCGATGAAACGCTGCGTTTATTACAAATTTGGATTTTACCAGACCGTGCGGATCATAAACCAAACTATGGTGAGTTTAAATTTGATTGGAGCAAGCGCGAAAATGAATGGTTCCATATGGTATCTTCAGTAGAAGGAAATGCACCAATTCAAATTCACCAAGATGCGAATTTATACTCCTTATCATTAGAGGCTGGAAAAGAAATTCATTTTCCAGTGAAAGAAGGCCGTCAATTGTACCTTGTACAAATTGAAGGAAGCAGTGTAATAAATGGTGAAACGTTTGTTATGCGTGATGCAGCAGAAGCGGTAGAAGAAGATATTCATATTGAAGCAAAAGAGCAATCTCATTATTTAGCAATTGAATTGAAAAAACAATAAAAGGTTTATAGAAAAGAGGACATCCGATAGATGTCCTCTTTTTTTGATTAGAATTGTCTGAAAAATGTTTCTCAAATTTTCGGTAGAGGTATCGGCTGGGAAAATAAGAATTGTATAAAAGTGTCAAAAATCTTTATGGGAATGGGGAATGTTATAGTGAAAAAGCAAGTCATTTCATCAGCATTAGCGTTAACTGTTATCGCCGGGGGATTTGGAGCGTTTGGGGCAACGACAACGAAAGCGGAAGAACAAAAAATTCAATATCATCAAGAATTTAAAACACCTGCATACATAGGTGAAGAATGGAAAGCACCGGAAGGACTAGATAAAAAAGAGACAGTCTTTCAATACTTAGAGAGTAAGAAAGATATGTTTAAATTAGCAGGAAATATTGAAAAGCATTTTAATATCGTTGGGGAAGAAAAAGACGCTGAATCTGATACGACACATGTGAAGCTAGTTGAGAAACATAATAACATTCCTGTGTACGGTTCTGATCAAACTGTTACACTTGATAAAGAGAATAATGTAAAAGCATTCTTCGGACAAGTTATTCCGAATTTAGATGATAAAAATATTCCTGCAGCTGCAAGCATTACTGCGGAACAAGCAGAAACGATTGCAAAGGCAGATATTGAGAAAGAAATTGGTAAAGTAAAGAGTTATGACGGTGTGAAAAAAGATTTGTTTGTATATGAAAAGGACGGTAATTACTACCTTGCATACTTAGTTAAGGCATCGATTTCAAAACCAGCTCCAGGATATTGGCATTATTTTGTTGATGCAACGAATGGAAATGTTATTGAGAAATATAACGCTGTAGATAACATTACTGGATTTGGTTACGGAGTATTAGGTGCTAGACAATCATTTGAAATTGCTCAAGATACGAAAACAGGACAATTCAACTTGTTTGATGGTAAACGAGGACAAGGCATTCATACATTTGATGCAGAAAATATGGACGAGAACTGGTTTAATTTATTCTCACAATGGCTTGGATATACAGGAGAAGAAGTTGAAAGTAAATCTAAGTTCTTCGAAGATAAAGCTGCAGTTGATGCGCATGTAAATGCAGGGAAAGTATATGATTACTACAAAAAGACATTTAATCGTAACTCTTTCGATGATAAAGGTGCGAAGCTTATTTCAACTGTTCACGTAGGTACAGCTTGGAATAACGCAGCTTGGAATGGTGTGCAAATGATGTATGGTGATGGAGATGGAAAAACTTTCATTCCATTATCTGCTGGACTTGATGTTATCGGTCACGAATTAACGCATGCTGTAACTGAACATACAGCAAACCTTGTTTACAAAAATGAGTCAGGGGCGTTAAATGAATCGTTATCTGATATTATGGGTGTTATGGTTGAGAAGAAGAGCTGGGATTTAGGTGCTGATATTTATACACCTGATAAACCTGGTGATGCGCTTCGCTCTCTTAAAGACCCAGCGTCTATTCCAAACCCATTAAAACCAAGTGAAGGTTACCCAGATCACTATAGTAAACGTTACACTGGAACAGCTGATAATGGCGGCGTTCATATTAACAGCAGTATTAACAATAAAGCTGCATACTTAGTATCTGAAGGCGGGGATCATTACGGCGTGAAAGTAACTGGAGTGGGCCGTGAAGCGACAGAAAAAATTTACTACCGTGCTCTTACGAAATATTTAACTGCAAACTCTGACTTCAAAATGATGCGTCAAGCGGCACTTCAGTCAGCTGAAGATTTATACGGTAAAAACTCTAAAGCTGTACAAGCTGTAACGAAAGCCTATGATGCAGTAGGTGTAAAATAATAAGAGAAAAGACCTGACATCCTAGTCAGGTCTTTTCTTTATCCCGCTATCCGCAAATGATGAAATTTCCACTTTATTTAGTCGCGAATACCTAATGCGATTTTCGCCATACGTGACATACGTTCTTTCGACCACGGTGGATTCCAAACGACATTTACTTCTATTTCATTAACTTCAGGTACGTTTGTTGATAATACTTTTTTAACGTCTGATACGATTTGCCCAGCCATTGGACAACCGATAGAAGTCATCGTCATCGTAATGACAGCATTATTATTTTCATCTGCTGTAACATCATAAACTAATCCAAGATTAACGATATCAACACCTAGTTCAGGGTCAATAACAGCTTCTAAATTGGCAAGTAATTTATTTTCAAATGCTTCTTGTGACATAAGCAGCCCCTCCTACACTTTAATGATATCGATTCTCATTATAACGGAAATGAGCATAATGTGCAGGAAATGAGCTCAAAAAAATATCCCTCTTCACAAGAGGGATATTTTTTGAACATCTATTCTGTTTTAAAATGAGATACGAGCTGATCTAACTCTTCAACTGTTTGTTTCATTTTTCTAGCAGTTACTGTCATTTCATTCATAACAATAACTTTCTGTTCAGCAGATTGTGCCGTTGCGGCAGTTTCGCTGGATACTTCAGTAGAGATAGAAGCGATGTTATTAAGTGAAGCATTCATTTCTTCAGCACTTGCAGCCATTTCTTCAGCAGTTGCTGATATATCTTGCATTTGAGTAGATACTTTATTTACTTGTTCCACAATTGTTGTGAAAGAAGTACCAGCTTCACGAATAACATTGATACCTTCAAATGCTTCAGAACGGCCTTGAGACATCATAGAGCTAGCAGTTTCTGTATCATTTTGAATTTGATGTAGTAATTGATTAATGTCTGTTGCAGCTGTTTTAGATTGTTCAGCAAGTTTTCGAACTTCGTCAGCTACGACAGCAAATCCTTTTCCTTGCTCGCCAGCACGAGCAGCCTCAATAGAAGCATTTAAAGCAAGTAAGTTTGTTTGCTCAGCAATATTAGAAATAGATTGTACAGCAGTATCAATATATTTCGTATGAGTGATTAGACGTTCAACCACTTCTGACGTAGCATTTACAGCTTCGTGTATTGTTGTCATTTGTGAAACAGATTTTTGGATAACGGTACTTCCATCGCTAGCATGTTCAGATGTGGCAACAGCAAGTTCCGCTACAGATGAAGCAGATTCAGCAATACGCTGAACACTTACTGCCATATCGTCCATTGCAGTTGAACTTTCTTCCATACTAGAAGTTTGTGATTGAATACTTGCATTTAAGTTGGACATCGAGCTTTGGACTCTTAATGTCGCCTCACGTGATGTATTCGTTTTTTCTAGCATATTTTCAGAAGCGGTTTGTACTTCCACTGATGTTTTTTGAACGCGATTAATGATATGTTGTAGGTTTTCTAACATTTTATTAAATGATGTTGCGATAGCACCGATTTCATCGTTGCTATTTACTTGTAGACGTGCCGTTAAGTCACCTTCTTGAGAGGCTAATTCTTTTAGTTTTGTATCAATTTGTTGAATTGGTTTCACAAGTTTACCAGAGAACCACCATGCAAGAATAATTGCAACGACAATACAAATAACAAGTGATAGAAAGACTGCATATTCAATTCCTAGTGAAGATTGATCAATTTGTTCAATAGATTGTTCACGTAATTTAGCTTGTTCATTACTGTAATTTGTGAAGTCACCAATTACTTTATAGACCGTTCCGTTTTCTGAAGAAGCTACTTGTAAAGCTTCTTCCCATTTTTGTTCTTTTGCAAGAGTGAATACTTTTTCTTCAACGAACTTTCTCCAAGTAGACCCTAATTCCATTGTACTTTTTACGGACGAAGAAAGATTTGGATTAGAAAGAAGTTTATCTTTTGAATCCTCAAGACGTTTACTCATCTCATTAAACTTGTCTAATTCGACTTGATCATGTTGTAGTAAATAACCTCTTAAAGCAGATAGCTGTACTTGATAAGCGTCTCCACGCTCTTTCAATTCTGTTGCCAGTGGAGAAATTTCTTTTTGTAATGTTTCAGCTTTACGAGATTGGTCAATAGCAAAAAATAAAATAAAAGCTAAGGCGATGCCAAATAAAGCGCAAATCGTTCCCATCATGAACATAAGTTTTTTTCTGATACTTACAAAATTCATATGATTAAAAGCCTCCTTTGTGAAATCTTAGTATTAGAATTAATAAATGTAAAAAATTGAAAGAAAGCTTTACTCCATTTGGAATAAAGCTTTCTTATTTCCTTTAGGAATTATAGCAGACGGAATGAGAGATAGAAAGAGATATTTTAAATTGAAAAAAGAGAGACTGTAAAATTTTCTTTCCTATACCTTTGGGCTTGTGTCATTACAAGCGAAAGGTTCACTTTAAGCGTTTGTTTTGAAATGAGAGACGAGAACTTCAAGTTCTTGTACGATTGTTTTCATTTCAGATGATTTGTTAGCCACGATACTCATTTTGTTTACTTGATCACCAGCTGAATGTGCTGTTTGTAATGTTTCTGCAGCAACTTCATTTGAAATAGAGGCGATATTATTTAAAGCTGCGTTCATTTCTTCAGAGCTTGCAGCCATCTCTTCAGCAGTTGCAGACATTTCTTGCATTTGCGTAGAGACTTTGTTAATGTGGTTAACAATTTCTGAGAATGAAGATCCGGCAGTACGAATAACAGTAATTCCTTCAGAAGCTTCTGCTTGGCCTTGTGTCATCATGTCATTTGCTATTTTAGTATCGGCTTGAATTTGATGCAGTAAATGGTTAATGTCAGTTGCGGCTAGTTGAGATTGTTCAGCAAGTTTTCGAACCTCATCAGCAACAACAGCGAATCCTTTTCCATGTTCACCAGCACGAGCTGCTTCAATAGAAGCATTTAAAGCGAGTAAATTTGTTTGCTCGGCGATATTCGAAATAGATTGAAGTGCAGTATCGATATGATTTGTATGTGTAATGAGTCGCTCAACTACTTGTGATGTAGCGTTAACAGCTTCGTTAATTGTGTGCATTTGTGTAATAGATTTCTCAATGACTTTATTCCCATCATCTGCTTTTTCTGAAGTTGTGACAGCTAAACTAGTAACAGAAGAGGCGGACTCAGCGATACGCTGAACACTTGTTGCCATGTCATCCATTGCAGTTGAACTTTCTTCAATGCTAGAAACTTGTGAACGAATATTGTGTTCAAGAGCATTCATAGTTTCTTGGGTCCTTGCGGTATTTTCCATAGAAGCAGTCGTTTCGATAAATACATTTTCGGAAGCTTCTTTTACACTTGTTGATGTTTGTTGAACTTGTTTTATTATATGCTGTAAGTTAGTGAGCATTTGATTAAAGGAATTTGCAATGTCACCTATTTCATCTTTACTTGTTACGTGTAATCTAGCCGTTAAATCTCCATCTTGAGAAGCTAATTCTTTTAACTTCTCATCAATTTGTCGAATTGGTTTAACGAGTTTACCAGAGAACCACCATGCTAATAAAATAGACGTTAATGTACATGTAATGAGTGAGAAGAAAATAATATATTGAATAAGTGATGAAGAAGACTCGACGTCAGCAATTAATGCGTCACGTTTCTCATTCTCTTCATTTGTATATTTATTAAAACGATCTAAAAGATCATTTACATAATCTGTTTGTGCTAAAGCAATTTTGGATGCTTCGTCCCATTTTCCTTCACGAGCAAGAGGTAGTACCTCATTATCTATGACGCTACGCCATTTTCCCCCCATTAAAATAGCTTCTTTCATTCCTTCTGGGAGCTTCTTGTCACTTGTTACTTTCTCTCTAGTATCAGCTAATTTTTTCCCTTCTCGGTTGAACTTATCTAATCCTTTTTGATCATGTGATAGTAAATATTCTTGTAAACCAGCAACTTGTGCTTGGAACCAATCGCCACGTTCTTTTAAAATCGTCGCTCTTTTTGATACATCATTTTTTAACGTTTCGATTTCACTTGCTTGATTCATGGCGAATGAAAGAATAACAATAAGAGCAATGCTAAATAAAGAAGAAATGCTTAAGAGTGTGAACAGTAGTTTTTTTCGAATACTAACATATTTCATCGTTACCCCTACCCTCATTTAAACTGTTTATTATGATTTATGGATATTTAAAACGAAATTAATAAAAACATTATTATGAAGTTATTAATCTGTTCAATGAAAATTATAGCAGATAATGGAAGGAGTCAGATTGGTATTAGAAAAAGTTCTTAAAATGTATACATTTGTATATCATAAAATTCATAAATAAATATTAGAAATGCTATTGAAATTTGAAATGACATCATGTATACTTCTAATTAGTTGATAACGATTATCAGTATCAACTAAAACATTACTCTTCGTTATGTTGGTCATACCCCTTTTTGACGGCGTAAGTCAGAGACGAAATGTTGAAATATCTTGTGTCCTATTCTACAGAATTATGGTAATCTCCAACCTCAACTTATATGCGTGAGCATGCAAAAAGGATCCTATCCGTGAAGGGATCCTTTTTTGCATGCTGTCGCAATTATTGTATATAGACCAGGGATACGTTCTTCGATTCCTTCCGGTGCAGTAGAAGGGAAGAGCCATCTTTGATGAGGTCCGTGTTCTTCAACTAGTTTTTCAATTTTAAAATGTTCTTCCGCGAGTGTTGTAATGATTTCTCCTAACGTCCAGCGACGGATGGTTGTTTTAGGTAGCGATTCTTTCTGTGCTTCTGTAAGAAGGATGCTATAAGCAACATCATCTTCAATTAATTCTTCATCGAAATAATTTCCACTTGCTCGAAATGATGGATGGTCTACTCCTAATAGCTTTGTGTATATTGGATGGTAATCGCGAAGGATAAGTATTCCACCGGGCTTTAGTAGTTGAGAGATTGTTGTGAAAAGTGGTTTTAAATCTAGAAAGTAATGAAGTACACCAAGTTCCAGTAATACGATATCAAATGATTTGGAGAGATTTACATCTAGTACATCAGAAACGATGTAATGAATAGAGACGCCTGCGGCTTCCGCAAGTTCATTTGCATATTTTGCATTACTTGCTGAAATATCAACAACTGTTACGTCAGAGCCTAAAAGGGCGAGTGCGACAGCTTTATTTCCTTTTGAGCCGAGTAAATTAATAATACATTTTCCTTTTGGGGATTTTATGTAAGGTAAATAATGTGCTACTTCGCGCGTGGGATCTTTCATGATTTTTTTCGCATAATCAGCTGGTGCCCCGTGGCGATTCGTCCAAGCTTCATAAGCAGCTGTATTCCAGCTTTTTTCATTTATAGTGCTTAGTTGTTTTTGGTTCAATGTTATCACTCCTTTTGTGAACGTATAGTTATTCGGCAGGGGGATGGGATTTCCTTTTCTTTCTGGATAAAAGTTTGATTTTTCTGTGATTAATTCGTACAATACTTGTTATACGTAAAAGCGTTGAAAAGGAAAAGTAGGATGAACACATTCTTTCCAGAGAGCTTCGGTAGCTGAGAAGAAGCAAGAATATTCATTTGAACAATGGCCTTTGAGCTTCGTCCTGAACTTATCAAATGATAATAGTAGGCGGCGACGAGAGTTGGTACTCGTTATCAAAACCACAGTATAAGAGCACATAGCTCCGTACTTGTTAAGGCTAATTATGTGAGTAATTGGCGAAATAAGGTGGTACCGCGACTGTTTATACAGCCCCGCCCTTATCTTTTTTAAGATAAGGGCGGGGCTTTTTATATTTAAAAGGAGGAATGTAAGATGAGTATTTTTATTGGAGGCGCTTGGCCGTATGCAAATGGTTCGTTACACCTTGGCCATATTGCGAGTTTGTTACCTGGAGATATTTTAGCGCGTTATTACAGGGCAAAAGGTGAGAATGTGCTGTATGTTTCAGGGAGTGATTGTAATGGAACACCGATTGCAATTAGAGCAAAACAAGAAGGTGTGACAGCGAAAGAAATTGCTGATAAGTATCATGAAGAGTTCCAGCGATGTTTTCGTAGCCTTGGTTTTACTTATGATTGTTATACACGTACAGATAGTGAGCACCATCATGAAACGGTTCAAAATGTTTTTTTACGTTTATTAGAAGAAGGACATATTTATAAAAAAACAGTGGAACAAGCGTATTGTGAAACGTGTACACAGTTTTTACCGGATCGTTATGTAGAAGGAATATGTCCACATTGCCATGAAGCAGCAAGAGGAGATCAATGCGATGCTTGTTCTGCTATTTTAGATCCTCTCGATTTGTTAGAAAAGAAATGTAAGTTATGTGGTAGTACGCCATCTGTAGAGGAAACAGAGCATTTCTATTTTGCATTGCATACATTTCAGCAGCAAATTAAAAGAGCTGTAGAAATTGCCAAACAAACAGGGACATGGCGCGACAATGCGATTCAACTAACAGAGAGATATGTAAAGGAAGGATTACTAGATAGGGCCGTATCACGTGATTTACCAATTGGGGTACCAATTCCAGTAGAAGGGTATGAAGATAAGAAAATTTACGTATGGATTGAAGCAGTGACAGGCTATTATTCAGCGAGTAAACATTGGGCTGAAGAAACAGGGAAAGATGATCAAGAGTTTTGGGATAGCGAAGCGAAAACATATTATGTGCACGGAAAGGATAATATTCCGTTTCATTCCGTCATTTGGCCAGCGGTATTACTTGGAATAGGGGAGGAAGCAATCCCGCGTCATATCGTTTCGAATGAATATTTAACAGTTGAAAAAAGAAAATTATCTACAAGTAAAAACTGGGCAGTATGGGTGCCTGACATATTAGAACGCTATGATCCAGATTCTATTCGTTACTTTTTAACCGTCAACGCACCAGAAAATCGCGATACTGATTTTTCATGGCGGGAATTTATTTACAGTCATAATAGTGAATTATTAGGTGCATACGGGAACTTTGTGAACCGGACATTAAAGTTTATCGAAAAATATTATGGTGGTATCGTGCCGAAAGGAAGTATTGAGGTAGAGCTGAAAGATAAAGTAGAAGGATTATATAAGCGTGTAGGAGAGGCGATTGAGCAAACTAAATTTAAGGTGGCGCTAGAAACAATATTTGATACAGTACGTTTTGCAAATAAATATTTTGATGAAAAGCAGCCTTGGAAACAAAGAGAAGATGATCCAGTTTCATGTGAAGAAACGATTTATAACTGTGTGTATCTTATCGCTAATTTTGCCCATCTCCTTGAACCATTTTTACCATTTTCAAGTGAAAGAGTTCGAAACACATTGTCGATTGTGAACCGAAATTGGGAACCGCAAAATACGTTGCCAAGTAGAATTGATAGCGTGCAGCCATTATTTGAGCGAATCGATGTAAAACAAATTGAGCATGAGATAGAGAAGCTGTATGGAGCGGTAAAATGAGATAGAGAAAAAGACCTTTCAAGTAAATGAAAGGTCTTTTGTTATGCAGTATGATTCTCTTTCTTATCTTTCAAAAAGAAAAGTACAGCAAGGATTACAAGAATAATAGCTGCAATATCATACGTTATTTTAAATGTAGTATTAAAGTTTAAGTACTCTACGAAAGGAGTTTTCACTGCTCCTGCATATATACAAACGGGAACGAGAAGTAAATCGTAAAATTTCTTTTCTTTCATATATCTTATTAGGAAGAAGATACACATAATAGCAAAAAATACGATGCTTAAAATAGTCATTTATACCTCCAGATAAATTTACTTATTTTAATTGCAGTTATATCTTTTATATAAATTCTGTATTTTTTCAAGCGCTGTGCACGCGATTGTGTTTCCTTTCTTTCCTAGCCGTAAGCAGCTGAGGAGTGAAGATCCCAACCAATATAAAAATAATTCCAATCCACTGCATGAACGTTACGACTTCATGTACAAGTGTAATTGAAGCAATAATAGCAGTTGGTAATTCAGCTGCACCTAATATCGTACTAAGCCCTGTTCCAACCTTTGGTACACCGATTGAAAAACAAATGACAGGTACGACAACACCGAACAAGCCGAGGAAGAAAGCATATTTCCATAGGCCAGCTTGCAAAGCACCGTCTGTTAAAAAGGTTGGCGGAAAGAATAGGCATACGATAAGAGTAGCACTTGTTGTCATAAGAAAGCTTTTCGTATAAGGCGGAACATCCGTAGCGACGCGCCCGCTTGCAAAAACATAGAATGAAAAAGAGACCGCAGCTAATAGCCCAAAGATAATCCCTTTCGTAGAAAAACTTTGTCCGAGGCCTTCAAATACACCACCTGCAAACAATGTACCAGCAAATAAAATAAGGATAGATATGATCTTATCGTGGCTTGGAAATGTTCGATTTGCAATGGCTTCGATAATGACACCAATCCAAGTGAACTGAAAGAGTAGGACGACAGCGATAGATGCGGGTAGTTCTTCTACAGAAATAGCATAAAAAATCCCAGTCATACTCATTGTTGTTCCGACGGTTAGTAATGAAAAAAATTGTTTTTTTGTTACTTTATGACGTGAAAAGAAAAGAACGAGTAGAAATAGTCCAATCCATCCGAAGACATATTGTCCCCCTAGTAGTTGATGTGCTGAAAATCCATTTATGAATCCGAGTTTGAAAATAGTTGAAAGTATGCCGTAGCTGCAAGCACCGAATAAAACGAGCAATGAATATTTAAACTTTTCCATAAAAAAATCCTCCTTTTAAGTAATAAAAAAACGCCCGCTATCCAAATAAGGATAACGGGCGAACGAAACAGAGTAAGACACTCTACAAAATTCCGCCACTCACACATGAAGTATGAGTTTGGGGTATGTAATTATAGTGAATGTTACATTGCTTTTGGGAATACAATGGAGCATTTTACACCTTGAGCTGTGTTTTGTATCCCGTAAGGAAACTGATGTTTATCTAATATTTGTTTCACGATATATAATCCAAGACCACTACCTTGTACTAACCCGTGTTTATCAGGGTTTGCGCGATAGAAAGGCTCAAATAAATGAGCAAGTTTATCTTCATCAATTTGTGAACCTGTATTTAATACTTCTAATGCGTAACCATTTGGTTTTTCATAAAGCTTTATATATACGTGCTGATGGTCAATTGTATAATGAATTGCATTTGAAATAATGTTAAAAATAGCAGTTTGAATAAATTTAGGATCAGCTAAAATTTGTACGTCGTGTTTAATATTAGATTGTACATTTAATTGTTTTACAGATACAAAGTAATCTACTTTCTTCATAACATCCTCAATAATATTAGATAAAGAAATGACTTCTAAATTCGGTTTAAATTGAGGGTTTTGTATTTTGGATAATTCCGACATTTTTTCCGTTAATATGTTAATGTCTTGCATCATCTCGTAGGAACGTTTCAAATACTTATCTCTATCTTTATAAGCTCCAATTCCGTGAATCATGCCATCTAGTTGTCCCATGACGGCTGCGATTGGTGTTTTTAATTCATGGGACACCATAGACATAAATTCTTTACGAGATTGTTCTAATTGTTGTTCCTTCTTGAGCTCGTTTCTTAAATCTTGATTGCTTGCATGTAAATTCTTCACAATATTTGGTACTTGTGAAGCAGCTACTTGCAAATTAAAATCTGTTTGATCTGCATTTTTGTTAAGTAGCTTTTTATCGGAGAAATCAAGATTCATAATATCTTTTAAAGCATCACTCATATATTGAAAAGGTTTGGCAATTAGTTTTGTATAAATTAATGATCCGAGTAGTGATAATGCAAGCATTGTCGCGCCAATATGTGGAGCTAATTGCTGCAACGCATCTGCTAACTTTGGATTATCATTTGTATCATTTGTTTTACTTGCTGCATTTTGTGTATGTAAGGCATCATTATTAGCGGCTTTCTTTTCTGCTTCTGTAGGCGGATTAGAAGTGCTATTTTTCCCCGAAAGATTTTGTGTATGTTCTTTTGCCTTTGCAGTTTGGCTAGGCTGCAAAAGGTGATTGATAGCTGTAGAAAGAGATTTATAATCTATAATAGAAGATTGGAAATTAGAAATACTCCCCTTTGACACAGCTTTATTTTGCTTCGTTTTACTTCCGTCGTTTTGCTTATCTGAATCGGCCTGTTCTGTAGTCGGCGTTCCATTTTCTTTCGCAAAACGTTCTTTATCGTAGTTTGAAGCTAGAAAGTAAATAATTTGATAAAGACAAAGTGATAAAAGAATACAAAATAATAAGGTTTTGATGAAAATATTTTTGGTGATGTTGTCTTTGCTACGATTCGATTTTGTAGCCAATGCCTTTCACCGTTTTAATATAAGGAATTCCTAATTTTTTTCTTAAGTTTTTAATATGTGTATCTATAACTCTTACATCACCATAATGTTCATAGCCCCATACCTTATTCAACAAATCACTTCTTGATAATACTTTTCCTCGATTTTGCAGTAAAGTATAAATAATTTCAAATTCTTTTGTTGTCAATTCAATTTGATTACCATGAACATAAGCTGCATATGCTGTAGAGTTTAACATCAATTCATGGAATTGTAGTATAGTTGCAGCTTCTGCTTCCTTCGTTGCTGCCCTTCTTAATACAGCCTCTACACGCTTAATAAATACAGTGTAATGGAACGGTTTCGTAATATAGTCATCAATACCTAACTCAAATCCTTTAATTTCACTTTCTTCATTATGTAAGCCTGTTAACATAATGATTGGTACATCAGATTGTCCTCGCATAATTTTACAAATACTATAGCCATCTATATCTGGTAACATTACATCGAGGAGGACAAGATCGTATGAATTTTTTTGGAAAAGAAGAATACCTTCTGTTCCGGCACCAACTACATCAACGGTAAAGTTTTGTGCCATTAGAAATTCACGAATCAGTTCTTGTATATCTGGGTTGTCTTCAATCACCAGTATATGCGTCATAGTAACACCTCCTAAATAACGCTTTTTACTGCAATATTCGAATTCATCATTTTTCGAGTGACTCAGATTGTTTATACATATAATAAGCCCCCGCTATAAAATAATCATGAAGGTAGCAAGGGGAATAGTTTAGTGTTACTGAATAATTCAGAATTACAGTAGTTCTATTATAGTATGTATTATAAAATTTATAAAATATTATAACTGTATAATTTTAATATCTACGTTTATCAATGTTTAGATATTAGCTAATCAAATCTATTCCTATTATATATGTAAATACAGTTGTTTTGCTACTGTAAATGAATAAATAAAATAAGCCAAGACATAAAATTCTTGGCTACACATAAATCTTGTTTTTAGGCTATTTTACAGTGACAGTAGCTTGCTGCTGAACGCGCTCAAATAACCAGTGTATATCATTGTTATACATACGAATACAACCAAGTGTTGTCCATTTGCCGATTGCTTGATTATTGTTAGTTCCGTGAATCGCATAAGTTGTTCCGTAAGTTCCTGCCATATTTAATCCGAGCCAACGGTCACCAAGTGGATTACGTGGATCGCCGCCTTTAATTTTTCCTGTATAATAAGGGCGGTTTTTAATTTTATTTACGATTTGAAAAGTGCCTTTAGGTGTAGGTGTTGCAGCTTTTCCAGTAGCGACAGTAAAACTTTTTATAAATTTTCCATCCTGATAATAATCCATTTTATTTAACTGAGTGTCTACGATTAATTGATCTTTCGTTGTAGCTGCCTCTGCACTAGCGAATGGAAGAGTTAAAAATCCTAATGATAATAGTGCGCTTAATAATAATTTTTTCATTGTTATTCTCCTTTTACTATCGTAATAGTCTTACATACAATGAAGTTGTAATCCTCGTAATGCTTTATTTACATTTTCATCTAATGTTTCAAAGAATGTAGTGATTTTGCTGTTGTGTTTGTTGTTATCAATAAGTAATCTTTCATTTAATAAAAGCTCACCACGTAGTCCAAAACTTTGAACTTGAATATTTAGCTCATCTTCATTTTCAGAAATGATTGGTAAGAAATAGTGAAAAGCTTTTGTTGGAATGATGTAGCTTTTGCCAATCATGCTTTCTTGATTTGAATTAATCCATTTTTTCGTGACAATTTTAATATTCTTTTTTGAAACGATAAAAGATAGTGTTGTAGATTTTGTTAAACTTACGTCAAATTCACTTGTTTCACATATTTGTAAATTAAAAACGGTTTCATTTTGATGAGATTCAACATTTGTATTAATAAAATCGTGCATTTTATATGCTTCCATTTCGTATTCACCCTTTTTTCAATTTCGAAAAACGACTTATATTTATTCAAATTAATGCTTAGTCATATATTGGTTAAATTTTTCAACAAATTCCGATATAATCTTACAATACGTATATGAAGCTAATATGAAGTTAGCATGAGTTTGTGATGGTTTTTTATTGAGAACAAAATAAGAGAGCTTTTTTAGTGCTAAAAAATGGATAAAATCTGCATGTTATTAATGCGTCTTTTCGCTATTGCGACTTGGAAAATAATTTTTACTATTTAATAAAGAACGAAAATCATTAGTGTGACCCTTACAAAAATGTAATAAAAATGTAAGCTATTGTGATAGTTATTTCGACAATTTTTTTATACAATAATAGTAAGAAGTTGTACGTGATTGAAAGGAGAGATGACATGGAATGGATTCATGAATTATTTCAGCAATACGGGTATTATGTTGTACTTGTCGGCTTGCTGTTAGAATATATTGCACTTCCGTTTCCGGGAGAGCCAACATTAGCATATGCGGGATTTTTAGCACATAAGGGTGATTTAAGTTTACCGATTTTAATCATTCTATCCTTTATTGGGACAAGTGTAGGGATGACGATTCAATACTTTTTAGGAAATAAATTAGGTATGCCTTTCATTCAAAAGTATGGGAAATACGTATTTTTAACACAAAGAAAAATTGACTTAACGAGAATGTGGTTTGATAAGTATGGGTACTTCCTAATTTTTATTGGTTTCTTTATTCCTGGTGTACGTCATTTCACAGGATACTTTGCAGGAATTATTAATTTACCATTCCGTCGTTTTGCCATTACAATTTATTCAGGCGCTCTATTTTGGGTATCATTCTTCTTAATCGGTGGTTACTGGTTAGGTGGAAACTTACATGATATCTTTGGAGTGCTAGAAGGTCATATCGGTAAAATCATTTTTGGAGTTATTGTGATTGTAGCGGTTACGTTGGGTATTCGTTTCCGTAAGCAGTTAAAACGAGTATTACTACAAAACGCAAGTTAATATGAAATCCATTCTATGTCAGAATTTAGGAAGGCAGTGCAAAAGCACTGCCTTTTTTATTTTATTTTTAAGACTATGTTTAATGCACATTTTACATTCTTTATAGGAATTTGATACAGGATAAGAAATAAGTATTTTGTCAATTATTATAGTCGTAATGACAATTATAATTGACAAATATAAGGATATTATTTACAATTTTAATTAAATAAATGAAAAAGAGGGAAGACATGAAGCTTCAAAATCGAGTGAGGGAATTGCGAGCAAAGCATCGTTTATCACAAGGGGATTTAGGGAAAGCGATTGGATCATCACGGCAAACGATTAGTTTAATTGAGCGTGGGGATTATGCACCATCTATCGTATTGTCGTTAAAAATCGCACAAATTTTCAATGTACCGGTGGAGGAAATATTTACGTTAGTAGAGGGGGAAGAGGACGATGAAGAGTAAGCGAAAAAAACAATTTGATTCTGTGGGGAAAATAGCATTAAGTATGATAGGAGGATTTTTAACGTCTTATATAGCTTTAAATTTACTCTCGGATGAACCGAGAAAATTATCATCCAATACATTTATAGGTATATGTACTATTTTTGGAATTTTAATGATGTACTATACTTGGAAGAATACACGTATGTTAGCAGAGGCACGCGATGAAGAAGAGAGCGTACAAGGCAGAAAATTAGGCATTATAAGTATATATTTACGTGTAGGTGATATAGTGACGCAGGCATGGTTTGTATATGCAGTTATTACATGTAGACGTGCACTGTTGCAGGATACAAATGTTTCATTTGCGGTGTGGAATTTAGTAGCTTCTATTGTTTGTTTAACTACTGTAGTAATTATCGGACTCATAACAAAAAATCGTTATAATAAGCTATATCCTGAACAAGGTGTAACGTATATGGAATCTATGAAAATGTGGACGAAAAACGCAGATGAAGGATTAAAGCACATTGTGCATGAGGCTGGATATAAAGCATATGAATTTACGAATACAATATTGGCATATGTATGGTGGGCTGCCGTTATATATACAGCTGCTAGTAATATCGATTTTGTATTAATTGGCTTAATCTCATTTATTTGGATATTGCATCTTGGGAAGTTCATGTACGAAATGCAAAGGAAAATGATTTATTAAGGGGAGAAAAAGATGGATATTTTAAGAAGGCCAGCTGGCTCAATGACAGTGGCGTTAATTCTGTCCATTTTATACGGAGTAATCCGAACTGGGAAATTAGAAGTAATTTTGAACCTATGGGCAATAGTTGGAATTTCATTATTAGTGTTAGCCATTCATGAGCTAGGACATGTAGTATTTGGTGTAATAGGTGGTTTAACATTTAAATTTATGACAGTAGGACCCATTACTATTCAAAAAGAAAAGGGAAAATTACGCATTCGAGCAAATAAATTATGGGCTTACTTTGGAGGCGTTGCAACACTAGTACCACCTTCTATAGAGACACCGAATCTTTCGAAAAAATGGGCGTGGCTCACTTTAGGTGGACCAATTACGAGTTTACTGTTTGGTATTACTTCCGGTTACATATACATGGTGAGTTATTATCAATATCTTTTATATTTTTCCTTTTTCCATTTTGCAATCTTTGCGGTTACAATTGTGCCGATAAAAGGAACGCTTATGAGTGATGGGATGCAATTTCTTATTTTAATTAAAGATGATGAAAGAGCTAGAAATCATTTATATGAGATTCAAATATCGAGTGAGTTATTTAGTTATAAAAGACCGAAAGATTGGGATGAAAGATTAGTAGAATTGAGTGAGGAGAAAATAAAAGAGAATAAAGGGATAAGAGAGATAATGAGTAGACTTATGCTTGTCTTTTTTGCTCGTGCAGATCAAGAGGGAATGGAAAGAGCGATACCGTATATAGAAAGAATTGTTCAACTACCTGTAACGAAAGAAAATAAGTTTTTCGTTAGTAGTTTTCATAGTTGGTATCTTTTATATAAAGCCCTTTATGAGATGGATAGTCTTTCTTTGCAAGAAGCAAAGGAACATGCAAAGGCTATTACAAAAATGGACTTAAACGGATATTATCGTACACAAGGAATTATCAAATATTTAGAGAATGATCTAGAAGCTTCCCATACTTATATGAAGAAAGCTGATAAAGAATTAAAGAGCGCCGAGAAGAGTGAGATTGGATATTTACAATTAGAAAGAGAATGGTTTGAGCAGTTGAAGGTGAGGGTATCTTACGATGGATGAGGTATCCTCTTTTTTATATGTCATCTTATGCCGTTCCATAAATAGCCTGGGGCGAGTAAAATGAGATAAGAAGAGCAAAGCTTGGAGGAAGTAAATATGGAAATTTTATCAATTATTTTGATAGTCTTGCTCATTTATGTTGTTTTTAAAGTGGCATATGTAGCATTAAAGATACTCGCGATCCTATTAATTATCTTTTTAATCGTAGAGTTCGGCAGTAAGTTGCTTGGGGGATAGGGTATATTGTGCGTTTCGAGTGTCGAAGGTTGTCGTTAAATCGATATCTTGTGTTGAACCGTTGATATAATGAAAAAATCGTTGATATAAGTGGAGAAATGATCGATATATTTTAAAAAACGTTGATATATTTTAGTGAATACGAAGTGGGGTATGTGGAAAAGAAGTTGCCGTTGGGTAGCTTCTTTTTATTGTAGTGGCAGGGTATAGAGCATAAATAGGTTGCCGAAAATTGCCGGTAAGTCGATATCCTGTGTCGAATGGTCGATATAATGAAAAAATCGCTGATATAAGTGGAGAAATCGCCGATATATATGGAGAATCGCTGATATAATCCGGTTGGTACTGGATGGGGTATGTGAGAAAGAAGTTGCCGTGAGGGTAACTTCTTTTTATCGTGATGCGGGGATATGCAAAACAATATAAAAAGCCGGAAGAGTATCTTCCAGCTTAAGAGTTACTTTCAATTTGACGACCGCTATCTTCTTCAGTGTCTTGTAATAGGTTGAATACGTCTGCTAGGCAGAATGCAATGAACCAAGTCCATAGACCGTGGAAGAAAGCTGAGCTTAATTGAAGTGGTAATGTATAGTTTGTCATTGAGTAGGAAATACATCCACCAACGATTCCGATCATTGTTAATAACATTGTTTTTTGAGCATTTTCTTCTGGATTGAAGAGGAAGTAAATGTATCCGCCTAAAATTGAAGCGCTTACAAGCGTTTCGATTCCATTAAAGATGATATTCTCTCCAAGCTGAGTGTTTGTCCAGAAGCAGATTGTTCCGCCGATAATAGCAAACAGGACAGCTATTGTATATCGTATATATTGATTCATATGTTCATCTCCCTATGTAATAAGATGATTTGGAAGTCAAAAAGGTAGGTATAGTATATTGAAGTGAGTTTTAATTGTACGTATCTTTTTATAAAAAGATCATTGAAGAGTAACTAAGATGATCGGTTGTTTAAACCGTTACGTGTATGGTGTCTGAAATATACCCGACTGCTCGTTTCTTTTTGCTTGTAAAATAAGAGAAACTTCCAAGTCTATATACTCTTTTTTTGTGAGTCTGCTTTCATTATAACACATTTAGGGACATAATAATAGAATTATCTGATTTTGTAATAAGTGTAAAAAATAAAAAGCGTAAGGAAATACCATTAACGGTGCAGTTTAGTGGAAGAAGGATTTTAATTTATTATGATGAAATATGTAATCAAGGTGAGATCTAAGAATGAGGCTTAAATACTATAAAAAATGTTTTATAGCATGAATGTAAGGGAGGAGAGCTAACTTGGAGTTCACAACAGAAAGATTAATAATTAGACCTTTTAAGAGTACTGATTTACAGGATGTATTTGCTATTTATAATAGTGATGATACATGTAAGTTCCTATTACATAATAAGTGGACTCATGAAGATATGCAGGAAAGATTTAATAAGAAGCTAGCAAATAATGTACTTACTAAAGAAAGAATATTAAGTTTGGCAGTTATATACAAAACTAAAGTAGTTGGTGATTTATCAATATGGTACACAAATATGAAAGACACTGTTGAGATTGGTTATAGTTTTTCAAATGAAGTAGCTGGGAGAGGTTTGGCAACAGAAGCAGTAAGTAGTTTGGTATTGAAATTATTTAATGAATGTAATGTACATCGTATACAGGCTAATCTTGATGCACGTAATACAGCTTCACAAAAATTGTGTGAACGAATAGGCATGAGAAAGGAAGCCCATTTCATACAAGATTTTTGGAATAAAGAGGAATGGACAGATAGTATTGTATATGGAATGCTATCCTCCGATTTGTAGTAATAAACTTAGTGATTTTATTATGCTAAAAGGTACGTTAGTTGAATAACAAAGGGCATAACATATTATATATGACTAATATGTTATGCCCTTTAATTTATTAACCTGTTTTATATGCGTTTGAAACGGCCGACAATTTCAACTGTTTCAGTAATGTTCATAAATGCTTTGTTATCCACTTGACGGATAATACGTTTCATTTCGCCTAACTCATAGCGAGTCACGACAGTGTAAATCATTTTTTTCTTATGGTTTGTATAGCCGCCGACAGCGTCTACCATTGTCACCCCGCGTATGCCGTGATGTAGTAGTGCGCTTTTTATTTCCTCGCCTTTTTCTGTAATAGTCATTATCGTTAATTTAATATGTTTCGTATGCACAGCGTCGATAACTTTGCTGACTACAAATCGACTAATTAACGTATAAAGTGTAATATCCCATCCGAAAATAAAACCTGCTGCTACAAGTAAGATTAAGTTGAATACAAATATGATTGCTCCAATTGAAACATCTCGATATTTCGCTACAATCAATCCGACAACATCAAAACCACCTGTTGAAGAAGCAAATCGGAATATAATTCCTGAAGCTGCTCCGCAGATAACACCACCGAATACAGAAGAAAGTAAAATATCGTCTGAAACTTGGTGTACCGGGATAATGTTCATCGCTAACGATGATACAGCTACAAAGTACGCTGTTAAAAAGGTTGTCTTCTTTCCTAAGTAAAAGTGACTTAAAATAAGAAGAGGAATGTTTAGTAAAAAGATAAGTGCACCGATATTGTAGTGCATTAAATAACCGATAATCATCCCTACACCAGCGAATCCACCGCTAATCATATTATGCGGGATAAAAAACATATTCATAGAAATTGCATACAAAATAGAAGCTACAAAAATAACAACCAACTGTATCATAAATTCTAAGTGAAATGTTTTAGCTGCTGGGAAGGATAAAAAGGCGGTGTCGGGAACGTAATCGGCGTCTCCTAGTTGACCCATAGTATGTTTCATCTCCATATTCATTTTTGATTACAAGAAGAGAATAAAGGTTTTTTCAAAAACTGGCAATAGTTTTATTATAATGCAAAAATTTTATAAATTTCTAATAAATCAAGCCTATTCATTGATGTGTGTGAATATGCTAAAGAAAGCGAATACAACGTTTCTTAATTATTGTTTTCTTGAGAAAATATGCAAAATACTTTTTTTGAAAATAAAAGGAAATAGAGAATATTTGCCCGATGTGCTAAAATGACCTTATTAAGGATGTGAAGCGATGGAATTTTTATTGCAGGATGCAATTCTATATATATCGTTTGTAACGACAGCACTTTGCTTATTAGAAGTTTTCTTCCTTGCTAATGTTTCTCGCTTTGTGCGTCAACAAGCATCAAGCGGTAGACAAAGAGCTTTTGCGTTAGTTGATACATGTGAAGATAGTGCGGGAAATGTACCGCTATTTTCAATTTTTTATAAATATGGAATGATTCGTTCTGTACGCAGACAAGAATCAAGTGAAGAGAATGATGAGGTTGGTCCGTATACACCAATGTTTCGCTAAATAATTACGAAACATTGGAGGAATGAACATGTTAAAATCATACCGAGCTGCGCTCATTAGTTTATCAGTAGTACTTGTTTTTGTTTTATCTGGCTGCAGTAATGCAGGCACAATTGATTCACATAGTACGGGAATATGGAACCATTATTTCGTATATCCAATCTCGTATATGATTCAATTTGTTGCTCATCATATACCGGGAGCTAGCTTCGGGGTTGCTATCATTATTATGACGCTCGTTATTCGTTCAGCCATGATTCCATTAGCTGTTTCGCAATATCGCAGCCAAGCGAAAATGAAGAAAATGCAACCTGAATTGCAGAAGCTAAAGAAAAAATACGGTGATGTAAGCAAAGACCTTGAAAAACAAAAGCAGTATCAAAAAGAAATGTCAGAACTAATGAAATCAGGCGGTTGGAATCCACTTGCTGGTTGCTGGCCAATTTTTATACAAATGCCGATTTTCTCTGCTTTGTATTATGCGATTAGCAGAACGGAAGAGATTCGCACATCTTCGTTTTTATGGGTGAACCTAGGACATGCAGATCCATATCATATATTACCGATTATTGCAGCGTTAACGACATTTATTCAGATGAAAGTTTTCCAATCGAATATTACACCTGGAGAACAAGTACAGATGCTAAAGATGCAGCAAATTATGATGCCAGCAATGATTCTATTTATGGGGTTTGCGGCGCCATCAGGACTTGTGTTGTACTGGATAACAGGTAACTTATTTACAATGACACAAACAATTGTATTAAGAAAAATAATGGAACGTGAAGAGTTACAATTACAAAAAGCATAGAGAAACACCGCTCATTACGAGCGGTGTTTTTTATTTGAATCGTTAAGGAAATTTTAAGAAACCAATATTACTATTGGCGTTGTATACGAAAGTGTACATGCTTTAGAAATATGAAGGAGGAAATTTCCTATGAAGAAGAAAACAGTTGGTTATTTAGCGATTGCAGGTGCTTTATCATTCGGAATCATTGGAGGAGTCGGTGTTCCGGCATTCGCGGCAACAAATACTCCAACAGCTGAGCAAGCGACAAAAACAGCGAAAAAAGATTTAGATGACGCTACAAAACAAAAAGTAAAAACGATTATGGACGATACAAAGAAACAGTTACAGGAACTAGGTGTAAAGCTTCCAGAAAAAGAAAAACGTAAAGAAATGTTTGCGGGATTAGATGAACAAACAAAAGAAAAAGCGAAATCCATTTTAGAGCAAGAGAAATCTGGAAAATTAACACGTGAACAAGCAAAAGAGGAATTGACAAAGCTAGGCGTAAAAATGCCGGAGAAAGGTAAGCGTGGAGACATGTTTGCTAACTTAGATGAGCAGGCGAAAGAGAAAGCGAAGTCGATTTTAGAGCAAAAGAAATCTGGAAAATTAACGCATGAGCAAGCAAAAGAGGAATTAACAAAGCTAGGCGTGAAAATGCCGGAGAAAGGTAAACATGGAGACATGTTTGCTAACTTAGATGAACAGGCAAAAGAAAAAGCAAAGTCAATTTTAGAGCAAAAGAAATCTGGAAAATTAACGCATGAGCAAGCAAAAGAAGAATTAACAAAATTAGGTGTGAAACTTCCAGAGAAAGAGAAGCATGAAGACATCTTTGCAGGATTAGATGAAGCAACAAAAACAAAAGCAAAAGCGATTTTAGACAATGAAAAGAAACAATTAGAGGCATTGAATGTTGATTTACCGCACCATAAGTTTTTTATGAAAAAAGATGAGAAATAATTGAATGAAGTCGTATCTTTCGTGTGGGCAACCGAAAGGTACAGGCGTGAGGGGGCTTTCTTTTGAAAGACCTCCTTTTATTGTTGGCGTTTTTTGTTGGTAAATCGATATATTTGAAAAATCGCTGATATAATTTTTACAGCTACACTGCTCCAAAGATACGAGGGAATTAGAGAAATATTACAGCTTCTGTTATAATATAAGAAGATAAATATTTCCTATGTTATATAAAAAATATATTGATTTTTTCTAACAATTCAATATAATGAACAATAACTACAAAATTCGACATCAAGAAGTGATGATGAGGACACGATCAATTTTTTACGATTTACAGAGAGGGAAGCCTTTGGCTGTGAGCTTCCTAATACGGAAAAATAGATTACCACCTCTGAACTGCAGCAGTGAACGAGCATCTAGTAATTGCTTGCCGGCAAAAACCGTTATTTAGACTTGAGAAATTGGTGAAGTGTATTACTTTACGAATTGAAACAAGGGTGGAACCACGAATACAACACTCGTCCCTTTTTTAGGGAGGAGTGTTTTTTTATTTCATTTTTGCATCACACTAGGATTGGAAGGAGGATACGCAGCATGCATCATGATGAGAAGAACAAAATTGGTTTAACAGTAGCACTTTCTATCGTAGTAGGAACGATTATTGGATCTGGTGTGTTTATGAAACCAGGGAGCGTATTAGATTACTCGGGGAGTTCTAATATGGCCATTCTTGCTTGGGTAATTGGTGGTCTGTTGACGCTAGCAAGTGGTTTAACAGTAGCTGAAATTGGAGCGCAAATCCCGAAAAATGGTGGGTTGTATACGTATTTAGAGGAGATTTACGGAAGTTTTTGGGGATATTTATCAGGTTGGATGCAAACAATTGTTTATGGACCTGCTATTATCGGAACATTAGGTTTATACTTTAGTTCTTTAGTGATTAATTTTTTCTATTTAGATAAAGTGTGGAATTTACCAATCGCAATTGGAACGGTTGTGTTCCTTGGCGTTGTAAATAGTATGGGAACAAAATACGGAGGTATCGTTCAAACAATCACGACAATTGGGAAGATGATTCCGATTGTGTTAATTGTTGTGCTAGGTTTCTGGAAAGGGAATAGCGATATTTTTAACGTAGTTGTGCCGATATCGGAAAATCAAAGTATCGGTATGGCAATTTTAGCAACGTTATTTGCTTATGACGGCTGGATTTTACTTGCTTCGATTGGTGGAGAAATGAAGAATCCAACAAAGTTATTACCGAAAGCAATGACAGTAGGGATTTTAATCGTAACGGCTGCTTACGTATTAATTAACTTGGCATTATTAAATGTATTACCAGCAGCGAAAATTGTAGACCTTGGAGAAAATGCAACAGCGACAGCTGCAGGCATGTTACTTGGAGAATATGGCGGAAAAATTATTAGTATTGGTATTATCGTTTCTATTTTCGGCTGTTTAAATGGAAAGATTTTAACGTTTCCACGTATCCCAATGTCTATGGCAGAGCGTGGACAACTTCCATTTTCTAAGTTTATTGCAAAGGAAAGTCCGAGATTTAAAACACCAGCAAATGCGATTACTGTTGAAATCATTTTAGGAATTATTTTAATGATTATTAGTGATCCGAATAAGCTATCTGAGATTTCCGTATTCATTATTTATATTTTCTATGTAATGACGTTTATTGGTGTCTTCATTTTAAGAAAACGTAATAAGAATAAAGAGCGTGCATATAGTGTACCGTTATTCCCAATCGTACCAATCGTAGCGATTTTAGGTTCGTTATTTGTAATTGGTAGTGCGATTATTAACGATCCAGTAAGTTGTTTCTTATCGATTGGAATTGTATTTACGGGACTGCCGGTGTATTGGTACTTGAATAAGAAGAAAGAAACAAAATGATAAAAAGGTAGGCGTATTATACGCCTACCTTTTTTACTGTAAAAAAATTGTACTTGCTTCCACTTTCTGTTTTGGTTACTATGATGGTAGTAACCAAAACAGAAAGCGTGGGGAAAGACTTGAATTTTCGTGTTTATATTTTAGCTATCGCGGCTTTTGTAGTCGGAACGGTTGAGCTAATTATAGGAGGAACGCTCGATTTAGTTGCCAATGATTTAGGAGTATCTATTAGTGCAGCTGGTCAGCTTATAACAATATTTTCGGTAGTATTTGCTTTGTCAGGTCCAGTTTTATTAGCTTTGACAGGGAAGTTTGAAAGAAAAACATTGTATGTTGGAGCATTATCGATTTTCTTAATCGGAAATATTATTTCGGCATTTAGTGTGAATTACGGAATGCTAATGTTCTCAAGGGTTATTTGTGCGGCCAGTGGTTCATTAATTATTGCACTATCGGTAACACTTGCTTCTAGTGTAGTAGAACCGCATTTTCGTGCGCGTGCAATTGGAATCATTTTTATGGGAATTAGTGGATCACTTGTACTTGGAGTACCGCTTGGTCTTGTACTCGGAAATGCATACGGATGGCGTGCACCATTTGTATTAATTTCGGTATTAACAGTTATGGCAATTGCTTGTATTTCATTATTCTTAACGAAAGTACCACCGACATCGGTATTATCAATAAAAGAACAACTTGCTACTTTAAAAGATAAAAAAATTGTAAGTGCACAGTTAACATCATTTTTGTTTTTAACAGGGCATTTAACATTGTATGCATATTTAACACCGTTTTTAAAAGATGTCATGCATGTTGAAGCAAACTGGATTAGTGTGTTTTACTTTATTTTCGGAATCGCAGCAGTAATTGGTGGCGGATTCGGTGGCTGGCTTGCTGATAAATGGGGATCGAAGAAAAGTATTATTTCCATCATTATCGTATTTGCGTGTGCAATCTTCATACTGCCATTAATGACATTCTCATTCCCGCTCTTCATCATTATGATGGGACTTTGGAGTATGCTGAGCTGGGCGATTTCACCAGCGCAACAAAACTATTTAATTGAAATTGCACCAGAATCAGCTGGTATTCAGCAAAGTTTAAATAACTCTGCCCTTCACTTAGGTATTGCGCTCGGTTCAACAGTAGGCGGAGTTGTTATTGAAAAATCATCTGTTATATATAACGCTTGGGTAGGCGGTGGCTTTATTATATTAGCTCTGCTTTGTGCGATTTTCTCGATTACAAGAGGACGTTCTACTCAGTTTGCAAAAGAAGAATCTATCGTTTGATAGGTTCTTTTTTTTGTGAAAAATTGCAGGTTTTAGTAGATGTATGGAGAACGTTGTATATAGCGAGGTGATGGATATGTATACGAATTTTTCAATTATTGGTCTTCTAATTTCAATGCTCCCTTTGTTTCTTATTATTTTTGCACTTAGATGGGTTCGTTTCATCTATCAAAATTCAGAGAAACAAGTGGAGCAAAATGAGAAAATCATTGAGCTGTTGATTGAGATAAAGGAACAAAACGAAAAGGAGTCTAAGTGAAAAACTAGACTCCTTTTTATTATTTAATTAGTATCTTAATTTCATTAACAAACTCTTAATTTCCTCATCTTCCATAAAGAGGTCATGGTGTTTCTGGGTAATCTTTGCAAGTGCAACGTCATGATAGAAAAATTCTGTAAAGAACTTTACAAATGGTTGTGACATTGTTTTCATTGCTTGCCATGACTCTTGTTCTACGCCAGCAAATAAAATTTCACGATCGTCAACGATGAGTAGCAAGTAGCGCTCTAATGCATTAGGTTCTTCAGCTGGGATTAGAAAATGCATGTTTTCTAAGTCTGTTTCTACCTCTCCAACAATAAGGGATTCAATTTGAACACCTTGTTTTGCTTTTTGTTCTAGTAAAGGAAGATATTCTAAAAGAGTATCATTCCAAGCTGAAATACGGATTGATTCTTTTGCACTTTCAATGAGTTCCTTACTTTGAACTCGAATAGAAGATTGCATTTTTAAGCTCCACACACGGTCATCTGTAAATGATTTTTTTGATATATTTGTTTCCAGTTCTTTAATATTTGATTGGAATTCTGTCGTTAATTTTTCAATTGCTAGCTTTAGTGGTAATGCTGTATACAGTTTTTTCTTTTCTGAAACAGAATCCATTACCATTCCTTTATCGATTAGGCGTGCTAGCACTTCATATATTTTTGCTTTTGGAACACCTGAATGCTTCACAATCGTTGTAGCATCTAATGGTTCATTGCTTGATACGACAACTTCATAAGCTTGGCTTTCATATTGTGAGAAACCGAATTTTTGTAACATAGTTCCCTCCGAACGAATGAGATTATATTTTAAGGATAATGAACTATTTGTTTTTGCACAAGTGGTAGTCCGTTTTCTAATTGTATTAAGGTGAGAATTAATTTCAATTTTTTAATTTTATCTATTATACTTAATATAATGATTAATAAGATTTTAATTTAATGCGAAGGGGATGCTGGGGGGAAGATGTTAAGAAGTTTACGTTTAAAAATTGCGGTAGTGTTTTCAGTTCTTATTTCTATGATGTTCGTAATATTGGGTACAGCTGTGTATCAATTACAGAAAGAAAAGGAAGTGCGTTCCTTAGACGAGTATTCTCAAAATGCGATGGATCTTGTAACAGAGCAACTTACGACATTTGTTCAAAGAATGGATGAAGATATGGGGTATTACGCGAACAGTGAGATGATTCGTAATATACTTCAAGGTGGGGTTACTCCAGAAGAGGAAGCGTTTTTAACGAAAGAGTTTGTAGAGTATAAAAAGAATCATCCTGGTATTTTAGATTTATATATTGGTACGAAAGATAAAAAAACATTAAGTGCCAATCTTGCTGAAGGTGGGCAAGTGCCAGAAGGATACGATCCAACGACAAGACCATGGTATAAAGATTCAGAGGCTGATGTAAAAAAGGTTCACTGGGGACAACCTTCTTATGAAATTGCAACAGGAAAGTTAAGTGTAGGTGTTTCTAAAGCAATTACAGCTCAAGATGGATCTGTATTAGGCGTTGTTGCGATGGATGTATCGCTTGGGACGATTCAGAAGTTGCTTCACAATATTCAATACAATAATGACGGAGAAATGTTTATTATAAATGATAAAAATATGGCTCTTGTTTATCCAGAAAAGATAGGAAAAGATGTTTCTAAAGAGCCACTTATAAAGAGCTTAAATAAAGAGGTAACAAAATATGCGGTCAGTACAATAAAAGGTGAAGATGTAGTTGTTTACAGTCAATCATTTGATACGATGAAATGGACGATAGGAATCTTTTATCCGAAAGAAACGATCGATGGGCTATTAAATAGTACGAGAAATACAGTTATTATAATGGCATGTATTAGTTTATTAGTTGGAATCGTAGCTTCCTACTTGTTCTCAAGAAGATTAGCAAGACCACTGCAACTATTAAAGAATCACGTGCAAAAAGTAGCAGAAGGCGATTTAACGCTGCGAATGAAAGTGACAAGTAAAGATGAAGTTGGAGAGTTGACTAAGCACTTTAATGATATGGTTGAACAAATGAATGAAATGGTAAGTAAAATTAAAAACAGCGTATCAACGGTGCAACAATCAACGAATAGTTTACATTACTTAACGAATGAAACAGTAGCGGCTAGTAGAGAAGTTTCAGGAGCAATGGATGATGTGAGTGGAGGAGCCTCTACTCTTGCGAATGGTGTGGATGAAGTTTCAGCTCAGCTCGAGAATATGGCGGAGTCAGTGGAACAAATGAATAGCTCCGTTGGTGAAATAAAAGGAGTGGCTGGCAAAGCGGAAGAGGCATCTAAGCAAGGATTAAATACAATGAGGAATTTAATCCGTACGAGGGGACAATCATCTTCGATTGTTGTTCATACAGAAGAAGCATCGGATAAGTTAGAACAAAGAGTTGGATCGATTCAAAATGTTGTTGAGCTTATAAAAGGCATTTCGGATCAAACAAATTTACTTGCTTTAAATGCATCGATTGAAGCTGCCCGTGCAGGTGAGCAAGGTAAGGGATTTGCGGTTGTTGCTGAAGAGGTTCGGAAATTAGCGGAACAATCAAAAGAGGCAACCGGAGAAATCACAACGATGATTGGTGATGTACAATTAGAAGTAAAAAGGGTTGTAGAAGTTGTAAGTAAATTGAAAGACATTGCAGATGTGCAAAATAAAGTGACGACAGAGGCGGAAATGGAGTTCCGCACAATTATGTCAGTCGTAAATACGATTAGTACTTCAGTTGAAAAAATTGTAGAAGAGGTACATAACATAGGTTACGAGCAAGGGGAAATTACAGCGGTAATGCATACAATTGCTGGTACGAGTCAAGAAAGTGCAGCTGTTTCTGAAGAGGTACATGCTGCAACGGAATCACAGGTGAATCATTTAGAAAAGGTAGCTCACACGATGGAAAGTTTGACAGAACATATGAGAGATTTAGAAAGATTAGTCGAGCAGTTTAAAGTGGAAGAGTAACATATTAGTAAAATGATGAGGATTTCGGTAAAATAGACAATGGATATATAAGAAACGATTATAGGAGGAAGACTACTATGGCAATTGTTGATGTATCGATTATTCCAGTAGGAACAGGTAATCCAAGTGTTAGTGAATATGTAGCAGAAGTACAAAAGGTGCTAGAGAAAAATGCGGATCGCGTGAAGTATCAATTAACACCGATGAATACAATTATTGAAGGAGATCTTCCTGTCATTCTAGAAGTAATTCAACAAATGCATGAAGTTCCATATACGAAAGGTGCACAGCGTGTTGCAACAACAATTCGTATTGATGATCGTCGTGATAAAGTGAGCACAATGGAGAAAAAATTAAACTCTGTTCGATCAAAATTATAAAGAAAAGCAGCGATTTTCGCTGCTTTTTTCATATAGGAGGTAAATAAGATGAGTGAAAAGTTTAACGAACAATTTGACGGGTTGTTAGAGAAATACACGGAACTGTTACTTGGAGAGAGCAATGAAGAGAGAAAAGAACAGGTACAGAAGTGGGCACTTTATTCTTACATAGCGAAGACGATGCCAGCTTTAGTGAAGCATTGGAATGAGACGTATCCCGATGCGAAAGAAGAGATGGTGCAGTTAATTACGGATATTAAAAGGCTGAATGAAGAGAAGCGAAATGAGCAATAAAAAAACTTGAGGGAAATATAATCGTAAGTTTTCTGTATTAATATCCTTATATAATTTACATGGAATATTAAGGGTTTTATAGGCATGTCGAATATTTTCGACATGCCTATTTTATGCCTAGTAAACTCCATTTTTCTAAATGTCGAAAAATATTTCAGTTATATTTATAAGCGGAAATATAGGGTTTTAAATGTTTTTATAGTATTTTATAAATTATCTAAATAATTATTTGTATCCAATAATTTTAAACAATGATATAATTTTGAAGAGGGGTAAAAAACAGATAAATCAAGTCATAGGGGTGAATTACATGGAACAATTAATGCGAAATTCGTTTCTTTTCTTATCTAAAAATAAAGCGCTAACAAAACTGGCTAAAAAGTACGGTTTACGCTTTGGTGCAGGTCGCTTTGTCGCAGGGGAGACAATTGAATTAGCGACAGCAGCTATTAAACAATTGAACAAGCAAGGACTTTGTGTAACAATCGATTATTTAGGGGAATTCGTTGATAATGAAGCGGAAGCAAATGAAATGGCTAACCAATCGATTGAAGCAATCCGTGCAATTGGAAGAGAAGGTCTTGATTCGCAGCTTTCTTTAAAGATGACTTCTATGGGATTAGATATCTCTGATGAAATCGTAATGAACAATATGCGCCGTATTTTAGAAGCGGCGAAAGAAAATGGTGTGTTCGTTACCATTGATATGGAAGACTATACACGCTGTGGTAAAACAATTGATATCTTTAAACAATTAAAATCTGAATACGATAATATTGGTACTGTTATTCAAGCTTACCTATATCGTACAGAAAAAGATATTGAAGATTTAAATGCTTATAATCCTAATTTACGTCTTGTAAAAGGTGCTTATAAAGAACCTGAAGAAGTGGCATTCCCAGACAAGAAAGATGTAGATGACAATTATAAAAAAATTATTAAAATGCACTTATTAAATGGAAATTATACTGCAATTGCTTCACATGACGAAGCGATTATTGAATATACAAAAAAACTTGCTGAAGAACACAACATTCCAAGGGATCAATTTGAATTCCAAATGTTATATGGTATTCGTAATGAGCGTCAACTTGAGCTAGTAAAAGAAGGCTACAAAATGCGAGTTTACGTACCTTATGGAAACGACTGGTATGGATATTTCATGCGTCGTCTAGCAGAGCGTCCAGCAAACGTTGCGTTCGTATTAAAAGGTATGGTTAAAAAATAACCAAGGAGAAAATACTCCTTGGTTATTTTAATTGCTGAAATGCATAATGTGCCATTTTCTTCGTATCAGGATACAGTTGCTTGCGGGTAGAAGATAATACAACATTAATGACACGTTTACCGTCTTTTTCATCCACTGTTACGACTGTATATTTGCCAAGTGCTGATAGACCGCTTTTACTTCCAATCGCATATGGATCGTCATATAGTTCTTCTCGTCCGTAGTTTGCGATGTTTGGAGAGCGTTCTGAAGTATGTAGAGTTGTACGCGTTGAATTCATATATTCTAAAACAACTGGATACTTTAATGCTTCTTTCGTAATAATAGCAATGTCATATGGTGATACTTTATTCCCAATTGCATCAGCACCACTTGCGTTTTTGAAAGTCGCATGCTTTGTACCAAGTTCCTTCGCTCTAGCATTCATCATTTTCACAAATTCATTTTTTGATCCTGCAATATGTTCTGCAATTGATTCAGCTATTGGATCTGCACTAATGATAAGCATAAGTTTTAATGCCTCATCACGCTTTAATTTTTCTCCAGCACGAAGTTTAATTTTCTTGCTTTGACTTTCTGTTTTAATTGCGTTTTCTGTAACCGTAATTTCTTCATCTTCTTTTACATTCTCTAGTAAAAGAAGGGTTGTCATCATTTTGGCTATACTAGCCGGATAAGAGCGTTCGTCTTCGCGTTTCCCATACAAAATTTCACCTGTGTTTGCATCGATTGTAACCCCATATTGCCCAGTAATGTTGGGTTGATCAGCTCTTACAGCTTGTTGTCTTTGTGCATAAGAGAAGAAAATCATCCCTGTAAATAGTGTGGCAATCATTACAATCATAACTATTGTTCGTTTCATTATAATTCCCTCATTTGTTACAAATAAATTGGGCAGAAAAAGCAGCCATTAATCATTATGCCACGTTCTCTGCCCAAAAATATAGCGTTATTTTTCGCCCATATTATGCTTTTTATATTGTTGGTTATTACCTTGACGTCCTTTTTCCACGCCGTGGTTATGCGGACCTGCGTTTCCAGTTACACTAGCTGCACTAATTCCAGCCTTTGAAGGGTTCTTCTTAAGTTTTGCCATATATATTCCTCCAGTTTCGTCAGATTATAAAAAGGGAAAGTGTATTTTAGTGAAGAAAATACATATATAGCATGGCCAAATGAAAGAAAAATATTTATTTCAGAAAATTTTATCAATAAATATATTGCGAAAATTTAAACAGTATCATATATTTATTAGTAGAGGCTCACTCATTGATTGCGACTTATGTCGAAAAATTGAATGAGCATTCATTCAAGAATAGGGGGAGAATTGGATGTTCCAAATTAAAAAGGCTGCTGTTCTAGGTTCAGGCGTAATGGGTTCGGGAATTGCGGCACACTTAGCTAATATTGGTATTCCGACATTATTGCTTGATATTGTACCACCTGCGCTTACGAAAGAAGAAGAAGCGAAGGGACTTACATTAGAACATAAAAGTGTGAGAAATCGTTTTAGTAATACGGCTGTGCAAAAACTATTAAAGCAAAAACCAGCTCCTCTGACAGTGAAAGGAAATCTAGCACTGATTGAAGCAGGTAACTTAGAAGATGATCTTGAGCGTCTAGCTGATGTAGATTGGATTATTGAAGTAGTAGTTGAAAACTTAGATATTAAAAAGAAATTATTTGAAAAAGTAGACGCTGTTCGTAAACCGGGCTCAATTGTAAGCTCGAATACGTCAGGCATTTCAGTTGAAAAAATGGCAGAAGGTCGTTCAGACGACTTCCAGAAACACTTCTTAGGCACACACTTTTTTAACCCACCACGATATTTAAAACTTCTAGAGGTAATACCGACGAAAGAAACAGATCCACAAGTATTAAGCTTCATGAAACTATTTGGCGAAGACGTTCTTGGAAAAGGCGTTGTTATCGCAAAAGATACACCAAACTTTATTGGAAACCGCATCGGTACGTACGGTTTACTTGTTACTCTTCAAGAGATGGTAAAACGCGGCTATAGCATTGGGGAAGTTGATTCTGTAACAGGCCCACTTATTGGTCGTCCGAAGAGCGCAACGTTCCGCACATTAGATGTTGTCGGTTTAGATACATTCGTACACGTTGCAAATAACGTATATGAAAATGTGCAAGAAGAAGAGCGTGATGTATTTAAAGTACCAGCTTTCATGCATGACATGCTTGAGAAAAAATGGCTTGGAAGTAAAACGGGGCAAGGCTTCTTCTTAAAACAAGGAAAAGAAATTTTAGAACTAAATCCTGAAACGATGGAATACGAAGCGCGTAAAAAGTTAAAAGCTGCATCCGTAGAGTTAAGTAAACAAGAAAAAGGATTAGCGAATAAATTGAAAGCGCTTGTATACGCGAAAGACCGTGCAGGAGAGTTATTATGGAACATCATTACACCAACTCTTTTATACTCTGCAAAACTTCATAAAGAAATTGCTGACGATATCGTTGCAATTGACCAAGCGATGAAGTGGGGCTTCGGCTGGGAGCAAGGGCCATTTGAAGTGTGGGATGCAATCGGCGTTGAAAAATCTGTTCAAAAGATGGAAGAAAATGGCGTAGTTGTTCCTACGTGGGTGAAAGAAATGTTAGAGAAAGGTTTCACTACTTTCTATAAACATGATAACGGCGATAGCTACTATTACGATAATGGCGAATATAAGCTAATCGAACGTAATAAAAAAGCAATTTCTCTTAAGCAATTAAAAGCGAAAAATGGTGTATTAAAGAAAAATAGCGGAGCGAGCTTAATTGATTTAGGCGACGGCATCCTTTGCTTAGAGTTCCATTCGAAGAGTAATGCAATCGGTATGGATATTACGCAAATGATTAACTACGCTGTTGATGAAGTAGAAAAGAATTATAAAGGTCTTGTTATCGGTAACCAATCGAAGAACTTCTGCGTTGGTGCGAACCTAGCAATGATCTTAATGGAAGCACAAGACGACAACTACTTTGAAATTGAGTGGGTTGTGAAAAACTTCCAAGATGCAATGACGAAAATTAAGTACTCTTCTAAGCCAGTTGTAGCAGCACCATACGGTATGACGCTTGGCGGAGGTACAGAAGTTTGCTTACCAGCAGCGAGCATTCAAGCTTCTAGTGAAACGTATATGGGCTTAGTAGAAGTTGGTGTTGGCTTAATCCCTGGCGGAGGCGGTAATAAAGAGCTATACATTAAACACTTAAACAAAATGGCAAACGGTGTAGAGTTTGATCTGCAAAAAGTTGCAAATAAAGTGTTCGAAACAGTCGCAATGGCGAAAGTTTCAACTTCAGGACAAGAAGCAGTTTCTCATAACTTCTTAGGTGATAAAGATGGTATTAGTGTGAATGGTGATCACTTACTATACGATGCGAAACAGAAAGCACTTGCTTTATATGAAGCTGGTTATAAAGCGCCGATCCGTAAAAAGATACCAGTTGTTGGGGAAACAGGATATGCAACTCTTGCACTTGGTGCTGAAGCAATGCATTTATCTGGTTACATTTCAGAGTACGATCTTCACATTGCTAAGAAACTTGCATATGTCATTGCGGGCGGAAAAGTGCCGTACGGAACAGAAGTTGATGAGCAATATTTATTAGATGTAGAACGAGAAGCATTTATTAGCTTAGTAAGTGAGATGAAATCACAAGCAAGAATGCAGCACATGCTTGTAAAAGGAAAGCCATTACGTAACTAATAACGAGGGGAGATATCGTTCATGAGAGAAGCTGTCATTGTTGCGGGAGCAAGAACACCAATTGGAAAAGCAAAGAGGGGTTCATTAAAAACAGTTCGTCCTGACGATCTAGGGGCGTTAGTAGTAAAGGAAACGTTAAAGCGTGCAAATTATGAAGGACCAATCGATGATTTAATTTTCGGTTGTGCGATGCCAGAAGCAGAGCAAGGTTTAAATATGGCTCGTAATATCGGCGGATTAGCAGGACTTTCTTACGATGTTCCAGCTATTACGATTAACCGTTACTGTTCTTCAGGTTTACAAAGTATCGCTTACGGAGCTGAGCGTATTATGCTTGGTCACTCTGAAGCTGTATTATCAGGCGGAGCAGAATCAATGAGTTTAGTTCCAATGATGGGACACGTTGTTCGTCCGAATAGTCGCCTTGTAGAAGCGGCTCCAGAATATTATATGGGTATGGGACATACAGCAGAGCAAGTTGCTGTGAAATATGGAATTTCTCGTGAAGAGCAAGATGCATTTGCAGTAAGAAGTCATCAACGTGCTGCGAAAGCATTAGCTGCAGGAAACTTTGCTGATGAAACAGTACCTGTAGATGTGACGTTACGCTCGGTTGGATCAAACAATAAACTTCAAGAAGAAACGATCACTTTCGCACAAGACGAAGGTGTAAGAGCAGAGACGACACTAGACATTTTAGGAAAATTACGTCCAGCATTTAACGTTCGCGGTTCTGTAACGGCTGGTAACTCTTCACAAATGAGTGATGGTGCAGCATCTGTATTATTAATGGATCGCGAAAAAGCAGTGAGCGATGGCATGAAGCCACTTGCGAAATTCCGTTCATTTGCAGTAGCTGGCGTACCACCAGAAGTAATGGGAATCGGCCCAATCGCTGCAATTCCAAAAGCGTTAAAACTAGCTGGCTTAGAGTTATCTGATATTGGCTTATTCGAACTAAATGAAGCATTCGCTTCTCAATCGATCCAAGTTATTCGTGAACTTGGTTTAGATGAAGAAAAAGTAAACGTAAACGGTGGTGCAATCGCACTTGGACATCCACTTGGCTGTACAGGAGCAAAACTAACACTATCTCTTATTCACGAGATGAAACGTCGCAACGAACAATTCGGTATCGTAACAATGTGTATCGGCGGTGGAATGGGAGCAGCGGGAGTATTTGAATTACTTTAAAAAGTGCAGGTGGCTCGTTTAGAACAGGAGGGCGTTGGAAGCCTTGACGAAGAGGCGCTTTTTGCCTCACAGGAAGGGGTGAAACGACCGACTGTTTTAGCCACTGGAACTAGATTATAAAAAATGGAAGCAACAAAGGTTTATAAAAACAAAAGGGAGAGCTAGCTTCTTTCAAAAAGAGAGAAGCGGCTCATGAAAATATGAAGGAGGAAATTTTCATGGAAAAAACAGTAGGAAATGCGGTTAAAGGCGGTAGCTTTTTAGTAGATGAGATTACGATTGATCAAGTGTTTACGCCAGAAGATTTTTCATCTGAGCATAAAATGATTGCAAAAACGACAGAGGACTTTATCGTAAATGAAGTTCTTCCAGAGCTTGAATATTTAGAGCAACATGAGTTTGACCGCTCAGTTCGTCTTTTAAAAGAAGCTGGAGAACTTGGTTTATTAGGCGCTGACGTACCAGAAGAGTACGGCGGAATTGGTCTTGATAAAGTAAGCTCAGCGTTAATCGCAGAGAAGTTCTCTCGCGCTGGTGGCTTTGCAATTACTCACGGTGCTCACGTAGGTATCGGCTCTTTACCAATCGTATTATTCGGTAACGAAGAGCAAAAGAAAAAATATTTACCATTACTTGCAACTGGTGAAAAATTAGCTGCATACGCATTAACAGAGCCAGGTTCAGGATCTGATGCATTAGGCGCAAAAACAACTGCACGTTTAAATGCAGAAGGTACACATTATGTATTAAACGGTGAAAAACAATGGATTACAAACTCTGCATTCGCTGACGTATTCGTTGTATATGCAAAAATTGATGGCGAGCACTTCTCAGCATTTATCGTAGAGAAAGACTACGCTGGCGTATCTACAAGCCCAGAAGAAAAGAAAATGGGTATTAAATGTTCTTCAACTCGTACGTTAATTTTAGAAGATGCGTTAGTACCGAAAGAAAACTTACTTGGTGAAATCGGTAAAGGTCATATTATTGCATTCAACATTTTAAATATCGGTCGTTATAAATTAGGTGTTGGTACAGTTGGATCTGCGAAACGTGCAGTAGAAATTTCAGCACAATATGCAAACCAACGTCAACAGTTCAAACAACCAATCGCTCGCTTCCCATTAATTCAAGAGAAACTTGCGAATATGGCAGCGAAAACATATGCAGCTGAAAGCTCTGTATATCGTACAGTAGGTTTATTCGAAAGCCGCATGAGCACATTATCTGAAGAAGAAGTAAAAGATGGTAAAGCAGTAGCAGCTTCTATCGCTGAATATGCAATCGAGTGCTCTTTAAACAAAGTATTCGGTTCTGAAGTATTAGACTATACAGTAGATGAAGGTGTTCAAATTCACGGTGGTTATGGATTTATGGCAGAGTACGAGATTGAAAGAATGTACCGCGATTCTCGTATTAACCGTATTTTCGAAGGAACGAACGAAATTAACCGCCTAATCGTACCAGGTACGTTCTTACGTAAAGCGATGAAAGGTGAATTACCACTTCTTCAAAAAGCACAAAAATTACAAGAAGAGTTAATGATGATGATGCCAGAAGAAGTAGGCGATGAGCCATTAGCACTTCAAAAGTATTTAGTAACTAATGCGAAGAAAATCGGCTTAATGGTAGCTGGATTAGCGGCTCAAAAATACGGTAAAGCATTAGATAAAGAGCAAGAAATTCTTGTAAATATCGCTGACATCGTAAGCAATCTATACGCAATGGAATCAGCTGTTCTTCGTACAGAAAAAGCGATCAAAACAACTGGTCTTGAAAAGAATAAACAAAAAGTGTTATACACTGAAGTATTCTGCCAAGAAGCATTTAACGAAATCGAAGCAGATGCGAAAGAAACACTTATCGCAGTTGAAAACGGCGACATGCTGCGCATGATGTTATCATCATTACGTAAATTAACTCGTCACACACCACTTAACGTAATTCCGAAGAAACGTGAAATCGCTGCGAAAATTTTAGAAGATGAGCGTTACACAGTTTAATATCTTTAAAGAACAGTAGTCGTTTATACGGCTACTGTTCTTTTTTTTGAAAAAAATAAATTTTTTAGTGACATAAAACTAATAGTATTAGTTTTCGTGAAAAGGGAGATGGGACTATGAGGATGATACATGAAAAAACGTTATATCAATTGTCATTTTTGCCAAGAGCGTTTCCTGTAAATTGTTACTTTGTAGAGGAAGAAGATGGTTTAACTTTAATTGATGCGGCTTTGCCATATAGCGCAAAAGGTATTTTACAGGCGGCTGAGAAAATAGGAAAACCAATTACTAAAATTGTATTAACACATGCGCATGATGATCACATCGGTGCATTAGATGCATTAAAGGAAGTACTTCCTCATGTTCCAGTCTATATTTCTAAGCGGGACGCAAAGCTGTTAGAAGGAGATACGACGTTACAAAAGGATGAACCGAATATACCGATAAAAGGCGGTGTACCTAAAAAAGTAAAAACGGTACCTGATGTTTTATTAGAAGATGGCGACCGAGTTGGATCGCTTCTTGCAATTATGACACCGGGACATACACCAGGATCCATGTCGTTTCTTGATGTACGGAATAAAGCTCTTATTGTTGGGGATGCATTCCAAACAAGAGGAGGTATGGCTGTTTCGGGACAAATGAAATTTTGGTTTCCGTTTCCTGCGATGGCAACGTGGAGCAAAGAAATATCATTACAAAGTGCAGAGAAGTTAAGCGAATATGAGCCTTCCTTACTTGCGGCAGGGCATGGGGAAATGATAAAGAATCCAGGGACTGTCATAGAGCTTGCTATTAAGGAAGCGAAACGGAATATAGAAAGTAAGAAAGAGGGTTAATTTATGTCACCGAGAATCGGACTTACATTACAAAAAATTGTAGAAACAGCGGCAGAAATTGCAGATACAAATGGAATACAAGAAGTAACGTTAGCTTCATTAGCGCAAAGGTTAGGGATACGTTCGCCCTCACTATATAATCATGTAAAAGGGTTACAAGATGTACGGAAAAATCTTGGTATTTACGGAATAAAACAGCTGCATAACAAACTGGAAGAAGCGGCCGAGGATAAACGTATGGATGAAGCAATTCATGCATTAGGAGAAGCGTATGTAGCATTTGTCCGAAAACATCCTGGACTATATGAAGCAACTTTTTTACGAGATGAAGAAGTAAGAAAAGCAGGTGACGGAATTGTAAAGCTTTGTCTTCAAGTATTACAACAGTATGGCTTAGAAGGAGAGAATGCACTTCATGCGACACGCGGATTCAGAAGTATTTGTCATGGATTTGCTTCGATTGAACAGCAAGGCGGATTTGGTTTGCCGTTAGATCTAGATATAAGTTTACATGTATTATTGGAAACGTTTATTAAAGGGTTACGTGAATAAGAAGCAAGGTAAACAAAAACCTTAGAAGTGATTCTAAGGTTTTTTAGTGCATATGATTCGAAAAGAATGGTAGGCTTTTTCTTATGAAATGATATTATTTTGCAGGTTTGAAAAATGTATATATCGCTAAGAAAAAGCAAACGAAACTGAATACGATGGGGTCTTGATATGGACTAGGCTCAGAGCCCTTCTGGATTTCTGTAAGGAAGTCATGTGTTTTCATGTTTATTGCTCCTTTATATAAGAATACTTTTAATGAAGCTAATACTTACTAATAGAGTTGCACTAATAAACAATAGGAAAAATGTAGTGTTACGATTTTTATAATTGTTAAGTGCTATAAATAGAAAGCAAATGAGAAATAACATATGTAAAGCTATAGAAGTGAATAACGGCTTTAAATTTAATATATCAATCAACAGTTTTACATAGAGGATTGCGTAAATGATAAAGAAGATAACTTTAACATATTTTTGCATGAGCACACCTTCCTACCATGGTTTGTTTGAGGATTATACTGTTATTATAAGGTTAGCTTTTGAATATTTGTATTTTTCTGTAATTATAACATTTTTTTGTATTTATAAATAGATGTGATTGATTTGAAATGTAAGAAAGCTTTTTCATGAATACGATTTAAAAAGAACAGAATACTAAAGGAGAATGAAAGAAGAAAGGTAGGAGTATTCCATGCAAAATTTAACAGAGCTTGAAGTAGAAAACTTACGTCATTTAATTGGTGGACACGCAACAATTATTAACAAGTTGGAACAGTATGCACAGACGTGTACAGATCCACAATTGAAACAAATGTTACAAAAGGATGCGCAAGATGCACGAAATACGAAACAGCAATTAATGACTTTCCTAGGATAGGAGGAAGCGGAACATGAATGAAAAAGATATGGTAAATGATTATTTGGCAGGATTAAATGCAAGTTTAACAAGTTATGCAAATTATATTGCTCAGTCTGATAATGAGCAGTTACATCAAACGTTAATTCAAATTCGTAATCAAGATGAGATGCGCCAACGTAATATGTATGAGTACGCAAAGCAAAAAAGTTATTACAAACCGGCAGCACCTGCGAATCCAATGATTGTGCAGCAATTAAAAAGTCAATTAAGTGCGGAATAACAGGAAAAAGAAGACGAGCGAATTTATTCGCTCGTCTTCTTTTTTTATATGTCAATAAATACATAATAAATATTTTTCCAGCTGTAACAAATATGACGAAAATGGAATATAACAATTCACAAAAAGGACAAACGTTTTGCTCAATATTTCACAAAGTATCCATGGTTTCTATCGTGAGAACCTTTATAATTAGGAGTGTAAAGAGCAAAAGAAATAGATTATATGATCAATTAGGAGAGATTGCTATGAAAAGACATACAAGAAAAATTGCAATTATCGGTACTGGATTAGTTGGATCAAGTTGTGCGTATTCCATTGTAAATCAAGGGATTTGTGAAGAGCTATTATTAATTGATATAAATCATGAACGTGCAGTTGGGGAAGCAATGGATTTATCACATTGCATTAACTTTACAAATACAAGAACAAAAGTATATGCAGGAAGCTATGAAGACTGCAAAGATATGGACATTGTTATTATTACAGCAGGGCCAGCACCAAAACCAGGGCAAAGTCGCTTAGATACTTTAGGAGCGAGTGCGAAGATTATGGAAAGTGTTGTTGACGGCGTAATGGAAAGTGGATTTGATGGTATTTTCTTACTTGCATCGAACCCAGTTGATATTATTACATATGAAGTGTGGAAATTATCTGGATTACCTAGAAATCGCGTAATCGGTACTGGTACATCACTAGATTCTTCTCGCTTAAGAACAATTTTATCTGAAATGCTACATGTAGACCCTCGTAGTATTCATGGGTATTCATTAGGAGAACATGGTGATTCTCAAATGGTTGCTTGGTCTCATGTAACTGTTGGTGGAAAGCCAATTCTGCAAATTTTAGAAGAACAAAAAGAACGATTTGGTGAAATAGATTTAGATGAAATTGTTGAGAAGACTGCAAAAGCTGGTTGGGAAATTTATAAACGTAAAGGAACTACTTATTACGGAATTGGAAATTCTCTAGCATATATTGCGAGTTCAATCTTTAATGATGATCACCGTGTCATTGCTGTATCAGCCATTTTAGATGGTGAGTATGGTGAATATGATATTTGTACAGGAGTACCAGCTATTATTACTAGAGACGGTATAAGAGAAGTTGTAGAACTCAATTTAACAGAGGATGAAGAATCTCGATTCGCAAAATCAAACGATATTTTACGTGATTATATGAAAACAATTGGTTACTAACTTATAGAAGAAGGTGAAACAAATGAAGGAATATATAATGTCTCGTGTATTTAAAGCATCTGCTGGAATCGCACAAGGTATTTTCGTATCCCTCGGAATTGGTTTACTGATCGAAAATATAGGAAGAATTGTTGATATACCATTATTTATTACAATCGGAGTTGTTGCAAAATCACTAATGGCACCGGCAATTGGTGCCGGAATTGCTTTTATGCTCGGTGCAAACGGTCTTGTAATCTTCTCAGCGATGGTAGCCGGAGCAATTGGTGCCGGATCCATTTCAATTACTGAAGCTGGTCTAATTATTAAAACAGGTGAGCCAATCGGTGCATTATTAACAGCAACTTTAGCTGTATATATTGGTAAACGTTTAAGTGGAAAAACTGCGTTAGATATGATGCTCGTTCCATTTGCGGCCATATTAGGTTCTGGTTTAGTTGGTATTTGGTTATCTCATAATATTACTCCTGTTTTAAATACAGTTGGAGCGTTTATTAAAGATAGCTCAGCTGGTAGCCCATTCATCGCTTCTATCGTCATTGCAGTCGTTTGGGGACTATTACTTATCTCTCCAGCTTCATCAGCTGCGTTAGCAATTGCACTTAGCTTAGACGGTGTTGCAGGTGGTGCTGCTCTTGCCGGATGCGTCGCTCAGTTTATCGGATTCTCTGTCATCTCAGCGAAAGAAAATAATTTAGGTGGCATATTAGCTCAAGCACTTTGTACTCCGAAAGTACAGTTACCAAATATCACTAAAAATCCAATGATTCTCGTCCCAACTGTCGTTGCCAGTGCTATAGTCGGTCCAGTATCCGCATTAATTTTCCAACTGGAAGCAGGAAAGGAAATTGCAGGTCTTGGATTAAGTTCTCTTATCGCACCAATTAATTTAATTTCCAGCCAAGGATGGGAAGTTCTCCCGGCGATGGTAATTACTTATATCGTCATTCCAGTAGCTGTTTCTTATATACTTTACATTGCTCTTAAAAAAGCAGGTCGTATTCACTCTGGTGATATGACTGTACCGCAATCTTAAGTTGAAAATCTCCTTACTAATAGATAAAAGCAGACTGAGAAGCCACAGTCTGCTTTTTTGTCATGCTACATTCTATGATTTTGTTTTACTGGAACTCTTATCGGTTCTTTGGCCAATAAGAGCTGAACGCCGAAGTAAAGTATGCTTGCAAGCGTCATTCCAGAAACGGCATCTACAAAGGCATGCTGCTTCGTAAATAGCGTTGATAAAATAATAAGTGTACCGAAGAAAGTAAGGATGTAATATTCAAAAGCATGCTGTTCTCTACGCTTAAAGGCAGCTAACATAATTACGAATGTAGTAAGAACGTGAATGCTAGGGAAACAGTTTACAGGTTGATCGATACTATAAATATAGCGAACTAGTTCAGAAAATACATCTGTTCCAACGACAGTCGGACGCGGTACAGTTGTTTGCCAAAAATAATAAATAGAAAAACAAGCAAGCTTTCCAAAAATAACACTACTTAAAGTGACATAATATTGCTTTCGGTCAGCAAAGCAGTAATAAATAAGTGCGCCGTATAAGTATGGAAACCAAAGTAAATAAGGAATAATAAATGCTTTTACAAATGGAATCCAATCATCTACTACAGTTGTAACGTCTACTGCGTGAACAGTCGATTTATTTAATACGTCGTAAAGGGGACTTACGAGCACGAGTAGAAGTATATAACTTAACGGAAGAAAAGATGAAAGTTTAAATTTCTTCATGTTGATCTCCTATGTTTAGTAATGTAAGTAAATTCAATTGATTATAATATAGAAACGTGAATTGGGCTATCGATTTTACTTACATTTTCTTGAATTAACCTTACGTTTTTGTCACTTGACTAAAAAGAAGGAGAGGGTGCTAAATGAAGCGTTTATCGTATTTCTTATTTTTTATATTGATATGCCTAGTAGGTGCTGGGTGTGCAAAGGATAAAGCAGGAGAGAAATTAGAATATAACGGAAGAGCACTCGTAATTGGAGTTGTTGGAGAAAAGCCGAAAGATACGTTTAGGAATGTAAAGTTTGAAGAAATGAAGTTAGAGGAACTGGAAAAGAAATCTAAGGAAGTGGATGGTTTTCTAATAATGAAAGATCACTTTCAAGAAGCCTCAACAGAGCAGTATAAAAATGTATTTTCATCGCTAAAGAAACCAGTGTTTTTTATCGGTTTACAAGATAAATCATATTCAATTTTTATTACAAAAGGAATAGAGTATAACAGTGCACGAAAAGATGTAAATGCTATGTATACGCAAGGCTTTGCAAATATCGGAAGTGGTGAAGGGCAACAATGGGCAATTGGTTTATCTAATGGTGGAAATACAGAAGAAAGTATTCATAATATGTATATCGTCGTATTTCAAACCATCGCAGATTATTTGAATAGATGATGAGGGAGCCTGTAAACGAGGCTTCTTATTTTTTAATCAAACGTTTGTTTAAGCTGTATGTTCGGTAGGAAGAAACTGATGTAACTCAATGGTTAACAAAGAGAAATGGAGAATTAATCAAACGTTTGTTTAAGCTGTATGTTCGGTAGGAAGAAACTCCTGTAGTTCAAAGGTTAAGAAAGAAAAATGGAGAATTAATCAAACGCTTGTTTAAGATATATGTTTGGTGCAGAATCTAAAAAATTTATATATTTATTTTTTTCTTAACAAATGGCGGAAAAATAAGAAAAATTCGCAGGATTATTAAAAATTATCACGAAATAAGTAAAAGTTTAGCGAATAATGGTTTGAAATAATAAAACGTTTTCTATATGATAAAGGTAAAGGTTAGTAAAAAAGTAGGTGAATTTATGACAGTAACATTTTATTCATATCCAAAGTGTGGCACATGTCAAAAGGCAAAGAAATGGTTTGAGGCAAACGATGTAGCATATGAGATGATTCATATTGTTGAAAATCCACCATCAAAAGAAGATTTACGTAATTTACATGAAAAAAGTGAATTACCATTAAAAAAATTCTTTAATACAAGTGGAATGCGTTACCGTGAACTTGGTCTAAAAGATAAGTTGAAAGATGCAAGCGAAGACGAAATGTATGAGCTTTTAGCATCTGATGGCATGTTGATTAAACGTCCAATTGTAACAGATGGAACGAATGTAACACTTGGTTTTAACGAAGAGCAGTTTGAAAGTGTGTGGAAAAAGTACCAATAAGGTATTTTTACATAATTAATACATTCACTGGAGGTACAGTCATGAGCATTCCAAATAATTTACGTTACTCTGAAGAACACGAATGGGTAAAAACTGAAGGTAATGAAGTTGTTATCGGTATCACTCACTTTGCACAAGGTGAGCTAGGCGATATCGTATTCGTTGAACTTCCTGAAGTAGGTGCAACAATCGAAGCTGACGAGCCATTCGGAAGCGTAGAATCTGTTAAAACAGTTTCTGAGTTATACGCACCTGTAAGCGGTAAAGTTGTAGCAGTAAACGAAGAATTAAGTGACCAACCAGAACTTGTTAACGAATCTCCATACGAGGGTGCATGGATGGTTAAAGTTGAACTTTCTGATGCAAGCCAAGTTGAGAAGTTATTAACTGCAGAAAAATATGCAGAAATGACAAACCAAGACTAATTATAGTCGACTAAAGGACAGCCTTTGTGCTGTCCTTTTTTATTTTGTGTGAAATAATGAAATTCAAGTTATATGTAAATAAATAAGCTATTATGAGAAAAACTGTTTTGTGGTAAGGTTTCATAAGTCTTCACAATCTAAACGAGCCGCTTGCGCTTTTCATTGTCCAGCTCCACCTCCTAGCCCTTCATGTCTAAGAACCTTCCGTACGAGAAGACAAAAAGCGTCTTCTGTACGAAAGAACCTTAGCCAACAGGGCTGAACAGTCGGTTCCGCTTTTCGTTGTCTAGCTCCAGCGGCTAGAACAGTCGGTCATTTCACTCCTGAACTTGAGGCAAAAGGCGCCTCTAGTTCAGGAGTTCCAATGCCCTCCTGTTCTAAACGAGCCGCTTCCGCTTTTCTTTTGCAAAAATAAACAGGAAACAACATGAAAATAACGAATATACTATATACTAAGTTCAAGGTTATATAGTATATGGTGATCGGGTGATGACATATGATTTATGTAGAAAAAGTCATTATTGTAGAAGGTACATCAGATAGAAGAAAGATTGAATCTATTATTCGTGAACCGGTGGAAATTGTTTGTACAAATGGTACAATTGGTTTGTCGAAAATGGATGAGCTCGTTGATCAGTTTTTTGATAAGGAAGTGTATGTGCTAGTGGATGCTGATGATGCTGGAGAAAAGTTAAGGAAACAATTTCGAAAAGAATTTCCGCAAGCCGAGCATATCTATATTGATCGCTCGTACCGAGAAGTGGCAACTGCGCCATCTACACACTTAGCAAATGTATTATGGGGAGCCGACATTGACGTTTATACAGAATATTTACGGTAAGGAATGATAGAAGTGATTGATTGGACAGGAGCCGAAGCTACAGCCCTAATAGAGAATGAAGAAAAAACAGTATTATATGTATATACTCCAATGTGTGGAACATGCCAATTAGCAAAAAAGATGTTAACAGTTGTTGAGATGACAATTGAAGGCCTCAAAATTGGGATGTTAGATTTAAATTATGCTCCGTATTTAGCGAAAGAGTATGGGATTGAAAGTGTACCTTGTTTACTTGTTTTTGAAAATGGGACACTGATGAAGAAGATATACGCATTTCATTCGGTTGAATATTTATATACGGAATTAAAGTAGGCGGCAAAATTTTTGCCGCCTCGACATATTTCTTGGGAAATATGTCGAGATGCAGGGTGGATACAGTATTTGTCGAGCGAAAATAACAGGATTGCTCTTTAGTGAGAGGGAATGGTATGTAATAGAAAGTGATATGAAGGATGTGATTTAGGGTGAGATTATATTCTTTGCTTCAATCATTTGTAAATTACGCTAATGGTCAATATCATTTAGAACCGCTTTTAAGACAAGAAGAAAAAACTGTTAATTTTCGCTTTGGAGATGAAAGTTGTTCGTTACAAATTTCAAGAGATTATATAGAGCTGGTACATGAGGAAAGAGGAACGGAACAAATCATTTGCTTAGATGAAAAGGATATAGAACAATTGGTGAATGGAAATGTACGATTGCAAATGTTAATGAACGATGGACGTGTACAATATTCAGGAACGTACCGAACGATGTTATTAGTGGAATCGATGTTTCATATATGTAAACCGATGTCAGTAGGTGCTTAAAATTCTGAAGTTTCATTTTTTGCGAAAATTTCTGTTGACATGGTGAGTGTATATTGATACAATTCAAGTCATAAAATATAGACAATTTCATAAATTTCAAATCAGACGAAAATTGAATCTGATTTCTCTTATCAAGAGAGGTGGAGGGACTGTGCCCTGTGAAGCCCGGCAACCGTCAACTTATGTTGAAATGGTGCCAATTCCTGCAAAGCGAATGCTTTGAGAGATGAGAGAGAGGGATAATGTTGTTATATACGCATATAAACCTTTCTGCTTCTCTAAAGCAGAAAGGTTTTTTTATTGTTTGAATGTGGAGGACATTCAAATAATAAAAGTAATGATAACAGTGGACTACACGCATTAAAAATAAAAAATTGCGGAGTCGATCCAAACAAAAAAGGGGTGAACATCATGATTCTATTAGAGAACGTAAAGAAAATATATAAGGCGAAAAGCGGTGATGTCACTGCTGTAGATAACGCCAATTTAAAAATAGAAAAAGGCGAAATATTTGGTGTTATTGGATATAGCGGCGCTGGAAAAAGTTCGTTAATCAGATTGTTTAATCAGTTAGAGAAACCGACTTCTGGCCAAATTACAATTGCGAATCGTGTTATATCAGCAATTACAGGAAGTGAACTTCGTAAGGCAAGACAAGAAATCGGAATGATTTTTCAACACTTCAACTTACTTTGGTCACGAACTGTACGTGAAAATATTGAGTTTCCACTTGAAATTGCAGGTGTTGATAAAGCGAAGAGAAGAAAACGTGTTGATGAATTAATTCATCTTGTTGGATTAGAAGGAAGAGGAGACGCGTACCCATCTCAGCTGAGTGGAGGACAAAAGCAACGCGTCGGGATTGCAAGAGCATTAGCTAACAATCCACAAGTGCTTTTATGTGATGAAGCAACGTCAGCTCTTGATCCGGAAACGACAGATCAAATTTTAGATTTACTATTAGACATTAATAAGCGTCTTGGTTTAACAATTGTACTCATTACACATGAAATGCACGTGATTCGAAAGATTTGTAACCGAGTGGCGGTAATGGAGAGAGGAAAGATTGTAGAAACAGGTCCAGTACTTGATGTATTCCGTAATCCGAAGCAAGATATTACGAAACGATTTGTACAGCAGTTAACAGATTCTGAAGATACAAATGAAACAATTGAAAATTTAATTGAAAAATATCCAGATGGAAAAGTAATTCGTTTGCAGTTTATCGGTGAGGCTGTAGAAAGACCAGTGCTTCAACGATTAATGCAACGCAGTGATATAGAAGTTAGCATTTTGCAAGGAAATATTGCACAAACGAATAACGGTTCTTACGGTAGTTTAGTTGTTCATTTAAATGGTGAGGAAACAGCGATCCAGCAAGCAATAGAAGGAATTCATCAAGATCAAGTAGAGCTGGAGGTGATTGCACATGGATAAGTTACTCGCAAATGTTGATTGGAATCAAATGTTAGAAGCAACTGGTGAAACGTTATATATGACGGCAATCGCAGCCCTTGCGACATTTGTTTTAGGACTAATTTTAGGATTGTTACTCTTCATGACAGCAAAAGATAATTTATGGGAAAACAAATCAATTAATACGGTGATTGGAGCATTCGTAAATATATTCCGCTCTATACCGTTCATCATTTTAATTATTTTATTAATCCCATTTACAAAGATTCTTCTTGGAACAATTCTTGGAGCAAGTGCAGCTCTGCCGGCTTTAATTATTGGAGCCGCACCATTCTACGCGAGAATGGTTGAAATTGCACTTCGCGAAATTGATAAAGGTGTAATTGAAGCTTCAAAAGCAATGGGAGCAAAAACAAGCACAATTATTTTGAAAGTGTTAATTCCAGAATCATTACCAGCATTAGTATCTGGTATTACGGTTACGACAATTGCTTTAGTAGGCTATACAGCAATGGCGGGAGTTGTTGGTGCTGGTGGCCTTGGAACACTTGCTTACTTAGAAGGATTCCAGAGAGGGAATAACGATGTAACAATCGTTGCGACAATTTGTGTATTACTAGTTGTATTTTTAATCCAGTGGATTGGTGATAGTTTAACGACTCGAATAGATAAACGATAATAAAAACGGGAGGATATTTTAAATGAAAAAATTATTACTTACGGCACTTATTTCAACTTCAATTTTTGGGTTAGCTGCTTGTGGCGGGAAAGATAAAGATGAAAAGAAACTTGTTGTTGGTGCTTCTAACGTACCGCATGCTGAAATTTTAGAAAAAGCAAAACCGTTACTTGAGAAAAAAGGAATTGAATTAGAAGTGAAAAAATTCCAAGATTACGTGTTGCCAAATAAATCGTTAGCGGATAAGGAATTAGATGCAAACTATTTCCAGCACATTCCGTATTTAGAAAAAGAAATTAAAGATAAAAAATATGATTTTGAAATAGCAGGGAAAATTCATATTGAACCAATTGGTGTATATTCTCAAAAATATAAGAGTTTAAAAGAACTTCCAGACGGGGCGACAATTATTATGAGTAATTCCGTTACTGACCATGGACGTGGTTTAGCAATTTTACAAAAAGAAGGCATTTTAAAAATTAAAGACGGAGTAGATCCAGTTAGTGCAACTCCAAAAGATATTGCAGATAATCCGAAACACTTAAAATTCAAAACGGATATTGAGCCTGGTTTGTTGCCACAAGTGTATAACAATAAAGAAGGCGACGCTGTTTTAATTAACTCGAACTATGCAATTGATGCGAAATTAAACCCAGAAAAAGATGCAATTGCAATTGAAGGCGATGATTCTCCATACGCAAACGTACTAGTGGTTCGTAAAGGTGATAAAGATAAAAAAGCGATTAAAGAGCTTGTAGAAGTATTACATTCTAAAGAAATTGAAGACTTTATTACTAAAGAATATAAAGGTGCAGTTGTTCCTGTAAAAGAATAATTGCTGAAAAAGGGCTGGTGTATGCCGGTCCTTTTTTACTACATAACTATAGGGAGAAGGGGACGTCATATGAAAAAGATTCTATTGTCAGTTGTTACAGCATTATCTGTATTTACATTAGCTGCTTGCGGAGGGAAGGAAGAGAATAAGCTTGTTGTGGGAGCTTCTAACGTGCCGCACGCTGTTATTTTAGAAAAGGCACAGCCGATATTAGAGAAAAAAGGCATTAAGTTAGAGATTAAAAAGTTTCAGGATTATGTACTGCCAAATAAAGCGTTAGCGGATAAAGAAATTGATGCGAACTACTTCCAGCATATTCCGTACTTAGATAAAGAAATTCAAGAAAAGGGATATAAAATTGTAAACGCAGGAAAAATCCATTTAGAGCCGATGGGTATTTATTCTAAGAAGTATAAAAGCTTAAAAGACTTACCAGATGGCGGGACAGTGATTATGAGTAATAACGTAGCGGAGCGTGGCCGTATGCTAGCACTGTTACAAAAAGGCGGCGTTATTAAATTAAAAGACGGAGTAGATGTTGTTAAGGCAACAGTAAAAGATGTAGTCGAAAATCCGAAAAACTTAAAGTTTAAAACAGATGTAGAGCCTGGATTGTCACCAAAGCTGTATGAAAATAATGAAGGTGATGCTTTATTTATTAATTCAAACTATGCAATTGATGCAAAATTAAATCCAACAAAGGATGCAATTGCGATTGAAGGAGCAGACTCTCCGTATGCAAACATCATTGCAGTTCGTAAAGGTGATGAGAAGAAAAAAGAAATTAAAGAGCTAGTAGAAGTGCTACATTCAAAAGAAATTCAAGATTTTATTAATAAAGAATATAAAGGTGCTGTACTTCCGGTAAGTGAATAAATATAAGGAAAGGGCTGGAAAATTACCAGTCCTTTTTTCTTTATATAAATAAGAAGAAAGGTGTATCATAGAAAGATGTGAAGGAAATACTTATATACATTTGTGAAAAAACGGTTACTTTTTTTCGTCGTTTGCGATATCATTTTATTTGATATAAAATTAGAATGAGAATAAAATGAGAATATGAACGTTTTAGGAATTTTTAAAATGTATATATAGGATTAATGGAGGTATTGAGATGGCTGGTTCTACATTAACGGTTAAAGACTTACACGTATCAATTGATGGCAAAGAAATTTTAAAGGGTGTAAACCTTGAAGTAAAAGGTGGAGAAATCCACGCAATTATGGGACCTAACGGAACAGGTAAATCAACTTTATCTTCTGCAATTATGGGTCACCCAAAGTATGAAGTAACAGAAGGTAGCATCATCATCGACGGTGAAGATGTATTAGAAATGGAAGTAGACGAGCGCGCACAAGCAGGTCTATTCCTAGCAATGCAATATCCAAGTGAAATTAGCGGAGTAACAAACGCTGACTTCTTACGTTCTGCAATTAACGCACGTCGTGAAGAAGGCGATGAAATTTCTCTTATGAAATTTATCCGTACATTAGATAAAAACATGGAATTCCTAGAAATGGATCCAGAAATGGCACAACGTTACTTAAACGAAGGTTTCTCTGGTGGAGAGAAAAAACGTAATGAAATCCTTCAATTAATGATGATTGAGCCAAAAATCGCAATCTTAGATGAAATCGACTCAGGTCTTGATATCGATGCATTAAAAGTTGTATCTAAAGGTATTAACGAAATGCGCGGCGAAGAGTTCGGTTGCCTAATGATTACGCATTACCAACGTTTATTAAACTACATCACTCCAGACTTCGTTCACGTTATGATGAACGGTCGTATCGTTAAATCTGGTGGCCCTGAGCTTGCACAACGTCTAGAAGCTGAAGGTTACGACTGGATTAAAAAAGAATTAGGTATTGAAGACGAAACAACAGAGCAAGAAGCGTAAGAGAGGAGCATAAACATGACAATCGGTACATTACCTTTCGATCAAGAAACAATCCGTCAACGCGCAAGCGAAGTAAACGAAGCTGCTTGGTTGACTGAGTTCCGCTTACAAGCTCTTGCACAAGCAACTGAACTTCCAATGCCAACGCCTGATAAAACGAAAATTGACAAATGGGACTTTATCGGAAAAGGCGACGCTGCTAAGCAAGAGCCTGTAAGTTCTTTAACTGAACTTCCAGAAGCAGTGAAAAACTTAATCGATGAAAATAACAGCGTATTAGTACAACGCACTGGTACAACTGCATTCGTTTCTTTAGCAGACGAAGCAAAAGAAAAAGGTGTTATTTTTACAGACATCGTAACAGCAGCAACTGAGCATGCTGAACTAGTACAAAAGTACTTAATGAAAGACGGCGTGAAAGTAGACGAGCATCGTCTAACTGCACTTCATGCTGCATTAATCAACGGTGGTGCATTCGTATATGTTCCGAAAAACGTTGTTCTTGAAACTCCACTTCAAGCTGTATTCTTAGTAGACGGCGAAGAAGCTAACGTATATAACCACGTACTATTCGTAGCTGATGCGAACAGTACTGCAACTTATGTAGAAAACTATGTTGCAAATGAAAATGCTAAAGGTATTGCAAATATCGTAGCAGAAGTAATCGTGGAACAAGGCGCACAAGTGAAATTCGGTGCGGTTGATCTATTAGCAAAAGACGTAACAACTTACGTTAACCGCCGCGGCGTTGTAGGACGCGACGGCCGTATTGATTGGGCTCTAGGCCTTATGAATGACGGAAACACAATTTCAGAGAACGTTACGAACTTAATGGGCGACGGTTCATATGCTGATACGAAAACAGTAACAATTGGCCGTGGCAACCAAACACAAAACTTTACAACTAAAGTTGTTCACTTCGGTAAACATTCTGAAGGTTGGATTTTAAAACACGGTGTACAAAAAGATAGTGCAACATCTATCTTTAACGGAATTGGTAAGATTGAACACGGTGCATCTAAATCAAATGCACAACAATCTTCTCGCGTTCTTATGTTAGATGAAAAAGCTCGCGGTGATGCAAACCCAATTCTTTTAATCGACGAAGATGATGTAATGGCAGGTCACGCAGCTTCAGTAGGTCGCGTAGATCCAGTCCAACTATACTACTTGATGAGCCGTGGTATTCCAAAACGCGAAGCAGAACGTTTAGTCATCCATGGATTCTTAGCACCTGTAGTTAATGAGCTTCCAATTGAAGGAGTAAAGGCACAGCTTGTTGAGGTAATTGAAAGGAAAGTTCGCTAATGAATATTCATGAAATACGCAAACAGTTTCCAATTCTTGATCAAAAAGTGAACGGCAAACAACTTGTTTATTTCGATAGTGCAGCAACTTCTCAAAAACCAATTCAAGTCATTGAAACGTTAGAACGTTACTATAAAGAATATAATTCTAACGTGCATCGCGGTGTTCATACGCTCGGTACGAAAGCTACCGACGCGTATGAAGGTGCACGTGAGAAAGTTCGCAAGTTTATCAATGCGAAATCAATGGAAGAGATTATTTTCACGCGCGGAACGACAACTGCATTAAATACAGTAGCGGCTAGCTATGGTCTTGAAAATGTAAAAGAGGGCGATGAAATCGTTATTTCTTACATGGAGCACCATAGTAATATCATTCCGTGGCAACAAGTTGCGAAGAAAACTGGTGCAACTTTAAAATATCTTCCGCTTCAACCAGATGGGACAATTTCAATAGAAGATGCTCGTCAAACAATTACACCGAATACAAAAATCGTTTCTATCATGTATGTTTCTAACGTACTTGGAACGATTAACCCTGTAAAAGAAATCGGAGCAATTGCACACGAAAATGGCGCAATTATGGTCGTTGACGGTGCACAAAGTACACCTCACATGAAAGTAGATGTACAAGATTTAAACTGTGATTTCTACGCATTATCTGCTCATAAGATGTGTGGCCCTACAGGTATCGGCGTATTATATGGTAAAAAAGAATTGCTAAACAATATGGAGCCAATTGAATTTGGTGGTGAAATGATTGATTTCGTAGATTTACAAGAATCTACTTGGAAAGAGCTTCCGTGGAAGTTTGAAGCAGGTACACCGATTATCGGTAATGCAATCGGACTTGGTGCGGCAATTGATTTCCTAGAAGAAATCGGTCTTGATAATATTGAAAAGCATGAGCATGAATTAGCGCAATACGCTTTAGAAAGACTATCAGAAGTAGATGGCGTTACAATTTATGGTCCAAAGCATCGCGCTGGTCTTGTTACATTTAATATTGAAGACGTACATCCTCACGATGTAGCGACTGTATTAGATGTAGAAGGCATTGCAGTTCGCGCAGGACATCACTGTGCACAACCGCTTATGAAGTGGCTAAAAGCTTCTTCAACAGCACGTGCGAGCTTCTATTTATATAATACAAAAGAAGAAATTGATACATTTGTTGACTCGCTAATCAAGACAAAGGAGTATTTCACAAATGTCATTTAATAATTTAGATACGTTATATCGTCAAGTTATTATGGATCATTATAAAAATCCTCGTAACCATGGCGTATTAGAAGATAGTGTTACCGTTAACTTGAACAATCCAACTTGCGGCGATCGTATTCAACTTACGATGAAAGTAGAAGAAGGTATTGTGCAAGAGGCGAAGTTTGAAGGCGAAGGATGTTCAATCTCAATGTCTTCAGCTTCAATGATGACACAAGCAGTAAAAGGTAAGAAAATTGAAGAAGCACTTCAGCTTTCGAAAATTTTCTCTGACATGATGCTAGGAAAAGAGTACGATGACAGCATCGATTTAGGAGATATTGAAGCATTACAAGGCGTATGCAAGTTCCCTGCACGTATTAAATGTGCAACATTAGCGTGGAAAGCGTTAGAAAAGGGCTTAAACGAAGATAAGTAATGTTAAAGGTTCCTAAAAACGAGGTTATCTAAGGAGGGACACACCAACATGGCGAAGCAACTGCCAGATATCGGCGATTATAAATATGGTTTCAAAGACAAAGACGTTTCGATTTTCCGTGCTGGACGCGGTTTAACAAAAGAAATCGTTGAAGAAATTTCACGTATGAAAGAAGAACCACAGTGGATGTTAGACTTCCGTTTAAAATCACTGGATAAGTTCTACGAAATGCCAATGCCACAATGGGGCGGCGACTTAAACGACTTAGATTTCGATGAAATTACGTACTACGTAAAACCATCTGAGAAATCTGAGAAGTCTTGGGATGAAGTACCTGATGAAATTAAAGCAACATTTGATAAATTAGGTATTCCAGAAGCTGAGCAAAAATATTTAGCTGGTGTATCTGCACAGTACGAATCTGAAGTTGTATACCACAACATGAAAGAAGACCTAGAAGCTCTAGGAATCGTCTTCAAAGATACAGATAGCGCATTAAAAGAGAACGAAGATATTTTCCGTGAACATTTCGGAAAAGTAATCCCACCAACAGACAACAAATTCTCTGCATTAAACTCTGCAGTTTGGTCTGGTGGATCATTCATCTACGTTCCAAAAGGTGTTAAAGTTGATACACCACTTCAAGCGTATTTCCGTATTAACTCTGAAAATATGGGACAATTCGAACGTACGCTTATCATTGTAGACGAAGGCGCACACGTACACTACGTAGAAGGTTGTACAGCACCTGTTTACACTACTAACTCACTTCACAGTGCGGTAGTAGAAATCATCATTAAAAAAGATGCTTATTGCCGTTATACAACAATCCAAAACTGGGCGAACAACGTATACAACCTAGTTACAAAACGTGCGGTTTGTGAAGAAAACGCAACGATGGAATGGATTGACGGTAACATCGGATCTAAATTAACGATGAAATACCCAGCAGTTATCTTAAAAGGCGAAGGCGCTCGTGGTTTAACATTATCTATCGCGATTGCTGGTAAAGGCCAACACCAAGATGCTGGTGCGAAAATGATTCACTTAGCACCAAACACGTCTTCAACAATCGTTTCTAAATCGATTGCGAAGCATGGTGGTAAAGTAACTTACCGTGGTATCGTACACTTCGGACCAAAAGCGAAAAACTCTCGCTCTAACATCGAGTGTGACACGTTAATCATGGATAACCAATCTACATCTGATACAATTCCTTACAACGAAATCAAAAACGATTACGTTTCACTTGAGCACGAAGCGAAAGTATCTAAAGTATCAGAAGAACAATTATTCTACCTAATGAGCCGTGGTATTTCTGAGCAAGAAGCTACAGAAATGATCGTAATGGGCTTCATTGAACCATTCACTCGCGAACTTCCAATGGAATACGCAGTTGAAATGAACCGCCTAATCAAGTTTGAGATGGAAGGTTCTATTGGTTAAATAGAAATGCGGAGCCGACTGTTCAGACCCGTTGGCTAAGGTTCTTTCGCACAGAAGATGCTTTTTATCTTCTCGTGCGGAAGGTTCTTAGACATGAGGGTCTAGGAGGCGAAGCTGGATAATATATGTATGAAGAAAGCGTCCTGCTGTGCAGGGCGCTTTTTTGTTTTGCGGATTTGTCTTGGCTTGGGAGAGGATACCCAGGTAGGTTTCCAGCTAAATATATCAGCGGTTTTTCAAATATATCGACCATAACTCGGAATATATCAGCGATTATTTCAATATATCAACGTGTCGACAAGGAATATCGATTTGTCGACAAGATAAGACAAAAGAAAATCCTCACATACCCCAAACATTTTATAAGAACAGAGAACGACTAGGTTTAAGACAAAGATACTGACAAATCCACTTGAACAACCACCCACTGAATTTTCTATTAAACTTTTTGACAAATCCACCCCTCCCTCCACTATCTGGAATTCTTTCCTGCATTAGCAAAAGTTTCTCATATAAAAAGGACAATCTTTTGCTTTTTCTCACAATGCGAGTACAATGTAAAATAGCAAGAAAAGACGAAAAGTATTTACAGGATTATTGTGTGCGCATAGCGTAAATGGCAGTAAGGAACTGAGAGGAGGTTTTTTCTCTGAATACAAATAAAGAAACAATCATCCACCTTTATCATACAAACGATATACATAGTCATTTTGAAAATTGGCCGCAAATTTCTCGGTTTGTTCTAGGGGAGAAAAAGCGAAGACAGGAAGCGGGAGAGACTGTTTTGACGGTTGATATCGGCGATCATGTGGATCGTTTTCATAGTATTTCGGAAGCGACGAATGGACTTGGGAATACGAAGCTTTTGAATGAGGCGTTATATGATTATGTAACGATCGGAAATAATGAAGGAATTACGTTAGCGAAGGAGCATTTGAATCGGCTCTATGATGATGCTGGATTTGAAATACTTGTCGCAAATTTATTTGAAAAAGAAGGGGTACGTCCGTCATGGGCAAGGCCTTATAAATTGCATACAACGACGGATGGGATTACCATTGCTTTTATCGGATTAACGGTAGCTTATCCAGAGTTTTATCAGATGCTCGATTGGCATATTGAAGATCCCATTATTCATTTAGAGTCTATTTTAGAAGAAGTGAAAGATGAGGCTCATATTACGGTTGTCCTTTCTCACCTTGGAAAAAGTATGGATGAGTATATGGCAGAGCATTATGATATAGATGTTATTTTAGGAGCACATACGCATCATTTATTTGAGCGTGGTATTCTACTGAATAATACTTTACTTTGTTGTTGTGAAAAGTGGGGGCGTTACGTTGGTCACGTGCAGCTTACTGTGGATATAGAGATGAAGAAATTGCTGAAAAAAGACGGTAGGGCGATTAAGACGGAACGTTTAGGTGCTTATAGCGAGCCGTTATCCACAATTGAAATACTGCAGGAAGAAAGTGAGCATATAATGGCAGAGTCTGTCGTTCATTTAAAAGAGTCATTACCGGTTGATTGGTTTCATGAGACGCCGTTTTCTCACATGTTAGCAAGTGCGCTGAAAACATGGTGCAATGCAGAGATTGGCATGGTGAACGCTGGTGTACTTCTTGAAGGGTTAGAAGAGGGTGTTGTAACGCGCGGAGATATTCACAGAATTTGTCCACATCCAATTAATCCGTGTGCTTTGAAAGTTCCAGGAAAGATATTAAGAGAAGTTATTTTGAAAGCACGTAAGCCGAATATGGAGAACCTTGAGGTAAAAGGATTCGGATTTCGGGGAAAAGTGATGGGGAAAATGATTTATGCTGGTGTAGAAGTCATTCCAGATACGATTCCCGGGAATAAAATTTTACTCAAAGATGTATTAATTAACGGGGAATCGCTGGAATTAGATCGTATATATACGGTAGGAACGATCGATATGTTCACATTTGGATACTTATACCCAGAGCTATCCACACTTTCTGACAAACAATATTATATGCCAGAACTACTGCGGGATGTGTTAACAGACATGTTAATAACTCATACATCTTCCGTCAAACTATAGGCTAGTTAACTTGTAACACTCATTTTTCTCTTGTCATACAGATAAGAAAGAGAGGAGTGTGAACTATGGTTAATGTGGAGCCAATTATAATCGATAATTATACGTTTATTGCGGTTAGCGTCAAACTTCCAAAGACAAATTTGCTAGCTGTAATGAGCGATAAAGGATATATTATGTGCGGTGCATTAGATGTAGGTCTTTTAAATGAGAAGTTAGGGGATCGAGGAATTATTGCTGGCCGCGCGGTTGGTGTAAGAACGATTGAACAACTTCTTGAAGCACCGCTAGAATCAGTAACGATTGAAGCTGGAGCTTTAGGTATTACGGCTGGCACAATCGGAAAAGAAGCATTATTAAAAATGAGATAAGCATATATCGTCCCTCCTTCTTGCATAGAAATGATATAAGAAGGAGGGTTTTTTATGAGTATATTTCGTTCGAAAAATTCGCGGTTTCGAAGGGGGCCTATTTCCTTTCGGCACATACTGCTTATGTCATTTATTCTTTTTATTATATTACTCGTGCAAGGATTATGGATTGTGAATAGCAGCATTCAGCCGACATTAATGAAATATGGAGAAGTAGAGACACATAAAATGGCGACAGCGGTTATGACGAAGGCGCTAAAAGATAGAATCGATGAAGGATTCGATGTCGATTCATTAATGAAAGTACAAAATGATAAAAACGGGAAAGTATCCACAATTAATTTAAATACGAAGCAAGTAAATGAAATCGTAACGTCAACGACCACATACATAGAAAAATATTTACAGCAAGTAGAACAAGGGAATTTAAAGGGAATAGGTATTTCTGAAAAAAATGGGGCAACGATGGCAGTTCCTTTTGGTCGTGTAACAAATAATGCGCTTCTTGGAAATATAGGACCAGATATTCCAATTGATTTCACGACGATTGGTCATGTAAATACGGATATTAAACAAAAAATTGAACCGCACGGGATCAATACGACAGCGATTCAAATTATTATGGAGATGGAAGTCACGTTGCAAGTGATTATTCCATTTCATACGAAAGAGATAAAGGTGAAACAAAATGTTCCGATTGCGACGCGTATCGTTCAAGGGGAAGTGCCTACGTATTATGGAAGCGGAAGTGTTGCTGTACCTGATAAAAAGAAAACAGATAGTTAGTTGTAAATAAAGTGAAACCCGGCTCAGTCAGACTCTTACTGGATAAAAAATAACCGTAGCAATGCAGCTACGGTTATCGTTTTGTATTTGCTCGTTCTTTGCGCTCCCAAAGGCTTAAATGCATGTATGGATCGAAGGCCCATTCTGTATAGCCATTGTCTTTATACATGCCAAAATGTAAGTGGGGCGGAAATTTTCCGGCTGTACCAGGAGGTCCATAACCAGTGCTACCAACAAATCCGATTACTTTCCCTGGCTCAATAATTTGTCCAAGCTGTATTTCTTTTGAAAACCCGCCTAAATGAGCGTAATAATGGTAATTGTTATGAAGGTCGCGAATACCAATGCGCCATCCACCAAGGCGGTTCCAACCTTTCGTTTCAATAATGCCATAGCAAGTCGATCTTACTGGCACGCCATATCCGGCAAAAATATCGGTTCCTTCATGAATCCTTCTGCCGCCAAAACTTCTTCCAGCGCCGAAAGTACTACGGTAGCTATGGTCACTACGGATCGGAAGAGGAAAAGCATTTCCTTCTAAATTAATACGTCCATAATGTTTATAAATTTGGGCGTATTCGCTAATTAAATCAACTGTTTTGGCACGTCTATAATATTCCCAGAGCATAATTTTAATACGGTCTTCTGATGTTCCTTGTTTCCTTAAAATAGTCGCTGCGGTATGCAGAAGATCACGGTCGCTATTTGCATTTGCAAATCCATCTTTGTCACCATCTAAACCTATTCCGCCAAATAGAGAAATTGTATGGGGAAGAGTATCGTTACTATTAATAGGTCCAGCCCATATTTCTGGTTTGAAATAAAGGGAAATGATGGCATCTGGTTTTTTCGGAATATCTTTTCTTACGCTCCGTATATTTCTTTCATATTGATCCATTGCAGCTAAGTAATACCATGGAATGCCTGAAGACTGCTCGGTTTCTTTATATAGTGCCATGCGCTTTTCGTATATGCTTTGCTGATTATCTTCACCGTAAGCGATGTTTTGGTGGAGAAGAAAACAAATAGAAAGCAAAAGAGAAATTTTTCGAAGCATGAAATAGACTCCTTTCACAACATCACTCTTTTTAGTGTGGGATATACGGAGTATTTCATTATAGGGAACGATTGGAAAAAATCTTAGAATCTTCATTTGAGCAAATCGCTTTCATACGTTAGAATAGATATGTTACATTGAAAGAAGCGAACACGGTAAACTATTTCATATTGTGCGGAGTTGATAACCATGACAAAACAAACAGAATATAAGCGCAAGCCCGAATGGTTGAAAATTAAGTTAAACACGAATGAAAACTATACAGGCTTAAAGAAAATGATGCGTTCTAAAAATCTTCATACAGTTTGTGAGGAAGCAAAATGTCCGAATATTCATGAATGCTGGGCTGTAAGAAAAACAGCAACATTTATGATTTTAGGTGCGGTTTGTACACGTGCTTGTCGTTTTTGTGCGGTTAAAACAGGCTTACCAACTGAGCTTGATTTACAAGAACCAGAACGCGTGGCAGATTCAGTAGTACAAATGGGCTTAAAGCACGTTGTTATAACAGCGGTTGCACGTGATGATTTAAAGGACGGGGGAGCAGCTGTTTTTGCTGAAACAGTACGAGCAGTACGTCGTAAAAACCCATTCACGTCTATCGAAGTATTACCATCTGATATGGGTGGAGTAGAAGAAAACTTAAAAATGTTAATGGATGCAAAACCAGATATTTTAAACCATAACATTGAAACAGTACGTCGATTATCTGACCGAGTTCGCGCTAGAGCAAAATATGAACGTTCATTAGAGTTTTTACGTCGAGCGAAAGAAATGCAGCCTGATATTCCAACTAAATCGAGCATTATGGTGGGCTTAGGTGAAACGAGAGAAGATTTAATTGAAGCAATGGATGACTTACGTGCAAACAATGTGGATATTTTAACTCTTGGGCAATACCTACAACCATCTAAGAAGCACTTACCAGTTCTTAAATATTACCCACCAGCAGAATTTGCAGAGCTTAAAGAAATTGCACTTAGCAAAGGATTTAGCCACTGTGAAGCTGGCCCACTTGTGCGCTCTTCTTACCATGCGGACGAGCAAGTACGTTCTGCAAAAGAAAAAACAGCAGAAGCTAAATAATGAAAAAAGAGAGCTAACGATTAGCTCTCTTTTTGTTTATACTCTAAAACGGTATTTGGACATGTTAATAAAATCTTTTTTAATTCTTCTGTGGATAATTCAATTGTAAATTCAGGTACACCAGGTGTAATTAAAATTTTATCGTACGTATAAATAGCGTTATCCACAATAATTGTTACATCGTGTGAATATCCGAAAGGAGCCACACATCCCGGCGTACAACCAGTTTTGTCTCGCAGTTCATCAGGAGAACAGAGAGATAAGCGTTCTCCTGTTAGTTCTTTCATCTCTCCCCGGTTGAGCCTTGTGCCCTCTAACGTAAAAAATACGTAATAATCTCCAGACTTTGATTTTAAAAATAAGCTTTTACTTGGAGTGCCTTGTAAGCCGAGTCTCTCACGTACAATCCGATCTGTCTCATAATCGAGTACTGGTTCGTGTTCAAATTTTTCATAAGAAACATTTGTTTTATGTAGTAGAGCAAGTACATCTTCGTACATATGGAGTGATACCCCTTTCTATTATTAGTACAGTTTCTTCTCGTGGCGTCAACTGAATGTTTTGGAAAGGGATATTACTTAGACGATGCTTCCCATAAGCGTTTTATGATACATTGTTCGTCGATTGTAATTTCGTAAATATCAGGATTCGTTAAAGTTCTCCATTCATTAAAGCCAATCGTATGATTAAAATGCTTTAAAATGAGCGTAAGTAAATTGCCATGTGTAACAAGTAGTGTTGTTGTATGGTTTAATTGTAAAACGTCTTGAATAAGCGATATGGCACGGTCTGTTGCTTGTTTTGTTGACTCTCCGCCTGAAAAGGCAATATCTATATTTGTAAAAGTAGATTCTAGTTTTTGCATCCAATCATCCATTGGAACGTTGCTCAATATGCGTTCAGTTAATCGTTCATCTTCTTGGATAGATAAGTTAGCTTGGAGCGCATAGGGCCGAATGGAATCGATAGCTCGGACAAATGGGCTTGAAATAATATGATCGATTTGTAGATGATTTTCTAAGAGAAATGTAGCAAGGGTATTTGCCTGGTCTTTTCCATCGGTCGTTAATTCAGCATCACGTTTTTGCCCAGTTGCTGAACAATGTCGTATTACAATAATTTTCTTCATAATTCATCCCCATCTTTCAAGTTGACGCTATATACTTCGACAAATGTGGAAATAATTCCTTTTTCTTGTAAAACGGCATATGGATTTAAATATGTGGAAAAGTAATGTGGATAATGAACATTTGAGGTGCAATCATGAATAAAATGATATGTATTGTAGTTAGTCTTTGTTTTTTAATACACTTGTCCACAACTTATGCAGAGTCGAATCAAAAAGTAAATTATCCAAGCAATCGAAATAAGTCATTTGTGAGTGAGGATATTTTTTATAAACAGTTAGATAAGAAAATCTATAAAGAATACAATAATGCAGCATATAGTGTTCGAAAAAAAATCTTATTTAAAGAAGTGCCCGATGAAGAATTTTCTTTCCTACAAAAAACAGCCGTGGGTTGTCGGAGTAGTGTGATGCTTCAAGATTTTTTTGTTCATCCTGATCGCCAAGTTTATTTTTTTGCTTCCTTTTCTCAAAATGAAGTAGAAGAGTTTCATAAATATATCGTTATAGATGCAGAAACAAAGAGGGAGCTGCAAGAAGGAAAAAGCTATCATCATTGCGACAATCCATAAAAAATAAACCACCAATCGGTGGTTTATTTTTTACTCCGGTACACTCATTAATTTCGCTTTCATTTTGCGAATAAGAACGACAGCGCCAATTGTACAAAGAAGTGTAATTCCTTCTGCAACGAAGATATTGATTATTTTTGTTTGGTAAAGTGCCGCGAAAAAGTCTACAAATGCGTGGAATAGTATAGCGTATACTAGGAAGATATATTTCTTCTGTTTTACTGCGTATAAAACAAGCATTGTAAAGGCAATTTGAAGCACGAGTGCCATAATTCTTTCTAAGCTACCAAGGAAGTATAAGTAGGCAGGTTGCTGAATTAACATGTCCTGTAAAATGCTCAGCTCGGGTTTTTGTTCAATCAGTCGAGCGAAGCTACCATCGTTAATAGAATTAGCAAAGATTAATGCTTGTAATGCAGAAAAACCGCCAATTAAAATAGATTCAATTCCGCCGTGACCAATTCCATAAGCGAAGCCATCTTTATATTCTAGATATTTTTTTAGTAAGAAGAAGAAGGCAACGAAGCGTCCTAATTCTTCAAAAATACCAGCAGTCAATCCGCCATAAATTGCGAAGACAAACGGATTTTCTAAAAATGGAGCGATTGTTGGATTACCGCGCATAAATAGGTGGAATGGTGTTTCAAGAATTTGGGTAAATCCGATAAAGATAAGAACACCAATGCCGACTACTTTCCAATTCATATTATATTTTTTACGGAAATAAACGAGTACAATAATTGGGACCAGAATCGAGATAATGAGTTGAAAAATGATGCTGGCAATTACAGTATTTGAAACCATACTTTCACCGCTTTCTAATATATGTACATAACTATTATGCATCAAATATAGGAGAGATGAAACTTTTTAAGATAAAATGAATTTACTTATTGACTCTAACGTTGCGTCATACTTTATCGTATGTACTAAGGGGGAGATACAAATGACAATGAGAGTAAAAGAAGTAGCTGATTTAGTTGGAATTAGTGTGCGCACACTGCATCATTACGATGAAATTGGGTTGTTAACCCCGGACGAGACGACAGAGTCTGGATATCGTCTGTATTCCAATGAAAATTTAGAGACATTGCAGCAAATTTTGTTTTTTAAAGAACTAGGCTTCCCTTTGAAAAAGATTAAAGAGATTATCATGAGTCCATCATTTGATCGCGAAGAGGCACTACAGCTTCATAAGAAAATGCTTCTTGAAAAGCGTGCTAGATTAGATAAAGTGATTGCGACGATTGATAAAACAATTCAGCATACAAAAGGAGAGATTGAAATGACGAACAAAGAGAAATTTGAAGGATTCGATTTCAGCCATAACCCATATGAAGAAGAAGCACGTGAAAAATGGGGAGATGCAGCTGTAGATAAAGCGAACGAATATGCAAAAGGTATGTCAAAAGAGAACCAAGAGGAGTTTAATGCTATTTATAGAAATTTAGCAGCGCTTAGACACGGAGCACCAGATTCTAAAGAGGCACAAGAAGCAATTGGAGTGTGGTACGATTACTTGCAAAACTTCGGTGCATATTCATTAGATGCTTTTAAAGGACTCGGTCAAATGTACGTCGCTGATGAGCGCTTCACGAAAAATATCGATAAGTTTGGTGAGGGGTTAGCGCAATTTATGTGTGATGCGATGGAGGTTTATGCGAATCGTAATAAAAAATAAAAAGTAAAACAGGTGGAGATTTTCTCCACCTGTTTTACTTTTTAATCATATCATTCAAAGTCTGATCTCCCGTATTGTTCAAATGAGGATTTTTACTCATTTCACGTTTTAGCATATCGAGGCTTTGCGTATATTCTGTATCATTTAATGCGCCAGATTGAAGACCTTGAATTTGGGAAATCAACTTTTGGTCTGTTGATACATATGCTTTATAATAGCGAGGGACGATGGACAAAGCAGCTCTATATACTTGATCTGCTACGAGTTTTGGATCCGTTGTGTTTGCACGGTATACAACAAATACTTCATCATCGGTAACGAGCGTAGCGGCGTTTGTAACGTCAGGAAGTTTGACTGTCATACTTGTAATCATTTCAGCAACTTTCTCACGGTTAATGGCTCCTACTTGTTTGTTAGATACTTCATGCTTTTGTTTAGATGAATAGCCGACCCTTGTGAGCCGTGTATTTGTATTTTCCGTATGATACATGTCATTTTTATTGGAAACAAGAACACGGCTTCCTTCTTCACGTTCCATTTCAGCTTTGTTCGCTGATTGGCAGCCTGCAAATAAGGAAATAGTGAGAAGGGAAAGTAAAATTTGTTTTTTCACGATGTATCACCTCCTTCTCCATAGCATGTACTAATTTGCAATTTTTTGTATTTGAAATTGTTGGTTGTTATGCTTTGTGATACGATAAAAAGAAGAATGCTTAGAGAGGAAGTTAATGATGGAGCAAAAGCAAGAGATTCATGCTACGGTGAGCATTAATAATGTTCAGTACGAAGTAATTAAAAACTTTCGTGACGGTTTTAGTGAAGAAGCATTTAAAGAGCGCTATGCAGAAATTTTAAATAAATATGATTATATCGTTGGAGACTGGGGATATGAGCAACTTAGATTGCGCGGATTCTTTGATGATAGTAACCAGCGTGCGACATATGATACGAAAATTAGTACGTTAACGGAGTATTTATACGAGTACTGTAACTTCGGTTGTGCACACTTCGTATTGCGAAAAGTGAAGAAATAAAAAAATCCTCTTACGATTGTAAGAGGATTTTTTGCATTATAAACAAATCGAGATATAATCTCCTTGAGATAGTATTGTATTTGGCTTCATTTGTTGTCCATTCAATTGAATATCCCCATTTTTAATTTTATCCACAATGAGTGTACGGCTCCAGTCGGAAATATATGTGGATAAGGCTTTATCGATGCGGTGGGAACCGAAAACGATGTCTAATACGATCGTGATTTTAGCTATGCCGTTTTCTTTATGTTGCATAATGGAAATAGTAGTAATTGTTTCGGCTTGATCTTGCTGCGTCATATCGACTGTTTCAACGTGATCAGTAAATGATTTATAAATACGCAGTTTTTGATTCCACGTATGATCTTTCGGACATTTATAAATGGCAAAGCGGTATATGTTTTTTCCGTTGGCGTTATGCCTACGAATATTCGTGTCAGTAAATAAGGTAGTGCGTCTGCAATTTTTACAATACTTTTCGATTGTGTTTTGCTCATTTTCATATAAACTCCAAGAAAGTTGTACTTTCTGCATTTTTCTTCACCTCTTATAGTAGTGGCAAAGAAACGTAATACAGCTATTTGGATGTCTTGTAGTATGAAGACATGAGAAAAAGACAAAAATAAAAGGAGGTTCCCTTAGGAACCTCCGTAAACATCATACTACAGATGCGTTACGTTCCTTTGTAATGGGAATGGGCAGACTACTCCCTTGAAAAAGCGTGGTGCTTTTTTGAGAGTAATGCTATCCAATTGCTGGTCCATTACAAAGTAAATGTTGGCATACGTAGATAACGTCCTTTCTATCCAAATAGATTTATTCTTAATTATAACATATTAGTTTGAAAATTAAAAATACTTGCAATGAAAAAACACCAGCTAAAATAGCTGGTGCATACGATAAATTATATAAGTTCAAATAAAAATGAGCGTAGTTCTTCTGCAATTTCTTCAGTCATAGAAAATGCGTGCTCTAAGTAGCCTGGTTCGTTTAAATCGTCAGCACCGATGATTGCAAATTTATTGCGTTGCATATCAAGGACAATTGTTTTACCGTAATGACGATCGGAGTATAATAGCGCTAAATCGTGACGCTCATTTTCTCCCATAAAGCTAACGAAACGAGTTTTTGTAGCGACAGTATCGTCGTACAGAAAGAAACGTTCTTCCATACACATGGCTCCTTTATTAAATATCTAAGTTTAAGTGTGGTTTATGATCTAAATGGTGATGCGTTTTAATGAATCGTACTGTTCTTGTTTTGTAACGCATTACGATAGAGTATGTTTCAGCTAAATCTCCACCAAGGAATTTAACACCGTCTAATAACTCACCAGCAGATACACCAGTTGCTGAGAAGATTGCATCATCCCCAGATACTAAGTCATCTAACATAAGAAGTTGACGAGGATCTTCTAATCCCATTTCACGACAACGAGCTTCTTCTTCTTCGTTCATTGGAACTAAACGAGCTTGCATTTCACCTTCAAGGCATTTTAATGCTGCTGCAGAAATAACACCTTCTGGAGCTCCGCCAATACCTACGAATAAGTCGATACCCGTTCCAGGTAGTGCTGTTGCGATTGACGCACCAACATCACCGTCACCAAATAATTTTACGCGTGCACCCTTTGCACGAACACGGTCAATAATATCTTGATGACGTTCACGTTCTTGAACGATAACTGTTAGATCGCGAATCTTTTTATTGTTAGCTTCTGCTACAATTTCAATTGTTTTTTCAATTGGATCATCTAAGCTAATTTTACCAGCTGCTTTTGGACCAACCGCGATTTTTTCCATGTACATATCAGGAGCATGAAGAAGGTTCCCTTTGTCTGCGATTGCAATAACTGCCATTGCATTTGCAAGACCTTTTGCAACGATGTTTGTACCTTCTAATGGATCAACGGCGATGTCTACTTCTGGACCGTTACCTGTTCCTAGTTCTTCACCAATATACAACATCGGTGCTTCATCAAGTTCTCCTTCACCAATTACAACTGTACCTGCCATGTTTACTGAATCGAACATATCACGCATTGCTGTAGTTGCTGCATCATCTGCTTCATTTTTCTTTCCGCGGCCCATCCACTGTGCGGATGCTAAGGCTGCTGCTTCTGTTACACGGACAATTTCTAGTGCGAGTTCACGTTCCAAGATTCCATTCCTCCAATTTCAAAAATCATACAAATATAACTATAACAAATAACGGAGAAAAGGTGAATTCGAAAAATTGTCGATTTTTTCAGAAGAAAGCGTTACAATTAAAATGTAAATGCTTTAATTTCCAGGTAGGTGACATTCATGTATTTTGTAGACAGAAAGAAAATAGAACAAATGCTAGTATGTTTAGAACGAGCAACAAGTACATTTCAAGAGAAAAAGATATATGAAACCGAGTTTGAATTTTACGCATTAGAGCGCATAGCCCATCTTATTATTGATTGTGTATTAGATGCCGGGAATGCGATGATTGATGGATTTATTATGCGCGATCCAGGAAGCTATGAAGATATTATTGATATTTTAATGGACGAGCGAGTGATAAGTGAAGAAGATGGACAAGGGATGAAAGAAATTATCCTTCTTCGAAAAATGCTTACGCAAGACTATATTCAAATGAATCATGATGAATTATATAAGACGATTCAAAAACATATTGCAGTGGTAGAGAAATACCCAGCAAATATTCGCAGTTATTTAGAAAAGGAATTAGGACCTGTATCTGCATTTGTACCAGAATAATTATGCTTATAAGATCCCCAGAGAATGCCTTTTGGGGATCTTATATTGTATGTGAGAAAGAAAAGGGAGAAGGGTGAAGTATGGGGGAAGCACGTACGACGAAAGACGAAATTGTACAATTGTTGAAAGTAAAGGGAGAGCACACGGTAGCTGAACTAGCTGACGTTTTAGAGATTACAGAAATGGCGATCCGAAGACATTTAAGTAATCTTGAGAAAGACGGACTCATTTATTCTAAGATGGTAAGGCAACATGTCGGAAGACCAACTTATTTGTATGGATTAAGTGAAAAGGGAGAAGATACATTCCCGAAAGAGTATAAGCAATTTGCGATTGATATGCTAGAAGATTTAGCTCGAATGGGTGATGAAAAAATACTTCGTTACGTTTTAAAAGAGAGAACGAAGCGAATGGAAGAACAGTTACAAAAGAGAGTGAGTAATCAAAAGAATTTAGCATATAAAGTGCAAGAGATAGCAGCTATGCAAGAGAAAAACGGTTATATGGTTCAAATAAAGAGAGATGGAGAGAATTCTTTCGTAATTGAAAAACAAAACTGTCCGTTAAAGGAAATTGCAGAGAGATTCCCGCAAGTATGTGAAGATGAAAAAGAGATGTATAAGCGTTTATTTGCAGGAGCAGATGTAAAGACGTTAGCAAATATGTGTGAGGGCGATTGTAGTTGTTCTTACCAAGTAAAAGAGAAAAAATGAACGTTATGGGGCGCTTTTAGGTAAAGCGTTTTTTTCTTTGGAAAAAGCGGGTAATATAAGAGTGGTATGATAAGGTGAGAACGTTAGCATAGAAGGAGAGACATAATCAATGTATAAAGGTTACTTAATTGACTTAGACGGTACGATGTATCGCGGAGAAGAACAAATTGAAGAGGCAAGCGACTTCGTAAAAGCATTAGGAGAGCGCGGCATTCCTTATTTATTCGTTACGAATAACTCAACGCGTAAACCAGAACAAGTGGCAGAAAAACTTGTTCGTTTCGATATTCCAGCGAAAGCAGAGCAAGTATTCACAACGAGTATGGCGACTGCGAACTTCATTTATGAACGTAAACAAGACGCAACTGTATATATGATTGGTGAAGAAGGCTTACACGATGCACTTGTGGAAAAAGGATTTGAACTTGTGGATGAAAATCCTGATTTCGTTGTTGTTGGTTTAGATCGTGACATCACATATGAAAAGTTAGCAAAAGCGTGTCTTGCTGTGCGTAATGGCGCGACGTTTATTTCTACAAATGGGGATATTGCCATCCCAACTGAGCGAGGATTATTACCAGGTAATGGTTCATTAACATCAGTTGTAGCAGTATCAACAGGTGTGGATCCAATCTTTATCGGAAAACCAGAATCAATCATTATGGAACAAGCTTTAAAAGTACTTGGCATAGAAAAAAATGAAGCATTAATGGTTGGGGATAACTACGATACAGACATTTTAGCAGGAATAAATGCTGGCATGCATACCCTTCTTGTCCACACTGGAGTCACAACTGTGGAGAAGTTAACAGAATACGAAGTACAACCAACGCAAGTTGTGCATAACTTGACGGAGTGGATTGAGAAGATGTAATGAAGAAAGCTGTTCCAAACTTTGGAACAGCTTTTTTTCTAATATTTGCGGGCAGCCCGATTGGTGTGGGCTAACATTCAGTTATGACTAGTGTCGATTTTTGTCGGTAAGTCGATATATTTGAAAAATCGCCGATATAATCTGAGTTGCGCCGATATATTTAGAAAATCGCTGATATAATATGAGTTGCGCTGATATATTTAGAAAATCACTGATATAATTTTATTAGAACGCACGATTCACAACGTCTTTAACCTCTTCAAGATATTGCTTACGCACACTGTTATCCACAGAAGGAACACTTGTATAGAATGTATGCTCAATTGTTTCAATGCCTGTAAATTCAAAAATACCAACACCCGCTGTTTTCTTCATTGCATCAAACATGCCGCCTGCTGTGTATGCCTCTTTCGTATTACCCATTGTAGATAATAACAATCCTTTTTTACCGCTTAATAACTTTTCAATACCGTTTTCACCGTAAGCATAAGCAAATCCATGGCTAAACACACGGTCAACGTATCCTTTTAAAATAGCAGGAAGTCCCGCCCACCAAACTGGATAAATAAATGTAATGCTGTCAGCCCAAGAGATATGCTCTTGTTCTTCTTTAATATCTTCTGGTGTATTTCCTTTAGAAAATGAGATGAAATCGGAAGCGCCTAATACTGGATTAAAGTTTAATTCGTATAGATCGCGAACGCGTACTTCGTGACCTTTTCCTTCTAATTCACTTTTTACCGTTTCTAAAATCGCATGGTTGAAGCTTTCTGTATTCGGGTGTGCATAAACGATTACATGTTTCATTTTTCTTCCTCCTATTTGTGGATATGTGAATAGTTATTTGTATATCTGTAACTATTATGGTTACTACCTTTATAGAAGTCAAGTAATACATATGTATGTATAAAAAGACGCCCGAAAATCGCCTTTTTATACCCCGCTCATACAAAGTACAAAAAAGACAAATAAAATAATGACAATACCAATGCCGAAGTTAAATACGAGAGTACTATCCATATATGTAGCCTCCTTGTTTGAAAGTAAAAAGCACTCTAGTTAAGAGTGCTTTTTTATTTTGAATCTACTTTATAACTTTTAGAAAGTGATTCATGCGTGTAATGATTTACATTATTTTATGTATTTATACTTTGAAATGAGTAAGTCCTTGTTGGATATAGAAAAAAAGACACTCGTGGAGTGTCTTTTAAGATGACAAAATGTGCCAATTGCTTGAGGTTGATAAGACGCTAATTTCCGTGTTAACGCCTTTTCTTTAATCAAGAAGTGTAGCAACAGCGATTCAAATAGATTGTACCATTTGTTTAATTGTGGTGCGTATGCAATTGTGCATATTATGATCATGAGGTAGGTAATGAACTGTAAATAATTTGAAGTGATTTATTTACGATTTCTTCTGCGGCATATATGCCGATTGCGTCTGTTTTTAAAATATGAGGTTGTAAGTTATCATGCATTGCCCCTAACTCACCATGAAGTGGTGCAAAGGCATGGTTCGCCTTTTCAAGCATGCATAAATCAAGTAAAGAATCCCCAGCTGTAATAATCGTATCTATTTGCAAAATTTCTTTTATATATTGCACGGCGTCCCATTTGTTAATTGGTTTTGGTACAAAGTATAGCTTTCTACCTTGAAGTGAATGATTCCAGCCTTGTTTGTCTAACCAGGAAGTGAAGGATGATAATTCATCATAAGGAATGTTCTCCCGTTTAATAATGCAATAATGGAATAGATCATCAGCTGTTTTTTGTGATATAACCCAATCTTTATGAGCTATTTGTCCAAATTCCTTTAGTATGTCGTTTCCCTCTATACATTCAAACGATAGTCTTTCTTTTACTATCCTGTTCCAAGTACCATCTTGTTTACCGTTATGAAGGATATTACCGCCGTTACTTGTAATGACGTATTCGGGAATGATTTCGTCTTGGAATAAAGAAATACGCTGAAACTGCTCAATAGTTCTTGTTGTAACTGGGATGAAATGTGAGTGCAGTTGCAATTTTTTTAGTAGTGAAATGGTTTTATGTGATATGAAAGAAATTTCTTTCCCATCTAAAGTTTCAATGAGTTGAATTGATTCATCTTCTATAGGGGCACGAAACGATTTCCGGGAATAAATAAGCGTCTGATCAAGATCACTGGCGAAAATCATATCGTTTCCCTCTTAAGAGGCTTAATGAGCCCGCAACATGAATAAGCCATATTCTCATAGATTTCAATAGGGACATTCTTTTCTTTAGCAAGAAGTAAAATATGCTTTAAATCGGGATTGTTTTGCTTACGTATTAAAATCTTCCACGGTATTCTCCGGAGTAATACACGAGTTGTTTCGCCCACTCCTGGTTTGATTAAGTTAATATCGTCAATTTCAAAGTGATTTTGGATAGACTGTATATCTTTTAATCCTTGCCAAGAGGGATCAGTGTAAGTTGAAGTAATATAACGTAATTGATTATCTATATGAGAATGAACAGAAGGGAATAAATCTGTTACCTCATCAATGAATAAATTTGATAAGTCTTCTTGTTCTAGCTCTTTATAATATTTAACACCATGAAAATCATTTGGACCGATATAGGTGTCATTTAGTACAGTGCGGCTAATGAGTCCAGAGACTGTTGCATTTAAGCAAGCGCTAGGAATAAGAAAATCTTCACGTGTACCGTAAATTGAAGTACAGTAACCGGGATCAGCAAGCACAGCCATACAATGAGAAATGTGTGTATTATTTCGTTCGTTAAATGTGTGTACTGCATATTCTAATTCTTTTTTTATTGCACCTTTTCCAGTCCACCCATCAATGAATTGAATTGTTTCTTTAGGGTGATGTTCCAAAATATAATGGAGTGCATTTTCATCAATACCGCGTCCGCGAACAATAGAAATACAGTAGTGAGGTACATCAAGGTTGTATTGATAGCGTATGTAGCGTTTGATAAGAATGCCAATAGGTGTACCAGCACGAGCTAATGAAACGAGGACAAGGTTAGTTCCTTTAGTTTGTATAATCTGTTCGGCGACAACTCCAACAGCGATGGCTAGTTTGTGTTTGTATTGTTGCAGGGAAGAAAAGAATAAATCCATATACGCTTTAGAGGGTTTATATTCCATTGGTAACATTTCGGAATAATGTGTGCCAGCTTGAATTGCTTGTTCTCTAGTTTCCGTGGAACTTTCTTTCATTAAATCACTAATATCTTTTAATAGAAAAATAGCATCATTTGGATTGTAACTACTAATATGAGAATTTACTTTTACCATAATTATCAACCTTCCTTTTCTATGCTATTTGAAAATGAGACGATATGAATAAAAGGAATAACTGTTTGTAACTGCTGTAGAAGAGGAAACAGGGCTTCTTCTCCTAAATCACGCTCAATGAAAACAAATACTTCATCGTAATCATGAGGTGAAATATTATAAAAGTAATTTGTAATAGTAGAATCTTCAGGACTTGGATATGAGAAATGATTATGAATGGCATAGTTCACATCATTTGAAACAGGATGGATAGGGCTTCTTGTTGTAGATTGATATAAAATATTTTCACCCATTTCAGCAGCAATTTTCATTGGGATATACATAAATTCACCCGTTCCGAGACAGAGTGTTCGTTTTCCCATTCTTTCTCTTTTTAAAGTTTTTCCTGCTTCTTGGGCGAAAGAATGAATGTGCTTTTGTTCATATGCTGAAATGCCAAATCGCCCAGTATATTTTATATAATTTGATGTATAGGGTGATTTTAGGCAGGTAAGGGTATGTTTTTTGAAATCAGGTTTTGTTTCTTCAATTTGAATCTCTTTTTTTGCAATATTTAATGGTTGGCCAGTTGTATGAATACTGCCTTCTAATAAAGAAATAACATGAACCTTAATTTGAAGTTCTTCTTCTAATTGTTTAAATTGTTTTCTATTAGTATGAGAACGCCAGTCTAACAAAGAAGCAATTATATATTCTTCTCGTGGGAATTTATTTTGAATAGATCTAATAATATTTAATGCTGTTTTTCCTGTTGTCATCTCATCATCTACGAGAACAATTGGATTGTTGTTTTGAAAAAAGCTTTCATCTACATAACAACGGTGTGATGTTGCATGAGAATGTTCTTCCTCAAATGTAATGACAGATTCTAGGTGGGGTATCGATTCCCTAGTTGTATGTACATACTTTGCATTTTGAAAGCATTGAAACATAGAATGACCAAGTGATGTCGCTGTTTCAGCGAATCCGATGAACAAAACTTCTTCTTGCAGAGGATATTGATAACGAAATACTTCCTCTGGGATTTCATCAATTTCTAATGAAATGAGATTTAAAATTTCTTTTTGAAATGGATGAGAAATATTATGTAGTATTTCCATATATCTTGCAGCGAGAGCAACTCCACTTGATAGAGAGACTGCAGGTTTAATAGGAAGATGCTTTCCAAGGATTGTACTCACAAATAAAAAACTACGTTTCTTATTTATTCTCGCAGCCATTTGAAAAAGATTGTCTAGCGCTAAATTATATGGATTATCACGTACTTCTACATGAACTTGTATATTATTTAAAACGTTATACGTGTTGCTTTGCGTTTGTAATAAGGAGATCGGTGAATTGTTTGTTTTCATGTAGCACCCCGTAAATATTAGATTTTAAAATGGTTTTGCGAGCCCACCCATAATGAGGTTTTACTTCATTCATTTTGTTAGAAAAACTGCTTTTTAGCACTCCATTATACGTATCTGCATTTTGTAAAATTAATCTCGCATCTAAATAATCTTCCATTGTGACAATGTGCATTGCCTGTACAACTTTAATATGAGATGGGTGAATAACTGTCTTTCCGATTAAGCCATTTGCATGGTCAAGTGATACCTCTTGAATAAGCCCTTCTTCATAATCATTAGAAAAATATTCCCATACACATCCTGAAATAATATATTCATTTGTTGCCCTTGAGAAAACGTTAATAATGTCTGAAATACAATCACGGACAACAGTAATATGATAGATAGGTGTGTATTTATTACGCCGAATACTAAATATACTTGAAAAATCAGTAGCACCAATACGTACATTTAAGATGTAATCGTGATAAGAATCTAGTAAATCCTTTATTTGTAATAATGATTCTGCCCGTGTTTCCTTATACATAATTTCGGGTGATTCTAAAATCGGCATGCCATATAACGATAATGAGTATAACTCGTTTATATATGCAAGCTGATCGATATAAGTCTTTCCGTTAATCGGTGTGAATTTTGGAAAGACAAAACCACATAAACAATGAACGGCACTACCTAATTCAGTAACAATTTTCTTCATTTGACTTGGCTGTCGAACTCTAATAAAAAGGAGTGGGATGTCTGCTTGATTTAGTATGTTGGCACTGACTAAGTTAGCGATTTGCTGTATTTGAACGACGATGTTTTGCTCTGCAAGTTTTACTTCCTCATCGCTTATAGCGTCCTCTAGACAAAGAATAATTGAGATAGCATCCACATGTTTCCTTCTAATTATATCTTCCGCAATCGTTTCTTTCGTGCCAGGAGTATATAGTGTAGCGCCTAGTGCGTAAGCTAGTTGTTCTTTTCCTATATTTTTTGAAAAATTAAGAGGTTCTTTATAGAAAAAATTTTGCCGTTCTTCTGAGGAGAGATAAGAAAAGTAATTCAAATTGTCACCACCTTATTTATAATGATTCTGTTTAATCGTAACATAATAAGAAAAATCTTCCATAAAAATGAAGCAAGAAATTAAAAAAATATATTGAGAAAGATGAATTATAAGATGAATATCGAATATTGTTAATAGAAATATAATAGGGGGAAAGAGAAAGTGGATATACATAAATTAACAGAGGAAGAAGCAAATGAGATAAATACTTGGACGTACGAGGAACCATATAATTTATATAGTTTTTCAGGCGAGAAAGAAGTAATGGAAGAGCTATTAGATGGAACGTATTATGGCTGTTGTGATGATCAAGGAGACTTCATCGGTTATTTTTGTTTTGGAGCAAATGCACAAGTACCAGGTGGAAGAGATGCTCATTTATATGGTGGAGAAGATGTGATTGATATCGGACTTGGCATGAAGCCGGCGTTAACCGGGAAAGGAATGGGGAAAGAATTCTTCCAAGCTGGAATAGCGTTTGCCACGAAAGAGTTTAATGCAAAAATGTTTCAATTAAGCGTAGCGACATTTAATACAAGAGCGATTACGTTATATAAAAATATCGGATTTAAGCAAGGGCCTATTTTTTTGAGTCGCGGAAGAGAATTTATGCTGATGGAATATGAAAGACCGTCAGCATGAACCTGACGGCCTAGAAAACACTATTATTCTGAGTGCTCAGCTCGGTGCGCTAAACGGCTTGAAGCAGCGGCAGCGATTCCGCCAACGATATCATCAAGGAATGTATGCACCTTTCCAGTTGATTTATCATTTAAGTATTCTAAAATACCAGGTTTTAATTTATCAATATATCCAAAGTTTGTGAAACCGATAGAGCCGTACACATTCACGATAGAAAGTGCGATAACTTCATCAATTCCGTATAAGCCTTCGTCACGTTTTACAATATCTTGTAACGGTTCACTTAGCATTCCCTTTTCAGCAAGGACATCAAGCTCGATACCAGTAATCAGTGCGTTTTGTACTTCACGTTTTGATAGTACACGTTCTACATTGTAACGGCATTCTGACATCTCTAAATTTGGATGATATTTTTTTTGAAGAAAATGAACAAGTTCAGCAATATCGTCAATTGTTACACCGCGTTCTTGTAATAGTTTTAATGCTCTTTCTTGTAGTTGATTTGATTCTTTCATGTTTATCACCTTTTTTTCTTTTTAGTATTTGTATACGTTTCGTTGCTTTATCATGTGCATAGGAATGAAAGGCGAGCACAAGCTCATATATATAAAGAAAAACCATAGGTGGCGACTGCGATGATTCAGCATATTTATGAGCATTATCACATGCATGTTAAAGAATTAATCCCCCTTGGCCCCTATAAAAGCTTTTGGATTCGCAACAAAATTTATGTACTTGTTCCAATTGGAGAAATGGAGGAAGAAGTACTTGTAGAGATGAAAAAGCTCAGTGATTATATGAACCAGCAAGGGGATATAACTGTAGCGACTTTCGTTCCGACTATACACGGCTACTATGTAAGTGAGATAGAAGAACAAAATTATTGCTTATTAAAAGGTATGCGCACGTTAGAACGACATGCTATGTCATTAGGAAGTGAGCTTTCTATATTCCATAAACGAGGTGCATTCTTTCCAGAAGAAATTGAGCAATTAAGCCGAATTGGTGAATGGAAAGCGTTATGGGAAAAAAGGCTCGATCAATTAGAAAAGTTTTGGCAATCACAAGTGATGAACCACCCTTCAGATGTATTCGATCAATTGTTTATTGAATCCTTCCCGTATTACTTAGGAGTTGCAGAAAATGCCATTCAATATGTTGTCGATACAGAAATGGATGATACGCCGCAACTAACGGATGCAGCAACAATTTGCCAAGAACGATTCACACCTTTATTATGGCATCAAACGAAGCGGCTCAAACTCCCTTTTGATTGGGTGTATGATCACCCGAGTCGTGATATTGCAGAATGGATCCGCCATATGACGATAGAAAAAAAGAAAGACTGGGAGCAAACAATCGTTCAATTTGTTACAGATTATGAACGGAATTATTCGCTATCCTCATTTGGCTGGCGCTTATTATTTGCAAGGCTCCTGTTCCCGCTTCACTATTTTGAAACGGTCGAACGATATTACCAAACTGGAAACGAAGAACAAAAAAGCATATATAGAGATCGCTTAGAAGCCATTTTACACGATGTGAACCGCTCAGAGCAATTTATGAAGCATTTTTATGGCTCGCTTCGTTTACCAGTAGATAAGCTTGGGATTAGAAAATTAGATTGGCTATCTTAAAAGTATAAAAAAGAGACCGATGGAGGTCTCTTTTTTATACCACAATTTTATGTAATACATTATGCCCCTACCTGCTGATCTGCACATATATTTAAAACGAATTGATGCCCTTCGAGTTTTTCATTTACTTTACCCAATAATTCTTGCTGGATTTCTTTAAATAAAAATTGATAGCTTGTACTCCATGTTGGTATAACGGATGAAAGGCCTAATAAATATTCTTTTTTCTTTTCTAGTTCTTGAATTGTTAAAAAAGTGTTCCCCATTTTTGGCATCTGTCGTCCCCCCTATGTTTTTTACTTTATATGTGTGAACGATTCACTATATAGTATTAATTATCGCATTTTTTGAGAGGGATTTCCAATTTTGTTTTATGATGTTAACGGATAAATGTGATTTGAATAAAAAAAGGAGACCAAATTTGGTCTCCTTTTAGCAAGTGACTTTGAACGAGCCGCTTCCGCTTTTAATTAAAATACTTGTTCTACTTCGATAACGCCTGGTACTTCTTCAAGTAACGCGCGCTCGATACCAGCTTTTAGTGTGATTGTAGAACTTGGGCAGCTTCCGCATGCACCCATAAGGCGTAGTTTTACGATACCTTCTTCAATGTCTACTAATTCAACGTCTCCGCCATCGCGAAGTAAGAATGGACGTAATTTATCTAATACTTCTAATACTTGTTCTTGCATATGTGGGTTTTCCATTTTTATCGACTCCTTTCATCAGTTTTATTATAATCAAGATAGAGGGGAAAATCTATTTTTTCTCTTCTTGTTTTATTGTCGAAATTTTGTATCGTGTTTTTTCAGTATAGGGGTATGGAATAAGTTTGTAAAATGATGTGCTTATGTAATAAGACATCTGAATATACTGTTGGGACAAGAAGTGGGGGAGAAGAAATGGTTAATGTTCAAGTGTATGGGACGAAAGTAATTTGTGCGAGCTGCGTTGGAATGCCATCTTCAACAGAAACGTTTGAGTGGTTACAAGCGGCAATTGGTCGTAAATATGAAGGACAAGAAAATAAATTTAATTTCGAGTATATTGATTTCCAAGAAGAACAAGAAGATGCGGATAAAAAAGCATTCGCAGAGCGCGTAGTGGAAGAAGATTTATTTTATCCGGTCGTTCTTGTAAATGGAGAAATTGTTGGAGAAGGAAATCCTCGTTTGAAGGATGTTTACGAAGAAATCGAGAAATATTTATAAAACAAGAAGTCTTTGCGAATTTGCAAAGGCTTTTTTTATTGGAGGGATAGATATGAAAAATGGAGTGAAGCATGCGTTACCAACGGAAGTAGAGCAGTTAATGGAGCGGTACACAGTAGAATTAAAAGAAATTTTTTTGGATGAAAAAATAGTCGGGGTATATATTTACGGATCCATCGCACTAGGTGCATTTCATAAGGAAACGAGCGATGTTGATTTTGTTACAGTGATAAATGATTCCGTGAATGAAGCTGAAAAACAGCAGCTTGTGGAACTACATAAGAAACTTAGTGATAATATGCTAGGTAAAAGAATGGACGGTATGTATATTCCGCTTGCTGACTTAGGGAAATACAATGATGAAATGAACGAGTACGTGTATTGTGCAGATGGTAAAGCTAATGTTGGTCATTGGGACATTAATGCGGTCACATGGTGGACGTTGAAAAATCAAGGCATTACAGTTACCGGAAAAGAAGCAGAAGATCTTCCGCTGCAAATACAATGGAATGATGTAGTAAATACGATGAAATACAACGTAGAACAGTACTGGAGTGAAAAGGCGAAGAAGCCATATTTATTTTTTATAGAAGAGTGGGTAGAATCAGCTGTCGTTACGATGGGACGTATTTTATATACACTAGATCATAAAACAATCGTTTCAAAAGATAGAGGCTTGCAATACTTGTCAGAACGTTCAGCGGAAGAATGGGAGCTTTTATTAAAAGAAGTAGCGAGAATACGGCAGAACCCAAAAGAAAAGCGAATGCTCTCAAGGTGGAGAAGGGCAGATATGACGAAGAGGTACTTACTGCATTTAATTGAGATGTGTAGAGAGAAATGGTAGGGAAGAAAATGGACAATACAGTGGGGTGTATTGTCTTTTTTATTTTGTAGTAGATAGAAAAGTATTTACAAGTATTGTGTAGAGGAAAGATAATAGAAAAAAATATGTGCATGGGGGAAGATGATGAGTAAATATAAATTACATATAGATAGAGAACAATTATGGAAAGGATGCGTTTTAAATTCGATTGCCCATGCAATTAATGTAGCGCATTGTCCAGATTTCTCACATGAAAGTTCATGGGATGGATTTAACTATAGTATGCAAGATAGCCAAGGCGGACAAGGGGCAATTACGTTTCATCCGAATTACACGATTGTATGTCTTCAAGATGTGAATAGTGAGAGAATGGATGAGTGGATTGATGCGAAAAGTTATTTTGAAGGGGCACCTTCGGAAGTAATAGATATTGCCAAAGAAGAAGCACTTCAATACGTATTAGAAGAAGTAGAAGGCGAAACAGTTCCTTTTATTACAACTGCATTTTGGATTGAGGATAGTGGTGCGTATTCAATTGATTCATTTGAAGAGATGGAAGAGCACGGTGGATTCTTATTAGAAATTCCATTACTTGATACAGAATCAGCAATGGAAAGACTGGAAGAAGAGTATGAACTGACAGAGGAACAAATAGAGCTTTTACAACTCGTGTATGAGAAAAAAATCCAAAGGCCAAATGAGGAAATTAAGTTGTCTAAAGAAGAAGTAGTAATGATTGGAACGGAAGATAGCGAAGGATTGGAAGCTAGTAAGGAGTCATTTGCAGAAATGAATATTACTTGGGAGTTGTAGGATAGGATATAAAATTGTGATAAAGGACTAGTAGAAAGAACAATGTGAAATTACATTGCACTTTCTACTAGTTTTTTCATATACATATCAACTTCGTGAAAGAATATGGGCTCTTTTTCCTTAGTATTCAGATGCACGGTGCAATGTAAATATTGCTGTAAGTAGCGATTAGCTTGTTCGTACTGTTTTAATTTGTAGAAAGAAAAACAGGTAAGAAGTAGAAACGCTTTTTCTTCTAATATTGGAACGACAGCTAGTACCGGAGTAATGGAATGTATATTTATTTCCACTAAATTTTCATAAGATGTCCATGTTTGAAACCAGTCGAAAATAGTAGAAAGGTAATTCGGAATGTTGATAGTTTCATGTGAAACATTATGCAATAGCTGGTTCTGTTTGATATGTATAGGCTCTATTCTCGTTTGTAGAATGCAATCGAATATTGAAATGTTTTCTTTTATTTGTAATTGGTGCGTAATAAGCTGCGGGAGACCGATAGGGTGGACTCCTATATTTATATAAAAGTCATCTCCAAACTGGCTTTTTTGTATGTTAATGAGCTTATAAAATCCGTTTTCAGTTTTGAAAAATGTATGTCTTTTTTTCTTAAAGCCGAGTGGTTTTAAAGTGGCGTGTAAATTTGTAATAAAATCTTGCTCCTTTTTAGAGCCAGGTTTATTCTTCGTCATATTCATAAGTAGTTAAGTTTTGTAAGAAACTTTCAAAGTTAGGTGCTAATTCAATAATTTCCTCAAACTCATTATCGATAAATATAACTGGAGGATTTTCAGCTACATTTCGATAGTCTAATGCAATCCATGTATGTCCATCACCAGATAAAAGTATGATATTCTCAGGCATTTCCCATTCTCGAATTAAATAGTGGCTCTCTAAAATACTAGATTCATTTTCATCAAAAGAAATACTATATAAACCAGATACATTAACGTGATCGTCTGCCCAAGAATTTGGCTTTGAAGTAGGGTGAACATCGAGACGAAGAGTTCCCCCATTTTGTTCTTTTAGAAGGTTTATATATGATTCTGGAAGCTTTACGTTCAGTACTTCTTCTGCTTTTTTGATTAGTTCATCGTTAATGGGTGCTAGTTTTAAATAGTCATCGTCTGCCCAAATTGTACTCTTCATATTCGATCACCTCAAATAATAGTTTTAAGAATCTTATGTCATATATTATAGTTAGTTTAGATAACATGCAATAGAGGGAGGGACGGAGTATGGATGTGTATGAATACCTCGATCACGTAAATTCTAAAGAAGATTTATTAAAATTTCTTGTATACCTCCAAAAGGATTTTAAAGTGAATAGAGATGAATGGGAGAATGTAGAGGTAGAGACTTATTTAGAGGCATTAAATAGTTGGTTAGGTTCTTGTGAATCGGTTTATATAAATCAAGGAGAGAAGTTTCCAGAAAATATTTCATGGAAGTTTATTGCTCAAATGTTACTTGCGGCAGCTCATTATGAATAAAATTAGATTTTTAAAAGATAGAATGGAGAAGATATCTTGATTAACCATAATAAAATTAAACAACTTTTAGCACATGTAGATCGTGCTGATGATAATGAAATTGAGCTAGAGTATGAATCTGAACCTATGACGATAGAATTGTTTAATAGTGAAGAAATAGAAGAAAGGCAACTTGGTTATAGTTTTGATGAAGAAGGACAAAGCTTAGTCGGGAATGAAGAAGGAGATTGGAAAGAAGGATGGATTGTAATAGGGATAGATTCATATCTTGGAGACCCGATTTTTGTAGATAGTAATGATGAGAACTGTCCAGTTTATACAGCTATGCACGGTGAGGGAGAATGGGAGCCGGAATGTATAGCGGAGCGTATAGAAGATATTATTGAGAAAGTGAAGGGGAATGTGCGAGAAATAAAATAGTATTTCAATGTGATTAAGAGGGAGGGAATGTAGTATATATTCACTAAAAAAGATGTATAAAAATGATTTTGATGCATCCTTTTTAGTGAATATATAAAATAATTAACTTAGTGTATTAAATATATGATACATGATTATTTTAATATATTTAAAAGTAAAATGAAATAAGAAACGGATAATTGTCGGAATATATTCGATTTCCGTTCATTTTTATGAAATATGTGTACTTTTTGTTAGATTCCTTCATTTTGTGCATATACAATAAATGTATATAGAAATAAGAAAAGGATGATGCACGTGAAGGACACTGTTTTACAAGAAACGATTTCTCCACAAGAATTACATAAAGTTGTTCAAAAGAATACAGCTTATTATGACTTTAAGTGGGGGAAAGTAGAAAATCCAGCGCAAGGGAATACATGGAATTGGGTAGCCTTTTTCTTCCCAACTTTTTGGTTAGCTTATCGAAAAATGTATAAGTTATTTATTATATTTGCGTTATTGGCTATACCTAGTATAGTTATACCCCCTTTTATAGATATTCCAGATGGGATTTATGTAACATTTAATTTAGCTCTTCAATTAGGAATGATGATATTTACTGGATGGCAAGGAAACCGTTTATATTACAAGCATGCTGTTCGTGTTTTTCGTAAGGGAGAAGATTCGTCTGATCATGAGAAGGCGTATTTCTTACAATCAAAGGGTGGCGTGAGTATTGCTGGTATGATTGGTTTACAGGTTATAGTCGGGATTGTGTTTGGGTTAGCTGCGCTCGGGCTGTCCTTTTTACCAACTGAACCGAATATTAAAAACGTTGTTCGTTCAAGTGGTGAAGGGGTTATTTTAGAGATTATGACTGATAATCCAACTTGGAAGTTTGTTAAGAAAGAAAAAGATTATGACGTAGTAGAGTTTACTGGTTATGATTATACAGAGAAGAAAAACGTGAAAATTAAATTTGCTGTTTATTTCGATGAAGATTATTTCGAGTGGCAAGAGGTATATGAAAATAATAAGAAGTTAAGTGAAGAAGAAGTGGAAGAATATCAAATTTACATTGAAGAAAATAATTTGGGTTTCTAGAGAGAACTCGTTCATTTTGAAAAGAAGAATCTTGTGAAGGTTCTTCTTTTGTTTATTAGGGGGAGAGAAATGATTTCAGCATGAATAGAAGCTCTAATAGGATCTATTAGTTTAAGTACGGGTTTACACACGAAAAAGATTGATGCTAACATACGTTACTTGCAGCAGTATGAATGGTTTCGAATGATATATGAAGACGAGAAGTATCAAAAGTTATTTATTACGAACTACAAAGTTCGCTCATATTTACAAAGTAAGCTAAGAGTTCGATTGCTCGTGAAAAATAAAAATGCACAACGAAGATTTTTAAAATTAGTAGAAGAGCAAATAGAAAAACGGCATACAAATTGAAATTTTGTAAAATACAATAAAAAATGAGAATTTGAGGTAGGGTTGTCAATAACGTGAGACTATGGCACTATAAAGAAATGCTATACAAATTTTATTTATCGAGATGTAAACATCAATTTTGATTTTTACGTATAAATAATGAACGGAGGAAATGAATTTATGGCTACTTTACCAAATTGTCCAAAATGTAATTCAGAATATACGTATGAGGATGGCGTTCTTTTCGTATGTCCAGAATGTGCTCATGAGTGGGGCCAAGAAGCAGAAGCTGAAAATAATGATGGTGCAAAAGTTGTAAAAGATGCGAACGGAAACGTTCTTCAAGATGGCGACGCTGTTACTGTTATTAAAGATTTAAAAGTAAAAGGAACTTCTTCAGTTGTGAAGATCGGTACGAAAGTAAAGAGTATCCGTCTAGTTGATGGCGATCACGATATCGATTGCAAAATCGACGGTTTCGGAGCTATGAAGTTAAAATCACAGTTCGTTAAGAAGGCGTAAGTAAATAGAAGAGGAGGCGAATAGCCTCCTCTTTTTATTATGTCACTTTTTGTCGGTAAATCGATATTTCGTACAAAATCGTTGATATATTCTGAGTTATGATAGATATATTTGAAAAATCGTTGATATATTGCAAGTTATGATAGATATATTTGAAAAATCGTTGATATATTGCAAGTTATGATAGATATATTGAAAAAATCGTTAATATAATTTCACTCACCGAGAACGATGCATCATTTACCTCGCATCATAGTCAACCTCTTTCAACTGACATCGCTTATTAAAGAACGTTTTATATCCAAGCTGTAAAAAGATAATGACAGCAAAGGCAGTACTTCCAGAAATACCGAGTATGATGGCGATTTGATATTGAATGGCTGTGAATGGTGATACACCGGATAATATTTGACCAGTCATCATGCCTGGTAAGCTTATAATTCCCATTCCGACCATAGAATTAATTGTTGGTAAAATAGCAGAGTCAAAAGCTTCTCGAATGAGCGGAGCAGCAGCTTCTTTCGGTGTTGCGCCGAGCATAAGTGCACCTTCAATTTGACCTCTTTGCGATTTCATATTGTTTAAGAACGTATTTGCACCAAGAGAAACACCAGTCATGGCATTCCCAACTAACATTCCTGTAATAGGGACGATATATTGCGGAGCATACCAAGGGTCATGACCGATAATAACAAAGATAAATAGTAGAAGTGGCCCAATTGATCCGGCGACCATGGAAAGGGCGGCTACTCGTTTTAATTCTTTAGACATTGGGATGTTAACTCGTTTATAAATATTAAAAATTGCAAAGGTAGTAATAGAAGTGATGAGAGCGATTGTATAAAATGGATTACTGTTTTCAAATACGTATGTAAGGACATATGCAACAAGTACGAGCTGAATGGTCATACGGAATGTTGCGAGCGCGATTTGTTTTTCGCGAGGTATTCCTTTTAATTTTACAAGTCCAATTAAAATAAGAATGAAAATATAGGCAGCTGCAAGTTGCCAAATTTGGAGTTCAATAACGCCCTTCAACTGAGAGCACTTCCTTTCTAGTTGCACCCTTTGTTTTGCTAATTTCAATAATATCATCTGCAATTTCTTCTGGAAGTTGTTGTGAGTGTGTGATGAAGATAACTGTTTTTTTCTTTTTTCGTGCTAGTTCAGTAAATTGTTTCATTACGCGTCGTTCTGTATCACTATCTAATGCTGAAGTTGGTTCATCTAATAAATAGACAGGCGGATCCATAAGTACGATACGTGCAAAGGCAAGTCTTTGTTTTTCACCGCCGGATAATGAGGAGGTGCTATCTTCTAATTGCTTGTCTAAGCTAACGGTTTGTAATGCACTCCGCAGGGCATCATCATTTGGAAATGGTTTTTCAGAAAGACGAAGTCCCATTAATAGGTTGTCTTTAACGGTTCCATCAAAAATAGGTGGAGTTTGCCCAAGCATAACTACGTCACGACGTAATTGAATAGGGTAATAATCAGAAATTAATTTTCCGTTATATTCAATTGTACCGGATGTTGGGGATTGTAAATCGTTTAACATGCGAAGTAACGTGCTTTTTCCACTTCCGCTTTCACCGATAATACAAGTAATCTTTTCTTTTTGAATCTGTAAATAAGGAATGTGTAGTATATCTTTATATATAACGTCTTTTAATATAAACATAAATCGCTCCTTTCTGATTCTAGTTATATCGTATCAAAAAAAGAGGGGAAAATGGTTATAACGAACAACGTTTTTTCTTCGTCTTGAGTTTTATTAATAAGTTAAGTAAACGATCTAATTCTTGGCTGAAAGAAATCACTTTATCATGAGTGAATCCGTATCGTTCAACGAGATAGATTAGCTCTTTCTTTTTCGCTTCTATTCGATTGTTTAGTTTCGATAAGTTCATAAGTGGAATGTAATGCCTCCTACAAAAGTATTTATCACATGAAAAATAAGACCGAATGAACTCGGTCTTAAAGGAAGTAATAAAACAACTTACAAATAGCATACAATGTTTATCAATATTTTTTAATATAAAAATGAAAAATAAATCATTATAAATATTGAGAAAGATGTGTCTGATAATTTTTAAAAACTGATGCAAAGAGGCTGCCTACATAGTAGACAGCCTGTAAGGTATTAACCTTTATGATATTTGTACATCCAAAGAAGACCAGATTTTAATAATCTCGGTACACGTCCCATTAATGGTTGGTTTGCTAGTAAACCAAAGCCGTGCTTCTTACCAAGAGATCCTAGAACACCTTTTAATTTAATAACAGGTAGTTCATCCGGGAGTGGTTCATTATTCCAACGTTTTAATAATATTTGGACAATTTGTTCTCCTTGACCTTCAGCCAGTTGGGCAGATGGTGCATGTGGAAGTGCTGCGCAATCTCCTACAACGTAAACATGATCGTTATTTGGAATATTATGATATTTAGTTAAGACAACCCGTCCGCTACCATCTTGTTCAACTGGAAGGTTTCGAACAACTTCATTTGCTTGAATACCAGCTGTCCAGACGATTGCATCACATTCAAGTGGTTCATCGTGGTTGTACACAATATTTGGTTCTACTTTTGTAATGTTAGAGTTTCGTATAATGTTAACTTTATGCTTTACAAACCATTCTTCTACGTATCTACTTAATTTCTCTGGATATGGGAATAAAATTCTATCTTTTCGATCAAATAAATAGATTTTTAAATCAGAACGGCTTTCACGAAGTTCACTTGCTACTTCAACGCCACTTAAGCCAGCACCAACGACAGTTACTGTTGCATTTGGTTCTAGACTATTTAATTGTTCATATGTCTTACGTGTTTGTTCAATTGATTGTAGACTATGTGTATATTCTCTAGCTCCAGGAACGTTATGATATTTATCTTCACAGCCAAGTCCGATAATTAAATCATCATATTGGATCGCTTCGCCGCCATCAAGATGAACAGCTTTTTCTTCGAGGTCAATATTTGTTACTGTGCCGTATTGAATATTGAGGCGTGGGTGTTCAGGAAACGGTATACGAATATGCGTTTCTGAAATAGTACCCGCAACTAATGCATAATATTCAGTTTTGAAGCAATGATATGGTACTTTGTCGATTAATGTCACTTGTACATCATCTGGAAGTTGGTTGCTTGGAAGTAGCCTTTGCAGAATTCTCATTCCACCGTAGCCCCCACCTAGTATTACGAGGTGTTTCATGATGGATTACCCCTTTTCTGTTGAAATATCCCCTAATCATAAAATTTTATATTAATAAAATATTTTGACTTTACTCAATCAAATTATATCGAATTTGTGAACAAATAACAATGCATGAATGAATACTCTGTTGTACAATAAGAAGAAAAGTAAACTGTTTTTCTTTTTAAGTTACTCTTTCATTGTAAGTAGCATGTTATATAGAAGAAATCATCTACTTTGAAGTGAAGTAATGAAGTAACTAAATAGTTTAGACTGTGTAACGAAAACAACAAGAAACAGCTTAGTTTTCTTCTTATAGATAAAGTGAAAAGGTAATTTGTTTTGTAGTACAGGGGGGAGAATTTTGATTAAACCATTAATTGAATTTTGTGTAGGTAACCTTGCAAGTGGTTCACAAGCAGCTCTAGAAAAATTAGAAAAAGATCCGAATTTAGATGTAATGGAGTATGGTTGTTTAGGATATTGTGGCATTTGTTTTGAAGGACCATTTGCACTTGTAAATGGTGAAGTTGTACAAGGTGCAACAGTAGAAGAGCTTGTTAATAATGTATATGAGTATTTGGATGAAAATCCAATGTTTTAAGGTGTTGCGAATTAGTAGCACCTTTTTCATTAGATAAAACTTTATTTCGTGGGGAAGACTAATACTGAGTATTAGTCTTCCCCAATCGAAAATAGTAGGATAAATAAAAAAAGGCCCTTTTTAGAAGGGCTTTTTTCTTACACAAATTGTGTAAGAGTGGCTCATCGCCAAACGTTGTCAAATATGAGAAACGGGGGACATTCATATTGTGTTCTAAAAGCATGCATTTTATACTTAACATAACAAATTATTTTTGGAGTGAATATAAATGAGCCAATTTTCTTTTACAAAAATGCATGGTCTTGGCAATAGTTATATATATGTAAATATGTTTGAAGAGCAAATTCCTGAAGAAGATTTAGCCCTTGTGGCCGAAAAGGTTTCAAATATTAATACTGGTATTGGAGCAGACGGGATGATTTTAATTTGCCCTTCAGACGTAGCTCCGGTGAAGATGCGTATGTTTAATAATGATGGTTCTGAAGGAAAGAGCTGTGGTAACGGTTTACGCTGCGTAGCGAAATATGCGTATGAGCATAAACTAGTAGAAGAAACAGTTTTCACAATTGAAACGTTAGCTGGTATTGTAACGGCTGAAGTAACAGTAGAAGATGGTGTCGTGACATTAGCAAAAATCGATATGGGAGCACCTCGTCTAACACGTGCAGAAATACCGATGCTTGGTGAAGGTGAAACACCATTTATTCGTGAAAACTTCTTATACAATAATCATCGTTATGCATTTACAGCTGTTTCAATGGGAAATCCGCATGCGGTTATTTTTGTTGATGATGTAGAAAAAGCACCTCTTACAACACTTGGACCAGTTCTCGAGACACATGAAATGTTCCCAGAGCGAGTAAATGTTGAGTTTATCGAAATTTTGAATAATGACGAGATGAACTTCCGCGTTTGGGAACGTGGATCTGGTGTAACGCAAGCTTGCGGAACAGGAGCGTGCGCTGCAGTTGTAGCTGCTATTTTAAATGGAAAGATGGAACGTGGTAAGGAAATTACAGTCCATTTAGCTGGCGGCGATTTAATGATTGCGTGGACTGAAGAAGGAAACGTGTTAATGAAAGGACCTGCGGAAGTAATTTGCCGCGGAGTGTATGAGTACAAGATAGAAGCGTAAAGATGTATAATGAACTAAGAACAGAAAGGAAGGTGTATTTCATGATTGAAGTAACAGAACAAGCAGCTTTTCAAATTAAAGATATGTTAAAAGATGCTGAAGATGGAGAGAAGTATGTGCGCCTTGCTGTACACGGCGGCGGATGTAGCGGTCTTTCTTACGGCTTAGGATTTGAAGTAGAACCAAAAGAAGACGACACAGTGCTTGAGTTTTTCGGTGTTGAATTTGTTATCGATACAGAAAGTGCTCCAATTGTTAAAGGAGTAAAAATTGACTATAAACAATCTATGCTTGGCGGCGGATTCACAATCGACAATCCAAACGCAATCGCATCATGCGGATGTGGATCATCTTTCCGTACAGCATCGAATGCTGGTAAGCCAGAAGAGTGCTAAGTTTTTAGCAGAAATAGAGAAAGACCTTTTTAGCGATAGAATAAAATCGTTAGAAAGGTCTTTTCTTTTTGCGTTAAAACAGGAAATGTATGTAAAGTTAATCTAGATATTAATTTAAATGTTATTATATATGGTATATATGGTTAATACTGTGAATTCGAGATTCATATTGTTCATTTTAAGATAAGATTATGTAGAAAAAATGTAAATGATTAGCAAAAATATACTATTTATTAGTTATATTTAATGTTAATATTTGTAACGAAGATGATTGGCGAGGGCTGATTAAAGTTTCACTTTATACAAAAAAGGTGCATGAGCGAGAAGGCTATAGCAAATTGTATAGAACTGAATAGTTCCGTATTAATTAAAATACGTTGATTATTAGATATAAAAAACACCGGGGGGATTAGAGTGAAGTCATTTAAGAGAGTACTTATAGTAGGGATGGCGTTGACTACAGTATCGATTTTGGGAGCTTGTTCTAGCGATACGGACGTATTAACAAAAGCAGGAGCAAAGCAACCAGCGAAGGCGGAAGGTGAAGTACTAAAAGATCAGAAGAAAACACCTATGACTACGAGCAAACGTGAAAGTATTAAAAATGAGGATGCACCATCATCACAAAAGCGTTATATTTCTCATGATGAATCTCAAAAGATTGAGGAAGGGATGACGTATACGGATATTCTTAATACGATTGACTATGGTGGTGAGAACATAAAACATTATAATAACCATGAAAAACGCGTATTTTATACTGAAAAAGATACGGATGGTACATATGAAATTATGGTTGAATTAAATACATATGGTTATGTTGTAAACATTGAACGTACTGCTATAAAGGATGAAGATAAAGATACAGATAAAGAGAATCAGGTATTTACGAAACGTAGTGAAGGGCCTGTAAAGGAATATGAAGAAAAAAACGATCGTGTACCGTGGTATAAAGATGTAAATAACAATTCGGCAGCAGTAAGTTACAATCATTATTTGAAAATCAAAAAAGGTATGCCCGCGAATCAGGTAAAAGCTGCAATTGGACAGCCACATGTGATTGAGAAATATAAATCTTATTCAGTATATGACTATACTGGTTATGGTGGAGAAGGATCATTACGTGTAATCTTTGAACCGAATGGAACTGTTACGGATGTAGTGGAAGACGGTTTACCACGATAATAAATTAGTTACGGGAAGAATTGTAGTAAAGTTGTCTTTGATTTTATAAAGTTTTTGGGAGCATCTCCGAATATAGGTGAAAAAATAATTCTCTTAGCCATGTTAACTACAGTATTAGTATTTACCGAAGTTTCTTCCAAATTCAATAGCGTTATCGTGGATGTTGTTGTCGTATTATCTTTGTTGATATATACCGCAGTAGGGCAGAAATTGTAACTGGACGCGGAGGAGTAGCAGCTTCCTTTTAAAAGAAGGAGGAAAATATGATGGAGGATATTCTTGAATTTATAGGGAGATACGTAATTAAACCTATTATTAGTTTAGTGAGATATCTTGTAATAGAGATTATAATTGAGGGCATAATAGAAGGCGTAATAAACGGTATAAGGAAATTACGTGATAAGTGGCGAAATTGGCGTGAAAGACGTTATTGGCGGTAGTGTAGCTGATGAGCGTGAGAAACAAAAACGTTATACAGAAGCTTAATGGAATGACAATTTCTAAAGTGAAGAAATAATTATTATCTTACAAAAGTGTAATGTTCATGTCATGTTTTTGAATTTCTTCTTTAAGCTCCGGGCTTTAAGATAAGAATATAAGAAAAAACATATGAGGTGAAGGAAATGAAAAGATACATTGCACTATTTAGTATTTTAGTTGTATTTGCAAGTTTGTTAGTTGGTTGTGATTTAAACCGTATGGGTAAAGATGAGTATTATGTTCAAATTACAGTAGATGGAAAAGAATTTGATAGTAAAGCTAGTAATGGGCAGAAATTTAAAGATTATGAATATAAGCTGACTGGCTTTGATAAAGACGGTAAAGAGAAAGAATTAGAATTCATAGCTCAAAAAAATCTTCGTAAAGAAGCATTCCTACGCGTATACCACTCAGATAAAAAAGGTGTAACAGCTTGGGAAGAAGTGAAAAAAGACGAGCTTCCAGCGAAAGTGAAAGAAAAACTAAGTGTGAAATAAGACAGATAAAAAGGAATTGACGAACAGGGTCAATTCCTTTTTTTGTTTTCAAATTCTTCTTCTGAAATGACTTTAAATCCGTGTCTTTTAAATAAAGCAGTTGTCACTCCGAAACCAGTTTGCTTATTACCGTTAAATTCTCCAGTGTAAATCGTAGAACTACCACAAGATGGGCTGCGTTCTTTTAAAATAATATATTCTGGGTGTAAATCTTTAATTTGTTCTAATGCTTTATAAGCACCATTTACGAAAGCTGCTGTGACATCTTCACCATTTTTTGTTATCACTTTCGCTTTTCCGTCTAAAACGTCGTCGCCATTCCCGCCAATAATTTCAGCGGAAGGACGAGGTGTTGGTAGTCCTCCTAATACTTCAGGGCAAATGAGGACTGTATCTTCTTTTTGCAGAAGCTCCTCTATTTTTGAAACGAGATTGTCATTCCCGTCATAACGGCAAGCAATCCCACCTAAACAAGCGCTAATTACGATCATATTTTCATCTCCATTAAAAAATATTAACTATCACGCCAATTTCGCTTCCTGCCTCTTACTTATAAATGAGGTGATATAAATGGGAAGCTTATATAATTTAATGAAACCATATAGTGAATTTCGAAGTAAAGAAGAGTTTAATACATATCAAAAACAAGTTTTGAAGTGCTACCGATTTCAATTGAATAAAACTGATTCTATCATTATTCATTTTTTAGGAAAATATGCGGTGAATGAGAAACAAAAAACAGTAGGAGTCGCTTGTCCATTAATGGGGACGATTGCGACGAATGTTGGAAAGAGTATTCGTACAGTACGCCGTTCAATTGCAAAGTTAGAGGAACTAGGAATTATAAAGCGTGTTGCAACAAAAGAAAGGCATAAACGCGGCGGGTATAGTGCGAACTTATATGTATTTCTTACATCTGCGATTGACCGCATGGATGACCGTATGAAAATGTCCGCTTGTAAAACTGAGGATAATGCAACTGGCTGTAGTAAAAATGAGCAAAAAATTGCTGGGGAAACAATTCTTTCTAAAAACATTTCACAAATAAAAGAGAAAAGAAAAGGAACGTATGAGCTTGATGAGACGTATTGCCGTCATGATATACTGAAGCCTTTTATATACGCACTGGTGCCGATGACGAGTAATCCGAAGAAAATTAATATATTTTGGAGTAAGGTCGAGCTTGCGTATAAAAAGAGTGGGTTACTAGAACAAGGTGTTTTACTGGAGCAAATATTAGCTGACGAAGAAGTGTATGGAAATTTAATTTGGCGCGTGAAAAGTGTTGTAAGAGCATATAAATATGGGGAAATTCGTAAAGACATTGGGGCACTTTTATACAGTACAGTGCGAGATTTATTTTTAGAGGTTGGATTAGAATGGGGAGCAGCATTAAGGAGAAGTAAGGGAATATCACTATTTGATCCATTCAAAAAAGAGCCATGCGTATAATACATGACTCTAAGTGGCTAATCGAACTTCCTTACAACTGGAACACGAATCGCTACAAATAGTACGAAGACGATAACAGCTATTGCACCACTTTTCATAACGGTTACGATTGGAATTCCCATTGCAAGTGCAAGTGATGTGAATGCATAAGAGAGCGGGATAAAGCCCATTGATGATAGCATAAGTAAACTCATTACGCGTCCCATCATTTCTTCTTTTACTGTCGATTGAATCATTGCCATAAGCGGTACAATCGCCATTGCGATTGTAATACCATAAAACATGCCGGCTAATAGTGCTTGCCAAAGTACGGTACTAAAGTTGATAGCTAAGAAGAATATACCAGACAATAGCATCATGATAATACAAAATAGACCGCGTCTACGATTAATATTTTTTAAACCGACAATGACAGCACCGATTGCCATTCCGCCACCTACAGATGCTTCTAAGTAACTAAAATGGAGCGAATCACCATGCAGAACGTTTTTAACAAAAAGCGGGAAACCAACTTGCATCGGGCCGATTAAAAATAAGTTTAAAAAAGCGCTACAAATAAGGAAAGTTGAAAGGAATGGCGATTCCTTTACATATAAGATTCCTTCTTTAATGGAAGTGAACATACCTTTATCTGTATCTTTTTGTTCTGGCATCGTAAATTGTATTTTTTGAACGAGTATGGCAGCGACAATCAGTAATAAAATCGTAATGGAAAAGATTGTCTCATAGTTCGTAAATTTAATGAGAATACCACCAAGTACAGGGCCTAAGATGACCGATGCTTGGTTCGTCATTTGTGTAAGCGAATTTGCTTGTGTTAACCGGCTTTTTTCTACCAATTCCGGTAAGATAGATCCATCTGCTGACCAGAAGAAAGCATCAGCAAGTCCAAAGAATAAAGCGAATAAAGCAAATGTATATAGTGTTACATCACCGACAATGAACCATGTGAGAATGGTTGCGACAAGAATCGCTCGAATGATATTGGAGTAAAACATAATGTTTTTTTTCGGGAATTTATCAGCTACAGCGCCGCCGACAATCATAAAAATAAGCCTTGGAACACTAAGAGCTACGAAAACAACACCGAGTGAAGCTTCAAGGTTTAATGTTTTTGCTATGTACCACGTTTGTGAAAAAGTAAAAAAGGCTAAAGCAAAGCTTGAAAAAAGAGTAGCTGCCCAAAGAAAAAGGAAATTCGTATTTTTTAATAACGGTTTTCCGCTTCCTTCTAAAGCAGTTTTATTTTGTTGTAGTTCCTCCATATTGCTTCCTTTCTATGTGACGAATTTAAACTAAAAAACTTATTAACAATCGTTTTATACAGTTTCTAATATTTCTATACTGCACTTTCTCATTGTAGACAATAATAATGAATTTGCCCAGTAGCTATTTAACGACAAAAAAAGATGCCGAATGGGCATCTTTTTTTAGGCTAACGCAATATAAATATCCAATTGAACGTTGTTTGGATCTAACGCTCTTTCATCGTAAAGCTCAAAGTCTGTTGTGAAGGCACGTTTATTTTCTTTCGACCATTTCCAAATATATTCCCAAGCTTCACAAACGACTTCAGCAACTGGTCCTTTTCTTGTTGTAAATACCGCATATGTAGCGGCAGGTATTGTTAAAGTTGTCATATTTTCAGGAACGTCTTCTAATGAAGAAACAGGCATACCGATTGTAAATTGATATGTACCGGTTTCATCTGATTCGTAGTTTGAGTAGAAAGCGAATGTTTCTTTCGTTTGTTGATTTGGGATGTGATGCATCATTTGTTCTTGAAAGTATCGGTTCCAAAGTTGTGGAATGTTTCCTTCAGTAGATGCCTCTTTTTCATTAGTCGTCGTAACCGAAACGCCGATTGCGTGGAAAGCTTCTTTTTTTACGATAATAGGTTCGTGTAGCATAAAAAATTCCTCCTTTTTTAAAAAAGAACATTTGTTCTTGTTTTAATATAACATATTTTTACATGTAACGGTTGTTATTTTTAGAAAATTTTAATCATAAAAAACAAACTGAAAATAACTAAAAAATGGTAAATTTTCTATTGTATGTATAAATAGGATGAGGAGTATGTTAAAATTTTTAAGTATCCTTTAACTGTTATATAAACCTATACAGCACGGTGTTTTTACTATATTAAAAGTATGGTAACGGTTTGTATAAGTGTCCGGTATATATGCTATTTTTGATAAATTAAAATAGTAATATTCTATGAGATTTATATTGTTGACATTGGGATTTCAACGATACATTTTCGTAGGTCGGATTGTTGCGAGTGGATATATATTGCTATGTATTCGGCTACTAAATGAAAGGGTTACTGAAATGAAGTAGGCGGATAGCAAGTATATAGAAAGGAGAAAGGTAGAAAATATGAAGCAAGTATTGAAGTGTTTTAATGTCGTAACAATGATCACACTTCTTCTATCCATCATATTGCCTTCGCCCAGTGCTTTTGCTACAGAGATAAATAAAAAAAGCTGGGATGAGTTACAAGGAAATGATGTGAAAATTAAGGCAGATCAAGTGAATGCTGAAATGTATAAGGGAGAAGTAGCGGAGAGGGAGCACGTATTTCAATATAAGATTGAAAATACGGGAGATACACCAATCCGAGAATTAGTAATTAAACAAAATAATGACAATGGAATTGAGTTTCTTTCGCAATCTGTGAAAGTAAACGGAGAGAAGTTACTTGAAAATAAGGTAGCGGATTTCTATGTAGAGGAAAAAGATAATGGAGGAAAGGTTCTTTCTTCTAATCTTAAAATTCAAGATTTAAAATCACATGAAAAAATGACTGTATTAATAAAAGCTCGTCGTGCGCAACATTTTAATAAAGAGTATAAGCAAAAAATTAGTGTGCAAAAGGATCAACTACAAATAGGAAACATGTCTGTAGATGTTGAAGGGCTTCCTTCTGAAGAGAAGTTAGAAGCTAATACCGATGATGAGGCTGACAGTAGTAAGAAAGCTATCGGATCAACAACTGATTCAAAAACTAAAGAAGTGGATGGAAAATTAAAAGTATCTGTAGAAGATAAAAATACATCTGCACAAAAAACAAAAATAGAGAAGATAAAACAACCTGAGGCTGAGAAGCAACTAGAAAAAGAGAAAAAGCAATCACCTTTAGCAGTAAAGCAGAGTGATGCAGAAGTACAAGCTGCATCAGAAAATGCTTCGAAGGTTCAAATCCAAACAGGAGATAAACAAGGATTTGGAGACCCGTTGTATTCTACAATTGCTCCTGGTAATTTAGTACAGACTGGTAATGTGACGCTTGGTTTGACATCTGATCATTATGGCAGACAAAGTATGGGTTATAAAACGAATAAAATGACGGTTGATGTTGATAACGATGATAGTACTTTTAATTCGTCAACAGGTGCATTTCCTAACATTCCTGCTGGAAGTAAAGTGAAAAAGGCTTACTTATTCTGGACAGCAGCAATGGGGTTACCAGGAAATATCGCTGATAGAAAGGTTACCGAGGATCAAGTAAGGCAACCAGTCAAAATGAGAATGGGAAATAAAGAATATGCAGAGGTAACTGCTGATAGCATAAGAAAAGCTGATTATCTACCTTATATTTCTAATTACTCAGGTAGTGGCGCAGGATATGTAGCGTATGCAGATGTAACAAATATAATTGCACAGCAAGGTATTTCTCAAACGTTGACAGTTGCAAATGTGCCACAAATTAAAGATGTAACAGGTGGCGGCTATTACTGGGGTAACTGGAATCTTATATTAGTTTATGAAAACTATAAAGAAACAGTAAAAGACATGAAGATTTGGGAAGGGCTAGTCTCTCAAAAAAGTACAGCCTGGACAGATATTAGTGTTAATAAAATAAACACACCAAAAGAAGGCGCTTTTAAGGCGAAATTTAGTTATTTTTCATCGCAAGGTGATCCAGCTGATAATGATGGATATGCCTATGATTATGGAGAGTATGATTTTGGGTTAGGGTATCAAAAGTTTAAAAATATTAAAGGTAAAGATAATGATGTTAATGACTCATCTATGACAGAAGTACAAGTAGATGGCACTAACGAATTTGTTACGAAAAAATACCCAGGATATAATCCAGATTGGACAAATTCTTTCAGTACAGATATTCATACGTATCACCTTGAAGGACCCACTCAAGTAAAGAATGATTTGAAAGAAGGAAAAATGCGTTTTAGAGCATATGGTGGTGGCGGTGATATTTACGTATTAAACAACGCCACATTCGTTACAGAACATAATGCTCCAAACTTACAAGTTGATAAAAAGGCATTAGATAGTACCGGTAAAGAAGTTAAGGAAATTAAAGCTGGTGAAGAGTTTACGTATCAAATTGAAGTGAAAAATGATACGAAAAATAATCAAGCGCCGGTATCGAATGTAAAAGGTTTTGATAAATTAGATGACCGTTTAGAGTATGTTCCAGGGTCTATTCAATATGTTTCTGGAAGTAGTAAAGGAAATAAAACAGATGATGCAAGCGATGATGAAGCGGAGTTTGTAAATAATCAAATTGATTTCCGTGTTGGTGAAGGTGCTAATGCTAAAGACGGCGGTGTTTTAAAGCCTGGTGAAAGTACCGTTATTACATTCAAAGTAAAAGTGAAAGATTCTGTACAATCAGATACAACAGTAAAAAATGTCGTTGTTGTAAAGGGACAAGATAGTGCCGAGATAAAGTATGAAACTGAGGACGATGCAAATGTTACGGTTACTACCCTAAAAGAAGTTCCAGGGGAAATAGAGGCGAGAAAAATAGCTTCTAATAAAACACCGAAGTTAGGTGATGAGGTAGAGTATCGTATTACATTTAAAAATAAGACAAAAGATGGACGTCTAGATGTATTGACCATTGAAGACGAATTACCAAGTAGTCTTGAATACGTGAAAGATAGTTTGAAAGCTGAAGGTGTAAAACCAGAGCCAGTAGAGCTGAAGTTTGAAAATGGAAAAGTAATTGCAAAGTATCCAGAAATTATGGATATGGAAGAAAGAAGTATCGTCTTTAAAACAAAAGTAAAAGAAACTGCAAAAATTGGTGAAGAAATTGTTAATAAAGCAACCGTTAGAGATAAAACAAATCCATCAAAGAATCTAGAAGAGAAGATTACACCACAGCATAAGGCCGGTAAAATTGCTGCAAAGAAAAAAGCAACAAATAAGAAGCCGAAGCTAGGAGAAGAAGTTGAATATCAAATTAGCTTTAAAAATACGGTGGAAAACGGAAAACTAGATGCAGTTACAATAGAAGATGAAATTCCAGCTAACTTAGAATTTGTTCAAGGCAGTGAGAGGGCTGAAGGTACTGAACCAAATCCGGTAGAGTTAAAAGAAGAAGCTGGAAAAATTACAGCGAAGTATGAAAATATTACTGATACAGCTGAGCGTAGCATTATCTTTAAGGTAAAAGTAACAGAAGCAGTAAAAGTCGGGAAGAAAATCGTGAATACGGCAATTGTGGATGATGATAATCCGAAGAATCCTCCGCAAAAACCAGAAGCGATTATTACACCGGAGTATAAGAATGGAAAAATAAAAGCTGAGAAAACAATAAATAACCCAGCTCCAAAATTAGGAGAAGAAGTAGAGTATCGAATTACGTTCCGTAACGTAGTTGAGCACGGAAAATTAGCGAAGGTGAAAATTAAGGATGAATTACCAAACAGTTTAGAGTTTGTAGAAGGTAGCGAAAGAGCTGAGGGGGATAATCCAAAACCGTTGCATGTAAAAGTGAAAAACGGCATAGTACTCGCAGAATATCCAGAAATTACGGATACGAAAGAAAGAAGTATCGTCTTTAAAGCAAAAGTGAAAGAAAAAGCTAAAATTGGCGAAGCGATTGTGAATACGGCGGTTGTGGAAGATACTATAAATCCACCAGAGAAACCGAATGTCGCGATACAACCTCAACATAAAGAGGGTGTATTACAAGCTGAAAAGACAGTGAGTAACCATGAACCGAAGTTAGGAGAAGAAGTAGAATATCGAATTAGTTTTGAAAATACAGTAGAAAACGGCAAACTAACTGAGGTAAAAGTAGAGGACGAAATTCCAGCTGGTTTAGAATACGTACAGGATAGTATAAAGTCTGATGGGCCGGAACCAAATCCAGTAGAACTTAAAGTTGAGAATGGAAAAGTAACAGCAAAGTATCCAGAAATTACGGATACGAAAAAAAGAAGTATCATCTTTAAAGTGAAAGTACAAGAAACGGTACAAGTAGGAAAAGAAATTATAAACAAGGCGGTTGTGGATGATAATAATCCGACAAATCCACCAGTTGAGTCACTTATACCAATTACACCTCAATATAAAGATGGGAAACTAGAGGCAAGGAAAGAAGTAAGTAACCATGAACCAAAGCTAGGGGAAGAAATCGAATATCGAATTACTTTTAACGGCACAGTAGATGGCGGGAAGTTAGTTGATGTAAAGATTGAAGATGAAATTCCGTCTGGTTTAGAGTATGTGAAAGAAAGTCTGGAGGCCGTAGGTGATAAGCCTGTGCCAACAGAACTTAAAATCGAGAATGGAAAAGTAACAGTGAAGTATCCAGAAATTACGGATACGAAAGAAAGAAGTATCATCTTTAAAGTAAAGGTAAAAGAATCAGTAAAAGTTGGAGAGGAAATAACAAATAAAGCGATCATTCATGTAGATGATCCAGATCATCCAGTTATGGAACCGACAGCGACAATAAAGCCAGAATATAAAGATGGTAAGTTAAAAGCGACGAAGACAGTAAATAATAAAGAACCGAAGCTAGGAGAAGAAGTAGAATACCGAATTAGTTTCAAAAATACGGTAGAAAACGGCAAACTAGCAGAGGTAAAGGTAGAAGATGAAATTCCAGCCGGTTTAGAGTACGTGCAAGATAGCATTAGATTTGAAGGGGCTGAACCAAATCCAATAGAGTTAAAAATGGAGTTTGGAAAAGTAATAGCAAAGTATCTAGAAATTACAGATACGAAAGAACGTAGTATTATTTTTAAAGTGAAGGTAAAAGCAGCACCAAGTAAAGGGATAACAAATAGAGCGGTAGTGGACGATAAAATAAATCCACCACTTGAGCCTACAGTTACAATTTTACCGAAAACAAAAGAAGATCTTAAGATACCAGAAGAGCCGAAAGAACCAGAAGTGAAACCGGAGGAACCGAAAGATCCGAAGGAACCAGAAGTGAAACCGGAGGAACCGAAAGATCTGAAGAAACCAGAAGTGAAACCGGAGAAACCGGAAGTAAGACTGGAAAAGTTAATTAAAGAACCGCAAGTAAAAGTAGAAAAAGAATTACCGAAAACAGGGGCAGCACATTCATGGATGATGTCAGTTGGTGCGGGAATTTCATTCTTAGTTGGCGGAGTATTATTCGTATTAGGTAGAAGAAGAAAACAATAATTTTTTAGACGAAAAGCACACTGAGTTCGATAGTTTATTGGACTCAGTGTGCTTTTATGTTATATAAAAGGAAAGCTCCTTCCACGTATGGAAGGAGCTTTATTTTTGCATATTAAAACATACTTGAGCTATGCATCGGTTGAAGTTTTGCATTTGGATCGAAGTAAGCTTTTGCATTGTTTACTGCTGTCGGTGCTTCGCCAAATCCACAAGCGATAAGTTTTACTTTTCCTTCATATGTACAAATGTCACCAGCAGCGTAAATGCCAGGAATATTTGTTTCCATTTTTGAATTTACAAGGATGCTGTTTTTTTGTATATCTAAGCCCCAGTTTTTAATTGGGCCAAGAGAAGAAACGAAGCCGTAGTTTACGATTACGTCATCAACATCGATGATAATTTTTTCCTCCGTTTTTACATGTTGAAGAACGACTTGTTCAATCTTGTCATCACCAATGAGTTCTACTGGAACGTATGGTGTACTTACTTCTGCACGAGAATTCATTAAGCTTTCTACGCTATGTTCATGCGCACGGAATTTATCACGACGATGAACGATTGTAACTTTTTCAGCAATCGGTTCTAACATCATTGTCCAGTCTACTGCTGAGTCGCCACCGCCAAATACTACGACGCGCTTACCAGCAAATTTATTCATATCATCAACGAAATAATGTAAGTTTTTCTTTTCGTATTTCGCTGTACCTTCTAATTCTAAGCGGCGTGGTTGGAAAGCACCATTGCCAGCAGTAATAATAACTGATTTAGAATAGTGAGTTTGCTTATTCGTAACAAGTTTAAATATACCGTCAGCTTGTTTCTCAAGCGTATCGACAGCTTCTTCTAAACAAACAGTTGGGTCAAATTTCTTCATTTGCTCTTTTAAGTTATCAACTAATTCTTGTGCGCGCACTTTTGGAAATCCAGCCACATCATAAATGTATTTTTCAGGGTAGAGTGCGGATAATTGTCCGCCAAGTTGAGGTAAGCTTTCAATGATTTTTACACTTGCTTGTCTCATACCGCCATAAAATGCTGTGAACAGTCCCGTTGGACCACCACCAATAATTGTTATGTCGTAAACTTTTTGATTTTCTGCCACTTTCATTCCCCCTATAGATGGAATTTTGATATTGATTTCATATATTGTTCATATGTACACGAAAATCCTGCAAATGATGACACTTTCAAATAAATGATAGCATATTTGAGTTCATAATACTTCTGAAAACGACTGAATTGTGTGTAAGTTTTCGCATCGGTTCTTTTTTATTGTATAAAATATACAGAAAGGAAAATACATGAAAAAAAGGCTAAAAAACCCTTGAAAACGCTATGTTATTTTAAAATATTGATAATTCTCCAGACGCTTGAATTCTGGAATAAAACCGACTAATATAGGGAAGTATTATGTTAAATTTCTATGACAAAATTCGTACGATTTTTTGACTGCGTTTTGTTATGATATAGAATGTGATAAATTCCACATTCTTGACAAATAGAGTTTTTAGTACTTGGTATTATTTTTTATTACTATTATATAAAGAAAAGGGTTGTGATTTGGTGAAGACTCCAAAAATCGTAGTTTTAGGTGCAGGTTATGGCGGGATGATTACGACTGTTCGTCTGCAAAAAGCATTATCTGTAAATGAAGCTGAAATTACGCTAGTAAACAACAACAGCTATCACTACCAAGCGACTTGGTTACATGAGAGCGCAGCTGGTACATTACAAGATGAAAAAATCTGTCTAGATATTCAAGACGTTATTGATACAAATAAAGTGAACTTTGTACAAGACACAGTAGTAGAAATTAAAGCTGCTGAAAAACGCATTATCTTAAAAGATGGTGAGTTAGAGTATGATTACTTAGTAATTGGTCTTGGTTTCGAATCAGAAACATTCGGAATTACAGGATTAAAAGAGCATGCATTCTCAATCGCTAACATTAATGCAACTCGTGAAATTCGTGAGCATATGGAAGCTAGTTTCTCTAAATATGCAACTGAACAACGCGATGAGTTAGTAACAATCGTTGTTGGTGGTGCTGGATTTACTGGTATCGAGTACGTAGGTGAGCTTGCAAACCGTGTTCCTGAACTTTGCAAAGAGTATAATGTACCACGTGAAAAAGCACGTATCATCTGTGTAGAAGCTGCTCCAACAGCACTTCCAGGTTTCGATCCAGCGTTAGTAGAATACGCTGTAAAACAGCTTGAGAAAAAAGGTGTAGAATTCCGCATCGGTACAGCAATTAAAGAAGCAACTGAGGAAGGTATTATCGTTGCGAATGGCGATGACACTGAATTAATTAAGTCTGAAACAGTAGTTTGGGCTGCAGGTGTTCGTGGTAATGGTATTGTGGAAGAGTCTGGCTTTGAAGCAATGCGCGGACGTGTAAAAGTTGATGAGTACATGCACGCTCCAGGATACGAAGATGTATTCATGGTTGGTGACGCAGCGTTAATCATTAATGAAGAAATTAACCGTCCTTACCCACCAACAGCACAAATTGCAATTCAACAAGGTTACAATATTGCACACAACTTAACTGTATTAGTTCGTGGCAAGGGCGAAATGAAGAAATTCGCATTCGATAATAAAGGATCTGTATGTTCTTTAGGTCATGACGATGCAATGGGCGTTGTTATGGGTAAAAAGTTAACAGGTTGGAAAGCTTCCTTCATGAAGAAAGTAATCGATAACCGTTACCTATTCTTATTAGGTGGACCTTTATTAGTTCTTAAAAAAGGTAAATTAAAGTTCTTTTAATATATAGTAGAAAAAGCAGAAACGGCTAAGAGCTGTTTCTGCTTTTTTCATATTAAAAATATAGTATAATATATAAAAAAGAAAGAATATTCTGTCCGTTCTGATGGAGGAGGTTATTACATCATGGAGAAACGAGGGAAGGTATGGCTAGCTGTTAGTGGTTTAGTAGCTACAAAAGATGGTAGGTGGCTATTTGTTAAGAAGAAATACAGTGGATTAAAAGGGAAATGGTCTTTACCGGCTGGTTTTGTAAATGAAGGTGAGACGGTTGATGAAGCTGTGAAACGCGAAGTGTTAGAAGAGACAGGCATTGTCGCTCATGTGAAGGGGATTATTGGTGTTCGATCGGGTGTTATTCGTAATGAGATTAGTGATAATATGATTATTTTCCTTTTGGAACCTGAAGGAGAAAATATTATTGTACAGGAGAAAGAATTGTCTGAAGTGGCGTTCTTACATCCGGATAAGATTGTAGACGATCCGAATACGTCTGTGCTTATTAAATATTTGTTAGAAGGAAGATCAGAACTACATCTTGAAGTGGACAAAACATTAAATCCAGGTGAACCATTTGGTTATACAGCTTATCACGTATTTACGGCACGTGCGGAGGAGAGGGGAAAAGAGTGAGTATACCGGTACTACTTATTTCAATGATGTTATTCTTTATTTTGTTCTTTGGAATTGGATTTTTACTCAATATGATTTTGCGAGCTACTTGGGTAATGGTTATTGTGTATCCGATTGTTTGTATGCTTATTATTAATAAAGCGAGTATGTGGGATTATTTTTCAAAACCGAAAGAAGCATTTTCTTCATTTGGGACAAGTGTATCGCACTTAGGACAAGCAGACGTATTTATTCTATCTACTGGATTAGTAGGGGCTGCTTTAGCAGGAGTCGTAATCAAGAAACTTCGGAAAAGCGGATATCAAATGTTTTAATCTCCAATTAAGTTGGAGATTATTTTTTTGCATATTCCTTCATCGTATAGGGAATGATTAACGATGAAGGAGTGTGGAATATAAAAATGTTAAAACGATATTGTATTCGCATTATGATGACTTGTTTACTTGCAATTGCATTATGCGTAACATGGAATGCTTTCACAGGAGTTTCTTTATTAGAGATTGTAAAGATATATGAAGGAATGAGTGCAAAAGAAGTACATGCAGCAGAAGTTAAGAGAAATGTTGCTCCGAGTAAAGAAGTGATAAATGCTTTAGAGCAGGCAAACGACTGGTCTAAATATCGTTCAATTGAAATGACTGCAACAGGTTATACATCGGGGATTGAGTCAACTGGTAAGAGGCCAGGGCATCCAGAGTATGGTATTACATATTCAGGTGTCAAAGTGAAAAGGGATTTATATTCCACAATTGCTGCGGACTTACGCGTATTCCCGATTGGAACGATTCTCTTCGTGCCAGGTTACGGGTATGGTGTAGTAGCTGATAAGGGCGGTGCAATAAAAGGAAACCGTCTTGATCTATATTATGATACGGTGAAAGATGTTTATAGCCAATGGGGTAAGAAAAAAGTAAATGTGTACGTAGTAAAAGTAGGAAATGGTAAGTTTACAGAAGAAGAGTTAACGATGTTAAATCAAGACGAAACGATGCAAGTGTTTCGTGGTCAATATTTAAAACAAAGATAGTCTAGTCGTAATTACGCTAGACTTTTTTTCTTGGCTTATTTCATGATAGAGGAGATTTTGGATCTGCGATTTTACACGCCATATAACTGTAGTTAGAATTATCGCATTTTATCGAAAATAAAGTTATAATGGTGGTAGAGAAATTTAGGGGGTCTGAACATGTTTCAAGTACAAAAAGAATTAGCAGGTCATGAAGCGGTAATTGTTGCTTTATTTGAAGAAGAGAAAATGAGTAGTTTTGTACAAGAACTGGACAAAGCGTTTGAAGGGCAATTACAAGTTTTACTAGAAGAGAAAGAATTATCTACGAAGAAAAAGGCCATTTCGAAAGTACATAGCTTAGGGAAAACAAATGTGAAACGTTATTACTTTGTTGGTTTAGGAAAGAAAGAATCTTACACGACAGAAACGTTACGTGCGGCTCTTGGTAAGGCGTTTAAAACACTGCAAGCAGCAAAAGTACGAGATGCAGCAATCTTACTTGATTCTTTCGTAACAGAGAAATTAGACGCGATTGATGTCGCTCATATTGCGGCAGAGGTACAAGGCCTTGGTACATATGAGTTACAAACGTATAAATCAGATAAAAAGGATCGTGTAGAGTTAGAGAAGTTCACGGCTATTACAGCGGAAGATGCACAAGAAATTGAAGCAGCATTAACAGTTGGCTACGTACATGGACGTGCAACAAATTCAGCTCGTACACTTGTAAATATGCCGCCAAACGTATTAACAGCGACAAAGCTTGCTGAGTATGCTGTTGAATTAGCGGAGAAATATGATATGGACTATAAAGTTCTTGAGAAAGAAGAGATGGAAGACCTTGGTATGGGTGCGTTACTTGCAGTAAACCAAGGTAGTGTAGAGCCACCAAAAATGATTGCTCTTATTTATAAAGGAAAAGAAGAGTGGACAGATGTCATTGGGTTCGTTGGAAAAGGTATTACATACGATACTGGTGGTTATTCTTTAAAACCACGTGAAGGCATGGTTGGTATGAAAGGTGATATGGGCGGTGCAGCTGCTGTATTAGGTGCGATGGAAATTATCGGTGAACTTCGCCCAGAACAAAATGTGATCGCTGTTATTCCTTCAACTGATAACGTTGTAAGTGGTACGGCATTTAAGCCAGACGATGTAATCACATCTATGAGCGGAAAAACAATTGAAGTATTAAATACGGATGCAGAAGGTCGTCTAGCTTTAGCTGACGGTATTACGTATGCGAAAAAACTTGGTGCAAACTACCTTGTTGATGTTGCAACATTAACAGGCGGTGTAATTGTTGCACTTGGAAACTATACGACAGGCGCAATGACAAATAATGAAGAGTTATTTGAGCAAGTGCTAGAGGCTTCTATGGAAACAGATGAGCCAATTTGGCAACTACCGATTTTTGATCGTGATAAAGAACGTGTGAGAAACAGTAAGTTTGCTGATTTAAATAACTCACCAGGTCGTGAAGGACATGCGGTTATGGCAGGTACATTCTTAGGCGAATTCGCTGAAGATACACCATGGGTACACTTAGATATCGCTGGAACATCAGAAATAAAAGGTGCGCACGACTTAGGTCCAGCTGGAGCAACTGGCGCAATGGTACGTACACTTGCGACACTTGTGGAGCGTTTTGGAGAAGAATAAGAGTATAAGTGAAGACTGTTCCGATATTTTGGAACAGTCTTCTTTTTTGTAGGTTTGTTTATCCCACTATTTGCCGGGTAGTAAGACCCATAACTCAAAATTCAGCGAAAGGAAAGCAGTTAGGTCGGATTGCCGGTAAACGCTCGATTGGTGAGGGCTGATTAAAGTTTCACTTTATAAAGAAATCGTATACAAAACCCCATTTAAAGCAAAAGAAGTACGGCCCGTTTCTTCAGAGACAACTAATATAAGTGCATCACTCTTTTCAGATAAGCCAATTGCAGCTCTGTGACGTGTTCCTAGCTCAGGATCAACTTCTGTACTTTTCGTTAAAGGAAGAATATTAGCAGCTGAGACAATATGATTATTTTTTACGAGAACGGCACCGTCATGAAGAGGGTTACCTGGATAAAATATTGATTCGAGTAATGGCGCAGTTAAATGAGCGTTTAATGTCGTTCCAGTTTGAATGAGAGCTTCAAGCGTCTCGTTTCGTTCCACGACGATAAGAGCACCATGTTTTCTGGCGCTTAAATGTTGGATAGCTGTCGTAATAAAAGATGAACTTTCCGTATAAGGTGATAAATATGCCTGAATATAGTATGTAGCTGCCAATGTTTGTACATTTGCTAACATATGATGAATATCTTCCATTTTGCATAAAATACATTCGTCTTCTTTATCGATTGCGTTCCTCATAATCGATAGTTCTTTTTCAGCAATTTCAATCATTTGCTTTGTTTGTATTTTGAGCTCTTCTGACAAGCCCCATTCGTGCATAATCCTCATTCCCTTTAGTGGAGTATTTAACAATAGTGTATACAAATATTCCTAGTAAAATCCTGTTAGATTTTATAAAATATTGAGATACAGCATGTTTTTTTCATATAATAAAGGTATGACGAGCGAGAGGAGAGAGAAGAATGAATTGGAAACAAGAATTTAGTCGCTGGCTTTCTTACGCACAATTAGATGCAGAATTAAAAGAACAGCTAGAAAATATGAAGCAAGATGAGAAGAAAATCGAGGATAGCTTTTATAAAAATCTAGAGTTTGGCACAGGTGGTATGCGTGGTGAACTTGGTGCTGGTACGAACCGTTTAAATGTATATACAGTTCGTAAAGCAACAAAAGGATTAGCAAGCTTTATCGAAAAGTTAGGTGAGGAAGCGAAAAAACGCGGTGTTGTTGTAGCCTATGATTCTCGTCATAAATCACCTGAGTTTGCAATGGAAGTTGCTGCTACACTTGGTGCATGTGGTATCACAACATATGTGTTTGAAAGCTTACGTCCAACGCCAGTACTTTCTTTCGCAGTTCGTCATTTACATACAGTAAGTGGAATCGTTCTTACGGCAAGCCATAATCCACCTGAATATAACGGATACAAAGTATACGGTGAAGATGGTGGACAGTTACCTCCAAAAGAGGCAGATGAGTTAATTAGCTACGTAAATGCAGTAGAAGATGAATTAACAGTTGAAGTCGCTGATGTAGAGCAATTAAAAACTGACGGTTTATTACATATTATTGGACAAGAAGTAGATGATGCATATGCTGCAGAATTGAACAATGTCATCATTAATAAAGAAATGGTGGAAAAGGTCGGTAAAGACTTAAAAATCGTCTTTACACCATTACACGGAACATCAAATATTTCTGTACGCCGTGGTTTAAAAGAAGTTGGATTTACAGATGTAACAGTTGTAAAAGAACAAGAGTTACCAGATCCAAACTTCTCTACAGTAAAATCACCGAACCCAGAAGAGCACGCAGCGTTTGAGTATGCAATTCGTGACGGTGAAAAGGTAGGCGCAGATGTATTAATCGCAACTGATCCTGACGCAGACCGCCTTGGTGTAGCAGTGCGTAATCATAATGGTGAGTTCCAAGTATTAACAGGAAACCAAACAGGTGCATTAATGCTTGATTACTTACTATCTCAAAAGAAAGAAAACGGAACGCTTCCAGAGAACGGTGTCGTATTAAAAACAATCGTAACGTCTGAAATTGGTCGTACAATTGCAAAAGCATACGGTTTAGATACAATTGATACGTTAACTGGATTTAAATTTATCGGTGAGAAAATTAGACAGTATGAAGAAAGTGGACAATATGAATTCCAATTCGGTTATGAGGAAAGCTATGGTTATTTAATCCGCCCATTCTGCCGTGATAAAGATGCAGTACAATCTGTTCTATTTGCATGTGAAGTAGCTGCATACTACAAATCACAAGGGAAAACGTTATATGACGGTCTATTAGAAGTATTTGAGAAATACGGCTTCTTCCGTGAAGACCTTGTATCGTTAACGTTAAAAGGAAAAGATGGAGCGGAAAAAATCCAAGAGATGATGGCAACGTTCCGTGAGAATCCTCCGAAAGAAGTGGCGGGCTTAACAGTCGTAGCAGTGGAAGACTATAAAGCAAGCATCGTTACATCTTTACAAGATGGACATAAAGAAGAGATTCACTTACCGAAATCAAATGTGTTAAAATATCAATTAGAGGATGGTTCATGGTTCTGCCTACGCCCATCTGGAACTGAGCCGAAGATTAAGTTTTACTTTGGTGTAAAAGATAGTTCTTTACAAAATAGTGAACAAAAGTTACTTACTATTAAAGAAGACATTATGAATCGTTTATAATACAAAGTAATTTTAAGTAGTAAGGAACAAAAGGGAGCGAAATCTCCCTTTTGTTTTATGTAGGAAATGCTTGCTATTGATTCCGACAGGAGAGAGGGTATTTTGTGATGAAAAAAGTAAGAAAAGCGATAATCCCAGCAGCTGGATTAGGAACACGTTTTTTACCAGCAACGAAAGCAATGCCGAAAGAAATGTTACCGATAGTAGATAAACCAACGATTCAATACATTGTAGAAGAAGCAGTGAAATCGGGAATCGAAGATATTATTATTGTTACTGGTAAAACAAAGCGCTCTATCGAAGATCATTTTGATAACGCATTTGAACTAGAACAAAACTTATTAGAGAAGAAAAAATATGAGTTGCTTGAAAAAGTACAAGCTTCTTCAAAAATGGTAGATATTCATTACATCCGTCAAAAAGAGCCGAAGGGACTAGGACATGCTGTTTGGTGTGCACGTAAATTCATTGGTGATGAGCCATTTGCAGTGTTACTAGGTGATGATATTGTCCAAGCTGAGAAACCGTGTTTACGTCAATTAATGGATGAGTATGAAAAAACACTTTCTTCTGTTATTGGTGTACAAACTGTTCCGGAGTCGGAAACACATCGCTATGGAATTATCGATCCATTAGAACAAGAAGGTCGTCGTTACCAAGTTCGCAATTTCGTTGAAAAACCAGCACAAGGTACAGCTCCTTCAAACTTAGCGATTATGGGGCGCTACATTTTAACGCCTGAAATCTTTATGTTCTTAGAACAGCAACATGTCGGTGCTGGTGGTGAAATTCAGTTAACAGATGCAATCCAAAGCTTAAATGAAATCCAACGTGTATTTGCCTACGATTTCGAAGGAAAGCGCTACGACGTAGGTGAAAAGCTAGGATTCGTTCAAACGACAATTGAAATGGCCCTGCAACACCCAGAATTACGTGATGACATGGTTGCAATGATGAAGAAAATTTTAGAAGAACAAGCGAATCAAGAGTCATAATAAAAAATGAGTTATTTCAGTATACTGAAATAACTCATTTTTTTATTATGAAATCGTCGAATGAGAATGCTGATAAGCAGAACGACGCACAGCATAATATATGCGAGGTGCGATAATAGCACCGATAATTGTAAATGCAATATCTTTTACTGCAAACCACATCATAATCATCCCAGCAGCTTTATAGCTCATATTACCGCCCATAAAGAGATTGACTGCCCCGTACATGTAAGTAGTACCGATTATATAAGTTAAAATAATTCCTGTGAAAGAGGCAACTGCAAATGTAATGAATGTTGGTCTTTCTTTTTGTTCTACTAGTTTTCCGGATACGTAAGCAACGATAATAAATGCGATAATAAAACCACCAGTAGGATCTAAAAGTGCTCCAAATCCAGCTTTGAAGTTAGCGAAGATTGGTGCGCCGGCTACGCCAACGAGCATATATACAGTCATGGATAAGGCACCAAGTCTACTTCCAAGAAGAAGACCTGCTAAAATTGCGAAAAATGGTTGCATAGATAATGGGATGCCTGCTACTTGAAGGAATGGTGCCCAAGATACAATATTTGCACCGATTGCCATAAGAGCAACGAACATGGCAGCTAATGCTAAATCTAAAACATGAAATCTTCTCATAATGTTAACCTCCTGTTGTTTTTAGGTTAACATTATCGTAGCGAAAATATTTACTTGTTGTCAATCAAAATATTTTGATAAGAAGGCTTTAAATAGTCTCTTAGCAACGTATATGGAATACGAAATTGCGGAATTCCACTTGAATAGGGAGCAATCTCATATAAAGGGAAATAAATGACGAGATTGTCTGGCTCTAAAAAGAAGTGGAATTTTTTCATACTCATTACTTTTTCAGTTGCATCAGGAAAATAAATGCTTTCATTTTGTTTAATTTGTCGTACAATCTCCGCACGGATTACATCTTTATATTTATCCTTTTGTTCAAATAAATCGTCTAAGTGCAGTACCTTTTTTTCGTTTAAATCGAATGTATTTGCCTTCCACGTATAAAGACCGTGTGCTCCGCCAGTATATTGATAGTAATTCACATATAGGCTAAGAAAAGGTGGTTTGTTTAAAGAGACTTTATAATCAACATTTGCTACGTACGGATGAAATGGTGTACTAGATCCTTCTGTCTCTTTATAATATTTTTTTGCTTCTTTTTCTAATTTGGTTTTAAATTTGTCAGTGGATTTTTTGTAGTATAAATTGAGTTTATTTTGAAATTTAGAGTCAGAAAATTCGTGAAAAGAAGGCCTGTTTATTTGATATTCTATATAAGGTTTCTTACCTTTTTGCGTTACAGTCTTAACATCGATTGTCAGGTTAGATGCTTTGGCTGTTATTGCACAATTTGGTACAATAGTCAGCAAGGAGAACATAAGCAGTAATATACAAAATTTCTGTTTCATTTAGGTGAAGCCTCCTTATATAAGTGTTATAAGTAGTTTGAAAATAAATAGGTAAAATTATACATTTAATTAAAGTAAGAGAAGGGGGAAGCGATATGGCAAAAACTTTAATGGATTCACTTGGAATTGAGTTGTTAGAGATGACAGAAGATAAGGTGGTTGCTACGATGCCTGTTGATGAGCGTACGCATCAGCCATTTGGATTTTTACATGGTGGTGCATCGGTTGCATTAGCAGAAACAGTGGCAAGTGTTGGTTCATATAATTTAATTGATCAAGAAAAATGTATTTGTTTCGGATTAGAAATTAATGCGAACCACATTCGCTCAAAGAAAGATGGAATTGTAACAGCGATTGGAACACCAATACATAGAGGACAATCGACAATGGTTTGGGATGTTCGCATTATTGATGAAAATGATGATTTACTATGTATATCAAGATGTACAGTAGCAATTAAAGAAAAACGTGAAAAATAAAAAAGAGGCGCTCTTATGAGCAGCCTCTTTTTCTTATAATTAGAACCGGATTTTCTTCTCTAAGAAACCTTTTAGTTCGCTAATTGGCATACGAACTTGTTCCATTGTGTCACGGTCACGTACTGTAACAGCTTTGTCTTCAACTGAGTCGAAGTCGTATGTGATACAGAATGGTGTACCGATTTCGTCTTGACGACGGTAACGTTTACCGATAGAACCAGTTTCATCAAAGTCTACCATGAAGTCTTTAGCTAATTCTGCGAATACTTCAGTAGCACCTTCAGATAGCTTTTTAGATAATGGTAAGATAGCTGCTTTGTATGGTGCTAAAGCAGGGTGGAAACGAAGAACTGTACGAGAATCGTTTTCTAATTGCTCTTCTTCATATGCATCACATAAGAATGCTAATGTTACGCGGTCTGCGCCTAAAGATGGCTCGATGCAGTATGGTACGTAACGCTCATTCGTTTGTGGATCGATATAGTTAAAGTCTTCGTTTGAGTGTTCCATGTGACGTTTTAAGTCGAAGTCTGTACGAGATGCAACGCCCCAAAGTTCGCCCCAACCGAATGGGAATTTGAATTCAATGTCAGTTGTTGCATTACTGTAGTGAGATAACTCTTCTTCACCGTGGTCACGAAGACGCATGCTCTCTTCAGACATACCAAGTGAAAGTAACCAGTTTTTACAAGTTTCACGCCAGAATGCGAACCACTCTAAATCTTCACCAGGCTTACAGAAGAATTCAAGTTCCATTTGTTCAAATTCACGTGTACGGAATGTGAAGTTACCAGGTGTGATTTCGTTACGGAAACTCTTACCGATTTGGCCGATACCAAATGGAAGCTTTTTACGCATAGAGCGTTGAACGTTTTTGAAGTTTACGAAAATACCTTGTGCTGTTTCAGGACGAAGGAAGATTTCGTTTGTGCTAGACTCTGTAACACCTTGGAATGTTTTGAACATTAAGTTGAACTGACGGATTTCAGTAAATTCTTCACTACCGCAATCAGGACATTTTACTTCATGTTCTTTCATTAAGTCAGCCATTTGGTCGAAAGTAAGACCGTCAACAACCATTTCGATGCCTTTTGCATCTAAAGCATCTTCAATTAATTTGTCAGCACGGTGACGAGCTTTACATTTTTTACAGTCGATCATTGGATCGTTGAAGTTACCAACGTGACCAGAAGCGATCCAAGTTTTAGGGTTCATTAAAATAGCTGCGTCTAAACCAACGTTGTGTGGAGATTCTTGAATGAATTTTTTCCACCAAGCTTTTTTAACATTATTTTTTAATTCGATTCCAAGTGGACCGTAATCCCAAGTGTTTGCAAGACCACCGTAAATTTCAGAACCAGGGAAAACAAAACCGCGATGTTTCGCTAAGTTTACAACTTGTTCCATTGAATACATAAGAAAATCCTCCTTTTGAAAGTTAACGTATTGGCGATGACATACTCTGATACTTTGGAAACGGGCAGTATATGTTAAAAAGAACATAAAAAAACGCTCATCCCAAGGCTTATTTGCCTAGGGACGAGCGTTTGCCCGCGGTTCCACCCTAGTTGATACACAAAAGGTGCATCCACTTTATCATGTATTGCTCGAGACTGCCGTTTCCTTGCGTCTTCAGGCTTTCACTATCCCTGAATCGCTTTTTATGCAAGTACTTATAAGTCCGTCATCGCTACTTATATTAATAATAATGAACATATTCTAACACGTTCTTTTTTAAATCTCAATAGAGGAACGCGTCTATCTATGATAGAGTCTCGCCTATTTTTTCATTATTTATTCCGTAATTTTGCTTAATATGCTTAATTGCTTCACGCTTACTTAATGGAGCGAGCTCATTGCTTTGCACGTATTCCCAAACTACATCCTGATTTGTTTTTGCATATTCACGAAGGACCCAGCCAATTGCTTTTTGAATGAAAAATTCTTTTGAAGAATGTAGTTGTCCAATAATCCAGAAAAGAAGTTCTTCATCCATCTTTTGTTTATATTTGAGTTGGAATAAAATAGTGGCACGTTGTAACCAAATGTTATCTGATGCAATCCATTTTGGGATATAGGCAGAAATCAATTCTGGATGTTGTAAAAAGATATTACCTAAAAATGTAGGTACGATGCTATCGACAGTGTCCCACCAAGATTTTGTTACAATCAATTCTTCTAAGAAGGGGATATGTGTTTCGTTTATATGCTTTTTATATTTTTGCATAATATCAAGTGCAGCCGCTTGGAATTCACGTTCTGGTAAGTCCCAAAGTTCAAGTACGATAATTTGGAAGTCTCTTTTATCTGGGAGAGTATGTATTTGAATGATGTCTTTTAATAATTGGCGTCTTTCCGGTGTTTGAATACCTAGAAATGGGAAGTGATTTTTCATATAACGAGCCATAGGTTCTGCTTTTTCAAGATTTTGATGAGCTGTAAAATGCTCTTGTAATGCTTTTACAAATGGATGCATACGTGTTTCTCCTCTCTTATTCTCTTTCTTCTCTTATTATACAAAGAGTTTGGATAAATTTTAAAACATAACTTGCAATGTAATGAAATATGTTGAAAGTAGAGAGGAGAGGATAAGATGGAGGATCAAGGCGTACTAGCAGGTTTCTTTGCTCTTAGTTTTGCGTTTATTCTTGTTATATTGATTTGGGCAATTATTTCATATTTGTTAACGGCTTTTGCACTTTATTCGATGGCGAAAAATGATGGTGCAACGGACGGGGTGCTTGCGTTTATTCCGTTTTTGAATAGTAAGACGTGGGGGGACTTAGCGAAAGATAAATTACCAGATTTTTTGAAGGAAGAAGCAGGGTGGAAAGTATTCGGCATATATGTTGCATGTTTCATTTTTAATTTCGTACCAATTATAAGTTTACTAGCAACAGCTGTATCGATTGTATTGTCCATTTATCTTATCTACGCTATTTTAGACAGATACGGAACGAACTCTATATTATTTACGATTATTCATGTAATCACATTTTCGGTGTTCTTACCGATTCACTTATTTATTATTCGAAATGAACCGGTGAGATATAAAGAGTAGATTTTTCATTTTTGTTGATAAGTAGATATAAGTAAAAAAGCGCTCTGATTATCAGAGCGCTTTTTCTACTACATAAGGTAGCGTAAATAAATATAAATGTGAGAAATGATTAATGAAACGATCATAATTGGGAAACCGACTTTTAGGAAGTCCATGTAACTAAATTTATGTCCTTCGCGGCTCGCGATACCTGCAACGATTACGTTAGCAGAAGCTCCGATTAATGTTCCGTTTCCGCCCAGACAAGCACCTAGTGCTAATGCCCACCATAATACATCGATTTGTGCGTCAGATGGTGATAAGCCTAGCCCAACTGCCATATCGTTAATAAGTGGAATCATTGTTGCGACGAATGGGATGTTATCAATTGTTGCAGAGGCGATACCAGATACCCATAAAATAAGGATGGATGCGTAAGAAATATCTCCGCCTGTTATACCAATTACTTTTTGAGCTAACATTTTGATAAGACCGATATCGATAAGTCCTCCAACAAGTACGAATAACCCTGCGAAGAAGAAGATTGTTACCCACTCTACGCTTGCAAATACTTCTTCAATTTCATGCTCTTTCACACCAATTAACATAAGTACAGTAGCACCAGTTAAGGCGATAATAGCGGCATCGATATGGAAAATAGAATGAGTCATGAAACCTACAATCGTAAGTCCAAGTACCGTTAAAGATTTTTTCATTAATACTGGGTCTTTAATGTATTGTTTTTCATCTAAGCTCATTAATTTTTTAACTTGTACAGGATCGGCAATTAATTGTTTGCGATACATGAAGTAAAGTATTATCGCTGTAACTGCAATAATAATAATTACAATAGGTGCTAGATTCAATAGGAAAGCATTGAAGTCTAAATGCTTATTTGCAGAACCAATCATAATGTTAGGTGGATCACCAATTAATGTTGCTGTTCCTCCAATGTTTGAAAAAATAATTTCAGAAAGTAAATAAGGAACAGGATTTACTTGCAGTATGCGCGTAATAGATAAAGTAACTGGAACGACAAGAAGTACAGTTGTAACGTTATCTAAAAATGCGGAGCCAAGCGCGGTAAGTAAGGAAAGTGAAATTAAAATTTTAATTGGATTTCCTTGTGCCCCTTTTGCTGCTTTAATTGCAACGTATTGGAAAACACCTGATTTACTCGTAATGTTCACCAAAATCATCATACCGATGAGTAGCGTAATCGTTCCCCATTCAATATGTTTCGTAAAGGCGTTATGTAAATCGACGACCCCCACAATTACCATGAGTGCTGCACCAAGAAGTGCGATGACAGCGCGATTAATTTTTTCAGAAATAATAATGGCATATGTAATTAAAAAGACTGCGATAGCAAAATAATACTGCCAGTTAGCGAGTTCTTGCGTTGTTTCGTGCAAAAATCTCATCTCCTTTCATTCACTTTTTCTTAGTGTGTCAAAAATGCTCTAGAAGAAACACACATAACGTCATTATAAAGTAGGAAAATGGCGGATGTAAATGAAAGGAGAGATTTTGTCATATTTTCTGCATAGGTCATTTTTTCTTATTTTTTAAAATATTTGTGGGCATTTGACATATATATAAGATACATCCAATCTGAATATTTAAAATGGAATTAGCATTCGAGCTTGTTCGTGTAGGAGTGTCAAATAGAAAGGAATGACAAAAATGATAAGGAAGGGATCGTATGGATGAACAACGATTTTTATTTTTAGACTTTGAGTTTACGATGCCCCAGCATAGAAAGAAACCGAAAGGATTTTTTCCAGAGATTATTGAGGTAGGACTCGTTTCAGTTGCTGGCTGTAAGGTAGAAGATACGTATTCATCACATGTTAGGCCGAAAACATTTCCCTCTTTAACGGATCGATGTAAGAAGTTTTTAGGAATAAAACAAGAAGTCGTGGATAAAGGGATTTCATTTCCTGAACTCGTTAAGAAGCTTTCAGAATACGAAACGAAATGTAAACCGACAATTGTAACGTGGGGAAATATGGATATGAAAGTGCTGAAGCATAATTGTGAAATGGCAGGGATAGCTTTTCCATTCTTCGGACAGTGTCGTGATTTATCGCTTGAGTATAAGAAGTTTTTTGGAGAAAGAAATCAAACAGGATTATGGAAAGCAATTGAGGCGTATGGAAAAGTAGGGACAGGGAAGCATCATTGTGCGCTTGATGATGCAATGACGACGTACAACATTTTTAAACTAGTAGAAAAAGATAAAGAGTATTTAGTAAAACCAGCACCTCCAACATTAGGAGAACTTGTTGATTTTTCAAAAGTGTTAAAGAAAGTGAGCACACAGTAACGACCAAATTGCACATTATGTAATTTGGTCGTTTTGTTTTTTAGAGTTTGTAGTCTTTCTTTAACTGTTCTAATGTTTCTAGACTACGCTCTGCAAAAGGTGAATCATCTTCAGAAAATGAATTCATTTGAGTTTCTAATGCTAATTTTAGTGAATCTGTATAATCCGGAATTTCTCCTTCATATTTCTTCACCATTTGTTCTGGAATGTTCGTTTGCTCACGAAAAGCTAAAGCACGTCTTTCGTGGAAAAATGGTACGTCAGCTTGTTTTACGTTATGTAAGTCACCTTGCACCGGATGTTTTAAAACAGCTAATACTTTTACGACGTAACTGCCAGGGCGGCTATTTGTAACCTCGCCAATGTATTTTCCTGTTTTATAAATACCAGTAACGATTTCACCAATTTCAAATGTTTCTCTCATATTTTTCACCTCAAGTTTATAGTAAGGAAAGTGAGGGAAGGAGTCAAAGAAATCCTTCGTTTTCAGAACGCCCCTTGAGAATATGGGTAGGTTGCACTATAATTTAAAATGATATAACAGAAAATTCTGATGTTTTATAAATCGTATAATAAGGAGTGTTCTATATGATGCCTTTATATTTTCCGGAAGATAAAACAGAATATATTATTCCGGGGATTGTTTGCGTTCTATTTATTATCGGTGCTATTGCCACGTGGCGCATGTTTATTCGTATATCAAAAAGAGAAGCAGACCGATTACAGAAAGTTGAAGAAAAACTATTAGCTGAAAAGAAACAGTAACTCATTTTTGTATGTTTCCTTCTATGCTCGGACAATCTAAGGGCAGAATATATTTTGGAGGGAATAAAATGAAAAAACGGCTTTTTTTCAGTTGTTGTTTACTATTTCTGATGGCAGGTTGTGACCAAGGAAAGCCGAAAGAAATTGACGTGAAATTACATAATGCTTCAGGTGATGAAGTGGGGACTGCGAAAGTAACTCAGCAAACAAGCGGAGTGAAAATTAAGATTAAAGGGGAAGGTTTCACGCCAGGCCCGCACGGCATACATGTGCACGAAATTGGTGAGTGTAAAGCACCACGATTTGAATCATCTGGGAATCATTTTAATCCTGATAATAAAAAGCATGGACTCCTTAATCCGAAGGGTGCAGAAAACGGTGATTTACCGAACGTAGTTGCAGATGGTTCTGGAAAGATTAAAGCAGAAATCGATGCACCTCACATTACACTTGAAGAAGGGAAAACGACGATTCATAGAAAAGATGGAGCGTCTATTATTATTACAGAAAACCCTGATGATGGTATGACTCAACCGACAGGTAAATCAGGGGATCGAATTGCTTGTGGCGTAATTGTAAAAAAAGCATCGGATATGAAGAAAAAGTAAAAGCTACCGTGAATGGTAGCTTTCTTTGTGAAATGTAATTGAAAATATATCAGCGATTATTGGAATATATCGACTTACCGACAAAATATGATAAAGGAGTCTGCCCAAGAATGATTAGGGGCAGACTCCTTTCTTATTATGAAAACGTATGACGCAGTCTGTTTAAAATTTCTTCTAAAACAGATCGTGGACAGCCGATGTTAATTCGAATATGTTCTTCGCCACCTAACCCGTATTTCTCACCAGGTTCAACGATGATTTTTCCTTTTTCCTCAAGTAGTGCGGTACGCTCGTTTTGAGAAAGCTTTAGACGAGAACAATCAATCCATAATAAAAAGCTACCTTCTGGCTTCGTTACGGAAAGAGCAGGTATGTGAGTTTTAATATATTCATAAGCAAATTGAGCATTATCTTCTATATATAATCGAATTTCGTTTAGCCAATCATTACATTCTGTATAGGCACTTTGCATCGCTGTATAAGCGAAGATATTTAACCCGTGGAAGCCCTGTCTATACTGGATAGCAGTAAAGGCGTGACGGAGTTTTTCGTTTGGAATGATAATGATCGATGCTTGTAATCCAGCGATATTAAATGTTTTACTTGGAGCCATACAAGTAATCGTGCGAGCTGCTAATTCTTCAGATAAAGAAGCGAACGGTGTATGTGTATGGTCTGCATAAATGATATCGGAATGAATTTCATCCGCCACAACGATTACGTCATATTTAGTACATAACGATCCGAGCTGCACAAGTTCCTTTTTCGTCCAAACGCGTCCGATTGGGTTATGAGGGCTACAAAGAAGCATGAGTTTGATGCCTTGCTGAAACTGCTTTTCTAAATGCTTGAAGTCTATCACATATGTATCATTTTGTTTCTGTAATGGACTCACGCATAACTGCCTGTTGTTTGTTGTGACCATTTCGAAAAATGGAGGATAAATAGGTGGTTGTACGAGAACAGATTCGTTTTCTTTGGTGAAAGCCTGTATGCTCGTACTAAGAGCTGGAACGATTCCGGCGCTAAAGACAATCCATTCTTTTTGAATATCCCAGTTGTATTGTTGTTTTGTCCAGTTACAAATAATATCTCCAATATTTTCGGGAGGAAGTGTATAGCCAAAAATCGGATGTTCGATTCGTTGTTTTAAGGCAGTTTGAATTGGTTTTGGTACTTCAAAATCCATATCAGCAATCCAAGCATGGATAAGTTCTTCGTTTTTATATGTATCCCATTTTATACTATGCGTTCCACGTCGATTGATTGCTTTATGAAATAGTTGCATAAGTTTGCTCCCTTCTTCTGTAAAACCAATAAGTTATGAAAGTTCTCTCTCTTCTTATAGAATAGCTGATGTGATAGGATAAAGAAAAGTATTAAAAAGTGAAAAGGCGGGAAGCGAATGGGTACATATGAAAAGATGATAGAGGTTGTGAAGAATTGGGATCCGTTTCAAATGGGACCGGAGTTTTATGAAACAGAAGCGAGCGATGTTGTGAGCGTCATAAGTGTGTTTGACGATCCAAAATATATCGCAAAGAAGATTCAACATATATACTTTATGTCTTTTGAGGAAGTACCTGCGCTTGAAAAATGTGAGAAATTAGCTGTGGAATTACTTGTAATAAAAGAAGGCGGAAGCTGTTCATTATAGGCTGTCGGGATTTCCGACAGCCTTTTTTATATTATCCCGCTATTTGCTGGGTAGTAAGACCTTCACCTCAAAATTTAGTGGAAGCAAAGAAGTTAGGTGGAGGCTGATTAGAGTTTCATTTTATTGCGCGGAAAAAGCGATAATTTCTTCATAAACATGTTCAGGCTTTTCTTCAGGTAGTAAATGTCCTGTATTTTCGTAAGAAATAAATTTTGAATTCGGTAAATCTTTGTGTAGACGATGACCTACATGTACAGGGACGACGCGGTCTTTTTCACCCCAAATGAGTAGGATAGGTGTTTCGATTTTTTGTAATTCAGTTGAAGATAAGTCACCTTCACGGTCTCGTATCATGCGAGTTAAAGCGGGAAATATACGGTCGTCATAAAAAGGAGCGGAGTAACCTTTTTTCATTTCATCGTCAATTAATGAGTGATCATGAACGACATTCATTAAGTTATGAACAATGCCGCGCCTTATAATCCAGTTCTTTACGTATAAATGAAAGAACGGTAAATAAGAAGAGTATAGTAAAGGTAAGGTTGCGCGAGCTAAATAGCTCGAGCTACATAGTAAAATCGTCTTTGAAATGAGTTCAGGACGTATACGGTTTACATAGAGAGAAATTTGCCCACCCATAGAATGCCCAACTAATACAATGTTTGAGAGAGATAAATGTTCAATTAAATCAATAATAATCGTTGCTAAATTGTGATAAGAATACTTAAACAGATGAGACTTATCACTTTTTCCGAACGGTGGTAAATCAAGAGCAATGACTGTTCCTTCCTTCGATAGTAAAGGAATGAGACGGCGGTAACTGAATGAGGAAGATAAAAAGCCGTGAACGAGTATGAAAGTAGGACGTTCTGTTTTATTATCATGTTCATACAATTCGTAATGAACAGTAGTGCCGCGAGTGGAAAAAGTGAAATAAGGACAAGTATATTTATGATTCATTTTTTGTCACTCCATTGATTTTTGTTCATATCATCTCCAAGGAAGAAGAAAATATGTTAACAAAAAAAGGCAAGATGACGATGTCATCTTGCCTTTCGTTTATTCAGCATTACCCGCGAACAATATTAGGCGGTGTTTTTCCTTGTAACCCTGCAACTAAATTTTCAGCGGCGGTCATGGCCATTTGCTGACGAGTTTTTAATGTTGCAGATCCGATATGTGGTAAAGTCACAACATTTTGTAATGATAAGAGTGGATTATCTTTTTGAATCGGCTCTTGTGTAAATGTATCGATACCTGCTGCAAAGATTTTCTTTTCTGTTAAAGCATGGATTAACGCTTTTTCATCTACTGTTTTGCCGCGAGAAGCATTAATGAAGATTGCTGTGTCTTTCATTAATGAAAATTCCTTTTCTCCGATAAGGTGATATGTTTCATCTGTTAATGGAGTAAGAAGAACAATAAAGTCAGACTGCTTCAGTAGCATCTGTAAATCACAATATGTAGCATCGAATTTTTGTTCAGCTTCTTCTTTACGACGGCGGTTATAGTAAAGAACATTCATATCAAATCCGAATTTTGCTCGTTTTGCAACGGCTTCTCCAATTCGGCCCATACCGATAATACCAATTGTGCTATGGTGTACATCTAGTCCGAAGTGTTCTTTTCCGATTTCAGCGTTCCATTCACCATTTTTCACGTAAGAATCGAGTTCGCAAACGCGGCGCCCAGCTGATAACATAAGGGCGAAAACGAGATCAGCTACTGTATCATCTAATACGTAGGGTGTATTCGTTCCGATAACATTTCGGTTTTTCATCGCTTGTAAATCAAAATTATCGTAACCGACAGAAATGTTGCTCACTACTTTTAAGTTAGGAGCTACTGTCAGTAATTCTTCATTAATAGCAGATCCGAAATTTAATAACCCATCTTTATCTTGTATTTTCTCTAATAGAACATCACGAGGTACTTTCTCATTTTGATCCCATTTTTCATAATCACAGTGTTCTGATAAATAGTTTTCTACAAATGTTGGAACTGGTTCAGCAATATAAACTTTTGGTTTCACGGTTCCATCCCCTTTCGCTTTATCACGTATTTTTCTGCTGATTAAAGTTTCACTTTACCCCGCATTAACGGACAGTAAGTCTCCCACCTCAAAAAGCAGCTCAAGCAAAGAGGTTAGGTGGGAGAGCAACTGTCCGTAAAAGCCCGATTGGTGTGGGCTGATAATCAGCGTGGTGAAGCATTTCGCTGATTAAAGTTTCACTTTATTTTTACATAATTCAATAGAAAAATCTTCTTTTCAAACTGGAAAGGGTATTTGTATAATTTAGACACAAACGAAAAGGAAGGATGATTTATATGGTGACAGAAAAAGAATTAGAATTATTAGCTTGTCTTGAAAAGAGTAGTCGATTATCTGTAGATACATTAGCGAAGCTGTTAAATATAGAAGTAGAAGAAGTAAAGAAGATGGTTGCGAGATTAGAAAATGAACAGATTATTGTGGATTATGTAACACATATTGATTGGACGAAAGTGAAAGAACATACAGGTTTAACGGCAATGATCGATGTGAAAGTTACGCCAAAGCACGGCGTTGGGTTTGATGCGGTTGCTGAGCAAATTTATCGTTATTCAGAAGTGAAATCCGTTTATTTAATGTCAGGGACATATGATCTTTCTATTACATTAGAAGGGAAAACGATGGGGGAAGTAGCGATGTTTGTTTCTGAGAAATTAGCAACAATTGAATCTGTCGTTTCTACAACTACTCATTTCATTTTGAAGAAGTATAAACATGAGGGTGTTATTTATGAAAAAGACGATGATGATAAGCGAATTGTGGTGACACCATGAAGCAATTTGAACTATCTAGATCAGCAGAATCTTTAAAACCATCTGGTATTCGAAAATTTTTTGATTTAGCAGCAAATATGAAAGGTGTTATTTCCCTCGGGGTAGGAGAGCCAGATTTTGTTACCCCTTGGAATGTAAGGCAAGCATGTATTCGTTCTTTGGAACAAGGGTATACGTCATATACAGCAAATGCAGGATTATTGGAGCTCCGTCAAGAAATAGCAAAGTATCTAAAAAAACAATTTGCAGTATCTTATGACCCAAGTGATGAAATCATTGTTACAGTTGGAGCGAGCCAGGCGTTAGATGTAGCGATGCGCGCCATTATAAATCCTGATGATGAAGTGCTCATTATTGAACCAAGCTTCGTTTCTTATGCACCACTTGTGACATTAGCTGGAGGAGTTCCAGTTCCTGTGGCGACTACTTTAGAAAATGAGTTTAAAGTACTACCAGAACAAATTGAAGCAGCTATTACAGCGAAAACAAAGGCGATTTTGCTTTGTTCACCAAATAACCCGACAGGTGCAATGCTAAATAAATCCGAGCTTGAAGAAATAGCAGTGATTGTTGAGAAGTACAATCTAATTGTATTATCTGATGAAATTTATGCAGAGCTTGTATACGACGAAGTATATACAAGTTTCGCGAGTATTAAAAATATGCGTGAGCATACGATTTTAATTTCGGGATTTTCAAAAGGGTTTGCGATGACAGGATGGCGTCTCGGTATGATTGCAGCTCCTGTTCAATTTTCAGAATTAATGCTCAAAATCCATCAGTATTCAATGATGTGTGCACCGACGATGTCTCAGTTTGCAGCACTTGAGGCGTTACGCGCAGGGAACGATGAAGTGATTCGAATGAGAGATAGTTATAAGAAGCGTCGTAACTTCATGACGAAATCTTTCAATGAAATGGGCTTAACGTGTCATGTGCCAGGCGGAGCATTTTATGTTTTCCCTTCTATATCTTCAACAGGATTATCTTCAGCGGAATTTGCAGAACAGTTATTGCTGGAAGAAAAAGTGGCTGTTGTCCCTGGTAGCGTATTTGGCGAAAGTGGTGAAGGTTTTATTCGTTGTTCTTATGCAACATCGCTTGAACAAATTATGGAAGCAATGAAGAGAATGGAACGGTTTGTAGAGAATAAAAAAAGGACAAAACGTAATACGTTTTGTCCATAAAAGGGGGGGAATACTAGAAAGCCATGTGTTAGTAGTCTATCCCAATATTGGATAATTATACTTCTTTAAGGGAAATTTTTCATGAATTTTGAATGAGTTCTGTCATAGTGGTATAATTTACTAATATAAGGTATACGCATTCTAGATAACGTTATCTAGAATGCGTACTAACCAATCGGATATTTAAAATAAATATATCTGCTTTGCTCTCTATAATTGTAGAGAGAATGGTAAACGTATGGGAGTGTTTCATATGTCAGAACAATATACAACAGGAGTGGTTGTAACAGGGAAAGTGACTGGAATTCAAGATTACGGTGCGTTTGTAGCGTTAGATGCAGAAACACAAGGGCTTGTGCATATATCTGAAATTACAAATGGATATGTAAAGGATATTCATGACTTTTTAAAGGTCGGCGATACAGTAGAAGTAAAGGTACTTTCAATTGATGAAGAGCACAGAAAAATGAGTTTATCGTTAAAAGCGGCGAAAAGAAAACAAGGAAGGATTCTTATACCGAACCCATCTGAAAACGGATTTAATACGCTGCGAGAAAAGTTGGCAGAATGGATTGAAGAGTCCGAGTTAACAAAGTAAAAGAGGAACGCATATGAGCGTTCCTCTTTTACTTTATCTTATGATATATATTTGCAAATATGATTGCATGCAATCATATTCGTATGTCGGAGGTGAAAGGACATACTGATTATCGAATTTCGTTTGTTTCTGGGTGCGTACCAAGATTTTCAGATGGTTTAAACAGTAAACCAAGGTTGATAAGCCCAGATATACCAACGATGCCGTAAATAATACGTGCAAGAGCTGAATTTTGTCCACCGAAAATGGCTGCTACTAAGTCAAACTGGAAAAACCCGATTAGTCCCCAGTTCACAGCGCCAATTACAGTAAAGACTAATGCGATACGTTGTAAAGTACTCATGAAAAAGCCCCCCTTAATTGTGAAGCATGAGCAAGCGATGAGTTAATTAACTCTTTTATAGAATGGGGTAGTTATGTTGTTTTTATACATAAAAAATGTTTGAAAGAAGATGTATATACATCTATACCGAAAAATGCGAATTTTTATGCAAAAAATGAACTTTTTCTAAAAAATATATATTGGTTACGTTTACAATGTTTGAATCGCTTGATTTACAACTTCAGTTTCGCTAAAGTGAATACAGAAATACATATCCATAATTGGAGGGAAAAAGATGAGTACACATGTAACGTTCGACTATTCTAAAGCGTTATCCTTCATCGGTGAACATGAAATCACTTATTTACGTGATGCAGTGAAAGTAACACATCACGCAATCCACGAAAAAACTGGAGCTGGGAACGATTTCCTTGGGTGGGTAGACCTTCCGCTTCAATATGACAAAGAAGAATTTGCTCGCATTCAAAAATGCGCAGAAAAAATTAAAAATGACTCTGACATTTTACTTGTTGTAGGTATCGGTGGTTCTTACTTAGGAGCACGTGCAGCAATCGAAATGTTAAACCATTCTTTCTACAACACGCTTTCTAAAGAACAACGTAAAACTCCACAAGTGCTATTTGTTGGACAAAACATTAGCTCCACTTACATGAAAGATTTAATGGACGTATTAGAAGGTAAAGACTTCTCTATTAACGTTATTTCCAAATCAGGTACAACAACAGAGCCAGCACTAGCATTCCGTATCTTCCGTAAGTTATTAGAAGAAAAGTATGGAAAAGAAGAAGCTCGCAAACGTATTTATGCAACTACAGATAAAGCGCGTGGTGCATTAAAAACATTAGCTGATAACGAAGGTTACGAAACATTTGTTATTCCAGATGATGTTGGAGGTCGTTTCTCTGTATTAACGCCAGTTGGTTTATTACCAATCGCAGTAAGTGGCTTAAATATTGAAGAGATGATGAAAGGTGCAGCTGCTGGTCGTGATGACTTCGGAACATCAGAACTAGAAGAAAATCCAGCTTACCAATATGCAGTAGTTCGTAACGCTTTATACAATAAAGGAAAAACAATTGAAATGCTTGTTAACTATGAACCAGCACTTCAATACTTCGCTGAGTGGTGGAAACAGTTATTTGGTGAAAGTGAAGGAAAAGATCAAAAAGGTATTTTCCCATCTTCAGCAAACTTCTCAACTGATTTACACTCATTAGGTCAATACGTTCAAGAAGGTCGTCGTGACTTATTTGAAACAGTCCTTAAAGTAGGTAAATCTACACATGAACTAACAATCGAATCAGAAGAAAACGATTTAGACGGATTAAACTACCTTGCTGGTGAAACTGTAGACTTCGTAAACACAAAAGCATACGAAGGTACATTACTTGCACATAGCGACGGGGGAGTACCAAACTTAATCGTCAATATTCCTGAATTAAATGAGTACACATTCGGTTACCTTGTATACTTCTTTGAAAAAGCATGTGCGATGAGCGGCTACTTATTAGGCGTGAATCCATTTGACCAACCTGGAGTAGAAGCATATAAGAAAAACATGTTTGCTTTACTTGGTAAACCAGGATTTGAAGAGTTAAAAGCAGAATTAGAAGAGCGTTTAAAATAATAAAAAGCGACCGGAATCCGGTCGCGTTTTATTATTTTATCGAAAAGTCCATCAGTATATTCAAACTAAAGTGGGTATGCTAAAGGAAAAGTCTAGGAGGGATGGGCTTGATTCCGATTCAATCAAATTTAGAAGGACGTACATATGCGTTATATAAGTTAGAAGAGATTATGAAACCACTTGGATATAGCATTGGTGGTAATTGGGATTATGATAAAGGATGCTTCGATTACAAAATCGATGAAGAAGATGGGTATCAATTTTTACGAGTTCCATTTACAGCCATTGATGGAGAACTAGATGTACCAGGCGTAATAGTTCGTCTTGGAACGCCGTATATTCTTTCGCACGTATATCAAGACGAACTAGATGATAATGTGAATACTTTAACAGCTGGAACAAGTGGAATGGATCAATTTGCTGAGCCGAAAGATCCAGATGGAGATGTGAAAAGAAAATATATCAATATTGGGAAAGTGCTCATGCAAGAATTAGAGCGTCATTTTACTAATGGTGAATAACAATGAGTATGTCGCTTTCAATGAGAACAAAGGAATGAACTGGATTAATTATATATTGTTCGTCGCGCTTTATACCTAGTAAGAGAATATTTTGCTTTAAAAGAGTATAGCTACAATTGGCAAAAGTTTGTCCGGTGCAGGACGATGGAAGCTCCATCAGTTGTAATTTATTATCAGAGATTTCGTCGTAAAGTGAAAATAGTACACCTGAAATGGAAGGGAATAAAAGAGAAGCGGTAAATACATAGCTCGTTAATTTATTTCCTTCTATAATTTCTGACACGCCAGCTCTCGTTGCATTTTGTATTTGTTCAGAAGTAAGAAGTTCAGCGATGCAGTGAATGTTTGGGTTGAGCCCTTTTGCAGTTAAAATATTTAAAATGGACTGTGTATCCGCTAAGCTTTCGTTTTTTTCTTTATCAGCTGTTATTAATATGGTGTGTGCCGTTGCAATATTAGCCTTTAATAAAGTTTGATCGTGATGCGGACAACCTTTTATAAATTCTAAATGATGAAATGGTTTTGGGAGTAAAGAAAGTGTTTCATCAATTAAAACGATATCAAGGTTTGGTTGTAATACGTGCATTTGCTTTACAACATGTTTTGCGCGCTCATTCCAGCCAACGATAATCATATGACCGTTAGAAGTAGCGGCTTCTTCACCTTTAATTTTCATATATTGTTTATTAATCATTTCAGTAGCAAACAGCACCATATAATAAGAACAAAAGCCAGTTCCTAATAAAATAATACTTATACCTATTAGTTTTCCTATCGTCGTATGGGGAGCAAAGTCGCCATATCCAACTGTAAAAATGGTAACGATTGACCACCAAATTCCGTCAAACCATGTAGTGAAATGAAAAGGTTCTAATCTATGTATAAGAAAACCGGAAAAAGCAGTCAGTACAATAATAAAACAAATTAAACGAAAAATAATGGAATCACGAAATGTATCTACTAAATTCGGACGGGATTTCAATTGCCTATTCCTCCTTACTTTGTAGGACTACATTCATTGTTGCCAATATAGAAAAAAGAAAAACTCTCTAATTAAAGAGAGTTTGTTTTACGTTACATACTTTCCACTTCAGTTTGTTGGACACTTTCAAGATGCTGGAGAGCATAGTAAACATCAGCGGTATGTCTTTTTTGATCAATGGACAGTTTAAGATGTAAATAGTGAGAACCGTTTTCTAATGTTTTAAGCTTCATATTCTTAACTTTTATATCCATTTCTTTTATTTCTTCAATTACGATTGGGATATTGTCCATATTTCGTACAACAAGTTTCACAGCGATATCACGTTGACGAAATGATCTAGGGCCTACATATTTCATTGCGAGTGGTATAAGTTCGACACTAATCATAAGGAAACACATTCCGAATATCGCTTCAATATAGAATCCGGCCCCAACAGCAATACCAATACCAGAAGCACCCCAGATCATAGCGGCAGTCGTGAGCCCTGCAATGCTATCGTTGCCTCTTCTTAAAATTACGCCAGCACCTAAAAAACCAATTCCTGATACAATTTGAGCGGCAAGTCGAAGTGGATCCATATTCATATGATCGGTATGTGGTAAGTTATAAGCTGCTTTAATAGAAACAATCGTTAGGAGGCAACTAATAATAGAAATAACTAAACACGTTTTTAAACCAAGTGGTTTCCGTTTTAATTCGCGTTCTAAACCAATGGCAAATCCTAAAATAGCCGAGAGACCTAGTTTGATTAATAAATCGGTATAGTCCATATATATTCCTCCTTGTATGATATGCTATATGAATAAAACGCTTATTATAGAAAGAAACGTCTTTTGATAGAGTAACTTTATATAAAATATATGTAGGAATTGCTCATACATGAAAGAGATATTTCGTTTAAGTATATGATATAAAAAAAGAAATGTGGGCAGTTTTAAAAAAAAGTTTATAAAAGGTGTTGCATTTCATTTTTCACCATGATATATTAATAACCGTCGCTGATGCGGAAACGCAGAAAACGACAAAAAAGAAATTGAAAAACTTAGTTGACATCGAAAAACGAAGATGTTAACATAAGGAAGTCGCAAATGAGCGACCAAGTAGTTCTTTGAAAACTGAACGAAACAAACAACGTGAAACGTCAATTTTTATTTTAGATGCTAGACAAACTAACTTTATTGGAGAGTTT